>JAHFUP010000128.1 GCA_023265025.1 Acidimicrobiia bacterium | reverse complement strand
TCCAGGATGGTGGCGCTGGAGATGCGGCCCTGGCGCAGCAGGGTGATGTACTGGTCGAGGCGCAGCTCCCGACCCCCGGTGCGGGGGCTGGACCACCACAACAGGGTGGCGTAGAAGCCGAGGAGCACCGGGAACGCCAGGATGGCGAAGATCATCGCCTTCCGCCGGCTGTCCCTCTTCCTCGAGTCGTCGTCGGCGGGTGAGGGCGGTGCCTTGGGGTCCTTGGTCTTCTTGGCCATGTGGGGCTGGGTCTCCTCGTGTCGTTCAGAAAATGTCGTCGGCCGGCCGACTGCTTCTTGCGAAGACTGCCGGCCGGCCGACGAGCTGCACTGCCAGATGCGGGCCTGGGCCTACTTGACCTTGGCCGGCTCCTTGCCGCTGGTCACCTTGGTCTTCTCCGTGGTGCCACCGGTGCGGCGCTTCGAGCTCACGCTCACGCCCAGCAGGATCAGGCCGACGACGAGGACGCCGACGACGGCGGCCAGGGCGACCTTGACCGCGCTGGACGTCCCGGCACCGAAGACCTCGAACTGGACGGCCGAGGTGTAGATGTCCGTCGTGCCGCCACCGAAGCCGGAGTTGGCCGCCAGCGACGTGTCGGTGTTCCGGGTGTCGTCCCAGCCGAAGACGGCGTAGGCGTTGGTCGACGCGATGCCCACGGGTGAGCTCATGTCGAAGTTGTTGCCCCACACACCGTACTTACGGTCGATGGTGCGGTCGGTGACGCGGGTGTTCTTCGACCACGTCTTCCCGTCGTCGTTGGAGTAGGTGTAGTAGACGTCGTTCCCGCGGATGCCGGGGTCGGACCGGGTGTCCCACCAGGCCACGTCGACCCGGCCGTTGGGGGCCACGCTGATCATCGGGATCACCCCGACGAACATGTCCTTGGCGTCGAAGTCGGGGAGGATCTTCGGCTCCGACCACGTCTTGCCACCATCCGTGGACATCTTGTGGGCGATGGTTGCCGAGGACGCAATCCCCGAGGTGTTCTGCGGCGTCACCGTGGTGTTGACCTGGGAGACGATGTGGACCGTGCCCTGGGGGCCGCCGCCCGGGCTCCAGGCGATGCGCCCGATGCCGTTGGTGTACGGGCCGTAGGGCCCGGCCTGGTAGGCCTGCCACGTCTTGCCGTTGTCGCTGGTCACCGACACAAACTCACCGGTCAGCACGGCGGGGGCCAGGTTGGCCCCGGTGTTGAACCACAGCGCGTAGGCGTGGCCCTTGTTGTCCACGGTGATCGCCGGGTTGCGCCCGCCGAAGTTGGCGGCCTGGTCGGGCTGGGCCACGCGGCTGCCTTCGGGCCGGGCGATGGTGGTGGTGGTCACACCCGGGGCGAGCGTGGTCGCGGTGTAGGACTGCATGGCCTTCTGGCGGTTCGCCGGGTTCTGCCACGCCGGGTCGGCAATGTCGACCGGGTCGCCGAACGTGCGGCCACCGTCGACGGAGGTGGCGACGACGGCCCGGGTCGGGTTGGCGTTCGGCGCCGTCACGAACGGCGTCGAGTACTGCCAGCTGATGTAGACGATGTCGTCCTTGCCGCTCTTGCTGTCGACGGCGATCTGGCCGACGGGGCGGTTGTTCTCGACCTTCTCGCCCTCGTTGCCGCGGACGTTGCGCACGATGGCGGTCTGCCACGTCTCGCCGAGATCGGTGGAGCGGGCCACGAGGATGTTCACGTTGCCGCCGGAGCCGACGGCGCGGTCCTGGATGTCCCAGCCGGCGAGGCCGTAGTAGAGGGTGCTGTTGCGACCGAAGGCCAGCGGGCCCTGGAACACGTTGCTGTTATTGCTGATGCAGGACGGGTACGAGGCGTTGGCCGGCACTGCGTCGAGATTCTTCCACGTGGACCCGCCGTCACCGGAGCGCAACAGGAGGCACTTGCGGCTGCGGAAGTCGGCCGTAGAGGCGACGATGTTGTTCGAGTTGCTGGGGTCGACGGCCATGAAGGGCCCGGAGTAGGTGCGGAGCGGGTCCTCGTCACCCTTGGTGGCCTGGATGGGCTGGGTGGGTGGGCCGAGGGGCGATTTGTTGGGAGCGGCGCCGGCCACGCCCTGGGCGAGGGCGACGAGGCCCACCCCCACGAGCGCCAGGCGGCGACCGTACCGGTGCTTCAACAAGGCAGATCTCCTGTGTTCGAGAAATGGGGCGAAAACAAGGTGTGGCCCCCTCGCTGGCGAGGGGGCCACACCTCCGGATGCTGCCGGCGGTCGTGCAGTCCGCCGAGATCGGTGCGACGAACCCTTAGCTGCGAGCCTTGGCTGCCGCAGGGGAGGTGCCCCGACGACCGGCGAAGAGAGCAGCCATGCCGGCGAGGAACATGCCCACGCCGCCGACGCCGAGGGCCACGAGGGCCAGCGTGCCGAAGCTGATGGAGTCGTCACTGCGGGCCAGGCCGTTGGCACGGGCCGCGGTGTCGGTGGAAGCGGCAGGAGCGCCCAGGACGGGGTTGCTGCCGGCGTCGCCGGTCACGTTCATGACGGCGCGGATCGGGGACAGGCTGAGGGACCCGTCGGCCTTCGTCTGGTTGACGATGACGACGTAGCTGCCGGCCTTGGTGCCCGCGGGAACGGTGAACTTGGCGTCGAGTGTGCCACCCGTGATGGGGGCCGGAACCGTGGTGAGCACCGGGCCGTCAAGGGCGTTCCAACGGATCTGGACCTGGTTGGCGGCCTGGAAGCCCGTCCCCGTGATCCCGACCTCCTGGCCCGCCTTGGCGTTGATGGTGGAGAGGTTCACCACCGGACCGGAGACACACGCCCACGCCGCTGCGGCCATGAAGACCCCAGCGGCAGCGGTGGTTACCCCGCCAATCGCCCACCTGCGTACCTGCCTCATCCCCTGCTGCCTCCTTGGCTGAAAAGTGCGATCTCGTGCCGAGCGGCACGATCGATTTCATGTTTCGCTACAGCAAAAGGTGGGGAGAACCGCGAGACCCCCCGACCTCGGCGTCTGCATTGTATTCGTTGCGTCGGACCGCTCAATAGGTGCATCGCGCACCTACTGAGGCCTTTCCCCATCGGTGCAGGTCGGCAGCGATGCAAAGTCGGTGTACGCGCCGGACACCTAGATGCGGTTCCGGTAGACCAAATCCAGGCTTATTGAATCATTCGCGGCCGGATGGAACAATCACGCCGGTAACAGCAAGGCGGGAGCACTCTGCGTCCCGCACCGAACAGAAGGTGGGCAATCACGACATGAACCTCCGCAAGAAGGTCACGACCGTCTTCGGCGCCGCAGCAGCGGCATCGGTCATCGCTGGCGCAGCGGCTTTCGCCTGCACCAACCTGGCCACCCTCAACCTTTCCAGCACCGCTGGCAAGGCTGGCGACTCCGTCACCGTCACCGGCTCCTCGTTCCGCGTGAACTCGGCCAACGTGGCTGCTTCTGACCCGGTCGTCCTGCGTTGGAACGGCACCGAGGGCACCCAGCTCGCCAGTGTCATGCCCGACAAGGCTGGCAACATCTCCGCGACGTTCGCGATCCCCGAGGGCCAGCCCGGCTACTACGTGATCGTGGCCACCCAGAAGAGCGCCGCCGGCGTTGACGCCTACGGCACCCCGGCTCGTGCGAGCTTCCAGATCCTCGGCGCCAACGGCCAGTCCGTTGTCACCCCGGCCGTTTCCTCCGCGGGCTCGACGGTTGCTTCTTCCCCGTCGTCCTCCGGCATCATCGCCCTGACCGTCGGCCTCGGCGCCCTCGGTCTGGCCCTGTTCGGCGCTGGCTTCGTGGCCTTCGTCCGTCAGGCCCGCCGCCGTGACGTCCCCGTCACCGCTTCGGTGCGCAAGTAACACTCTGTAGCTAGAAGCAGTCTGTAGCTAGAAGCAGTCAGTAGCTAGCTGTTTCGACCTCTGCCGGGCCTTCGGGCCCGGCAGAGTCGCGCCCGGGCCCCCGAGTCCGATTTGGCTGCAGCTACGTGCCTTTAGGCACGTCAGTGCAGCCAGATCGGAAAGGGGGACACCGGGGTACGATCGAGGCACAGAGCCGTGCGACGGAACCGACACCCCCCGGCCCCGGGTGACAGCCCCGGTCACAGCCACGCCGTCGGCCTGGCGTCGGCCGGCGGGCGGCATCTCGGCCCACTGCGGACGGCCTTCGTCCTCACCCTCGCCTACATGGTGGCCGAGGTGGCCGGGGGGCTGGCCACCGGCTCGCTGGCCCTGCTCTCCGATGCGGCCCACATGGGCACGGACGTGCTCGGCCTGGGCATGGCGCTGGCCGCCGTCCACCTGGCGTCGAAGCCGTCGTCCTCGCAGCGCACCTGGGGCACCTACCGCCTCGAGGTGCTCGCCGCCCTCGCCAACGGGGTGGTCCTCTTCGCCGTCGCCGGCTGGATCCTCGTCGACGCCTGGCACCGGGTGTCCGATCCCCCGGATGTGGCCGTCGGCGCCGTACTGGCCGTCGCCGCCGCCGGCCTGGTGGTGAACCTCCTGTGCTTTCGGCTCCTGCGGGCCGGATCGTCGGAGAGCATCAACGTGCGGGCCGCCTACCTGGAGGTCCTGGCCGACACCGTGGGCTCGGTCGGCGTCATGGTGGCCGCCGTCGTGGTCGGGGTCACCGGCTGGACCTATGCCGACCCCCTCATCGCGGCCGCCATCGGGCTGTTCATCCTGCCCCGCACCTGGCGCCTGTGCGCCCAGGCGGTGCGGATCATCATGGAGATCGCCCCACCGCACGTCGACGTGGCCGCCGTCGAACAGCGGCTGATCGGCCTGCCCGGGGTGGCCGCTGTCCACGCCCTGCACATATGGACGCTGACGTCGGGGATCGAGGCGGCGTCGTGCCACGTGGTCGTGGCCGACGGCGCCGACGCCCATGCCGTGCTCGATTCGGTCGGCAACCTGCTCCGTGACGGCTACGGGGTGGCCCACTCCACCATCCAGTGCGAGACGGCCGACCACCGCGACGCCGTGCTGTGATCGTGGCCCACGGCGACCCCTCCGGGTCGCCGCTGTCGCCCCACCTCCATCCCGACGTCGCCGCCCTGGTGGCGGTTGTCGCGCTCGGGTATTGGTTTGCCCTGACCCGCCTCGGGCCCCGGCTGCTCGCCGCCGACGGGCCGGCGTACACCCGCCGCCAGGTCCGGCTCCTGATCGCCGGCGTCGGTGTGCTGTTCGTGTTCTCGGAGTGGCCGGTGCACGACCTGGCCGAGGGCTACCTCTACAGCGTCCACATGATCCAGCACTCGGCCTACACGCTGGTCATGCCGCCGCTGTTCATCCTGGGCACGCCGGCGTGGCTGTGGCGCCGGCTGCTGCCCGGTCGGGTCCTGGGCGCCTTCCGCCGGCTGACCCGGCCCTGGGCGGCGGTGGCCCTCTTCAGCGTCGTCACGCTCCTCACCCACCTGCCGCCCTTCCTCACCGCCGCCGTGCGGTCGGGGCCCGCCCATTTCGGCCAGCACCTGGCCCTCGTGCTGGCGTCGGTGGTGGTGTGGTGGCCCCTGGTCGGCCCTCTCCCGGAAGCGCCCCGCCTGCGGGCGCCGGTCCACCAGATGGTCTACGTGTTCGCCCAGTCGCTGGTGCCGTCGGTCGTGGGCAGCTCGATCATGTGGGCCCGCGCCGTCCCCTACCGGGTCTACGAGGAGTTCCCCACCGTCTGGGGCATCGACAAGCTGGCCGACCAGCAGTGGGCCGGCGTGGTGATGGAGATCGTCGAGGGCCTGCTGCTGCTCGGGTTCATGGTGGTGGTGTTCCTGCCCCTGGTGCGCCGGGAGCTGCGGTCGTCGGGCCCTCCTCTCGACCGCCTGGGCCGGGTGCCCACGCCGCCCCGTTGACTCCTCAGGGCCGGGAGAAGTGGTGCTCGGTCACCAGATGGTGATCGAGGCCGTCGTGGTTGCAGGGGTTGGTGTGGATCGTGGCCCGGGCCAGTTTCGGAATGCGGTGCAGCAGGAGGTGGTGGGCCTCCTCGGCGATGCGGTGACTCTCGGCGACGGTCAGGCGGCTGTCGGACACCACGTCGGCCTCCGCCCGCAGCTCGTGGCCGATCCACCTGATGCTGACCCGCTCGACCGCCTGGATGCCGGGCACGCCGGCGAGGACCGCTTCCACGGAGTCGACCAGGTCGGGGTCCACGCTGTCCATCAACCGGTGGTAGATGTCGCGGGCCGCATTCTTCAGGACGAAGAGGATGGCGACGGTGATCAGCAGGCCGACCAGGGGGTCGGCCGCGTCCCACCCGGCGGCGACGCCCAGCCCGCCGATCACGACACCGAGTGAGGTGACACCGTCGGTGCGGGCGTGGAGCCCGTCGGCCACGAGCGCGGCCGACCCGATGCGACGACCGACCCGGATGCGGTAGACGGCGACGAGCTCGTTGCCGATGAAGCCGATCACGCCGGCGGCGATGACCCAGCCGACGTTCTTCACCTCGCTGGGGTTGACGAGCCGGTTCACCGCCTCCCACGCCGCCACTGCGGCCGACAGGGCGATCATGGCCACGATGAAGATGCCGGCCAGGTCCTCGGCCCGCCCGTACCCGTAGGTGTAGCGCTTGTTCGGCGGGCGACGACCGATCCAGAAGGCGATGGCCAGCGGAACGGCGGTCAGGGCATCGGCGAAGTTGTGGACCGTGTCGGCCAGCAGGGCCACCGAGCCGCTGATCAGCACGATGATGACCTGGAGGACGGCGGTGACGGCCAGCCCGACGAGGGAAATCTTCAGGGCCCGCATGCCGTCCCGGCTGGCTTCGAGGGCGCGGTCGACCGAGTCGGCGGCGTCGTGGCTGTGGGGCGAGAAGATCGAGCGCACGAACCCCCGCAGCCCGCCCGGGTGGGCGTGCTCATGGTCGTGGTCGTGGTCGTGGTCGTGGTCGTGGTCGTGGTCGTCGTGGCCCTCGCCGTGACCGTGGTGATCGTGCCCGTGGTCATGGTCGTCGTGGGCGTGATCGTGGCCGTCGTGGCCGGCGCTGGCGTCGTCGAGGTGCCCGGCAGGGTGCCCGACCTCGTGATCGTGGTCGTGGTCGTGGTCGTGATCGTGATCGTGGTCGTGATCGTGATCGTGGTCGTGGTCGTGGTCGTGGTCGTGGTCGTGGTCGTGATCGTGATCGTGGTCGGGTCCGTGATCGTGATCGTGATCGTCGCTCATGCGGTTCTCCCATCCTGCCCGGGCGCGCCGGCGTGGAACAGGGCCACCTCCGCGAGTTTGCGGACATGGTCGTCGTCGGCGAGGTAGTAGATGCGGTTGCCGTCCCGCCGGGTCTGGACGAGGTGGGCCAGCCGCAGCTTGGCCAGGTGCTGCGAGACCGCCGGCGCCGGCGTGCCCACATGTTCGGCGAGCTCGCCGACCGCGTGCTCACCGTGGAGCAGGGCCCACAGGATGCGGAGCCGCGTGGGGTCGGCCAGCAGCTTCAATGTGTCGACGGCCCGCTCGACCTGGACGTCCGTCGGTTCAGCTATCTGCGTACCCACGCACATAGCTTACTACGCAGACGTGAAATTTTCAGGCGGTGATCTCGATCGGCGTGCCGAGCGGCAGCGTCTTGGCCAGCATGGTGATCCCGGTGTTGCTCATGCGGATGCACCCGTTGCTGACGTCCCGGCCCAGGCCCGACGGGTCGCCCGTGCCGTGGAGCCCGAGCACCCCCGTCCCTCCGTCGCCGAAGGAGTAGAGCACCTCGGAGAAGCCCGACAGGGCGAAGGCGTACGGCCCGTAGCCGCCCTGCTGGCTGGGCAGCACCGAGTAGAGCTCGGTCGTGTAGAAGAGCCCCTTGGTGGTGGGCGTGCGCCCCGACGCCCCCACGCCGACGGGCTCCTGGAGGATGACGTCGTTGCCCTTCCACACCGTGATGCGGTGCTCTCCCAGCTCGACAACGGCGTGATAGTCGTGGGTCTCGAGGTCGACGGCGCTGCGACGGATCCAGCCGTCGCTTCCGTTGGGCCGGATCGGCAGCAGGACCTTCAGCCAGTCCCCGCGGTTCTCGGTCACGAGCATGCGCAGCGGAAAGGTCATTCCCGGCGACGCCCCCGAGGGCTGGGGGTTGTCCAGCGAACGGGCCGGCTCGGGCTGCACCGGCGAGGTGTAGATCTCGAGGCTGCGGACCTTGGCGGTGGCGACGTAGTAGAGGGGTGTCGCCGGCATGGTGGTGGTCGTGGGCGCCACCGTGGTCGGCGGGACGGTGGTGGGCGGCAGCGTGGTCGTCGTCGCCGGCGCGGCCACCGGCTTCTTGCCGCCTCCGCCGCACGCGGTGAGCGCCAGCACCATAACCAGGCCGGCGGCGACGCCGGCTCGAGAACGTCTCCGCACTGCGCGCCATGGTAGTGGCGCGCCGGGAACCGGCCCGGCGCGCCACTACATGCAGACGCTATTTGACGACGGCCCCCGTCTTGCCCTTGGCGGTGGCGGTGGCCGCCGTGCCGGCGTTGCGCCGGCCGACCATGCCGACGCCCAGCAGGATGAGGCCGACAGCGAGCAGGCCGACCACGCCGGCCAGGACGATCTGGGCCGCCTTCGACGTGCTACCGCCGACCTTCTCGAACTGGACGGCCGACACGAAGATGTCCTGCACGCCGCCGCCGAACCCGGTGGTGCCGACCGGGCTCTGCAACACGACCTGGCCGTCCTCGCCGGTGGAGTACCGGGTGTCGTCCCAGCCGAGGAAGGCGAACTTGTTGGTGGACGCCAGCGCCGGCGGGGAGTTCTGGTCGAAGTTGTTGCCCCACACGCCGAACCGGCGGTCGATGGTCTGGTCGCTGACCCGCGTGTTCTTCGACCACGTCACGCCGTCGTCCTCGGAGAAGGAGTAGTAGACGTCGTTGGACCGGATGCCCGGGTCGTCACGCGTGTCCCACCAGGCCAGGTCGAGCCGCCCGTTGGGCGCCACTGACAGCATGGGCAGGAACTTGCCGTTCAGGGCCTTGGGGTCGTCGTCGGCGAGGCTCTTCACCTTGCTCCACGTGGCCCCGCCGTCGGTCGAGCGGCTGTAGCCGAGGTCGGCGTAGGACGCCAGGTCCCCGGGGTGGCGCCACTCCCACACGATGTGGAGGGTGCCGTTGGGCCCGCCGCCGGGCGTCCACGCCTCACGCACGTTCTGGGCCTGCTCGTAGCTGAACGGGACCGCCATCGTGCTGGTCCAGGTCTTGCCCTTGTCGGTGGACTTGGACGTCATGATGGCCCGGGGCGCCCCGGAGACGTTGGCGATCTCGGACATGTAGGCCACGTACACGTTGCCCTTGCTGTCCAGCGTGAGGCCCTGGCCGTTGCTGGATGCACCGAAGTTCTTGATGTTGCTGGGCTCGGCGGCCAGGGACCCGGCCGGCGGGACGGTGGTCGTGGCCCCTGGGGCCAGCGTGACGGTGGTGCGAGAGGTCAGGCCCAGGTCGCGGATCTTGGCGTCCTGGTAGACGGTGCCGATGGCCGACACCGGCTCGTCGAACGTCTTGCCCCCGTCGCGGGAAATGGCCAGCACCGGCTCCTGGGGTGCGCCGTTGGGCGCCACCCTGTTGGTGTAGGCCCGCCGGTAGAGGATGTAGATGGTGTCCTGGCTGCCCGACTTGGTGTCGACCACCATGCCGGTGACCGGCCGGTCGTTCTCCAGGTTGTCGCCCGAGGTGGTGCGGGCGTCACGGGCGAAGATGGTGTTCCAGGTGTCGCCCAGGTCGGTGGACTTGGCGAAGATCACGCTGGTCTGGGTGCGGGTCGTCTCGTCCCACGCGTGGGTGGTGAGGTAGAGGGCGTTGTCCCGGCCCCACGCCACCGGGGCGTGGAAGATATTGGAGTTGTTGGCCAGGCAGTAGGGCTGCGACTTGATCTCCGGCGTGGACTCCAGGATCTTCCACGTCGTGCCGCCGTCAGTCGAGCGGATGAGCCCGCACTTGCGGGCCCGGAACTCGATGAACCCGCCCACGATGAGGTCCGAGTTGTCCGGGTTCACCGCCAGCATGGGCGCCGAATAGGTGCGCTGCGGGTTGAGGTCGGCCTTGGTGGCGTTGACCGGCTTGGTGAGCTGTGGCGTGTTGGTGGCGGCATCCGCCCACGGCATGACGGTCATTGCCGCCACGCCGGCCGCAGCCAGCGCGACCAGTCGCCGCTTGTACGACGTGTGCATTTCAGTTTCCCCCCGGATCCCCATGCCTATAGAAGTGTTCGAAGTGTACGCCAGCGATCCGCCGGTGGACAGGGTTGCTTTCAGGCCGCCTTGGCGCCGACCGAAGCCCCCACAAACGTAGCCATGCGAGCGACGGAGGGCTGGTCACGGGGGGCGTCGGCGATGATCGGCCCGCCGCCCATCGAGCTCATGTCACTCGGGTCCCCACCGGGGAGGCTGGCCGGGCGGGTCTTCAGCGTCTGCAGGGTGGCCGTGGCGTTGGCCGCGACCACGACCTCGCTCTTGCCCCCCAAGGCCGCGGCCAGCAGAGCGACGTCGTCCTGGTAGACGGAGGTCGACTTCTCGCCGAAGGCGATCATGACCGGCACCTTCACCGCCTTGGCGTCGGCCAGCGGGTCGACCGTGAACATGGCCTTGAAGAGGGCGTCCTGGCCCACGGGCAGCGCGGTCTGGAACTCGGCCCGCATATTGGCCCGGGCCGGGAAGTTGCCGGTGGCGATCAGGTCGGCCACCAGGGCCCGGAAGGCGTCGGCGGACGCCTGCCCGTTCAGGGCCTGGAACTCGCCGGCCATCACGTCGACCAGCGGGCGGCCCGGCGACGCGACCAGGGCCACGCTCTTGACCCTGGGATCGCCGGCGGCCAGCTTGAGGGCAATCGGGCCGCTCATGTCGTGGCCCACGATGGCCAGGCGGTTGCCGTCGACCTCGCCCCGCTCGGCCAGGTACTTGAGCGCCTCCTGGGCGTCGGTGACCATGTCATCCCAGGTGGGGGCGACGCCGGCGTCGAGCGTGCTGGCCCCCGAGCCACGGTGGTCGTAGCGGAAGGTGGCGACGCCGGCGGCCACGAATGCCTTCGACAGGTCCTTGTAGAGGTTGTCGATCGGCGCCCCCACCGTGCGCCCGTCCCGGGTGGTGAGCCCGGGACCGGGCACGATGAGCACTGCGGGCGGGGGGGCGGTGGCGCCGCCGGGCATGGTGAGCGTGGCCCCCATGCGCACTTTGCCGGCGCCGATGAATTGCAGGAGCTTCTCCCCTGGAGCGTCTGCGAATCCCTTGTCCTTCGTCGGATCGCCGCTGTCGCCGCCGCCGCCCGAGCAGGCGGAGGCGAGCAGGGCGATCCCTACTGTGACGACGGCCAAACCGCGCCGCCCCCGCCCGGTGCCCATGGCTAGCTCGCCCCGGCTCCGTGCCCGGCCCCGGCGCCGGCGCCGGCCGGCGTGGCGCCGGCCGTGCCGGTGCTCGTGACGTTGAGCAGCAGGTCGTCGAGGGCGTCGCCCTCCAGGCTCTCCTGCTCCATGAGGGCGTGGGCCAGCTGGTCCAGGGTGGCCCGGTTGGCGAGCAGGACCTCACGGGCCCG
>JAHFUP010000034.1 GCA_023265025.1 Acidimicrobiia bacterium | reverse complement strand
CGGCTTCCCCGAGCTCGATGTCGCGATCCCCTGGTGGGGTGGCAGGAAGCTCCGCTTCGGATTCCCGCCCCGCTGAAAACCTCAAGGGGAATATCGCAACCAACCCTGCCGAGGATCGAGGCTAACAGCGAGATCGTCCAGCTGCTACCAGCGAGATCGTCCCGATCGCCGCACCGCGTTTCGAGTGGGCTCACGTTGATTCGGCGGGACGGTACCGCGTCAGGACATGGCTCGATTCGGCCACGTCGTAGATCAGCGCGCCAGAGCTCGAAGGCCCTCGGCGATCTGCTCGATCGTGCGCGAGCCGGCGGCGATCCCCATCACGAACTCGTAGACGTCATCGTTGGGCGCCCGATGGATAGCGACGTCGTTGAGCTCCAGAAACACGGCGGTGGAGAGCCAGCCGAGGCGTTTGTTCCCGTCGATGAGCGGATGGTTCTTGACGACGGACTGCAGCAGCGCGGCCGCCTTGGTCCAAATGTCGGGGTAGGCGTCCTCGCCGAACGCCGTCGTCTGTGGCCGGGCCGCCGCAGAACCAAGCAGGCCCATGTCGCGGATCGGGGGTGGGTCGCCGAGGAGCATCCGGGCCAGATCGACGAGGTCTTCGACGTCGAGATACTCGACGCCGGCGTCACTCACCGAGTCGTCGGAGTGCCTCGGCATGCACGTCCATGACCCGTCTCGCCGCGCCCGACACGCGGTCGCGGTGGCGGCCAAGGGCGACGTAGTCACGCACTGCTCGGCGCGCCGCTTCCTGCATTGAGATGCCGTCGGCCTCGGCCCGCTCGCGGAGCGCAGCCTGCTCGTCCTCAGTTAGGCGCAGGGTCATGGCCATGCCCGCGATGGTATCAGTATGATACCGAATGCGCCTACATCAAACCGGCGAGCCGGTAGAGCACGAGGGACCCGGCGACGGCCACGTTGAGGCTCGACCCCTGCCCGACCATCGGGATCTCGACGACGTCGTCGATCAGGTCCCATGCCTCCGCCGGCACGACGTGGTGCTCATGCCCCAGGAGGACGACGGTGCGCGTCCGAGCCGCCTCCAGCCTGGTGAGCGGCGTGGCGTCCTCAGCCAGCTCGACGGCGACGATCCGACTCGTCCCACGCTGCTCCCTGATCCAGCTCAGCTTCGACCTCCGCACCCAGTGGACGTGAGGCCGGCGAGGCAGGGTGTCTCCCCTGTCCAGCGCCCGGTGATAGTGGTCCGTACTGGGCACGGCCATGCAGGCGCCGACGGCCTCGCAGGTTCGAAGCAGCGTCCCGAGATTCGCCTCGTAGGCCACCCATAGCGGGGCGACGATCAGATGGTCCCAGCAGCCGTGTTGGCGCCGTCGGCGCTGCTCACGCAGGTCCGTCCGGCTGGTCTTGTCCCCCGGCGTCACCGGCGGCAGCGGGAACTCCTCGTCATGCTCATTCGGGACGCTCTTGGCGGCGGCGTCGGGCCATGGACAGGCCCACAGGGGCAACTGGAAGGACAGGCTACGCCGCTGGGCGCGTGTCGGCCTCGTGACAAGCGATACCGGATGTTTCGAAGTTTACCGATAATCGGTTGACATCGCCCGCAGAATGCCTACTATCGATGCCCATGGCACGCACACACATCGTCGAAACGAAGCTCCGGGGAACAGCCCCGTTGAGCGTCGGCGCGTACCCGTGCCTGCCCGGTCTGTCACTCGATGAGCGACAGGCGGCTGGTCGGGAAGCCGGGAATACCGGCAGTACCGACGTTCGCTGGTAGCTGACGCTCCTTCGTTCGCTCCGCATCCTTATCATTGACGCGCACCCCGTCATGCGCGTGTTCACTTGGGCTCGAGCCAGTGGTGGCGCCGCGGTCTCCAACACCGATGGCCGGGGGTTCGACACCTTCCGAGTCTGCTCATACGCGCCGGATCACCAGTCCGGACGCGAGCATCTTGACAACTGCAGAGCATCGTCGTCGGGGCCATTTCCCTATGGCCCCGCGTGGGTCGGTCGCGCCATGGGGGCGCAGCTGGCGGTAATCCAGCCGTCTTTCCGACACAGGGGGTTCGATTCCTCTCCGACCCACGACCAACAATGCGCGTCACGCCTGACAGGTAGGGCACCGGGCTCTTACCCCGGAGAAGACTGGGTTCGAGGCCCAGGGCGCGCACGCGTACACGCCGCCGTAGCTCAGCCGGTCAGAGCAACTGCCTGTCGAGCAGAGGGCCACGGGTTCGAGTCCCGTCGGTGGCGCCACTCGTCGACGTAGTCCAATGGAGAGGGCACCGGCCTACGAAGCCGGAGGGTGCAGGTTCGACCCCTGCCGTCGACACCACCTCGCTGTAGCTCAGTGGAGAGAGCACCGCCCTCCGAAGGCGGGCGTCGCACGTTCGAATCGTGCCGGCGAGGCCGAGCCGACCCGGCCCTAGGTGCAGCCCACGGAAGGGATCCGGCCGGATCAGGAGCCCGGTTGCTAACCGGGTACGGGGTCACGCCCGTGCGAGTTCGAGTCTCGCCCCTTCCGCTGCTGACGAGGAAGCGACCCGGCTGGATGAGGAGCCTGTCTCGAAAACAGGTACGGGTCTCACGGCCCGTGGGCGTTCGAGTCGCCCCGCTTCCGCTCTCGCCGCGATCGTCAAGTGGTCATGACGCCGGGTTCTCATCCCGGAAGCCGGGGTTCGACTCCCCGTCGCGGTACCCAATCGATTGCCAGGTGGTCCAGTGGCATGGACAGCCGGCTGTTACCCGGAGGACGAAGGTTCGACCCCTTCCCTGGCAGCGCCACGCCCGGTGGCTCGCCCCGGAAGCACGCATTTCGGGCCAGCGGCCCGAACGCCTCTACGAGGCGGGCGTGTTCCGAGGCTCGGGCCGAGGATTCAGGCACGCGGCTGCAAACCGCGTCACGCAGGTGAGAGTCCTGCTCGGGCGTCCATCTCGTGGTCGTCGTTCAACGGACAAGGATCCCGGCACGCCACGCCGGCGACGAGGGTTCGATTCCCTCCGACCACACCGAGGCACAACTACACCGAGAGGAGGTGTCCGTCATGCCCACGACCATCAACCCGAAGCTCGTCTCCTGGGCGAGCGACATCGAGCCCGACACCATCCGCCAGGCCGAGAAGACGGCCCGCCTGCCCATCGTCGAGGGCCACGTGGCCCTCATGCCCGACGCTCACGTGGGCATCGGTGCCACGGTGGGCTCGGTGATCCCGACGCTGGGCGCCGTGATCCCGTCGGCCGTAGGCGTCGACATCGGCTGCGGCATGATCGCGGCCGAGCTGGACATCACCGAGGACCAGCTTCCCGACGACCTCGAGCCGCTCCTCGCCACGATCGAGCGGGCCGTGCCCGCTGGCGTGGGCAAGGGCCACGACAAGGCCGGCAACGCCGCCGGCCGCTGGCTCTCGAACCACCGTCCGGCCACGTCGCTGTCGGCGGCCCAGGCCGACAAGGCGGCCAAGCAGTTCGGCGCGCTCGGGTCGGGCAACCACTTCGTCGAGCTGTGCGTGGACGAGCGGGCCCGGGTGTGGGTCGTCCTGCACTCGGGCAGCCGGGGCATCGGCAACCAGCTGGCCCAGATGCACATCGCCAAGGCCCGGCGCCTGGCCAAGGTGGCCGCCCTCAGCCTCGAAGACCCCGACCTGGCCTGGTTCGTCCAGGGCACCTCGGAGTTCGAGGCCTACGTCACCGACATGCTGTGGGCCCAGGACTACGCCAAGGCCAACCGCAACTCGATGATGGACCGGGCTCTGGCCGAGGTGCTGCGCTTCATCGGCACCGGCAAGCAGACCCGCCGGATCGACTGCCATCACAACTTCACGCAGCAGGAGGTCCACCAGGGCCGCGAGCTGTGGGTCACCCGCAAGGGCGCCATCCGGGCCGACGTCGGCGACTTCGGCGTCATCCCGGGCTCGATGGGCACCCGCAGCTACATCGTCGAGGGCAAGGGCAACGAGGCGAGCTGGACGTCGTGTAGCCACGGCGCCGGCCGGCGCCACAGCCGGACCAAGGCCCGCAAGCTGTTCACCAACGCCGACCTGGCCACGGCCATGGCCGGCAAGGTGTGGCTGGCGGACCGGGCCGGCGCCCTCCTCGACGAGATCCCCGCCGCCTACAAGGACATCGACCAGGTCATGGCCGACCAGGCCGACCTGGTCACCGTCCTGCACACCCTGCATCAGGTCCTCAACTACAAGGGGACCTGAGGCAGCCTGCAGTACCCGGTCCCGCCCGACGTGCCCACCTCGGGCGAGACCATCTGCCGGTGAGGTCCTGAGGGTAAGGACGCTCGCGTCGTAACCGAGAAAGAGCGGGTTCGATCCCCGCCGCCGGCCCCGCTTCACCTCGCCCGATGCGCAGACCGGGGGCTACTTCATCTGCAAATGAATGCCCGCCAAGGGCGCACCCTCCGGTCGTCCTGTTCCCGGGCGAGGCATGGTCCTGAAGCTCTGATGGTGGAGCGGCCGGTTGAAGCCCGGCAGGAGCAGGTTCGAGCACTGCCGGGACCACAACGGGCACGAGCCAGACGGAGACGGCACCGCGCTGATACCGCGGCATGACGTGGTTCGACTCCACGGTGCCCGACGTGCCGACGAGTAGGTCAGCGGTAGACCGCCTCTCTTACAAAGAGGATGCCGGGGGTTCGACTCCTCCCTCGTCGACTGTGGCCGAGGTCTGAAGTGGTCGAGACGCCGGGACGTGGCCCCGGAAGAAGCCGGTTCGAGTCCGGCCGGTCACCCCATCACCATCACTGCGGGGGATCTGGCGATCAGCGGGGTCTCATACGCCCTGCGCGCGGGTTCGATCCCCGCCCCCGCCACCACGGGCCGGTAGCGCAACCGGATGCGCAGCTCCCCTGCAAGGAGAAGGGTGCGGGTTCGACTCCCGCTCGGTCCACCAATGCTGACGTAGCCCAACCGGGAGAGGCACGGCGCTCAGACCGCCGCCAGTGTCGGTTCGAATCCGACCGTCAGTACCCGAGTTCCGGAACACGCCCGCCTCGAAGAGGCGTCCGGGCCGCAGGCCCGAAGTGCGTGCTTCCGGGACGAGCCAGCCAACTGGATGTGGCGCAATGGGAGCGCACCGGCCCCGGGAGCCGGGGGTTGGGAGTTCGAGTCTCTCCATCCAGACCGATGCGAGGTAGTGCAACCGGCACCACGCCTGGCTCTGAACCAGGAAATCCGGGTTCGAATCCTGGCCTCGCAGCCAGACGACGATGCTCGCAGCCGAGTCGGCCTGATGCGCAGGCGGGGGTTCCTTCGCCTCTTAAGCGGGTGGTTGCGGGTTCGAATCCCGCCGCCCGGCACCACCATGCCGGGCGTAGCTCAACGGTAGAGCACCTTGTGTCCTCCGCCGTCTGGTGCCCAGGCCGACTCCATCACCGGTCAGCTGCGAAGGACGGGCTTCCTTCCTTGGTGAGGGGCGTCACGGGCAACCGTGCGCCCGCCGTTCGACTCGGCACCGCTCGTCCGCCCTGTTCCCTGACCGGACCATCTCTCATCGACAACCCCAAAGGAGCACGCCATGACCAAGTTCTCGGGCACCCGCCGCCGACCGCTGCGGGCCAACCTCACCGCGCCCGTGCGCACCACGGGCCGGCGCGGCCTCACCCACGAGGGTGGCCTGGCCTTCGTGCGCGACGCCGAGTCGGAGCTGTTCCTGCTCGCCGCCACCAACATGGTCGGCGAGGACACCTTCTACGAGCGCGCCCCTGCCCGCGACGCCCGCTTCGTCGCCCTCGTCCACCAGGTCACGGTGGCCAACCCGGCGTTCGTCGCCGGCCTCGCTCCGTACCTACGGACGACGCTGCTGATGCGTTCGGCCGCGGTCGTGATGGCGGCCGAGTACGTGGCCGCCGGCGGCCCGCACGGTCGCGCCGTCGTCAATGGCGTGCTCCAGCGCGCCGACGAGCCGGCCGAGCTGCTCGGCTACTGGCTCACGACCCATGGTCGCAACCTGCCGATGGCCGTCAAGCGCGGCGTGGCCGACGCGGCCCGACGCCTCTACAACGAGCGCGCCGCCCTGCGCTACGACGGCCTGTCGCGCCAGGTCCGCATGGCCGACGTGGTCGAGCTAACCCATCCTCAGCCGCGTGACGACCGCCAGTCGGCCCTGTTCCGCTGGCTGCTCGACCGTCGCCACCACGACGACGCGGTGGCCGCCACGGACCGCCTGCCGGTGCTCGCCGCAGCGGCCGCACTCGACGCCGTCCCGGCAGACGACCGTCGATCGGTCCTGCGCGACCGGGGCCCGGCCGCGCTGGCTGAGGCCGGATTCTCGTGGGAGCGCCTGTCGGGCTGGCTGCCCGGCGGCATGGACGCCGAGGCGTGGGCCTCGGTCATCCCGTCGATGGGCGTGATGGCGCTGATCCGCAACCTGCGCAACTTCGACGAGGCCGGCATCGACGAGTCCACCGTCGACGCCGTCATCGCCAAGATCACTGACCCCGGCCAGGTGGCCAAGGCCCGGCTCTTCCCCTGCCAGGTGTGGGCGGCGTACAAGCACGCGCCGTCGGACAACTGGAAGCGAGCCCTCGGCCGCACCCTCGACCTCACGGTCGCCAACATCCCAACGCTCGACCGCACCCTGGTGGTGATCGACACCTCGTCGTCCATGACGGCGCCGGTCTCGGGCCGCTCGAAGCTGTCGCGGGTGGAGGTGGCCGCGGTCATGGCCGTCGCCACGGCCAAGCGGTCGACCGATGTCGACGTCGTCATCTTCGGCGACCGGAACCGCCGCCTGCGCGAGCTGGCCGGCGTCTCGCTGCTCGGCGGTGTGGCCAAGGTGGTCGCCCTGGTCGGCTCGGTCGGCCACTCCACCTACGGCCATACCGCCATCGCCCGCCACTTCGACCCGAGCCGTCACCATCGGGTCGTCATCTTCACCGACGACCAGCAGCACGACTCGGGCCGAGTCCGACTCGACCACGTGCCCCTGATCTACACGTTCGATCTGGCCGGCTACCGCCCGGCCGCGCTGCCGGCGGGCCAGCGTGGCCGCTACACGCTGGGCGGCTTCACCGACGCCACCTTCACGGTGATGAAGGTGCTGGAGGACGGCCGGGACGCCGCCTGGCCCTTCATGGCATGAGCTGGCGACCGGCGACTCCGAGCCGCCGGAGCCGGCAACCGGGACGGAAGGGGCGATTGTCCACAATATGAAGAGTATTCTTCATTACGTGGACAGACGACCTCCGCCCTCGCTCCTCCCGATTCTGCGTTCGCAGCAGCAGGGCGAGATTCTCGCGCTCCTCCTTGGCGATCCGGCGCTGGAGCTGAGCCTCAGCGACCTCGCGCGCCGGACCGGCGTGCCGCATCCCTCCGTCCATCGTGAGATCGAACGGGCCGAGTCCGCCGGCATCGTCACGAGCCGCAAGGTTGGCAACACCCGACTCGTGCGGGCGAACGTCGATAGCCCCTACTACCCCGGGCTCGCCGACGTGCTCACGCGGGCGTTCGGAGTCCCGGCAGTCATCGCCGATGTCTTCGGTGCCATCGACGATGTGGACGAGGCATACCTGTACGGATCGTGGGCGGCGCGTCACGCCGGCGAGCCGGGCACCCGGCCGGTCGCCGATATTGACGTGCTGATCCTGGGCAACCCAGACCGGGATCTCGTGTACGCAGCGCTCCGCACCGCGGAGGAAAAGTTGGGCCGCCCGATCCAGGTCACGTTCCGGGAGCCAGGGTGGCTGGAGTCCGGCGAGGGGTCGTTCCACGACACCGTGACGAGCCGACCCCTACTACCGCTGCACCGGAGATCAGTCGAGAACGAAGCGGCCCGGCGGATCGACGGCAAGAAGCTCCCTGACGCCGGCGACCGCACCACTGCTCTTCTCCAATGCCCACTCCGCATCCGCTACGCCGAGTGCTACGACGCCTCCGGCTCGTCAGCAGGTGGCCGGGAGAATGCCTTGCCGACGATCTCTGCCGCTCGCTGATCGGCGCCGGGCATGAGGTGGCTGTAGATCTTCAGCGTCGTCGAGGTGTCCCGGTGGCCCAGCCGGGCGGACACCGTGGTGATGGCCTCGCCGGCGTCGAGCAGCAGCGACGCCTGGAGGTGGCGCAGATCGTGCAGGCGGGCCTCGACGCCGACCTCCCGGCACAGCCGGCGCCAGGCCTGACCGACCCGATTCGGTGGCAGCGGCTCGCTGCTGCCCGGGGACCGAGGGAACACGAAGCCGTCCGCCGAGAACTCCTCCCCTGCCGTCTCGGCGAGCTGCTTGGCCAGGTCCCGCTGGGCCCGAAGCATGCGCGCCGTCTCGGCGTCGATCCGGATCCAGCGCAGCGCGTGGGTCTTCGTGTCGTACACCGTGCGCCGGCCTTCGAGGTCGAGGACGGCCCGCCGGATGACCACCCGGGCGGCGTCGCCGTCGAGATCGACGTCGGACCACTTGAGCGCGCAGACCTGGCCCCGCCGGCAGCCGGTGGCGGCGACGATCCGGAACACGATGGCGTTCTCGGGGTTCCTTGACGCCGCAGCGCGGTCGAGCACGCGGAGAACGTCGACGACAGTGGGGGGCACGGTCTCGACCGAGTGCACCCGCGGCGGCGTGGCCCGCTCGATCGGGTTGCGGTCGAGCCAGCCCCAGCGCACGGCCTGGGCGAAGGCGGCGCGCAGCACCGTGTGGAACCGCAGCACCGTGGCCGGCTTCCGGGTCGTCTGCCTGGCGAGAAACCGGTACAGGTCGTCGACAACCTTTGGCGTGACCTTGGCCAGCGGCTGAGCCAGGAAACCCGGCGGGAGCTGGCGGACGAGCCGGCGGTACCCGTGGAGCGTCGATGGTGAGCGGCCGACGTTCTCGATATGCTCCAGCCACGCGTCGAGTAGCTCGGCAACCGTGCACTTCTTGGGCTCGACGACGCCGCCGTCGACCTCAGTGACGAGAACGGCGAGAGCGCTCGAGGCCTGGCGCTTGGTCCCCCGGAACGTTCTCGTGCGGTACCGCTTCTGGCCGGTAAGCGGGTCGGCGCCGGCGAAGGCCCGCAGCTCCCAGTAGCCCGGGCGCTTCTCCCGCATCGACCCCTTCATCGCCGCCGCACCTTCCGAACGCTCCCGGAACCGCTACCGGTCAGGTCGGCGCGAGCAGATCCCGGTGCGAGTCGACGCTGCCTGGCAGTACCTCCAACTCGATGTGGCCCTCGGCGTTCACTGAAAGGATCCGCGCCACCGCAGGGTCGGCGTCCTCGCACCCGACGATGACATACCGGCCGGCGATCGGCACGAACCCAGGACGGGCGTCCTCCAGGAGTGTCCATACGCGCCCGTCGTTCGTCATGTCCATGAAGTCGACGGCGAGGTCGTAGTCGTTCATCAGGAAGCCTCCGTCTCACAGGCTACCCCCGAGGGCCACTCGCGGGATTGGGTATTGGATCGTCGAAACACCGGTCCAGTCGCGCGATCGTCAGCTCTGACAGGTCCGGCAGGACGAGCGTGAAGTGCGGATGCTCATGGGTCGCAAGGAGAGCGAATCCTGCGGCGCGGAGCCGCCCGAACGTCGAGAGGCGGATGCGACGGTAGGGCGCCAGCCGCCGACTTGACTGGCACGCATCCAGGACGCTCACCCCGATCGCGCCTTCAACCGAGATGCCCAGCACGCCGCTCAGGCGGAGAGACCGTGTGGCCGTCTGCTCGATGCTGGCCCGACTCAGTACCCCTCCGCGGATGACCACGACAGCGTCGTCGGGCGGTTGCTCGGCCCGGACGGGCAGGGAGCGAGTCACGGATCCGCACTGTAGCGGCTAGATGGGACACTTAGATGGGACAAACGCGTTATGTAAGGCACTTTCTGAGAGCGGTTCCCATGACGCAACGCTCTGACCAGCACTTTTGTCTGCGCCCTCGGCAGGATTCGAACCTGCGACACACGGTTTAGGAAACCGATGCTCTATCCCCTGAGCTACGAGGGCGGGCAGGACGACTCTACCGGCGGGCAATCGGGGACGCCGCCGGAATGGGCGACGATGGAGCGCACATGCCTCCCCTCGCCATGCAGTTCGTGATGTCCGCCGGCGACGCCCGGGACCTGCCCGACTCCGGGGCGGAGGTGGCCGTGGTCGGCCGCTCGAACGTCGGGAAGTCGTCGCTGGTCAACGCCCTCAGCGGGCGCACCGGGCTGGCGCTGGTCTCCAAAACGCCGGGCCGCACCCGGCTGCTGAACCTCTTCACGGTCGACGGCATGGGCACGCTGGTCGATTGCCCGGGGTACGGCTACGCCGAGGCGTCGAAGTCCATGCGGGCCTCGTGGCAGGCGATGATCGAGCGGTACCTGCTGGAGCGGGAGCCGCTGTCCATGGTGATCGCCCTCGTGGACGGCGAGATCGGGCCCACCAAGCTCGACGTGCAGCTCCTCGACTGGCTGCGGGCCAACGAGCTGCCCCACACCATCGTCGCCACCAAGCACGACAAGGTGAAGTCGTCGCAGCGATCCAAGCGGGTCAAGGAGCTGGCCGCCGGGTGCCGGCTGGAACCGCACGACATCGTGTGGGTCAGCGCCGCCAAGGGCACCGGCATCGACCGCCTCCGCTCCCTCATGACCATCTGGCTCTCGACGGGCGGCTGACCTCCTACCCGACCCGTAGGCGGTCACCGTGGTCGTCAGCGGCGCCCCCAGGATGAACAGCCCGACCGTGGTGGTTGCCGCGGCCGCTTGAGGAGAGATCGCGAATCTGGTTGTCGACGGGCGGACGGCCCGGCGTGCGGCTAGAACCCGAGAACGCCGTTCGGTGTGCCAAGCCCGGTCGGGCCGTCGTACCCCGCGCCCGCGGTGCACAGGTAGGCCTTGACGGCGGTCTTCGGGCTGGTGGTGCAGCGGCCGTTGCTTCCGGAGGTCACGTCGAACAGCGAGCTGGCGTGGGCGTATGGGTAGGCGCCGTAGGTGACCGAGGCGGCGTTGGCGGCCAGGCCGTAGATCCCGGCGACGATGGGCGCGGCCACGCTGGTCCCGCCGAACACGTACCAGTTGGCCCCGCCGGTCGAGCCGTAGCTGTCGTAGACGGCCACGCCGGTGGCCGGATCGGCGACGGCGGCGACGTCGGCCACCGTCCGCCGGCCGCAGGTGGCCGTGTCGATCTGCCACAACGGCTTGGGGATGTAGCCGGAGCAGCCACTGCCCGCGCCGCTCCATGCCGTTTCGCTCCAGCCGCGGGCCGTTGCCGTGGCTTTGGTGAGTTTGGTGCCGCCCACGGCGGTGACGTACTGCGACGCCGCCGGATACTGAACGCCGTAGCCGCTGTCGCCCGAGCTGACGGTGATCGCAGTCCCCGGGTGGTTGTAGTGGCTCTCCAGCGACGCCTCGCCGTTGAACTCCGGGGCGCCGTAGCTGTTGGAGACCACGGTGGCCCCCAGGACGACCGCCCGGTCGACGGCGGCGGCGAGGTTGGCGAAGGAGTTGGTGTCGGCCTCCACGAGCAGGATCTTGCAGAGGGGGCACACGGCTGAAGCCATGTCGAGGTCGAGCGCGATCTCCCGGCCCCAGCCCACGTTGCCGGCCGGGTAGGCGGTACCACCCCGCTGGTCGGCCTTGCGGAAGCACACGTTGGCCGAGGTGCAGGGCGGCAACCCGAACCTGGTCCGGTAGACGGCCAGGTCCGCTTCGGCGTTGGGGTTGTCGTAGGCGTCGACGATGGCGATCGTCTGGCCGTTCCAGGCCCACGTTGCTCCCGCCGGCTCGGTGTACTTGTAGGCGCCGGCGAGGTCAGCCGGGCCGTACCCGCTGGTGTAGCTGGTGGTGGCCAGCGGCTTGCCGGAGGCGTCGGTCACGACCTCGGAATGGCAGCGAAGCGCCTGGGGGACCGGCGGGCAGACGGGACGGTGGTTCAGCCCGAAGTCCATCCCGGGTTCGATCGGAGGAGCGCCCAGCGCGGCTCCTGCGCCCAAGGCGGAGAGGCTCACCGCCACGGCCAGAGCCAACGGGACGAGGACACGGGCCTTGCATGGCATGGGAGCCACCTCCTGATTGTGAACTGCCTGCTACGCGCTGTTGCCTTCGGTGCCCTCCGGCCCTGGTTCAGACCCGACGAGCAGACTCAAGCCGAGCTGCGCGATCTCGCCGAGTGCATCCCGACAGTCGCCGCCCCACTCCGGCGACTTCTCGGCCAGAAGCATCGCGATGGCCATGAAGGCCACACTGACGTCCGCGGTCGCTTCGACGCCGAGGAGAGCCAGGCGCTCCCGCAGCTCGACTTCGAGCAGCCAGGTACCCGCCACGTCGCAGACATCACGGGCCGCGAGCTGGTCTCGGATCAGGTCGGTGAGCTGCGCTCTCGCGTCCCCCACGGTGGCCATGGTATTCCTCAGGCCTTCGCTGGGACCCAGCGCGCCGGGCGGAACCGGAAGTAGGCCCAGAAGGCGATCGAGCCGAGCCCGAAGGCGGCGAACAAGGTCATGACGCCGATGCCGACGTCACCCGTCGTCGAGCCCACGTAGCCGCTCCCCGGCCGCAGCAGGATGTGGACGGTGGCGAAGATGCCGAGGAAGAAGAGCACCGCCCACGCCGTCCGGCTCCAGCGGTAGACCTTGCGCCCGTCGAGGAACTTCATGGGCAGCATGGCCACCGCCAGCCCCTCGACCCCCCACAGGAAGATGAGGGCCAGGCAGATCTCCAGGCCGATCCACCAGATGCTCCGACCCGGCTCGGCCGCCGCCGCCGAGACGGGTACCCGCAGGAAGAACGCCCCCAGGCTGATGACCAGGCTGAAGATCCAGTTGGCCGCGGTGAACTTGCCCTGCACCCCCTCCGACAGGGCGCTGCGGAACGCCAGCCCGGCCAGCGCACCGTAGAACATGCCCGGCTGGAAGTCGAAGATCCGGGAGGCGGCGACAAGGGCGATGGCGACGAGCACGCTGCCGGGCAGGAAGTTGAGCTTGCCCCACTCCCCGAACTGCCGGCGGATGCCGATGTCGGCGGGCAGGCTGAACACCACCGCCATCACGATCAGGGCGACATAAATCCCGAGGAAGAGCACCAGGCTCGTCTTGTTCAGCCCGAACTCGGGGTTGAGGAAGCCGCACGCCACTGCGGCCACCGCCGTGCAGGCCAGGAACGTCGGGATGTGGCTACGGGTCTTGGGCTCGGGCACCTTCCTCGGGCCCATGCCGAACCAGCCCCGGATCTCGTCGTAGTTCTCCTCCATGGTCGAGTTGAACAGCTCGTAGGGAAACGCGATGAGGGCGATGGCGCCGGCGGCGAAGGCCATGCTCACGATGAGCGTGCCGGGGTCGAGGCTCACCTGGCTGGGCAGGGGCAGCGACGTGACGAACGCCGGCCGGTGGACCGACACAGGCAGGACCTCGAACACCGACGCCTGCACGATGGCGCGCCCGGAGGGCTCGCAGGAGCTGGTCACCTCGTGGCGACCCTTGCCGGTGTTGCCGGGCACGGACAGGCCGGATTTGGCGACGTTGCCGGCGGCGTCGGGGTCGTCGGAGCCGACCCTCGTGCCGTCGAAGAAGAAGTACACGGTCGGGCAGGTGTAGCCCCCGCCCTTGACGTTCAGCCCGCCCCCCGGAGGCCCGGAGGGCTGGTTCTTCGGGGTGACGGCGATGAGCGTGGGGTGGTTGTCGTCGGCCGGCGGGGCGACGGTCGTGCTGGTCGTTGTCGTGGGGGGCGCCGTCGTCGACGTGGTGGTCGTCGGCCGGACGGTCGTGGTCGTCAGCCTCGTCGTGGGCGGGATGGTGACCCCAGGCTGGGCCCGCCGGGTGGTCGTGGTCGTCGGCGCCGGTCGGGTCGTCGTGGTGGCCGGCGCCGTTGTGGTGGTCGTGGCCGGCGCCTTGGTCGTGGTGGTGGCCGGCGGCTTTGTGGTGGTGGTCGGCTCGACGGTCAGGAACGTCAGGTGGTGGGTCGCGATCCCAACACCGCTGCCATGCATCTCGCAGATCGAGACCGGCGGAATGCCGGCGTCGAGCACCGCGCAGTCGACAACTGTGCCCCGGCTCATGGTCACCATCCGGGTGGCGGTGAATGAGCCGCTGAAGGTGCCGTCCCCCGCCAGTGGGAACGATGTCACCGGCCCGCAGTCCTCCAGCGAGCTGACGCACTGTGCGACCGCCACCGACCCGGGGATGGAGACGTCGACGAAGAATCCCCTGCCGGCGACGGTCACGGTGGAGCTCGCCGGCAGGTCGTCACTCGGCGTGACATTGAGCTGCGCCCCGTCGGCGGGTCCCTCGAAGTCGGTGCCCGACGCCGGAAGCCAGCCGCCGATGACCAGCAACAGCGCCGCCAGCACGCCCACGGCTGCCGCCAGCCTGGCCCGTCGATTCATTCCTGCCCCCCGCGCCCGACATGGTTGTTGGTAGAACTATCGGCATCTCGGGCGTGTGACTTGAGGGGGCAGCTCTCGACCCGGGCCATGCCCGCACAATCGCGACCGAGCCTCAACGCACCGTCGACCACGCCCCAACTTTGGCCCAATTCCGGCCGGTACTCGCTAGTGGCAGTTGTACGAGCCCGAATCAGTGAACGTCTTCCCGGCCTCGGGTACGAACTGCCACTGATAGCTGTTGGGACGCAGGGTGAGCGCGAGGACGCCGTAGGTGTTGTCGTTGCGGACCTCGCTGCCCGCCGCCGGCGGACCGAAGGGGAAGTGGCTGCGGCCTCCCGTGCCGACGACGAACTCCCGGACGCCCCGCGCGGGGTCGAACTGGCCGGCTGGGTCGAGTGGTTGGAAGCGCTCGTAGTTGCGCTCGTGGCCGGTCAGGAGGATCTCGACGCCGGCGTCGTGGAGGGCGGTGTACAGCGGGGCCACGGTGGCATTCGGCCCGTGGGTGGTGCCCGACGTCCACCGGGGGTGGTGCCAGACGGCCAGGGTGCACTGCGCCGGGTGCATGCCCATGTCCTCCCGCAGCCACCGTTCCTGGGTGCCGCCGAAGGCGCAGCCGACGACCTCGCAGTTGGAGTTCAGGACGATGATGTGCCAGGTGGCGAGGTCGTAGCTGTACCAGCCCAGCGGCGGCTCGCCGGCCGCCGCTCCGAAGGCGGTGTAGTACCCGCCGGCCCGGAACACCCCGTACTCAGTGTTCCCGAGCGCCGGGTGGGTCCGACCCTTGTGGCGGCCCCACGTCGGGTCGTAGCAGTTGGCGAACTCCGCGGCGGTCCCGCTCTCGTAGACGTTGTCGCCCAACGTGGCGATCACCGCGTTCGGCCGGGCGTCGAGGAGGGCGGCGGTGGCCTCGTCGCCGGTGGAGGCGCAGGATGCGATGTCGCCGGCAGCGAGCAGCGTCGCCACCGGCAGGGTGGTCGTGGTGGTCGTCGCCGGCCGGAGGCTGGTGCTGGTCGACAAGGCCTGGGCATCGGGCGCCGGCGACGGATCCGTCGACCCGCTGCATGCGGCCAGGAGCAGCGCCGTGACGAGCAGGAGGACCGTACGGCGCATGGACGGCCATTCTCGCCCGGTGGTTCCCCGGCCGCCCACTCGTGGTAGGCACGGGGGATGCAGTACCGCCAGTTGGGCCGTAGCGACCTGATGGTCTCCGAGATCGGCTTGGGCTCCTGGCTGACCTACGGGTCGGGCGTCGAGGCGGAGCGGGCGACGGCGTGCGTGCGCCGGGCGTTCGAGGTCGGCATCAACTTCTTCGACACCGCCAACGTCTACGGGCGGGGGGCGGCCGAGTCATTTCTCGGCGAGGTGCTCGGCGGCGTCGACCGGTCGTCCTACGTGCTGGCCACCAAGGCGTATTACCCCATGTCGGACGCCGACCGCGGCCTGTCGCCGGCCCAGATCCGCAAGCAATCCGAGGCGTCGC
Source organism: Acidimicrobiia bacterium (assembly GCA_023265025.1). Taxonomy (GTDB): domain Bacteria; phylum Actinomycetota; class Acidimicrobiia; order Acidimicrobiales; family AC-14; genus CADCTB01. Next base: position 33,046 of record JAHFUP010000034.1, on the reverse strand, counting down.
TGCGCCGGCTCCGCACGGACTACGTCGACCTCTACCAGTGCCACCGCTACGACAAGAACACGCCGCTCGAGGAGACGATGGAGGCGCTGAGCGAGCTGGTGCGGTCGGGCAAGGCCCGCTACCTGGGCTTCAGCGAGTGGACGGCCGACCAGATCGCCGCCGCCCTCGCCATCCCGGGCGTCGAGCGCTTCGTCTCGAGCCAGCCCGAATACTCGATGCTCTGGCGCAAGGCCGAGCAGGTGATCGAGCTGTGCGCCAAGGAGGGCATCAGCCAGGTGGTGTGGTCGCCCCTGGCCCAGGGGGCGCTCACCGGCAAGTACAAGCCCGGCTCGCCGCCGCCGGCGGACTCCCGGGCGGCCAGCAAGACGATGGGCTCGACGATGGGCCGCTTCCGCGACGACGACGTGCTGGCCGCCGTCCAGCGGCTCCGTCCCATCGCGGATGACCTCGGCCTCACGATGGCGCAGCTGGCGCTGGCGTGGGTGCTCCAGGAGGAGAACGTGGCCTCGGCGATCACCGGCGCCAGCCGCCCCGACCAGATCGACGACAACGTGGCCGCCTCGGGGGTTGCGCTCGATGACGGCGTGCTGGCCATGATCGACGAGGCCCTCGGCGACGCGGTAGGTCCCTGAGCTGATCGGACTCGACGACACCGGCACCCTCGTGGTGGTGCCGTCCATCTCCTTCCCGGCGGCCGAGCTGGCCAAGATCACGGCCGTCCGGTTCTACGAGGAGCGGATGCTCTTCCTGCTTCTGCTGCTCGACGACCCGCGGCGATCGATCGTCTTCGTCACCTCTTCCGCCGTCGACCCGGCCACGGTCGACTACTACCTGCGCTTCTTGCCCGATCCGGCCTCGGCCCGGGACCGGCTGCGGCTGGTCGACCTCGACGACCCGTCAATCGGCAGCCTCTCGGAGAAGGTCCTGGCCCGGCCGGACGTGGTGGCGGACCTGCGGTCGCTCGTCCCGGAGGGCTCGACGATGCTGCCCTTCAACGTGACGCCGGCCGAGGTCCGGCTGGCCGACACCCTCGGGCTGCGGCTCTACGGGCCACCGGCCCACCTGGCCCGGCTCGGCTCGAAGTCGGGGGCCCGGAAGGTGGCGCTGCGCGCCGGCGTGCCCCGGCCGGAGGGGGCGGAGAACCTGTTCTCGCTGGCCGCGGTGGCCGCCGCCGTCTCGGCCATCCGCCGGCGCCGGCCCGACGCCGAGGCCGTGGTCGTCAAGCTCGACAACGGGTTCTCGGGCATCGGCAACGCCATCCTGGAGCTGGACGGGCTGGCTGACCCGCTGCCGGCGTCGAAGACCACGTTCTGCGCGGCCGACGAGTCGTGGGCCTCCTACGAGCCGAAGCTGGCGGCCGAAGGGGCCATCGTCGAGGAGCTGCTGCGGGTTCCCGGCCTGATGTCGCCCAGCGTGCAGCTGCGTCTCGACCCGGCCGGAGCGGTCGAGATCCTGTCGAGCCACGACCAGATCCTGGGTGGGCCCGAAAACCAGGTCTACATCGGCTGCCGCTTCCCGGCCGCCCGCCCGTACCGGTCGGCGATCGTGGCCGAGGCCCGGCGGGTCGGCGACGTCCTGGCCGGCGAGGGGGTGATCGGCTCGTTCGGCATCGACTTCCTGGTCACGCCGGCGGGCGACGTCTACCTGAGCGAGATCAACCTGCGCATGGGCGGCACGACCCACCCCTACTGGATGGCCCGGCTGGCCGGCGGGGCGTCCTACGACCCCGTCGATGGCGAGCTGGTGACGCCCGCCGGCCGCCGGCTCTGCTACACGGCCACCGACAACCTCAAGCTGGCCCACCTCGTCGGCTGGAAACCGGCGGACGTCATCGCCCTGGTCGACGACGCCGGCCTCGCCTTCGACCGGGCGGCCGGCGCCGGCGTCACCCTGCACCTGCTGGGCGCGGTGCCGGGGCACGGGAAGCTGGGAGCCACCTGCATCGCCGGCACGCCCGAGGACGCCGACGAGGTCTACGCCCGACTGGTGGCCGCCCTGGCTGCCCTGGCCGACCGGTGACGATCCGACAGGCCAGAGCCTGTCGAACCGTCACCAGTTCGGGTTAGATCCGCCCGCCGCCACCGCCCCGGCGGAAGCCGAGGTTGGTGCCGGTGGCGCCGGCGGCGGGGGCGGTGCCGCTGCCGGCGCCGGCCTTGTCGGGGCAGTTCTCGCCGTCGCCACGGGGCGGACGGTCGGGGTTGGTCCCCTGGTCCGGCGCCGTGGTGCTCGGTGCGTCGGGGACGGTCGTGGTCTGCGCCCCGGACACGCCGGGGACGCCGAGGACCACGCCGACCACACCTCCCCCGAGCAGTCCGGCGGCGATGGCGGCCGAGGCGAGCAGCTTCTTGGGATTGGGCATAGGCGCTTCTCCTTGGTAGGGGACGCCTTGAGGATCAGCCCGGGACCTGTCAGCTAGCTGTGGGCCACCTACTGAACGGCTCTCAGGGTGTGAGGCGCTGGAGCGTGGCCGTGTACTCGCTGTGGGCCGTCACCAGGCCCCCGAGGGCCGTCGCGTCGAGGACGGAGCGCTCCTTCACCCAGAGCCGCGAGCCCCGGTCGACGTTGACCGTCAGCTCCTGGCGGCCGGTGACGTCACCCGGCGCCAGCGTGACGACCGCCCGCATGACGAGCGTGTCGACGGCCTGGCCGCCGATCGTGAGCCGCTCCTCCCGGAGGACGTCGACGGCGAGCTTGGCCGTCGACGTGCCCATGAGGTCGACGTCGAGGTGGGCGCCGGGCCGGGCACCGGTGGCCAGGAGCAGCACCGGCGCCGCCGGCCGCAGGTCCCTCACGTCGGTGATCCCGTTGAACCGGGTGGTGACCCGCAACGCCACGAGGTGCACGCCGTCGGGCCGGTAGTCGAGGGTGAACTCGGTGACGAGGCCGTTGCCGGCGGCGTCGCGGAGGTTGCGGGTGGCGTGCTGGCGGACCCCGGACGGGGCGTCGACCACGAGGGTGGTGACGGCGGGGAACGGGGTGGTGACGCCGGCGACAGTGGTGTTGCCCGTCGTGTCGAACCGGTACGTGCCGGGGGTGGCGGGCGTCAGGGCGGCGGCACCCGCCGCCGTGGTGGTCGTGACGCCGGCGGCGGCCCGGATGGTGGTTGTCGTACGGCCGCCGGCGGTGGTGGTCGTGGTGCGACCGCCGGTCGTGGTGGTGGTCGCCGGCGCCGTCGTCGTGGTCGTCGTGGACTCCTGGCCGGCGGACTCGCGGACGGCGTCGGTGGACCCGTCACCGTTCCCACACGCCACCAGCAGGGCCAGCCCCAAGGCGGCCGCCGCCCCGCCCCTCATCAGTTGCGTTCGATGACGGCCTCGGCCGCTTCCAGGGCGCGGATGACCGACGCGGCAATTCCCGGGCCGTCGAGGCCGAGGGTGGCGAGGATGGCGGCGGGTGCGGCCTGGGCGATGTAGCGGTCAGGAACCCCGAGGACGACGACCGCCGGCGAGAGCCGCCCCTCGGCAGTGGCCCCCACCGCGTCGGCGATGGCGGTGCCGGCGCCGCCCTCGCGCACGCCGTCCTCGACGCTCACCACCAGCGGGTGGCCGGCGGCGTCGGCGACCATCAGCGGGTCGAGCGGCTTGACCACCCGGACGTCCCAGAGCGTCGCCGACACGCCCTGGTTGGCCAGCACCCGGGCCGCCTCCTCCGCCGCCTCGACCATCTTGCCGACGGCCAGGATGCAGACGTCGTCGCCGCGCTGGAGGAGCCGGGCCGACAGGCCGGAGCCGACCTCGTCGGGCGGGACCTGGCGGGCCGGTCCCTTGGGGTAGCGGATGGCCGACGGCCCGTCGGTGATCGACAGCGCCTCGGCCAGCATGACCTCGACCTCCTGGGCCGAGGAGGGGGCGAACAGCGTCATGCCCGGGACCTTGCTCAGCAGGGCCATGTCGAGGATGCCGTGGTGGGAGGGGCCGTCGTCGCCGGTGATGCCGGCCCGGTCGAGGGCGAAGACCACCGGAAGCTTGTGCAGGCCGACGTCGAGGTTGACCTGGTCGAAGGCCCGGGTCAGGAACGTGGAGTAGATGGCAACGACCGGGCGCAGGCCGGCGAGGGCCATGCCGGCGGCGGCGGTGACCGCGTGCTGCTCGGCGATGCCGACGTCGAGGAACCGGTCGGGGTGTCGTCTCTCGAACGGCAGCAGTCCGGTGGGACCCGCCATGGCTGCGGTGATGGCCACGATGCGGTCGTCGGCGCCGGCGGCGGCCACGATGGCGTCGGCGAAGGCCTGGGTGTAGCCGGCGGGCATCGACGGCGGGGGCCCGGTGACCGGGTCGAAGACGGGCGTGTCGTGGAGGCACTTCTCGTCGTCGTCCTCGGCAGGCTTGTAGCCCCGGCCCTTCTGGGTCAGCACGTGGACGAGGATCGGCCCCTCCAGCTCGGCGGCCCGGCGCAGGGTGGCCTCGAGCATGCCGATGTCGTGCCCGTCGATGGGGCCGATGTAGCGCACGCCCAGCGCCTCGAAGAAGCCGCCGGAGCCGAGGACCTCACGGGACGCGGCCCGCATGCCCTCCAGGCCCAGCTCAAGGTGCTCACCGATGCCGGGGACGCCCCGGAGGATGCGCTGGATGCGGTCGCGGCTCTTGACGTAGGACGGGTTGAGGCGCAGGCGGGTCAGGCCGGCGGCCAGCCGCGACACCGTGGGGGCATAGGAGCGGCCGTTGTCGTTGAGCACGATCAGCACCCGCCGGCCGCTGTGGCCCAGGTTGTTGAGCGCCTCGTAGGCCATGCCACCGGTCATGGAGCCGTCGCCGATGACGGCGACCACCCGGCGCTGGTCCTCGTGCTGGAGGTCGAGGGCCATGGCCAGACCGTGGGCGTACCCCAGGATCGTCGACGCGTGGCTGTTCTCCACCCAGTCGTGGGGCGACTCGGCCCGCGACGGGTAGCCGGACAGCCCGTTGGCCTGGCGCAGGCTGGCGAAGCGGTCGCGGCGGCCCGTCAGGATCTTGTGGACGTAGGCCTGGTGGCCCGTGTCCCACAGCAGCAGGTCCTTGGGGGACTCGAAGACCCGGTGCAGGGCCAGGGTCAGCTCGACGACGCCCAGGTTCGACCCCAAGTGCCCGCCGGTGACCGAGACGGACTGCACGATGAACGCCCGGATCTCGCCCGCGAGCTGCTCCAGCTCGGCTTCGTCCAGCTCCCGGAGGTCGCCCGGATTGGTGATCGTCTCCAGAAGCATGGCGATGTTCCAACCTACCCCCGCGCCGCCCGGTCAAGTAATCGGCCCGCCGCTACGGTGTCCCCCCGATGGGCGCCGACCGGTTCCAGTACCTGATCCTGATGGGGCTGTGCCTGGTCATCACCCTCCCCCTGGAGTTCCTCTTCGGGGCCCGGGTCTGGCGCCGGCCCCGCCGGCTGCTCGCGGCCATGGGGATCCCGCTGGCGATCTTCGTCGTCTGGGACGTGATCGCCATCGCCCGCGACCACTGGACCTACAACCCGAAGTATGTGACCGGGTGGGACCTGCCCCTGGACCTGCCGGTCGAGGAGCTGGCGTTCTTCGTCGTCATCCCGATCTGCAGCCTGCTGACCTTGGAAGCCGTCCGTCGGGTGCTCGGTCGCGACTGATGGAGTACACGTGGGCGTCGATCCTGGCCGTCCTCGCGGTGGTCGCCCTGGAGCTGTGTTGGCTAAAGACAGGGTTGTTCCGCCGGGTGACGTTCTACGTCTCCTTCGCCATCATCCTGTTCTTCCAGGTGCTGGTCGACGGCTGGCTGACCAAGCTGTCGGCCCCGATCGTGATCTACAACGCCGACGAGAACAGTGGGTTCCGCTTCCCCTGGGACATCCCGGTTGAGGATTACCTGTTCGGCTTCGCCCTCATCGTCCTCACGATGCTCCTGTGGGAGCGCTGGGCGCAGCGCCACCCAGGCGACGCAGCGAGTCGACGAACAACAGGACCGCTGATCCGCCGACGATGACGACGTGGGCCCAGAGGGCGGCCGTCGCTAGCATGGGCAGGCCCAGGCCGACGGCGGTGAGGATGATGCGGGTGGGGCGCTCCCCCGGCGTGATGAGCGGCTTCCCGGTGACGCCGGCCAGCGAGCCCCGGGCCCGCACGTACTCCAGCCACCACGCAGCCGCCGTCGCCGCCACCGCCAGCCAGGCGCCGGCGGCGGCGGCGATCGCCAGGGCGGCCGGGAACGCGGCGTCCGCGAGCCGGTCCAGCGCCGAGTCGAGGAGGAAGCCGACCCTGGTGGTGCGCCCGGCCTGGACGGCGACGGCTCCGTCGAGGGAGTCGAGCAGCCCGGAGAGGGTGACGGCGCCGCAGGCGGCGGCCGGTCCGGGCCACCCGTCGATCGCGGCGAGCGGGACGGCGGCGACGGCCATGACGAGAGCGGCGACGGTGACCATGTTCGGCGAGATCCCGGCCCGTGCGAGGGGCCGGGCGACGGCGGCCGCGGCCCGCAACCACGCCGCCACCAGGCCCGCCGGCGGCTCGGTGCTGTGCAGCGCGGCCCAGTCGCGAACGTGGTCGTCGCCATCCATCCGCCGCAAGTACACCCCATAGGTGAGGGTCTCGCCCGCCACCGCGGTGTCGCTCGGGGGGCTGGCCCGTATGGGCTGGGCCGGCCGGCGCTTCCTGGGCCCCCACCCGGGGGCGCCGGCGATCGACGTCCGGGTCGTCATCCCGGCCCGCGACGAGGGCTCTGTTGTCGCCGCGTGCGTCGCTGCCATCCTGCCGCAGGCGACCGAAGTGGTCGTCGTCGACGACTCGTCGTCGGACGGGACCGGTTCGGTCGCCGCGGCCGCCGGCGCCCGTGTGGTGCGCCTCGACGGCGATCCGCCGGCGGGCTGGCTGGGCAAGCCCCGCTCCTGCCTGGCCGGCGCCGAGGGGGCGGTCACGGAGTGGCTGGCCTTCGTCGATGCCGACGTGGTGCTGGCGCCGGCGGCGCTCGCATCCATGGCCGCCGCCACCCGGTCGACGTCGACCAGCATCGTCGGCGGCCTCGACTGCCGGTCGTTCTGGGAGCGGTTGCTCCTGCCGGAACTGGGGCTGGCGCTGACCCAGGAAGGCTTCCCGCCCGGCTTCGCCAGCGGCCAGTGCTTCCTCGTCCGCCGGGACCATTACGAGGCCATCGGTGGCCACGGCCATCCCGCGGTGCGGGGATCAGTGGTCGACGACCGCGACCTGGCGCTGGCCCTCGGCGGCCACGACGCCAGGCTGGCGCCGGCGCTGATGACGGCCCGGATGTACTCGGGGTGGCCGGCGATCCGGGCCGGGCTCACCAAGAACTCGGCGTCGCTCCACCCCCGCTCGTGGTCGCACCTGTTCTGGCTGCTGGCGCCGGTGGCGTCCCGCCGGCCGTGGGCCGCGATCGTCGTCAGCGCCGGCGGCCGCCTCGTCGCCGGCCAGAACCCGGCCTACGGCCTGCTGTGCCCCCTGGCCCGGCTCATGCTGGCCGGCTTCGCGGTCGAGAGCCGCATCCGGGCCCGTTCCGGTCGGACGGTGGAGTGGAAGGGCCGGTCCGTCAGTCCATGAGCTCGGTAGGGCACACGGTGACGGTGCCGACGCCGAAGTCCAGCTCGACCCGCTCATCGGCCCTGGCCGTCGCTACTTCCACCCAGTCGCCGGCACGTAGCTCGAAGGCGGTGATCGATGGCGCCGCCGGGTCGACCACCCAGTACCTCGGCAGCCCGGCGGCGGCGTACTTGGCCGACTTGCGGACGAGATCGTAGGCCGGCCGGGAGGACAGCACCTCGACGACGACCTGCGGTGTACCGGTCAACCGGACGGCGTCAATGTCACGCTCGCAGATCATCACATCGGGCCCGAACTCGTCGGGGCCGGGCTTCCACGCGCTCTCCCCCAGGGCCCAGAAGCCCGGCGGGCAGGCGTCATCGAGCAGCCGGACCAGAGCGTGCAACATCCGCTGGTGGCGGAAGATCGGTTGCGGGTTCACGACCAGGCACCCTCCGATGTACTCGTGGCGGACACTCTCGGGGAGGGCCTGGTACTCCGCCCACGACATAGGCACGACCACTGGCTCGTCCACTGCCGGCTCACGCAGCGCCATCGCCTCATGGTACTTCCGACTCATCCGTCCGAAGAGGCTCCAGTCCCCGCCCGAACCTGTCGATATTTTGACTACGCAATCTGGCGTGAAAGGATGAGAGATGACGGTCGAGAAGCGACGTGAGCTGCACCGGTTCGAGGGGTCCAGCATCAGCCTGGCTCTCGTCGACGGCTCCCGCCTCGACGACGTCAGCCTGATCTCCGCCCGGGGCGTGAAGCTGTGGATCTTCCACGGCGGCGAGGACGTCTTCGTGCCTGTCGCCAACGTGATCGACGCCTGGCCGTCCACCTCCATCGCCGCCTGACACGCTTCCTCTATCGCTCGGGCGTCACCGACGCCAGGGTGTACGCGGACCTGTCGGTGTAGTGCAGGCGGCCGACGAACTGGGAGCCGACCTGGAGCGCGATGTCCCGGGTCTCCTTCAGCAGGAGGCCGGTGGACGGGTCGAACCAGTCGTCGACGAGCGCGCCGCCGATGGTCGCCCCGGAGAACAGCGTCGTCCACCGGGTGTGGCGGGCGGGTAGCGGCACACCCTCCACCACCACCGTCTCGTCGCCGACGTACTCGGTGATCTGGTGGGCCCGGGTGTCCTCGTCCGAGCAGTCCCACTCCACCCGGGCGCCGGCGCGCATGCCGGCCATGTCGAAGCTGCCCGCCTGGCAGTCGAACGCCTGGGTGCCGTGGGTCCACCAGTAGGCGATGTCGGTGCCGTAGGTGATCAGCGCCGGCCCGCAGCGGTCGTAGTACTCCAGGTGCTGGGTGACGAAGAACTGCTCCTCGCGCACGCCGCACCCCCGCCGGGTGACGATGCGCATGGTCGTCGGGCTGTAGGCCCGGTAGGTGTCGAAGAGCGACACCCACTCGCCGCCGGTCGTCGTGTAGCGATAGACGCCCGGCGCCGGCAGGCCGGCGACCGGCGGGGCGTTCGTGGCCTCGGCGCCGGCGGACCGGAAGCGGGCCAGCGCCTCGTCGAGGTCGACGTCGCCCGACCAGTACCGGCCGCCCACCAGGAACAGCCCGCCGGCGAGGACGAGCAGGTCGACGACCAGCAGGACGACGAGGCGACGTTTCAGGGGCGCTGGCTTTTCAAGGACGCAGCATCCGGAAGGCGACGGCCAGCTTCCTCCACGTCGGGACGCGGACCCGCGAAGCGAACACGTCGTACTCCGCCTTCTCGATCTCGGTGAGGATGCCCGAATACAGCGCCCGGGCGCCTTTGATGCACCGGGCCGACGCCGGCGGCAGCATCGGGATGCCGAGGTCGGCGGACTCGTAGTAGCGCCGGGTGCGGGCGATCTCGAAGGCCATCAGCTCGCACCACTCCGGCGTCGCCGTCCGCAACCACGGGTCGGCGCCGAACTTCCGCAAGTCCTCCTGGGGCACGTAGACCCGGCCGCGGTCGAGGTCCTCGGCGACGTCGCGCCAGAAGTTGGACAACTGGAACGCGATGCCGAGGTCGCGGGCGCGGCCGTAGGCGGCGGGCGACGTCGGCTCCAGGATGGGCAGCATCATCTCGCCGATGACCGCGGCGGAGCCGTCCATGTAGTCGAGTAGGTCCTCGAACGTCTCGTAGGTCTCGCAGGTGAAGTCCATCGCCATCGAGCGCAGGAAGCGGCGGAAGCAGTCGGGGTCGATGTCGAACGCCTTGACGGTGTGGACGACGGCCTTGAGCACGTCGTCGTCGGAGGTGCCCCGGGCCAGGTCGATGAAGAACCGGTCGCCGAAGTCGGTCAAGGCGGCCTGGCGCTGCGCCGGCGTGGCCGTGGATCCCAGGTCGTCGACGATGTCGTCGGCGTACCGGCAGAACCCGTAGAGCGCGTGGACGTGGTGGCGCTTGACTACCGGCAGCAGGTGGGTCGACCAGTAGTACGTCGTGCCGTAGCGGCGGTTGAGCTGCTTGCAGCGGGCGTAGGACTGCTCGAGCGTGACCATCTACTTGTGGGCCAGCTCGTCCACCCGGTCGGCGGCCAGGCGGCCGGAGAGCAGCACCATGGGCACGCCGACGCCGGGCACCGTGCCGGAGCCGACGAACACCACGCCGGGGGCGTTCTTGGTGACGTTGTTGGGCCGGAACGGGCCGGTTTGGAAGAAGTTGTGGGCTAGGGCGAACGGCGTGCCCCGCTCCATGCCCTGGCGTTCCCAGTCGGTGGGGTCGACGAAGCGTTCCACGTCGACTTCGGCGGTCGGGTAGCCGAGGGCGCCGACGCGGGCGATGAGCCGCTCCCGCAGCCGGTCGCGCTCACTGGTCCAGTCGACGCGGCCGTCCAGGTTGGGAGTCGGCTCCAGGACGTACAGGGACGTGCGGCCGTCAGGGGCCAGCGAAGGATCCGTGGCGGTGGGGCTGGTGACGAGCATCGACGGGTCGGGCATCACCACGCCCTGCTTGAGGAGGGCGTCGAACGCGCCTTCCCACTCGGCGCCGAAGTGAATGTTGTGGTGGGTGGCGCCGGCGGGCAGTTCGCCCTTCACACCGGCCAGCCACACCGCGCACGACGGCGAGTAGTTGCCCTTGCGGGCCACCCGCGGCATCGGCACGCCCGGTAGCAGCTCGCGGTACGCCACGGGCAGGTCGGGGTTGAGGACGACCGCGTCCGCGGAGATCACGTCGCCGCCCTCCAGCCGCACGCCGCTCACCTTGTGGTCGGTGGTACGCACCACCCCGTCGACCGTCGTGTTGTAGCGGAACGAGGCGCCGGCCTTCTCGGCCACCTCGGCCATCGCCCGGGGGATGGCGTGCATGCCCCCCTCGGGGAAGTACACGCCTTCGACGGTGTCCATGTAGGTGATCACGCAGTAGATGGCGAGCGCCTCGAACGGCGAGAGGCCGGCGTACATGGCTTGGAACGAGAACAGCTTCTGCAGGCGGGGGTCGGAGAAGTACCTGCCCACGACGTTCGACATCCGGCGCAGGCCGCCCATCTTCACCAGGGTGAACAGTGGCCACGGCGGCTTGGCGATGTCGAGGATGGTGTCGAAGTTGCGGTCGATGAAGTTCGGCAGCTCGAGCTTGTAGAGGTCGGTGAGGTAGTCGCAGAACCGGACGAAGCCGTCGGCCTCGGCGGCGCCGGCCGTCTCGCGGATCTCCTCGACCATGGCCTCGCGCCCATGGCGGACGTGGATGGCCGAGCCGTCGGCGAAGCAGGCCCGGTACATCGGGTCGACCGGCATGAGCTTCAGGTGGCTGTCCATCTCGGCGCCGGCGGCGTTGAAGGCGTCGGCCAGGATGCCCTTCATGGTCAGCACGCTGGGCCCGGTGTCGAACCGGTAGCCGTGGGTGTCCCAGAGCCCGGCCCGCCCGCCGGGGACGTCGGCCCGCTCCAGGACCTCGACGTCGTGCCCTCGCCCGACCAGGTGGCAGGCGGCCGACAGCCCCCCCAAGCCGGCGCCCACGACGATGACCTTCATGACTGTCCCCCACCTGTCGATTTGGCTGCAGTTGGCCGCGTATGCACGGCTAACTGCAGCCAGATCGTAGGGGGGCGGGCGTCAACGGTCCCGGCCGGCGACGTAGAAGGCCAGCTCGACCAGGGCCTGGCGGGCGTCGTCGGCCAGCGCGACGCCGTCGAGGGCCTGTACCGCCTCGGCCACCAGACGGTCGATGTCGCCCTCGACGGTCTCGACCGCGCCCGATGTCATCAGGACGTCCTGCAGGGCGGCGACGCCGTCCTCGTCGAGGTCCGGCGCCCCGTAGCGGGCCAGGACGGCGGCGTCGGCATCCGACGCCTGCTGCACGGCGATGGCGAAGAGCAGGGTCGGCTTGCCCTCGCGGAGGTCCTCGCCGACGGGCTTGCCGGTGATGGCAGAGTCGCCGAAGACGCCGAGCAGGTCGTCGCGGAGCTGGAAGGCCTCGCCGAGGGGCAGGCCGTAGGCCGAGAGCGGGGCGGCCAGGTCGTCGAGGCGGCCGGCGAGGGCGGCGCCGAGGTGCAAGGGGCGCTCGACGGTGTACTTGCCCGACTTGAACCGGGAGATGCGCCGGGCCGTCCCTTCGTTCACCTCACCCCGGGCGGTGCCCAGCAGATCGAGGTACTGGCCGACGTTGACCTCGATGCGCAGCTCGGTGAATACCTGGTGGGCGGCCGGGGGGGCGCCGGCCAGGAGCCGATCGGCGTAGACGAAGGCGAGGTCGCCGACGAGGATGGCGACGCCCTCGCCGAACCGCCGGGCCTCGCCCCGCCACCCGTCGAGGGCGTGGCCGGCCTCGAACTGGACGTGGATGGTGTCGGTGCCCCGCCTGGTGGCCGAGCCGTCCATGATGTCGTCGTGCACCAGGGCGAAGGTGTGCAGGAGCTCCAGGGCGGCGCCGGCGTCGACGACCTGGGGGTCCTCGGGGTCGCCGCCGGCGCCGACGTAGGCCCAGTGGCAGAACGCCGGCCGCAGCCGCTTGCCGCCGGCCAGGACCAGGTCACGCAGGGCGGCCAGGGGCTCGCCCAAGTCGGCGTCGACCGCCGCCCACCGGTCCAGCTCGCAGTCCAGCAGGCCGGCGATGCGCCCCTCGACCCGCGTGGCGATGCCGGACAGGCTGGGGGGCGCTACCGCGATTCCCGGTACGACTCGCACCAACTCTCCTCTTCTGCCGGACCGCTCAGGTTAGGCGCGGTTCGGAACGACCTCACGAACCGGATGACGTGCGGTGGCCAGCGCCAGGGCAAAGCCGGCCGTGGCGCCCACGAAGAGGAGCAGCGCTCCGCCGGCGGCGTCGAGCCAGTAGTGGTTGGCGGTCACGACGATGGCGAACAGCGTGGCCGCCGGGTACATGACGACGAGCACCTTGGACCACCGCCGGCGCAGCATCGGATAGAGCACCAGCGTGCTCCATGTCGACCAGGCGAAGTGCAGGCTCGGCATGGCCGCGTACTGGTTCGACACCTGGGCGACGGGCCCGGAGTCGAAGTTCCAGAGGCCGCCGTAGACCTTCAGGGTGTCGACGAAGCCGTAGGACGCCGGCAGCAGGCGGGGGGGCATGAGCGGGTAGGTGGCGAAGCCGATCAGGGCCAGGCCGGTGGTGAACGCGAGGGTGTTGCGCCAACGGGGGTACCGCTCCGGGAACCGCTTGAAGAGCAGGACGAGAGCGGCGATGGTGACGATGAAGTGGAACGTCCCGTAGAAGAGGTTCCAGAACTGGATGAACCAGCGGGTGCCCAGGAACGCCTCCTGGACCCCCTCCTCGAAGTACAGGCCCAGCTCGCGCTCGACCCGGATCACGGCTCGGGCGTGGGAGAAGGCGTGGGCGGCCGACACCGTGGCCGAGCCCTGGGTGTTGCGAATGAAGCTGTACACGCCGTAAAACGCAGCGATGTAGAGCACTTCCTTCCACCACCGCAGCTTGGAGCGGACTGGTTCGGGGTCCTCGGTCTCCAGGTCGGTCAAGCAACAACCCGGGCGGGCCGGGAGCCGACGGCGAACGCCGGCGCGCCCAGGAGGCTGACGACCATGTTGATGCCGTAGAGCAGCAGCCCGAAGGCCACGGCCTGGCCGCTGCTGACCCCCAGCGGGACGAGGAGCAGGACGAGCGCACCCTCCCGGAGGCCGAGGCCGCTGACCGAGATCGGAAGAACCTGGGCGATGGCCACGACCGGGATGAACGCCATCATCGCCGACCAGCCCACCTCGATGTTCATGGCGTGCCCGGCCATCCAGGCGCCGGCGACCATGGCCAACTGGTAGGCCAGAGCGCTCACGAACACCGAGACGGCGGCCCCAGGATCCCGGCGGAGGCGACTCAGGCCGACGTGGACGGCGGCGACGAACCCGAGCCACGCCCGGCCGGCGAACCGCTGGCCGACGTTGGGGTTGGACACGAGCGCCACGATGGCGACCAGGGCGGCGAGCGTGCCGAGGGCCAGCGTCAGGCTGAGGCTGCTGGCCCGGCCGAGGTGGAGGAGCGTGGGGTTGCCGACCAGGGCGACCAGGGTGATGAAGGGCAGCACCAGGAACCCGGTGAGGCGCTCGACGACCACCGACGCCACCGAGGTCTGGCGCTGGCCGTTGGCCGCCGACAGGCGCGTCACCCGCAGGACGTCGCCCCCTACGGTGCTGGGGAGGAAGTTCGACACGAACATGCCCGCCAGCGTGTGCGAGACCAGCGGTGGCATCTCGGAGGGGATGTCGAGGGCGTGGAGGACCTGGGCCCAGCGCAGGGTCGAGAGGAAGACGGCCAGGGTGTAGATGACCAGGCTTCCGGCGAGCCAGCCGATGGTCGACAGCTGGTGCTTCGGGAAGAGCGACGCCACGTGGATGCGGGGCACCAGCAGGGCGAGCATGAGCCCGCTGGCCAGAACTCTGAGCCCGAGCAAGAGCCTTGCCTTACGCCTCCCCTCCACCCCACCAGAGTACGCGTCCTGGCCCGGTTGTTCATTCCATGTTCGGCGGTGGGTAACCTGCGCGCCCGATGACCGTCCGCACCGTCGATCTCGGCGACGTCTCCCTTCAGGTCGGCAGCGTCGGCGATGGCGGCCGGCCGGTCATGCTGGTCCACGGCTTCACCGCCGACCGGGGCGAGGTCGACGGCGTCCTGGGCCTGCTCGCCGACCGCGGCTGGCACGCCGTCGCCCCGGATCTGCGGGGTCACGGGGCCAGCGACCGCCCCACCGACGCCGGCGCCTACAGCCTCGAGCTCATGGCCGGCGACGTGCTGGCGCTGGCCGACGAGCTGGGCTGGGACCGCTTCGCCCTCGTCGGGCACTCCATGGGCGGCGCCGTCGCCCAGCTCGTCGCCCTCGACCACCCGGAGCGGCTGACGGGGCTGGTGCTGGCCAGTACGTTCCACGGCCCCGTCCCGGGCATCACCATGGAGCTGGTCGAGCTCGGCCGGTGGGTCGTCCGCGAGGCGGGCATGAGCGGGCTGGCCGATGCCATGGCCGCCCGGCGGGCCGAGAACCCGGACTCGATCGCCGCCTTCGAACGCCTGCAAGAGGCCCGCCCGGGCTGGGCCGAGCAGTCCCGGGCCCGGCTCGAGGCCACGTCGCCGGACATGTGGATGGCGATGGCGCCCCGGTTCGTCGACCAGGCCGACCGCCTGGAGCAGCTGGCGACGCTCGCCGTGCCCACCGCGGTGGTCGTCGGCGAGCTGGACACGACGATGATCGACGACTGCCTGCGCCTGGCCGCCACCATCCCAGGATCACACCTCACAGTCCTGCCGGGGGCCGGCCATGTGCCCCAGGTCGAGACGCCCGACGCCTGGTGGGAGGCGTTGGCCGGGTTCCTCGACCGCCTCAGTGGTTAGATCGGCAGCTCCTCACCGATCGCCTCCTCGTTCGCGACGCCCATCGAGAAATGGACCTGGACGAACCGCCACTTCCCGTCCTCCTCCCTGAGGACGGCGGTGAACCGGGTCGGCACATCGGTCCCGTCGGGCAAGCGGAGCGTCGGCTGGTCGGCCACCCAGGCCATGTCGCCGACCCGCCCGCTCTCCGGGTCGTTCACCTCGACCTTGACCTGGCCGCCGAGCACTTCGACCTGGGCCCGGAGGCGCCGTACGACATCGTCACGGTCCGGGCCCCACCACTCGGCGGGATCGGTGCCGATGACGCGGACCGCCTGCGTCGAAAACAGGCCGTCGACTCCGTCGGCATCACCGGTGCTGAACACGCTGGCGAACTCACGCACGGCCTGCTCTGCCTCTTCCGAGCGCTCCATCGTCCCCCCTCTGACAATGTCCCGATTGGCGGTCCAAGTATCGCGCCGGCAGGGGTCCGTCGACAGGGGCCCCACCCCGGTATCTGCCGCGCCGCCGGTACGATCGCCGGATGATCGATGAAGCCGTCGTCGCACGGGTCCTGGCCGCCGCTCTCCGCACCGGCGGCGATTTCGCCGAGGTCTTCGCCGAGGACAAGCTCTCGTCCTCCGCCCGCCTGGACGACGGCAAGATCGAGGAGCTCACTTCCGGCCGCGACCGGGGCGCCGGCATCCGGGTCGTACGGGACGACACGACGGGTTTCGCCCACACCTCCGACCTCACCGAAGAAGGCCTGCGCGCCGCGGCCGAAGCCGCCGGCGCCGCGGCCCGGGGTGGCGGGGGCGGGGTCCGCGAGGTCGCCCTCACCCGCCGGAACAACACGTCGCCTCACGAGGTGCAGATCCTCCCGGAGGACGTGGCCAAGTCCCGCAAGGCCGACCTCCTGCTCAAGGCCAACGACGCGGCCCGGGCCGCCGGCGGGGCCGTCCGCCAGGTGGGGGCCACCTACGGCGACAGCCACCGCAAGATCCTGGTGGCCAACTCCGACGGGCTGCTCACCACCGACGACCAGGTCCGCACCCGGCTGATGGTCAGCTGCGTGGCCTCGGGCGACACCGGCATGCAGACCGGCTACGAGGCGCCCGGCCGCACCATCGGCTTCGAGCTGTTCGACGAGGTCGACCCGGCCGACATCGCCCGGGAGGCCGCCCGCCGGGCCTTGGTGATGCTCAAGGCCCGGCCGGCGCCGAGCGGGACGTTGCCGGTCGTCCTCAAGCGCGGCGCCGGCGGCGTCCTGTTCCACGAGGCGTGCGGGCACGGGCTGGAGGCCGACCTGGTCGGCCGCGACGCCTCGGTCTTCCGGGACAAGGTGGGCACCCAGGTGGCCAGCCCGCTCGTCAACCTGGTCGACGACGGCACCTACGCCCGCGAGTGGGGCACCTACGCCATCGACGACGAGGGCCACCCGGCCCAGCGCAACTCCCTCATCGAGAACGGCGAGCTCACCGACTACATGTGGGACCACCTGCGGGCCCGCAAGGCCGGCCGCCAGTCCTCGGGCAACGGCCGCCGGCAGAGCTACCACCACCTCCCGATGGTGCGCATGACCAACACCTACGTCCTGGCCGGCGAGGAGGACCCCGAGGAGATCATCCGCCAGACCCCGCACGGCATCTACTGCGTGCAGCTCGGCGGCGGCCAGGTCAACACCGCCACTGGCGACTTCGTGTTCGGGATCACCGAGGCGTACATGATCGAGAACGGGGAGATCACCCACCCGATCCGCTCGGCCAACCTGATCGGGAACGGCCCCGAGGTCCTGCGGGCCATCGACGCGGTGGGCAACGACTTCGACACCTGGACCGGCACCTGCGGCAAGGACGGCCAGGGCGTGCCGGTCTCCTCCGGCCAGCCCACCCTGCGGGTGTCGGCCATGACCGTCGGCGGAACCGCAGCGTGAGCGAGCTGCTGAAGCTGGCTGACGGCATCGTCGAGCGCGCCCGGCCGGGCGAGCAGGTCGAGGCCTACCTCGGGCGGAGCCACCACACCGAGGTCAAGGTGTTCGACGGGGGGGTCGAGTCGCTCTCGTCGGCGGACACCCAGGGCGTGGGCGTGCGGGTGATCGTCGACGGGCGCCAGGGCTTCGCCTACGCCGCGTCCCTCGACGAGACGATCGTCGCCGAGACGCTGGAGGAGGCCCGCGACAACGCCGCCTTCGGCACGGTCGACGAGTACCTCGGCCTGGTGGCCCCCGATGGCGTCGAGCCGGTCGACCTGGACCTGTACCGGCCCGAGCTGGCCAGCTTCCCGACCGACCGCAAGGTCGAGATGGCCCTCGAGCTGGAGCGGGCCGTCCGGGCCGCCGACTCCCGCATCCGCGGCCTCGAATCGGCCGAGTACGGCGACTCGACGTCGGAGTCGGCCATCGCCACGACGCAGGGCATCCGGGCGACCACCCGCCGTTCGGGGTGCTCGATCGTGGCCTCGGCGCTCGCCGGCGAGGGCACCGGCACGATGACCGGCACGGGGTACTCGGTGGCCCGCACGCCGGAGGACCTCGACATGGCCAAGGCCGTCAAGGACGCGGCCGAGAAGTCCACCCGGCTCCTCGGCGCCCGCAAGCCGGCGTCGCGCCGGGTCACCGTCCTCCTCGACCCGTCGGTGTCGTCGTCCTTCCTCGGCCTGCTGTCCTCGGGACTGTCCGCCTCCTCGGTGATCAAGGGGCGCTCGCTGTTCGCCGGCCGAGTCGGGGAGGCGGTCGCCGTGCCGTTCCTTACCCTCGTCGACGACCCCACCGAGCCCCTGGCCTGGGGCGCCGGCCGCTACGACGCCGAGGGCCTGGCCAGCCGGCGCAACGTCCTCATCTCCGGCGGCGTCCTGCAGGGCTTCCTGCACAACTCCTACACCGGCCGGCGGTGCGACCAGCCCTCGAACGCGTCGGCGGTTCGGGGCGGCTACCGCTCGACGCCCGGCGTCGGCAGCCGGGCCCTGAGCCTCACGCCCGGCGACCGCACCCAGGAGCAGCTGATGGCCGACGTCGGCGACGGGCTGCTGGTGCAGTCGGTCACCGGCCTCCACTCGGGCGCCAACCCGATCAGCGGCGACTTCTCGGTCGGCGTCGAGGGCCTGCTCTTCCGGGACGGGGCGCCGGCCGAGCCGGTGCGGGAGGCCACCATCGCCTCCACCCTCCAGCGCATGTTGCTCGACCTCGTCGCCGTCGGCGGTGACCGGGAGTGGCTACCAGGCGGCGCGGCCGGGATGACGCTGGTCATCGGCGACGTCCAGCTCAGCGGCTCCTAGACCTCCGCCGAGCCGCCGTCCCACTCGATCCGCAGCTTGGGGCCGGCGACGGTCGAGAACGTCACGCCCAGGGTCTCGCAGCGGCCGTCCTCGACGGGTTGGTAGGCGCCGGCGCCGTCCAGGCCGAACAGCTCGAACCGCCGGTCCCGGTGCACGATCATCGCCTCGGTGACGCCCCGGCCGGCGTAGAACGGCAGCTTCGCGTAACTCTCGTCGCCCGGCGAGCGGAACTCCACGACGAACTCGGCACCAGTGACGCCCTCCTCGACGATCTGGTCCGGACGGACATACGCCTGGTCGGGGATCCGCCAGTCACTCCCCGAGGCGAAGACACCCAGGGCGTCTCCCGTTGAACGCAGGCCGGCACGCTCGGCGTGCGGCCGCAGGACGACGAGCATGTCGCCGTTGAGAAAGGAGTGCCACGACTTCGGCGGGTTCACGAAGTGCCACTCCCCTTCCCACATCTCGTCGAACTTGTCCATGCCCTGCCGGCGGCGCTGTTCGAGGAAGGATTCGGCGTTGACCAGCACGGCGCGCATGGCACCAGTATCCCAGCCCGTAACCTCCGGCGGTGCTCCTCGCCCAGGCCGCCGCCGGCCACATCCCCGTCGTCCACGCCATCGTGCTGGGGATCACCCAAGGGCTGTCGGAGTTCCTGCCCATCTCCTCCAGCGGCCACCTCATCCTCGTGCCCTGGCTGTTGGGCTGGACGGAGCTGACCGGCAAGGCCAACGCCGACCTCAACAAGACGTTCGACGTCGCCCTGCACGTCGGCACGATCCTGGCCACATTGCTGTACTTCCGGAAGGACCTGGCCCGCTTGGCCGTCGCCGGCCTGACGTCGATGCGCCAGCGGGCGGTCCGCACCGCCGACGAGCGGCTGGCGTGGCTGCTGCTGCTCTCGGCCCTTCCCGGGGCCGTCGTCGGCGCCGGCCTGGAGAGCACGATCAACGAGCACCTCGGGCAGATCTGGCTCATCGCCGTCATGCTCATCGTGTTCGGCCTGCTCCTGGCCGTGGCCGACCGTCTGCCGAGCAACCGGCGCGAGGAGGACTACGGGCCCCGCCAGGCGCTGACCATGGGCCTGGCCCAGGCCGCCGCCCTCTCCCCCGGCGTGTCCCGGTCGGGCATCACCATCACCGCCGGCCGCTTCCTCGGGTTCGACCGCAACTCGGCGGCCCGGCTGTCCTTCCTGATGAGCATGCCGATCACCGGCGGGGCCGCCTTGTACAAGGGGCTCGGTCTGGTGAAGGACGGCCTGCCCCCCGGCACGGCCGCCGCCTTCGGCTGGGGGATTATCGCGTCGGCGGTCACCGGGCTTGTTGCGGTATCGCTGATCCTGAAGGTGGTGCGGACCCGGACGTTCCTGCCGTTCGTGGTGTACCGGGTGGCGGCGGGGCTGGCCGTGCTGGCGGTGCTGGCCTCACCTCTGCGGTGAGGGCGAGCGTCACCACGCCGGCGGCGATCGCGTAGGCCACCCGCACCGCCTCCTCGGGGGCGACGGCCACCGCCACCGCCTCGGGGCCCACGTCGACCACCAGGGCAGCCTCGGCCACCGGGAACGTCGGGTCCTCGCCGGCCGGCGGAGGGTCGAAGGTGGCCAGGACGTCGACCCGGTCGCCCCGCCGCACTGCGACCGACGCCGACCCGGTGGGCACGGCCACGGCCCGGGCGCCGGCGGGCAGGAGGGCGGCCAGACCCTCCAGCCCGTCCGGCGCCAGGTTGGCGGCGACGACAGCCGAGCCCCTGAACAGCGGCACGACGACCGTGCGGCCCACGACGTCGCCGGCCGCCCTCACCGCCCCCTCGGGCAGGAACGACGCCGGCATGGACCGCACCACCACGTCGGACGAGCGCACCACCGCCCCGGCCTCCACCGGCCGGGCGGCGACCACCACGGGCCGCAGCCCGCCGTAGCGATCGGCCTGGGCGCCGGCCCGGCCCACCTGGCCGGCGACGGTGAAGGCGGTGAAGGCGGCGAGGGCGACGACGGCCGCCCAGTAGGCGAACGGGGATCGGGCGAGGCGGCGCAGGCGCACTGACGTTGCTCCTCCGGAGAAATCGAACATCACGGAGGGGGAAGCGCCGTACCGACGGTAAGACTAGGTGGGCAACGACCCCGGATCCATAGCCCCGTCGGCACAGCCGCAGCCGGCGTCCGCCGGGATGGCCGGGATGGCCCGCAGCAGGACCGCCTTCACCCGCTCGATGTTCTCGGCCAGCACCCGGAACACCGTCTCCATCGTCACCGCCTCAGCGCGCTCCACCCCCGCGTCGTAGTCGGTGACCAGGGCTAAACCGGAGTAGCAGAGGCCGAGCTCCCGGGCCAGGACCGCCTCGGGGTACTGGGTCATGTTGACGACCTCCCAGCCCGCCGAGGAGAACCACCTCGACTCGGCCCGCGTCGAGAATCGCGGCCCCTGGATGACCACGACCGTGCCGCGATCGTGCACCGTGGCGCTCTCGGCCCGTGCTGCGTCGACGGCTACCGCCGCCAGCTCCGGGCAGTACGGGTCGGCGAAGGAGACGTGCGCCGGCAGCGGCCCCTCGAAGAACGTGTCGGCCCGCCCGGAGGTGCGATCGACGAGCTGGTCGCACACCACGATGTCCCCCGGTCGCACATGGGGCTGCAGCGAGCCCACCGAGCACGGCGCCAGCACCCGGCGGACGCCCAGCCGGCGCAGGGCCCAGAGGTTGGCCCGGTAGTTCACCCGGTGGGCGGGAATGCCGTGCCCCGCTCCGTGGCGGGGCAGGAACGCCACCCGCCGGCCGCCGACCGACCCGACGGCCGCCGGCGCCGATGGTGACCCGAACGGCGTCTGGACCGCCACCTCCTCGACGTCGTCGAGGAAGGAGTAGAAGGCCGTCCCACCGAAGACGCCGATCTCGGCGGACGGCAGCATCACCGACCTCGCCTCAGGCGGTCTTCGCCTCGGCGGCCTTCGGCTTGGTGTCGGTGGACGCCACGGCCTCCTTCTTGGCCGGTTCCGCCTTTTTCCCGTCCGAGGCGTCAGATGAGGAGGTCGCGTCGGCCTTCGTCGCCGTGGAGTCCGACGTCGCGTCCACCTTCGGCTCTTTCGGCTCCTGGCGGCGCTTGCGGTTGTCCGTCCGGTAGAAGCCGCTGCCCTTGAACGCGATCGAGGGCGCGCTGAAGACCTTGCGCAGCACGCCGCCGCACGCCGGGCACTCGGTCAGCGGAGGGTCCGCGAACGACTGCGTGACCTCAAGGCGCTCACCACAGGATTTGCAGGCGTACTCGTACTTCGGCATCAACACTCCCGGGAGGGCGCAGTCCGGCGCGGATCGCACAGGGACCGGTCGACTCCCAGAGTACCGCAGGCCGTACCATTGTCCCGGTGGACGATCCCCGGGCTCGGCTGCGCGACTTCCGCCAGGCGCTGGCCCAGTTGGGCGACGTCCTGGCGTCCACCCGGGACCGCCAGGTCATGGTCTCCGCGCTCCTGCAGACGAGCACCACCTACCTGCTCGCCACGACGGGCGTCTTCTACGTGGTCGTGGCCGGGAGCGAGCGGCTGCGGCCGATGGAACAGGTCGGGACGCCGGCCGAGATCGCCGGCGAGGTGACGGGCGGGCTGGCCGGCGCCGCGTCGCACCTGGGCACCGCCGTCCTGTGGCCCGACGGCGAGCAGGCCGAGCCGACGTCCCAGGAGCCCGACCCCGGCGGTGCGGCGATGGCCATCCCCCTGCGGTCCGGCGGCCACCCCTTCGGCGTCCTCGCCTACTACGGGCGGGCGGTCCCCTTCGACGAGGACGACGTCCACGCTGTCGCCATCCTGGTGCGCCAGGCCGAGACGGCGATCGAGAACAGCTTCCTGTACGAGGAAGCCGTCCGGCTGTCGCTCACCGACGGCATGACCGGCCTGTGGAACCGCCGCAACTTCGACCTGCGCCTCGAGTCCGAGCTGTCGCGGGCCGTCCGCTTCATCGAGCCGTTCGCGGTCGTCTTCGTCGAGCTCGACCAGATGAAGGGTGTGAACGACCGTCACGGCCACCAGGCCGGCGACACCGTCCTCATCGAGCTGGCCCGCCGGCTCACGGAGGCGGTCAGGGAGGTCGACGTGGTCGCCCGGTGGGGCGGCGACGAATTCACCCTGCTGCTCCCCAAGACCGGGCTCCCCGGCGCGCTCCTCCTGGCCGAGAAGATCCGCTCGGCGGTCGGGACCGCCCCCTTCCGCACCGAGGCCGGGTCGCTCGACATCACGATTTCCGTCGGCGTGGCCGCCTATCCCGAGCACGGGACGTCGGCCAAGGAGCTGGTGGCCGCGGCCGACGGGGCGATGTACCGGGCCAAGGCCGGCGGCCGGAACCGTGTGGAGCACGCCGTCGTTGGGGATACAGGCCAGGCGGGCGAGGACGATTCGGCCGAACAGGAACCGGGAGGAGCGCCGTGAAGAGGATCAACACCGCGGTGATTCCGGCGGCCGGGCTCGGCACCCGGTTCCTGCCGGCGACCAAGGCGCAGCCCAAGGAGATGCTGCCCCTCGTCGACAAGCCGGCCATCCAGCACGTCGTCGAAGAGGCGGTCCACGCCGGCCTCCGCGACATCTTGATCATCACCGGCCGCGGCAAGCGGGCCATCGAGGATCACTTCGACCGGTCGTTCGAGCTAGAGCACTACCTGGAGAAGGCCGGGAAGTTCGAGATGCTGAAGGAGATGCAGGCCATCGCCGAGATGGCCAACATCCACTACGTCCGCCAGGGCGAGCCCCGGGGTCTCGGGCACGCGGTGGCGGTCGCCCGCCAGCACGTCGGCGACGAGCCGTTCGCGGTCATGCTCGGCGACGACATCATGACCGGCCGGTCGACCGTCCTCTCCGACATGGTGACGCTCCACGAGCGCTACGGGCGCTCCGTCCTGGCCCTGAAGGAGTTTCCGCGCAACGAGATCAGCTCCTATGGCTGCGCGCTCGTGGAGGCGGTCGACGACTCCCTGGTTCGTGTCCTCGATGTGGTCGAGAAGCCCAAGCCGGAGGACGCGCCGTCGAACCTGGCCGTGATGGGCCGCTACATCTTCACCCCCGAGATCTTCGACTGCCTGGAGCAGGTCCAGCCCGGCGCCGGCGGCGAGATCCAGCTGACCGACGCCATCGCCCTGCTCCTCCAGCAGCAGACCATCTACGGCTACGTCTTCGAAGAGGGCCGCTACGACATCGGCGACAAGCTCGACTACCTCCGGGCGACGGTGGAGCTGGCCATCGAGCGGGAGGACCTGGGGCCGAAGTTCCGGACTTTCCTCGCCGACCTGGTGCAGCGCAAGAAGCTGATTTGATCTCTGTCGAACAGGCCCGCCAGGTCATCCTGGCCGCCTGCCCGACCCTGCGCCCCCGCTGGCTGCCCCTGGGCGCCGCCCTGGGCTGCGTCACCGCCGGCCCGGTCGTCGCCGGCCACGACGTCCCGTCGTTCGCCAACTCGGCCATGGACGGCTTCGCAGTGCGGGCCGCCGACACCGCCGGCGCGCCGGTGACGCTCCGCGTGGTCGGCACCGCGGCGGCCGGCGCCCCGCCGGGCGTCGAGGTCGGCCCCGGCGAGGCGGTGCGCATCATGACCGGCGGGGTCCTGCCGGCCGGCGCCGACGCGGTGGTGATGGTCGAGCGGACGTCGGCCGCCGGGAATGACGAGGTGACGATCGAGGTGGCCGCCGGCCCTGGCGACCACATCCGCCGCCCTGGCGAGGACCTCCAGGCCGGGCAGGTGCTGTTCGAGCCCGGCACTGAGCTGGGCCCGGGCCACCTTGGCGTGCTGGCCAGTGTTGGTGCCGAGACGGTGGAGGTGATCCCGCCGGCCCGGGTGGGCGTGCTGTCCACCGGAGACGAGCTGGTGGCCGGCGTGGGTGCGCTCCGGCCCGGGCAGATCCGCGACAGCAACCGGCCGATGCTGCTGGCCCTGGTCGCCCAGGCGGGCTGGCTCCCCGTCGACCTGGGGACGGCGCCCGACGACGAGAGTGCCATCACCGCCGCCATCGAGCGGGGCGTGGCCGATTGCGACGCCATCATCACCTCCGGTGGCGTCAGCGTGGGCGACTTCGACTTCGTGAAGACTGTCCTCGACCGCATCGGGGACATGCACTGGTGGCAGGTGGCGGTGCGCCCGGCCAAGCCGTTGGCCTTCGGCACGGTCGGCTGCACCCCGGTGTTCGGCCTGCCCGGCAACCCGGTGTCGTCCATGGTGTCCTTCGAGCTGTTCGCCCGGCCGGCGCTGCGGCAGATGACCGGCCACGGGACGTTGTTTCGCCCCGAGGTGCCGGCGGTGGCCGACGAGCCCCTGCGCCGGCACCCCGACGGGAAGCTGCACCTGGTGCGGGTGGTGGCCACGCCCGACGCCGACGGCCGGCTGCACATCCGCTCCTCGGGCGGCCAGGGTTCCCACCTCCTGCGGGCCATGGCCCTGGCCAACGCCCTCGCCCTGCTCCCCGACGGCGACGGGGTGGACGCGGGTGGGACCGTGAAAGTGGTCCTGCTCACGTAGTTTGGAGTGATGGACCTGGTCGATCCCCACGGGCGCACCGTCCGCGACCTGCGGATCTCCGTCACCGACCGCTGCAACCTGCGCTGCCGCTACTGCATGCCGGCCGAGGGCATGGACTGGCTGGCCCGCTCCGACCTGCTCACCTACGAGGAGATCGAGCGGGTCGCCCGGGTATGCGTCGAGCGCTTCGGGTTCACCGGCATCCGGATAACCGGCGGCGAGCCGACTGTCCGGGCCCACCTGCCCGTTCTGGTCGAGAAGCTGGCCGCGCTGGGCACCGACCTGTCCCTCACGACCAACGGCGCCACCCTCCGCCTCCTGGCGGGCGACCTGCGGGCCGCCGGCCTACGCCGCATCAACATCTCCCTCGACTCGCTCCGCCCCGAGGCGTTCTTCGCCATCACCCGCCGCCACGCCCTCGAGCAGGTGCTCGACGGGATTGACGCGGCCGTCGACGCCGGCTTCTCGCCCGTCAAGATCAACTGCGTGCTGATCCGGGGCGTGAACGACGGCGAGATCGTCGATTTCGCCGCCTTCGGCCGTGAACGGGGCGTGACGATGCGCTTCATCGAGTTCATGCCCCTCGACGCCGACGACGGCTGGGCGCCGGCGACGGTCGTCCCAGGGGCGGAGGTGGTCGCCGCCATCGACGCCGTCTACCCGCTCGAGCCGTTCGAGGTCCGGGGATCGGCGCCGGCGGAGCGCTTCCGTTACCGCGACGGCGCCGGCGAGATCGGCGTCATCGCCAGCGTCACCCAGTCGTTCTGCGGGAGCTGCGACCGGGTCCGCCTCACCGCCGACGGCATGTTCCGGAACTGCCTGTTCGCAGTCAAGGAGACCGACCTGCGCTCGATCCTCCGGTCCGGGGGCTCCGACGACGACCTGGCTGCCGCGGTGGCCGCCGACGTCGGGGGCAAGTGGGCCGGGCACTCCATCGGCAAGGTCAACTTCATCCGCCCCGACCGCTCCATGAGTCAGATCGGTGGTTGAGAGGCGCTCCCTCTAGACTCAGAGCATGAGTGACCGTGGCCTGACCCATATCGACCCGCTGGGCCGGGCCCGCATGGTCGACGTCACCCCCAAGGAGGCCACCCACCGGCGGGCGCTGGCCCGTTGCAAGGTGATGATGAAGCCGGAGACCACCTCGATGGTGGCCAGCAACTCCCTCACCAAGGGCGACGTCCTGGCCGTTGCCCGGGTCGCCGGCATCCAGGCGGCCAAGCAGACGCCGAACCTGATCCCTCTGTGCCACCCCCTCCTCGTCGGGTCGATCTTCGTAAACTTCACGATCGGCGACGACAACGTCGAGGTCGAGGCCCAGGTCGAAACCATCGACCGCACCGGCGTCGAGATGGAGGCCATGACGGCCTGCGCCGTCGCCGCGCTGACCATCTACGACATGTGCAAGTCGGTCGACCGGTCGATCATGATCACCGAACTGGTGCTGTGGGAGAAGACCGGCGGGCGTAGCGGGATCTACCGGCGAGCGGTCGAAGACTGACCGTACCGCTTGCCTCCTCCTGCGGTGGCTGGTAGGAAGTTGGGGCGCCGGCTCCCCCCCATCCGCGGTTTGCGGGTCGTGGCGCAGTACCGTCCGTCGAGGTAAAGGAAGGTCTGAGGAGCGTGACGTTGGTTCTTCTGGTCCTCGCCGGGATCTGGGCTGCAGTACTTATTCCCCCCGCTGTCCGTGCTCGGGCCGAGGGTCGACCGGGCGACTCGATCAGCAACTTCCGGCGGCAGTTGACGGTCCTGCGCCGCACCGGGCCCCACCGTGCTTCTCTCAACGGCAGCACCCGCCACGCCGGCGGCGACCACTGGTACCGGTCGCACGTCGCCCCGGGCGCGCTGACGCCCGTCCACGGCCCGATGCGCAGCACCCGTATCGTCTCGCCGGCGGTCAACCGGATGCCGGCCCGTGGCGTCCGCATGCCGGCGCCGGCCTCCGCCGCCCGCAGCCGCACGATCCGCCGCCGGCGTGACGTGCTGACCGCCCTGCTGGTGGCGTCCGTCGCCACCCTGGCCCTGGGGCTGCTCTTCTCGATGGGGATCATGATGGTCGCCCACGTGGTGGCCGACGTCCTCCTCGTCGCCTACGTGGCCCTCCTGGTCCACCAGCGCAATGTGGCCGCCGAGCGGGACATGAAGGTCCGCTTCCTGCCCCAGACCCACCGGCTCGACCCCGCCCTGCTGCGCGCCGAGCCGGCGCTGCTGCGCCGGTCGGCCAACTAGCCGGTTTCCTCCTCCGGCCCACCCGACAGGGGCAGTGAACTCGCTGCGCTGGCGGCGGGCATCCGACGGGATCTCGATGCGGCGAATGCCGCCCGTGAGATCGCCCTCGCCGCCTGCCGGCGCACCATCCGGGCCTGCGGCTCATCCATCCGGGCGGTGCACCAGCTGCGTCCCGACGAGGCCCTACGGCTGGCGGACGAGGCCGGCGCCGCCCTGCGGGAGGCCCAGGAGGCGCTGGCGCCGTTCCCATCGCTTGTCGGCAGCGGCCCCTTGCACGACGCGGCCAAGGAGTACGCCGAGGCCCGCCTGACGGCAGCCATGGTCGCCGACGACCCGCTCCCATCCCCCGAGGCGCTCGACGTGCCGGCGGCGGCCTGGCTGAACGGCCTGGCCGAGGCGGCCAGCGAGCTCCGGCGTCACCTGCTCGACCGCCTGCGCCAGGGCGAGCTCGCCCGCAGCGAGACCCTGCTGGCCACCATGGACGACGCCTACGGCCTCCTCGTCACCATGGACTACCCCGACGCCGTCAGTGGCGGCCTCCGCCGCACCACCGACGCCCTGCGCGCCGTGCTGGAGCGCACGAGGGGCGATCTCACAACCACGCTCCTCCAGTCCCGCCTCCAGGCTGCGCTCGACCAGGCCGCCGGCTCACTCGACTAACCTGGGTCGACCCCGGGGGTGTAGCTCAGCTGGCAGAGCGCCACGTTCGCAACGTGGAAGTCGGCGGTTCGAATCCGCTCACCTCCACTCACTCCGAAGGACCCTGATGATAGACGTTCGAACCGCGGGCGAGCAGGTCGCAGTTCACGGGTCGAGTTCGAGTCCGATGAGATCGATCGCCCCGTCGGACGCGAGAAGCCCGTACACGGAGACGGCACGGACGGACAGCTCGCTGCCGTTCCTCCTCCGGGTTCCCATCGGTGAGTCGACCAGTGGCGACAAGCACCCGAGCCGTCGGAACCCCGGTGATGATCTCGGGCAAGGCCTCGAAGCCGGTGGCGAAGCGCTCGACGAAGACTGGCAGGTCGATGACGAGGAAGTCGGTGGCCGATGGTTCACCGTCCTCCCCTCGATCGGGACCGAGTTGCCGGTCAAGGTCCTCGAAGAGCGCCTGGGAGACGCGTACGACCCGCCGGTCAGCCGCCATCACTGCGTGGAGCGACCATCCCGCGCTCCTCGAGCAAAGCCCTCCCTTTCTCTCGGACCCGCGCCAAGAACTCCGGCGCCAGCTGATCGAGGTCGGTGACGACTCCGTCGTTGATCACCCGATGACGCTCGTCAGGTGCGGGCCGACCTGGAGCAGCCGGTCGCAGAGCTCTGCGGCGGCGCGTTGGGCCCGCTCGCAGCCGTCCAGCACGATCAGCACCTTCTGTTTGACGAGGTCCTCGACCGTCTGGAGTCCGGCGACCCGGGCGATCGCCTCGGCGTCGACGGTCGGGTCGGCGTCGAGCTGCCAGACGCCGTCCGGATACCGTTCGATCGCGTCGGCCGCAGCCTGGAAGGCGAGACGCGTCTTGCCGCAGCCCGCCGGGCCGACGAGGGCGAGGCAGCGAGCCTGCGCCAGGAGCCCTGTCACCTCGGCCAGCTCCTCGACGCGGCCGACGAGCTGGGACACGGCCACCGGCAGGTTGTGGCGGCGCATGTCGAGAGTGTCGAGCCGGGGGAAGTCGTGCGGCAGGTCCGGGTGGACCAACTGGAAAATGCGCTCCGCCGCGGACAGGTCTTTCAGCCGGTGAAGCCCGAGGTCGCGGACGCTGGTCAGTGCGGGCAACGACCCCTCGGTGGCCTGGACCGTCGACCGGGACAGGAGCACCTGGCCGCCGTGGGCGACACCCCGCAGGCGAGCGGCGCGGTTCACGTCGGGCCCGTAGTAGTCGCCCTGGCGCCGCGCCGCCGTGCCCGTAAGGAGGGCCATGCGCACCGCGAAGGGCCGGATGGTGGGCCACCGGGTGACCGCCAGCCGGCGGGCGGTGGCCAGGGCCATGGCGACGGCGGAGCTGGCGTGGTGGAACACCAGGAAGCGGCCATCGCCCTCGCCCCGGGGCCGCACCGCGGTGCCGTCACCGTGGGCGGCTAGGGCTTCCTCGATCAGAGCGTCGTACTCCACGACAGCCTCGGCCATCATCTGGGCCTCATGCTCCCAGTACGCCGCCGACTCGACGACGTCGGTGAACAGGACCGTGAAGAACTCCGAGTTGACCGACCCCATCGTCGCCTCTTGATAACGGTACACGGGACAACCGCAGCCATCCGGTCGTTGGCCGCCGGTCGAGGCGTTAGGCGACTGTGGCGCATGACGGCGACCCAGGCGCCCCCAGTGAGACGGAGCTGCTTGCGCTCGAGTTTCCAGTCATTGAGTTACCGGCCGCGACGCCGTCAGCCGGGGCATGCGGAGCAAGGCCGCCGGTCTCCGCCTGCGAGACGTTCGACAGCTCGCGGGAGCAGGACTCGTCCGGCGCGACCCCAGTCGCCCTTGCGCACCCCCTGGAGTGGGTGGGACGGGTCAAGAACCTGGCCCTCGCTGGCCGAGCGGCACGGGCAAGAGACACTGGGTCGAGGCCCCGGCCCACGCCGTAATCGATGCCGGCATGAGAAGTTGCACGGTGCCCATCTCGTGCTGGCCGAGAGTGTTTCACACCGACTCTCACAGCCGTCGCCCGGCAAAGGGGTCAAGCCGCTGACCCGTTCCGCAAGCCGGTCCCCTTGCGGGACCGAAGCCTGCAGGAGCCGCGACTTGAGTCCGGGTCGCCAACGCCCCGTACCCGGTGTTCCTCCTGCGGGACCCGGTCCTCGTTCCTCCCGCGGACCCGGTCGCCGTTCGCCATCCGTTCCCGCCCAATCTGACACCGCCGACCCGTCCGAAACCTCTGGAACTCGCTGTCGCCCCGGACGATAGTTGTCCTATGACGCGTTCCGAGCGGCGTTCTCACCGGCAGGTCGTGCAGGTGATGGCGGCGGGAACCCCCATCATCGCCGCTTGGTGCGTCTTCAAGTCGGGCTGCGACTTCGGCGAGTTCTTCGGTCGATTCATTGTCTTGTTCGCTCTGCTTGTCCTGCTTGTGCTGTTGACCCTGTGGGAGAAGCGGTCTCGGGACCGGGCATACGAGTCGGCCTGGAAGAGCATCTGTCATGCCCTCGACGGGGAGCACAGCCATGAAGGCATTGGGCTGAGGGGCACGTTGAAGGGCCGGCCGTTCGAAGCCATGGCCAACGCCTACATGCCCGGCCCCAACACGGGAACGGTGCTGAACTACCGCCTCTCCATGGCGGCCGATCCCGGGGGACCGCCGTGGATTGCCAGACGGGTAGCCACGCTCTCGAGGGGTTCACACCTGTGGACGATCCGATCCGACGTGTGGAGCGCAGAGGAGTGGTTGGTCGAGGCGGGACTGCTCGATGCGATCGAGGAAGCCGAGCAGCGGGCGGTTCACTTCCGTCGCGCCATCCGGCTCGCCTTTCGACCGACGACGGGCGAGGTGGCCTATGAAGACCACAGCGGCGAGCCCCCGTGCGGGGCCGACCTGGTCGTCCACCTCGACCTCGTCCGGCGAGCGGTCGACCTGGGGAACCCCCCGGTCGTCGTTCCTCTTTGCGACTTCTAGTGCCACCTGCGAGGCGGCCATCTCTCGAGACGCCATTTCCGGTACTGTTGGGACCGTGCGGCGGAGCGCGGACACGACGGCCGGGAGGCTTGAGGATCTCCTGCCGCTAAGCGTCTAGGTCGGGCGAACGGTGCCCTGGCCGACTCACCCGGTGGTCCTGGAGATGAACACGTGGACCTGGCTTGATCGCCTCCGGCGCGAAAGCGATGAGGGAATCACGCTTGCCACGATTCCCCAAGAGGAACTCGAGCGATTAGCCGGGTACCACCCCGACGCCGTCTGGCTCATGGGTGTCTGGGAGCGCAGTCCGCATGCCCGGGCCATCGCGCTCCGGGATACCCGGGTGGTCGCCGAGTGCCGTGAGGCGCTTCCTGGGTTCGTTGAGGACGACCTCGTCGGATCGCCGTACTCAATCCGGCGCTATGTCGTCGACGCTCATCTCGGGGGGGACCATGCGCTGGAGGTCCTGAGAGGTCGCCTGCAGCGGCTGGGCATCGGCCTCGTGCTGGACTTCGTCCCGAACCATCTGGCGCCCGACCATCCGTGGGTCGACTCGCACCCGGAGCGCTTCGTCCAGGGTTCTGAAGCCGACCTTGCGCGTGATCCGGCTGGCTACATCGGCGTACGTAGTCAACGGGGAGACGTCGCCTTGGCATGCGGGCGGGACGGGTTCTTCCCTCCATGGCAGGACACGGTGCAGCTCGACTACCGCCGTGGCGACACTCGCGTCGCGATGACCGAGCAGCTCGAGATGGTCTCGCAGCGTTGCGACGGGCTTCGCTGCGACATGGCCATGCTGCTTACTCGCAAGGACTTCATCCGGGTCTGGGGAGGACTCTTTGATGATTCCGATGCCGAGTTCTGGCCTAGTGCGATCGAACGGGTGCGAGGGCAGAACCCGGACTTTGCCTTCATCGCAGAGGCTTACTGGATCGACGACGACGACCGGGGATTCGCGCTGCAAGCACAGGGGTTTGACTTCACGTATGACGAGAGGCTCTACAAGCGCCTGAACGGCGACCCCGGCCTAGTGGCCGATCACCTGCAAGCCGGGCTGCATTACCAGCGCCGGCTCGTCCGGTTCATCGAGAACCACGATGAGCCGCGGGCAGTGGAACGCTTCGGCAGGGACGCAAGTTTCGCCCTGGCAACTCTCGTTTTGACTCTCCCTGGCATGCGCCTGGTTCATGACGGCCAGGCCGAGGGATATAGGACGAGGGTGCCGGTTCAACTCGGGCGCCAGCCCGCCGAACCCATCGAGGTTGAGCTTGCGGCAATGTACCGCCGGCTGCTCGACGTCCTTGCACAACCGGTGCTTCGCCACGGTTCCTGGCACCTCGTCGAGAGCGCAAGCGCCTGGGGCGGAAACTCTAGCTACCGGAATATTCTGGCGTCACAGTGGGGTGACGGAGCGGACTCTCTCCTCGTGGCCGTCAACCTCTCGGTTGACCGTTCCCAGTGTTACCTCCGAGCCGACTTCTCTGTATCGGACGGCGACACGCTGCTGCTATCGGACCGCCTCGGGAGTACGTCGTTCCGGCGATCGGCGCGAAAGCTTCGCCGGAGTGGGCTCTTCCTCGATCTTCCGGGCTTCGGTTGCCAGGCATTTTCGATAGGGCCCGCGTCGGACTCGCCGCAGACGGTTGGCCTCGTCTCGCCGGTGCACGCCAGCGGCCTCGCCCATCGGCACACGATCGACTGGCAGCCGACGGACAGCGTCCATGGGTCCAGCTGGGACTCGACGTTTGGCATGGCGTGGTCGCCGGATAATGCGAAGCTGGCCCTGTCCGACCTGTCTTTTCACATATCGATATGGGATGGCGACTCGGCGGCGCAGGTTTCCGACGTCGGAGCCCAAGGTGCTCCCGTGACGTGCCTGACATGGTCGCCCGACGGACGGTCGCTCGCCTCGGGGTCGAACGACGCAACAATCGCAGTCTGGGACCTCGCCGCAGGAGCTCGCCGCCAGACAATAAGTGGCCACGAAGGCCCTGTCCTCGCCCTGGACTGGTCACCGACACGCGGATTGCTGGCGTCTGGTTCGATGGACCGCACCGTGCGCATCTGGGATACCGACGACGGGTACACCTGCGAGCTTGTTGCGAGTCACGCCGACTCCAGGACTCCTGACATAGCCCGCTGAAACCCTTGTCGTGCAAGGGCCCATCCACCATCTCCGACCGTCCAACGACGATAATAGATGATGTCGAGTGCCGCGGTCCTGGAGGGTG
>JAHFUP010000127.1 GCA_023265025.1 Acidimicrobiia bacterium | reverse complement strand
GCTCGTCGCGCAAACCTGCCGGTCAGGGCCTGTGCACGAGCACGTCGCCGTCGCTACTCCAGAAGGGTCCCGACCAGCCGACCTGGGCCTTCGCCCGCGTCGGATGCAACTTCCGAGGTTTGGCGTAGCGGGCGGTCATGCGGGGGCTGGCGTGGCCCAGCAGCTTCTGGATGACGTGCTGGGGGACCCCGGCGTTGATCAGCCGGGTGCCGACGGTGTGGCGGAACTGGTGGGCATGGACGCGCACCGTCTGACCCGCCTCGTCGCGGACGTCGATTGCCTTCTGCCACCGGCCGAGCTGGCCGGAGATGCTGCTGTGGGCGTAGGGCCTGGTGCCGGCGGGGTTCTGCAGGATCCCCGGGAACAGCCACGGGGAGCCCTCCGGCCATGAGGCTCGCACCAGCGCTTGCTGTGCGCGGACGGTCTTGGCCGCCATGGCGCTCAGAGGAATGAGCTGCTCGACACTGACCTTGCTGTTGGCGAACCGTAGGCACGGCCAGCCCACGCTGTCCTCGATGATCGGGCTGAAGGCGAGCTCGCAGGCGTCGCCGCCTCGCATGCCCGTCTCCATCAACACGATCACGAGGTGGCGCGTCGTCGAGTTGGGGATACGGGCCAGGTTCGCCTCCGACTCGAGCTGTGCCATCACGAACTCTGGGATGAAGCGAGGCAAGGCGTCGGCCGGGCGGCTCACCTCCTCTTCGTAGATGACAGCGTCGCCAGGAAGGCCCTCGAAAGTGCCGTGCCGCCGGCCCCAGTCGAGAAACACCTTCAGATTGGTCAGCGAGTTCGACCGCGTCGAGATCGCCCAGGTGCTCGATGCCATCCATGAGAGGTGATCGACCAGCAGATCCCGGGTGATCCCGGAGGGGTGGCACACCGACGGGTGGCGTTCGGTCAAGAAGAGGGAGAACCGCCCAAGCGCCGTCGTCCCGCCCTTCACGGTGAGGAACGCGCAGCCGGTGGAAAGACGAAACCGGAACCAGCGTTTGGCCGCTTCCCGGAGCCATTGCTGGCGGATGCCCCCGAAGTGGGCGACGCCCTGGCCACGTCGAGCAGGGACCCCCAGTCGCGCGGCCACCCAGTCGTCCGAGGCGTACTCGGCCTCGATGGCCTCGCCACCGCCGGCCACGAGGGTGGGACGACGCTGCGCAGCCGCGCCGGAGCGGCTCAACGGCCGGTCTCGGAGTTGGCCCAGCCGGCCCGTCGCAGGGCGTCCCGAACATCGCCTGCGTCGAGGTGCACGTAGGTCTGGCTCGTCGTCGTCGACGAGCGGTGGGTCAGGAGCCGGGCCACGACCTCGATGGCCATGCCCGAGCGGATCAGCTCCGTGGCCCGGGTGTGCCGCAGCATGTGGAGGGTGAAGTCGACTCCGGTGCGGGCCTGCAGCCGGCCCACCAGCTTGTGCACCGCGGCATAGGTCATGGGCTGGCCCACCCGGCCGGCCCACAGGTTGACGAAGACGTAGTCGGAGTCGACATCGCCGTACTCGGCGTGCATGTAGTCGGAGTAGAGGCGCACCAGCGGGGCCGACACAGGGACCACGGCGGGCGAGCGCAGCTTGGCCCGGGCCCCGTTGGCGTTGTCGCCCCGGGGCACGATCCGCACCTCCTTGGCCCGGCTCACGAAGTCGGCGTGGCGAAGCCCGAGGGCCTGTCCCAC
Source organism: Acidimicrobiia bacterium (assembly GCA_023265025.1). GTDB lineage: Bacteria > Actinomycetota > Acidimicrobiia > Acidimicrobiales > AC-14 > CADCTB01. The sequence goes on along the minus strand of JAHFUP010000127.1, from coordinate 9,981 downwards.
CCGCATGCCGGTCTCAGCCAGCAGGCTCAGCAGGAACCGGTCCCGGGCCCGTTCACACGCCGCCAGGACCGCCACCACTTCGGTTGACTCCAGCGTCCGGGGCGCCCGGCGCACGGCGTGCAACTTCAGCGGGCGCGTCCGCACGGGGCGGCCTTTGGTGACGTGTTGCAGCAGCGGCTTGTAGGAGCCGCGGCCCACCCGCCGCCATGCGATGAGCTCGGCTGCCACCGCCACGCCGCCTCGGGCGTGATGGTCATAGAAGCCGAACACCGCCGCGAGGTGTCGGTTCACCGTCGCCGGCGATCGCCGGGCGGTGCCAGCGTCGAGCACGATCACGTTGGCCGCCGGCGCCCGAAGCCAGGCGACGAAGCGGGCCACGTCCTCGACTCCGACCGCAGCCCAGTCGACCCCGGCGGCTTCGAGGAACTCGAACCACAGCCGAAGGCTGAGGGCATAGGCGCGCACCGTGTTCGGTGAGCGCTCCAGAGCGGCCAGATAGGCCAGGTACTTCTCGACCGGCTCGATCGGCACGCCGTCATGGAGCACCGTCCAGGAGACGGCGTCGGTGACGGGCATCACGACACGCTGCACGAACATCTGAACCTCCGCCGTTGGGGAACACATGTTCCCTTACCGAAGGCAGCTACGTCAACGACATCAAGGACGCCGCTCAAGAGAACGTGTCCACGACGGAGCCTCAAGCCCTCGTGGGCTACATCGAGGATGCCCTATTGGCCGCTCCAGATATGTGCCGTACTCGTGCGGCGGCGTTAGCCGACGGCACTGCTCGTGTCCTCACTCCGCCGTGTGCTCCGGCCTGCTCTCGTATCACCTCGTCGCCGTCTGCGGCGCGAGCGCCGAGCTGGGAGTGCCCGGCGTCCACAGGGTTACGCCCCTCACGGTCCACAGGTTGTCCCCCCGTAGGGGCCTACGTAGCCGCTGACCTGCGGTTTTACGACGTCGCAAACCCTTGACACCGTAGAATGACGGTGATGTAATTCCTTCCACCGTGGACGCATCCGTCCTTCAGGAAGGGGGTTCACCGAGGATCGTGCAGGGTGAGGATCAGGAGAGGGTCGCGTCAACGGCCCCCTCCCTCACCGTCATCCCGAAGACCCCGCTTCGAACTGCGTACAGCAATGTAGTTCTACAGCGGAGTCCTCCTGAGAGCAAGTACCAGTTATCCACAGACCAGTCCCATGGAGGACTATTCAATGAATGTGCAATTGTTCCTAGCCGACTATGTATCCGTTGCTGAAGGCAAACTCAACGCCCTCGGCATCGGATGGACTTTCACCGGCCCCGGCCCGCTCAACTTCGGCGTTGCCGGGTTGGTGTCGGTCCCGTGGGATAAAACCAACAAGCTGTACGACTTCGTACTGGGCCTGTTCGATGAGGATGGTCGTCCGGTCTCCGGCCCGAACGGTCAGCCCATCCGGGTTGAAGCGCAATTCGAGGCGGGACGTCCCCCGGGCCACACTCCGGGTTGTCCCATCACCGCCGTACTACCGCCCCTGAACGTCGTAGGGCTCGAGTTGCCGCCGGCTTCCCGTTTTGAGTGGGTCGCCGGGATCGACGGCGAGGAATGGAGAGTCGGGTTCAACACCCGCCCGGCTCCTGCTCCGGTATTGAGCTAACTAGACCGGTAGTAAAAAGAGCCCCCGTGCAGATCACACGGGGGCTCTTTCATGTCTCGAACGATTTTGACCATTCCCAGTCTATGAATATCTTGGCGAGTTGGCGACAGAGTGCCATCTGCGGCCGATCGGGATTGGGATCGTTGCGAGCGACGCCCTAGACCTCGACGCACGCGACGCACGGCCGGTCCAGCCGCGCGGTAACCGGCGGGAGCGGGCGGTCGGAGCGCACAAGTTCGTCCCGGGCGACGTCCAAGCCGAGCGCCGGGCGTTACTGGGCGCTGCATTGGTGCCGAACTCGTGCGGATGAGGGGCGCAAGCGCCCTGTCCCAGCGGGAGTTATAACCGGGACCTGCGGATCGATCACCGTTCGAAAGGCGCGGCGCAACTCCTCCTTGACCAAAACGAGATTCATTGGCGGTGAAGCGCCCGCGAGAAGGACACGCCGATGTCAACAATAGTTGCAGATGACGACGCCCGCGCGGGAGATGCAGACGCGAGCGGCAAGTCGGGCCGCCGGAATTTACGTCAGCGGAGCGCTTGCACCAGCTGGTCGGTAAGTCGTAGAAAGGTGCGCTCTTGGCCTGGAAGTGGCATTTCGGATAGCGTTCTATCGGGGCCATTGACAGCCTGGAACTTAGAGAGCACCGGCACCTTATCAAATCGGCACGGTCGGATAATCAAGCAGAATAGTCTGGTGCGCCGAGCTTCAGCCTGCGCAAGCAGACTCGGGAGTTCTTCATTACGTATAAATTCGGAGGCAAGGAAGTCGGCACTCACTAGGAGGACAGCAGCAGCTGCGTTTCCCAATTGGTGTCGTATTTCTTGATGCCAGTCTCCACCGGGCTGGATTCTCTTATCGTTCCAATAGTCGATCTCGATGTCCCACGTGAGAGAGTCCAAATGCGGTCGGAGCTTGTTAAGCCAACGTTCGTCGCGGTGAGAGTAGCTTACGAACACCGACTTCTTATCCGACGTCACCGGCTCCGGATCAGATCGAGATAGATGTCCGCGCGCAGCAAAGAACGGTCGCATGCCTTCGGGCAGCAGACGGTCGGTCAAGGCTCGGAACACTTGCTGCGCATCGAGTGAGTGTTCGGCCGTTGTGGAAAGTTGGATTGCACCGGCCAAGGCCTCAGCGAAGGGACTCGGATCGAACGCTGGCTCCGTCGGCCCGACGGATCCTATAAAATAATAGGATGTTGGAGAGTCTTTGAGGCGAGGTGAGTCAGGGAGTGAAAAACTTCCGGCATAGGACGTATTGAGAACGAGCAGAACCGAAGAGGCGTGCGTTATCTCAAGCGCCGCCGAAAGCGTGTTCGCCGAGAGGGCTTCCGGCGGAAAGCGAGGGTCTGAGTCGGCAAACAACAAGGAGAGTTGATCGGCGCCGACACCCGAATGCCCAGACATGTAGATGAGCAGATTGTCTTCGCTACCAGCGCCAGTGAGAATCGAATAGAGTTGTGTCTTGGCTTCCGCCAGCGTCGGGTTCCCTAGCGCAATTACGTTTTCGGCATTAAAAGGCTCGCCAGGCAGCGCGAGTAGGACGGCCCGCAGTTGCTCGATCTCTCGCGCCGGACCCACGAGCGGAGGCATCCACTGGTACTCGGAAACACCCATTAAGAGTGCGCTATGAGTCACCCAGGCAGCCCTTATCACAAACCATGGACGCACGATAGCCGTCGCCCTCTCCGGACGCGTGCTCCGCGTTTAGTTACGTCCATAGGAGTGGTGTACGAGCAGGAGCAGTAAGGACCTGACGGTCCGAGCATCCACCTGACGCGACGACCACCGCGTCAACCTCAGAAGGCAAGCGACCAAGCAAACCGACTGAGGAGGAACACGGTGGTCCCTGACACGATGAACGCGCTCGCCTGGCTGCGCAAGCACCTCGACGGCGAGGGCGGCAACGACGTCATCCGAGAGATGGTGAAGGTCTTCGCCGAGGAGCTGATGTCGGCCGAGGCCGACAACGCCTGCGGTGCGACCTGGGGCGAGCGCAGCCCCGAGAGAGTGAACTCCCGCAACGGCTACCGGAGCCGGGACTTCGACACCCGGGCCGGCAGCATCAGCCTCGCCATCCCCAAGCTGCGCTCGGGCAGCTACTTCCCGGACTGGCTGCTCGAGCCCCGGCGCCGGGCCGAGAAGGCTCTGGTGGCGGTGGTGGCCGAGGCTTACGTGGCCGGGGTGTCCACCCGCCGCGTCGATGGCCTGGTGCAGTCCATGGGCATCGACGGCATCTCCAAGTCCCAGGTCTCGGGGATGGCCCGCAGCCTGGACGCCCAGGTCGAAGCCTTCCGTTCACGGCCCCTTGACGCCGGGCCCTACACCTACGTGGCCGTGGACGCCCTGACCCAGCGGGTGCGGGAGGGTGGGCGCATCGTCAACGTGGCCTGCGCGGTGGCCACCGGGGTCAACGCCGACGGGCACCGTGAGGTGCTGGGCATCGACGTGTTCACCACCGAGACGGGAGCGGGCTGGACGGCGTTCCTACGGGGCCTGGTGGCCCGGGGCCTGGCCGGAGTGTCCCTGGTCGTCTCCGACGCCCACCAGGGCCTGATCGAGGCCATCGCCGCCGTGTTGCCCGGCGCCACCTGGCAGCGCTGCCGCACCCACTTCATGCGGAATCTCCTGGCCAAGGTGCCCCGCTCGGCCCAACCCATGGTGGCCACGATGGTGCGCACCATCTTCGAACAGCCCGACGCCGAACAGGTCTCGGCTCAGCACGCCCGGGTGGTCGAGCAGCTCTTGGGGAAGTTCCCCGACGCGGCCGGGATGCTCATCGACGCCGGCGCCGACCTGCTCGCCTTCGCCACCTTCCCCAAGGAGCACTGGCGCCAGATCTGGTCGAACAACCCCCAGGAGCGCCTCAACAAGGAGCTGCGCCGGCGCACCGACGTGGTCGGCATCTTCCCCAACCGCGCCGCCGTCATCCGCCTCGTCGGGGCGGTGCTGGCCGAGCAGAACGACGAGTGGGCCGTGGCCCGGCGCTACATGTCGCCCGAGCTGCTGGCCAAGGCCCGAATGACCGTCATCGACGGTGAAGCCGGCGAGCTCCCGGCCATCCAACACGAGCTCGCAGAAGTGAGCTAGAACGACTTCACGAGGTTGAAGTGGTGGTCGTCATACACCACTCCCGCGGGCGTGACCCCGCGTTTCCATTGGGGTCCTGGATGTACACGCAGCCCGCACGCCTCATCTCGGCGCTCGTGCTAGAGGCAGTCTCCAACATCAAGCTACTGTGGGGCCCATCGCCGATCTGGGGTCGAGCTGCATCAGATGATGTGTACCCTCCGGGCGTCGGGCTCAGATGCGCGGTGGGGCACCCCCGCACGGTAACCGGCGTACTCACGCGGGCAAGGCGCCCGATAACGTCCGGCCGCGAACCCACCGGTCGACCCGCGCCGGCAACCCGGCTGGCTCCCGCCATTGCAGACATTCCCGCCGAGTCCGGTGCGGACGATAGCCAGCGACAGGTTGGCTGGCGCTCGGCGCAGAGCAGCGCATGGCCCAATGGTCGTCATGTTGCGGGGTCAGCGGGCACCGAGACGACCTCAATAACGTGGTACGGCTCCACCTGCGGCTGGCCGGTGACGGGGCCGAGCGACTCCGTCCGCGACGCCACGCCGAACCCGCTGAAGGTGTACGACCCCTGCCACACCACGGCCAGGCTCACCCGGTAGTCACCCTTGGTCTCCCATCGGTACCGCGCCGCCGGTGCGGCCGGGCTACCAGGTGTGAGGGTGGTGATTGCCGGGTTTGGATTGCGGCTCGATTCGGTGTCGCCGTCCTGGCGCATCCGCCAGCTGTAGCGGACGGGCCGGGCGCGACTGGTGACTGTGTAGCCGCGAATGTTGACGGTGACCGCAACTTCGGCGGGCGGAGCCGGGTCGACCCATAACAACGTTTCGAGGCCGGTGAGGCCAGGTGCGTCGCCGGCTGCACAGGGAGGCGCCGGCGTGGCAGGAGAAGCAACAGCACCGACGACCGAGCAGTTCTTCCCCCCGGGGCTGAGCCCGAAGGTGAGGCGCGGCAGGTTCGAAGCCTGGATGACTTCGGCCGCTGTCGGTGGCGGAGGCGGCCCTCCCCCAGAGGCCGCCGGCCCCGGGGCGGACACGCCTGCCACGTAGCAGCCCTCAGCCGAGCTGACCACCTCGCCGGTGCGGGTGTCGGTGAGTGTGTCGCGGTACGGACGCCCGGCCTGGCCGCCGGCTCCGGTGCACGATCTCGGGATGGGAATGCCGCCTCGCTCATACGGCGTGCAGTTGCTCGGGCCGTTCGCCGCATCGCAGTTGGGGTCGGGCGGCACACTCTTCGGCCCTTCCCAGTCGTCGGGGAACGCGTAACCGTCGAGATACTCACGGGACCACTTGTAGGGATTCGGTTCACCGCTACCGCCCGCACCGCTCCCGTTCGAGGCGTTACCGCCCTGAACCGCCGGACCACCGACGTTCGTAACGGTGCCGGAGCCACCACCGTCGCTGTGCCCGCCCGGCACGCACACGCTGGCGCCGAGGAGCGAATCGGTCAGGCGCCCCGACCCCGAGGGGCATGCGTCAGCCCAAGCTGGCGAGCCCGGGAAACAGGCCAACGCCGTTGAAAGCATTACCGCCCCAGCTATCACCCGACCTGACGTCATGGTCGAGACGGCTCTCCCGTCAGTGGAGTGACCTTCGCAATGCGCCACTGCGCGGACGATGCGGGCTCGCGCTGCAATGTCCACAAGACCGATGCCGACGGCGTCCCAGGGTCGTTCAGCACAACCTGACCAGCCGCATCGACAACCTTGTTCGGGGGAACCGTCGAGCGCACGAAGATGACCGCCAGGTCAGGGCGCGGCCTGTCCTGGAGGCGAACAAGTTCGACGCTGACCGGTCTGCGAGGCGGGTCGTAGCGCCACCCCTTCGTCGCGAGGTTTCGTAGTCCGACCTTCCCGTCCGTGTACCCGGGAAAGGAGGGCAACTCCGTGCGCTCCAAAAGATCAGCCTGCGCTGGGTGGAGATACAGCCAGTGCTCGAACGTGTAGATGCTCCGCACGATCTGATCCCAATCCTCGCCGGTGTTTTTGAGCTCCGGCGGCGTGCCGCTCGGATCAACGACCGTCGTGACCGCCCCCGCCGTCACCCCCCCGCCCTGACCACCGTCGTCGCCCCGACCCCCGAGCACCACGAACGACCCGCCGGCGAGTACGGCCAGAATGACGACGAACAGCCCGCCGATCACCAGTCTCCGACGCGGGCTCATGACCCGGCCGCCGTGCGGTCGCGCACGGTCCACAGCCGCCACCTGCCCTCGCTCCTGCGCATGACCAGCTCCCATGCGAAGCGCTGATCGGTCTCCCCCACCCTCGACACCACGACGTCGGCGGCAACGACCCTCTCGTCCTCGCGACCTCCCGCGCCGACCCGCATCCCCGCCGCCGCGAACACATACCGGGCGCCGGCCGCCGGCCGCGCCGCCACCGCCGGCGCCTCGGCCCGGAGCCGGGCGAACTGAGGCCCGCTCCGGTCGAAGGCGGCTCCCAGCGCATCGACGTCACCGGCATCCGCGAACCGGGCCCACGCGTCGAGCGCGGCCCGGGCCGCGTCCTCGACCGGATCGCCCGGCACCAGCGCGACACCAGCGCGATCTACTCGCGGAGGCCGGCCGGCGGTCAGCATGTAGCCCACGCCCAGGAACAGCGCGATCACCACGCCGGCTGCGGCTTGCGCCCGCCAACCCCGCGTCGCCACCGACATTTCGGCCGGCTCGGCGACCCCCTCGGCGCCGTCCGGCGCCACGACCCCGCCCGACTCGCCGGCCACGACGCCGCCCGGCTCGACGTCATCGCCCCCGAGCTCGCGCAGGCTGAGCACCTCACGCATCGGTCGTCCTCATCGGGACACCCGGGGCTCCGCCACGGCCGTCACCTCCACTCGGATCGGGTCCGCCCCGATGATACGCAGCAGGGTGAGGGTCACGTAGCCCTCGCCCCGCACGGTGATGCGTTGCGGGCCGGCGACGACGTCGGCCGCGCTGAGCCGGCGGGCGTCGCCCTGGGCGGCCAGGTTGTCCCGGGCGGCCTCCTCTGCTCGCCCGGGGTCGAGAGCCAGTCGCCCCGACCGGAAGGCGTCTTCGTCGATCTGGGCCGCGCCGGCGTCTGCTGCGGCATCGACGGCCGCGGCCATCCCTGCCCGGTCGCTGAAGACGCGCCACAGGTCCAGCCCCACGCCCGAGACGATCAGGAAGCCCAGCACGAGGCCCATGAACCACAGGGCCGCGAAGCCGCACTCGTCGCGCCGCACCCGCCTCACGGCAGGCTCCGATAGGCGCCGGCGGCCTGGGTGCTCGAGGTGGTCCAGGTCCATTCCCCGGCCGCAATGCCGGGCACGGCGATGGCCGGCATGCGGATGGCCACGGTGGCGGTCACCGCCCCGTCCCGCTCGATCGAGCCGGTGAGGCTGACGGTGAAGTCCCCGGTCCGCAGCCCGTAGTTGGCGGCCGCCTCGGTCGCCGCACTGGCGCCCGCCGCCTCGGCCGCGACCCACGAGGTCTGCGCCGCTGCGGCCTGGGCCGCCACCCGGGCCACCCGGCGCCCGGTGCTGGCCCGCTCCGGCCACGTGGTCAGCGTCACCGTGACCATGGCCACCATGGCCAGGATGACCAGGCCGATGGCCAGCTCCAGGGCCGCGAACCCGGCCTCGGGGTCCCCAGTGCCCCCCGCCCGCCGGCATCGACTCGGCCCACCCGCGTCCACCACCTTCACGGCGCCGGTGTCCGCCGGCTGGTGGCGGTGATGGAGAACGTCCAGTCGGGCATGGCCGGGGCCCAGGCCAGGAAGCGCACGTCCGCGTGGGCCAGGACCGTGTCGCCCTCGACCCGGCAGGCGATGCTCACGCCCTCTCCCATCGTCCCTCCTAACAACCTCATAGTTTCTGCCGCCCGCTCCTCGCATCGCCCGGCGGCGTCGGTGACCCGCGAACCCGCCCGCGCCCCTTCGTCGAGCGCGGCGCGCACCACGCCCCGCCCGTAGGTGAAGACGGCCAGCTGCAGCAGCCACACGAACGCGCCCAGGGCGAAGACGTAGACGAGGAGCGCGGGCAGGGTCACCAGCCCGTCCTCCCCCCGCAGGGCAGATCGCCGGGATGCCCGCCGCCCTAGCCGATGGTGTTGGTCCGAACCCAATCGACGATGTCGGTGACAAGGGTCCGCGCCGGCGGCAGGAACGCCAGCAGCAGGAGGACACCGACCACGCCAATGGCCATGGCCTCCAGGACGAGCGCCGCCCCCCGCTGGTCGTGACGCCCGGCCCGGGCCCGGGCTCGGAGCCGTAGGGCCCCCGTGGTGATGACGTTCATCCGCCTCCTCATTGTCAGGCCGGCAGGCGCCGACGAGTGTGAGTTACTGCTAATAAGTCTATTCAACTGGAATCAAAATGCAATAGCTAGTAACAACGCCCACTCTCCTCCCCTCACCCCGCACCGAACACGATCGAACGCAACGGCGGGACGAGGAACACGAACACCACCGGTGCCATGAACACGACGGTCGTGAGCATCATGCGGAGTTGGCGGACGGTCGCCTTGCGGTCGACCTCCTCCCGCCGCTCGGCCCGCAGGTCGTCGGCCACCGCCCGCAGGGACTCGGCCAGGTCCCCGCCGGCCTGGATGCCGGCGGCCAGGACGCGGTACAGGCGGGCCGCCAGCGGCTCGGCCGTCTCGATGGCCAGGCGCTCCAGGGCCTCGGGCTCGGGGCGGCCCCCGGCCACCCAGCGCAGGGCCTCGGCAAGCTCCTGGATGACCGGCCCCCGGCCCCGGCTGACGACCTCGCGGATGGCTCCCACCGGGCCGTAGCCGGTGCGGATCATGATGGCCAGCAGCTGGGCCACGGTGTACAGGTCGACCCGCATGCGCTCGGTCCGGGCCTCGATGGCCTTGGCCACCCGGGTGCGCCACCGAATGGCGCCGCAGAAGAGCCCGGCGCCGCCCAGGGCCAGCACCCCGCCGGTCCGGGGCAGGCCGGGCTGGACCAGGCCCAGGGCCACGCCGGCGCTGGCGCCGCCCACGGCCCAGGTCAGCTGGCGCATGCGGTAGTGCTGGGCGTCGAGGTCACCCAGCCCCGCCTGGCGCAGCCGCCGGCCGAGCTCCTCGTCGCTGCAGGCGTCGATGACGCGGCTGAGCCGGGTCGCGCCCGCGCGCAGCAGCGGGCCGAGAACCCGGCCGATGGTGGTGGCCGGTGTGTCCGCGCTGACCAGCACGCTCATGTCGGCCGAGCGGCCGAGGCGGCTGCGGGCCAGCTGGGCATACGGCGCCACCAGGGGGGCCAGGCGCCGGGTCGGGCGCACCACCAGGCCGACGAGGCCGGC
>JAHFUP010000126.1 GCA_023265025.1 Acidimicrobiia bacterium | reverse complement strand
CCAGGTCTCTCGACGTCTCCTGCTTGGGACCCATAAGCCGGGGGTTCTAGCACATCCCCGACTGGAAGCAAACCCCCTCTGACCTGCCCTTATTTGACGAGTTGTTCAGTCAACAGGCAGTACGGACAGAACGCGTAGCGCGGTCCCAATGTGCGCCGCCACTGGAGCCCCTCGAGCTGGGCGACCAGGTCCAGGGCCGTGTCGCGGTCGAGTCCCTCGGTGCTGCTTGCCGGCAGCGCCGCAAGGTGGCGGCGCAGCTCGGCGAGCTCGCTGGGTTTCAGCGCGGGACTCACGGGTTCCCATTCCGGGCGATCTCGGGAAGATCTGCAACGAACGACGGCAGGCTCACAACGAAGGAACCCGCCGCCGGCGAGGGTGCCGGGACCCGTCACGACGCGCAGCTTGGTGGCGGGGTCAGTTCGGATCCCAGCGGTGCGCGAAGCAGGCGTGCTGTTCATCTGGTCCTCCCGTAGCAGCGCACGAGGCGGGCATGACGTCACCGGTGCGACGCGATCAGCAACAATGGGGAAGCTGCCCCACAGCGTACGGGGAGGGTGCGACATCAACGCGTGACGCTGCCGAGCGAGCGGAGGCTGAACGGCAGACGAGCGGTGGCGGGCTGAGGAACCGGCCCCTGGGTCGCCCAGGCCGGCGGAAACCCGAGCCCCGCAAGGGACCGGCTCCTCACCCCGTCGTCGCTCGTACATTGCGAGAGCCCTCCGAGCGCTGCGGAGCGCGGGTGCGACTGGCCGCCTTGAGCCGTTGGTACAGGTGCTCGGTCTCCTCTTGGAGGGGCTCGGACGGGTCGATGTGAACCCGGATGGCTCGCACGGCCTCGGTGTGAGCCTGGTTGAGGGCGTCGCGATCCCCGGCCTCGGAGGCGGCCCGGAAGCGCACCCGGTGCAACTCCTCACGAACCGGGACCACGAGCAGGCCCTGACGCGCGGCCCATTCGGCCAGCTCGGGGTCGCCCGCCTGCAAGGCCCGCTCCCCCAGCTTCTCGGCCGCGTCGGCCACCGCCACCTCGATGTCCGACACCAGCGGGGAGTCCTCGGCCCAGGCCAAGTGGGCGGCGGGGGCATCCTGAAAGGGTCGGCCCCGCACCAGGGCCAGGGCCTCGCGCAGCAGCTCGATCGATTCAGCCGAGGACGCCGTTTCTGCGGCCGCCACCTTGGCCCGGAAACGGCCCCAGTCACAGCGATAGCGTGAACCGAGCTTGTACGTCCCGTTCTTCGCCGCCGGCAGGTGGTTGCGCCCGAGGGAGTCCTTGCCCAACGCGTTGCGCAGCCGGGACATGGTCGAGCGCAGGGTGCCGTCCTTGACCGAGCCGGCCCGGACGTCGCTGTCGTCGTCGCCCAAGGGCCACAAGGCCTCTTGCAGTCGCGGCCCGGGCACCGGGTGGTCATCATGAGCGCCCAGGAAGGCGACAGCTGCCGCCAGCTGGGCGGCCCGCTCGGGGCCGGTGGCCGGGTCGACGTGGGCGGCCCAGGTCACTTCCAATGGTCCCAAGAAGCGCACTTCGCCCTCGATCGGCTCCTCGTCGTCGGCGATGGCCGCGGGCGCCTCGACGCTGGCCGGCGCGGCGTCGATATCCGGCATGAGGTCCACTACCGGGGCCATGTCGCCCTGGTCGGCCCGGGCCGAGATCAGCCCGACCAGGGCGGCGACCACCTCGGCGTCGATCCGGGCGTCGAGCTCGAGACCGAGCGGCTCGAGTACGGCATGGCCGTCCGGGCCCAGCAGCAGCCGCCAGGTGGCGCCGGGCAGGGGTCCGGGCCCCACGAGGGCCAGGCCCGATCGGCGGGGGTGGGCACGCTCGGCCAGCTGGGCCAGCACATCGGCGTCGGCGCCGGGATGGGCCACCACCACCGCCGGGAACCATCCCTCGGCGTTGCCGGGGGCCACCCGGGCGGCCAGCGTGGACGGGGCTGGGCCGAGATCCTCGCCGTCGACCAGGCTCGTGAGCCGGTCGAGCCCGGCCACGAAGGCCTGCCCGTCGCCAACGGTCTCCACGAGGCCCCGCCCGGCCAGGCGCTCGTCGCCGCCCAGTAGGTAGACAGCAGTGTCGCTGGCCCACGGCGCGCTGGCCAGCTCCAGGGCGGCGCCGGCCAGGAAGCCCTCGACGCGGGCCGGGTCACCCTCCACGGCCAGCACCCCGGCCTGCTCCAGGTCGACGAGCACGGGTCCGTCGGGGGTGGTGCCCACACTGCACAGCGCCGGCACCAGGGCCTGTCCCCAGGCCAGGTCCTGCAGCTCGGCCAGCTCCAGGTCCGGATCCAGTGTCCAGGTCCGGCCGTCGTCGGAGGAGGTGAAGCGCTCGACCGGCGGCATGGGGGGATCGACGACCACCTCCATGCCCAGCTGGCCGGGCCGCACGCACAGGATGCCCTGCACTCCGCCGCCGCCGGCCTCGGCCAGCACGGCGCTGGCGTAGCGCAGGGTGGCGTCCACCCAGTGCACCGTGTCGACTGCGGCGATGGCCCGCACCCGGCGCTCGACGGACTCGCTCACCGGGTCAGGTTGGACCAGCTCGCAGCCCCGCCGACGCCGGCGCTGGGCGGCCATGCCCTCCCGCCGCATGCGCCACACGAAGATGCCGCCGAGCAGGCTGGAGATGCCGACCCCGACGGTGACCGGGGCCACGCCGTGGGGCACGGCCTTGACCCGCTTCGGCGCCAGGGAGGCCGGCGGCGCGGACGGAGCGGACGACGGCGCGGCCGATGCCGTGGCTATGATCGCGGTGGTGGGGGTGGTCGGCGGGGCGACCTCCCCAATGGCTGGCGTGGCCCGCGAGGCGGACTCTGCGGTCACCGGGACCGTGGTGGCCGGCGCTCCGCCCGGGGTGGGCCCAGCCAGGCCGACCGACGGCACCGCGTCGACGGGTGCCGCAGCTGGCCCCTCCGTCTCCGCCGCGCCATTCGGTGCGCCATGCGCCGGCACGGCTGGCGCCGGGGTGGCGATCGCAGGGGCGCCGACGTCGTCGAGGCCCACGGCGTCGGCGGGCAGCACCACCGTCCAGCCCGGGTAGATCAGGTTGGGGTCGCCCAGGTGGCGGCCGTCGGGCTGAGTCACCGGGTCGGTGAGAACCTCTATCTCATGCCAGCGGTAGGGATCGCCCAGGTGTCGTTCGGCGATGTCCCACAGGCAGTCGTAGCGCTGCACCACATAGGTCTTCGTCGCTCCGACGGCGGGCGCGGACGAGTCGACCAGGGGCTGCGCCGCCGTGGCGGCGTCCAGCACCGCCGCCGCCGACGATACGGGCTGGTAGGTGACGGTGACCGCGGGGGGCGAGCGGAAGCCGATCGCGGGCGCCGTCGCCGGCGCCGAGGCCAGATGGGGCAGCGACGGCAGCACCAACGTCGCCGTCACCACCAGGTTGGCCGCCAGACGTTGAAAGCCTCCCAGTCCCCGTACTGGCCGCGAGTCGCGCCGGCGGGCCCAGGCCAGCGCCTCGACGAGGATGCAGGCGCTGAACACGGCCCACGCCACCCACAACACGGCAGCGGCCGCCCGCAGGACAACGGGCATCCCCAGTCCCCGGTGCAACAGGGCCTCAGCCACCCCGCCGGGCGAGGGGACGCCCCGGGGCAGGGGCCAACCCAGCCGGGGCAGCGCCAGCACCGGCACGCCGACCAGCAGGACGGCGACGGTGGCCAGGGCCCCCAGTCCCCGCACCAGATCCGAGGCCGCCCGAGGGGCGCTGCGACGGGGAGGGTTGCGGCGCGATGCGCCTCGGCGAGGTCTGTCGGCGCTCACGGCTCGGCCTGGGTCACGCCGCGCTCGGCCCGGGCTCGCCCGGTCCCGGTGACGGTGATGTCGTTCAGGCCGGCGGCGCCCAGGATCACCGTGCGGTAGGGAAAGGACACGCTGACCTCCACGAAATCGCCGCTGACGGTGACGGTCCCGGGGTGGCCCACGGCAGCCAGGTACCGCTGGGCGGCGGCGGTGGCCGCGCTGGGGTCGGCCTCGACGGCGCCGCCGGCCCTGGTCGAGCTGCGCATGGCCTGGGCCCCGGCCCTGGCGGCGGCCGACGCCTCGTTGAACGCCTCACTGTGGGCGGCGAGGGTGAGGCCTCCGTCGTAGACCAGCCCGGCCAGCAGGAACAGGCTCATGACCAGGGCCACGACCGTGGCGGCCACGAAGCCGCCCTCGTCCCGGCGCGTCCACTCGCCGGGTACGGGCTGGGGGGCGACGGCGCTCATGGCGTGCTCCGGTAGGTGTCGACCGGCTCAGTGAACTGCGAGCTGATGGTCGAGGAGGCGGGCAGGCGCAGCAGGCTGAGCTCGGACAGCGAGATAGTGCACTGGACGTGGGCCACAACGTTGCCGCCCGGGGTGAAGTTGGCCAGGTCCACGCTGACGTTGAAGCTGCGACAGGCCAGCCCGTCGGAGTCGAGGCTGGCGGCAGCCGCGTCCTGGGCCGCGCGGGTGGCCGCACCCGGGCTGCGGGCCATGGAGGCGGCCCGGGCCGCATCCCGAGCGGCGGCGTCGACCTCGGAGCGGGCCGAGGCCACCCGGCCCATGGCCACGATGACGAACAGGATGAGCATGAGGGGAACAGTCACCAGCGCCAGCTCGGCAGCCGAGCCTCGCTCCGAGCGAACCCACCACACGCGCCGGGGCTTGCCCAGACGAGTGCGGGCGCGGTCCATGGCGGTCTCGGCGCCGAGACAGGCGGGCCGGCTCACGGTCCCGCCTCGGTGGCTGCTCGAAAACGCTCTATCGGGGATTGGGCCAGGGCATGAATTGGCAAGGGGATGCCAGGTATGAGCCTCGCAGCCGTGGCCCGCAGCTCCACGCGGGCCACGTTGGCATCGCGGCTGGCGCTGAGCTGCACGTTCTCCACGATGGTGGGCCCGGCCTGGGCCAGGAAGTCCCGGGTGGCCATCGCTCCGTCGCTCCCGGTGGCGCCCTCGGCCCTGGCCGTGCGCACCCCTTCCGCCACCGCCCGCTTGGCCACCGCGGCGGCGTGGTACCAGAGCCCGAACTGCACCACGCTCAGGATGAGCAGCAGCAGGACGGGAAAGACGATGACCGCCTCGGCGGCCTGGCCCGACTCGTCCCGGCGGACCCAGCCCCGTCTGGCCCAGCCGTCGGCGGCTCGAGTCAGCCCCGACGGGTGAGCCCGCGTCCTCGACGATGAGGAGGCGAGCCCGCCCGCCAGGGTAGCGACGGGGCTGCCGGGCAGCTCGGGCACTGAGGCGACCTCGCCTCAGTTGAACTTGATCTTGTTGGCCGCGGCCATCACCGCGGCGGTGATGATGCCGCCTACGGCCAGGGCCAGGGCAACCATGGTGGCGATGGTGACTGTCTTCTCCGACACGTCGCCCCGCTCGTTGCGATCGATGCGCTCGACCAGGATCGTGGCCAACGCGTAGGCCCGCAACCACATGAGTTCGATCATCTTCTCGGTCCTCCCTTGTCTGGATCGTGTGGGTGTTCGCTCGGGGGCGCCGATTGGCGCCCGGTGGACAGGGACATCTCAGAGACCAGCCGCCACCCCGGCCACCGCCGGGTAGCCGATGAAGATCACGAAGCCGACCAGCAACATCACGGTGGGCAGGGCCATGCGCTCACTGGCCGACTCGGCTGCCGCCTCAGCCTCGGCCAGGGCACGGGTGCGCAAGGCGGTGGCCTTGGCCGCCACCGACGCGCCCACCACTGCGCCCTCCTCGCCGGCGAGGGCCGCGCTTGCGGCCAGTTCCCGCAGCTCGGGCACTCCCAGCTCGACCCCGAGGCGGTCCAGGCCGTCCCAGGGCGCCTCGCCGCCCCGGTCGGCCTCGAACAGGGCCGTGCGCAGCTCGGCGAAGGCCCATCCCTGGCCGGCTGCGGAGGCGGTCCGCAGAGCGGTCTCCACCGCCCGCCCGGCGGCCAGGGTGATGGCCACCACGTCCAGGAAGGCGCTGAGCGCGTGGCGGAAGGCCCGTCGGCGCGCCGTGGCCCGGGCGGCGAGGCCGACCGAGGGCCACAGCAGCCCAAGCAGGCCGAGCGACAACGGCACGATGGCGGGCAGGATCAGGCCACCCCCGACCAGGGCCAGCGCCAGGCTGAGCACCAGGCCGACGCCGGCGGCCCCCAGCCCCGTCACCACCCGCTCGGCGATGTGGTCCTCCATGGTGATGCCCGCCACCCGCAGGTTGGCCGCCTGGCTGGACGACACCAGCCGCTGCACCCCCAGGAACTCCCCGAGGCGCATGATCCGACTCGGGCCTTGGGTGGGCGCGGGTTCGGCCGGGGCGAAGGCACCCAGGGCCCGGGGCCGGTAGGGGCGGTGCATGCGGGCCAGCTCTGCGGCCAAGCTCGGCGGGGCCGGGAACAGCACGTTGAGGATCACGAGCAGGCTGGCGCCGACGCCGGCGCCCAGGATCAGTGCGAGGCTCACCAGCGGTCCTCCGCCTCGGCGGTGGTAGCCCCGACCAGGAAGCGCTCGGGGCTCTGGTATCGGCCCATGGCCGCCAGCCACCACAGGGCGACACCCCCGAAGGCGATGACCACGGCCAGCACGACCTGGCCGGTGGTGGTCCCGTAGGCGTGGAGGTAGCGGCGGTTCAGGAAGACCACGAAGGCGACCATGGCCACGGTGGCGCCGATGATGATGCGCACAGCGGTGCGAACGTGGGCCCGGCGTGTCTCGACCCGCTGGCGCATCGCTGCGTCCTCCCGGGCGGTCAGGGCCAGGGCGGCGAGGGTGGGGCCCAGCTCCACTCCCCGTCCCTCGGCGGCCTGGCGGAGGGCGAGCACAACGAGATCGCCCAGGGGGTGGGCCAGCTCGGCGCCGAACTCGGACAGGGCGGGCACCAGCCGGCCCCGGCGTGCCTGGCCGGCCAGGGTCACCACCTGGGGGCGGATGGGGGTGGGGGCGATGTCGGCGCTGACCTCGATGGCCTCCTCCAGGCCGTGCGCGGCGACGACGATGTCGCGCAGCATCTCGGTCCACGAGGCGATGGCCTCGGTCAGGGCCTGCACCGCCTCCCGGGCTGCCTTGGCCCCGAACAGGTCGGTGAAGAAGAAAGTCAACACGGCCGCAGCCAGGGCCGGCACCGGCCAGCGCATCAGAAGGAACACGGCCCCGCCGGCAATGGCGGCTCGCAGCACCCGCTTGTCCAGATCGGGCCAGCGCGGTGGCGTGGAGGATGAGGCCGGCTTGGGCCGGGGCCGCATCCCGGTGATGATGAGCATCAGACCGAGGCCCACGCCGGCGCCGAGAAGCAGACTGAGAAGGCTCATGGCCACCACCCCTTGCGGCGGTTAAGCAGGGTGCGGTCAAAG
This sequence comes from Acidimicrobiia bacterium, assembly GCA_023265025.1. GTDB lineage: Bacteria > Actinomycetota > Acidimicrobiia > Acidimicrobiales > AC-14 > CADCTB01. Next base: position 4,386 of record JAHFUP010000126.1, on the reverse strand, counting down.
CCCGCGGCCTCCAGGCGGACGAGTGTGGTGATGTTGGCGCTGGCGTCGGGGACGGCCCGGCCGTCCGGGCCCGGGCGGTAGATGACGTTGGTGCGTACGCCCTTGTCGTCGCCACCCAGGACCTCCAGGAGGGCCTCGGCCCGACCGCCTTTGGCGTTGGGCCGGGGCCCCAGGTACAGGATGAGGTCGGTGGCCCCTCCCACCAGGCGGTTGGTGGCCTCGAAGCTCAGGTGCTCGGCCGTCTGCATGCCCAGCAGGGCCAGCTTGTGGGGCACCTGGTCGGCGCTCGATGCATGTACCGAGAACATGCCGGGCGAGCCGGAGTTCATCGCGTTCAGCATTGGGACGATCTCGTCCTTCCGCACTTCTCCGACGATCAGGCGCTCGGCCCGCATGCGCTGGGACATGGGCACCAGGTCGGCCAGGGTGACCGCTCCCCTGCCCTCGGCGTTGGCCGGGCGGGCCTCCAGGGCGACGACGTTGTCGTGCTGGTCGGGGAAGGCGTCCAGGGCCAGCTCGTAGTCGGTTTCGAGGGTCACCATCCTCGTGGACTTGTCGATGGCCGAGGCCAGGCCCCGGATGCACGTCGTCTTGCCGACGCCCTGGCCCCCGGCGATGCAGATGTTCAGCCCCGCTTGCACCGCGGCGGCGAGCAGCTCGCCCATGCCCCGGTCAACCAGGCCCATCCGGATGAGGTCGTGCCAGTTGAGCTTTCCGACGTGGGCCCGGGCGATGGTGATGTGGGCCTCCCGGCACAGCCAGCCCACGGCGTGGAGTCGGTGGCCGCCGGGTAGGTGCAGGTTGATCTCGGGGTGGGCGAAGTCGAATTGGCGCTCGGAGAACCCGTAGCGCCGGCCCAGTTCGCGGATCATGTCCTCGAGCTCGTCGGGCGACTCGGCGACCGGGGGCATCTCCACCCGGGTGCCGTCCACCAGCTCAAGGTGCACCTTGTCGTGGCCGTTGATGATGATGTTGATGACGGGGCGGGGGTCGTCGAGCAGCGCCTGCAGGCGGCCGCCCCTGTACAGGGCCGCGTGCACCGCGGCGGCGGTAGCCCGCTCCTCCTCGATGCTCAGCACCGGCTCGCCCCGGGCGAGGCTGGTGGTGGCGTGAGCCTCCAGTGCCTGGGTGATGAGGTGGGAGGCGAAAGCCTCCTCGTCGACGCCGACCAGGGGCCGGCGCCCGGCCGCCTCGGCGTCGCGCCGGGCCTGGCCCAGGCCGGCGACGACTCGGGCCTGCAGGCGCGACACCAGCCGACGGTCGGCCACGACGGGGCTGTGGTGCGCCAGGTCCGTCATACCGTCACCCCCACCGGCAGGCTGGCCCCCAGCGAGTCGGCCAGCAGGGCCACCGAGCGCATGAGGGCAGTGCGCCGTCCGGCCCAAGAGGCTCCGTGGCCTGAGCGGACCAGCTCGGCGCCTCGGGCGTCGTCGGCCACCACCCCGTACACGGGAACGCCGACCGCCCCCTGCACCCGGGCGCGGCTGAACCCCTTATGGCCCACCACGATCACCCCGACGCGGGGCGCGACATCCCGGAGCAGGATGAGGCGGTCGCGAGCATGTTCCACTCCCTCCAGGGTCGGTCGGGTGACCAGGGCCACCACCTCGGCGTGGCTGGCCAGCTCGACGGCCGGCGATCGCGATCGCATCCGACCGCAGTCGCCCACCACTGTCCACCCCTGCATCGCCGTGAGCGCCGGGGCCAGGCGGGCAACCACGGTGTCCAGGGCGGCATGGGCCTGCTCGGCCGACGCCGGCGCCACCAGCACGTAGCCCCCGGCCGGCAGAGGTTGCAGATGGCCGGTCACGTCCTCGGCGGTGATGGCCTGGTGACGGGAGCTGGCAGCGAGCGAGGCCAGACCAGGATCGAGGGCCAGGCCCGGCGACGCGGCCCGGTCGCCGCCGTCGGGATCGAGCTCGGCCAACAGCGCCGGGCCTCGCCGGCTGGCGAAGGCCACCAGGGCCTCGGCGAGCGTGGTGGCGCCCGGTGATCCCTTCGTACCGAACAGGGCCAGGTCGAGGCTCATCAGTGCCCCCCCTCGACGACCAGGCTGGCCTGTCCCGACGCGGCAGCCGCCACCACCGACGGCGCGTCGGTGGCGTCGACGACGACCGACACCACCGTGGTGACCCCGTTGGTCGCCGAAGCACTGTCGATGGCCAGGACCTGGGCGTTGCGCGACACCACCGGCGGCAAGGCATCGGTGGTCCCGGCGCTTGTGCCGGCGCTGGTGGGGTTGGTCGGGGTGCGGATCACGATCACCCGGTCCCCGACCCGGACGCCGAGGGGCACCTGGCCCGCCTTGAGCGACAGCCCGACGACGTCGCGCCCGGCGGGAACGAGGGGGCCCGTGGCCAGCTGTGCCTCAGACAGCAACGTCCCCGGCACCAGGGCGACGGCCGGGGCGCGGCCGATCACGGAGTCCAGCTTGGTCGCCGGCACCGGCTTCAGTGCCGGGTCGGCCGACACCAGGGCCTCCTTGAGGTCGGCAGCTACGAGGGCCTGGCCGGCGGGGACGGGCCGGGCCACGGCCAGCACCGCGTGGCGGTGGCCGGCCTGGGAGTACTCGAAGGCGAAGCCGGCGCTCAGGCCGAGGACAAGCAGCACGCCCAGGGCCATGCGGCCGACGTTCATGTTGCGGCCCGGCAGCGGGCCCTGGCCGTTGGTGGAGACGGGAAAACTGGCGATGGTGGGGGTAGAGCGGGTGGCGGTCATGGCTGGCCTCCGTGGACGATGACGGTCTGGATCTCGTTGACGCGGACGCTGATCGGGGCGCTGGTAGCCGAGATGAGGCCCAGGTCGCCGCCGCCGGCCGCCCCCGTCGCCGTCCATGTGGCGTGGTAGTAAAGGGTGGCCGTGACCGACACCGCGTCGTTGGGGTAGCCGGCCGAGCTGCGCCGGTACACGTAGCCGCAGTCGGGCTGCTGGGCGTCAAAGTCGATAGCCGGGTTGTACGGCGTGCCGGGCACGGTGCAGACCACCTGCTGGCCGTCGCCCATGCTCCACACGACCTTCTCAGGCACCCCCACCACGGTGGAGGTCACCCCGCCGGCGCTGGCGCTGGCGCTACGGCGGCCCCACTGCGAAGGGTCGATCGACAGGAACGTGTTGGACTGGACCAGCACCTTGTCGGGGGGCGGCGTCATGGTGATCGTCGGTGTCGGCACCGCGAGCTTGCGCTTCGCCTCCTGCGCCAGGACCACGGGGTCCACCGCCGGCGCCCCCGGCCCAGATCCCCCGCTGCCTAGCCACACCGGGCCTTGGTATTCGCCGTCGCAGTACTTCAGGTACCACCTTCCCGAGTCGGGCGCGTGTGGTGTCTGCCTCTCAAGCTCTGCGTAGAAGTTCGCACTTGCGACCGGCTGATACGTGGTCTGACATCCCGCCGCAACGCTTGAGCCACCGCCGGTACCTGATGTCGAGCCGCCCGTTCCGCCTGACCCGGCGGTTGACGAGGAGCCGCCGGCGCTAACGGTTACACCTCCCGGGTCCGTGGTGTAGCCCACCCCGAAGTCGGCTCTCGCAACCTGTGCTGGACCCAGAACCGCGCCGAGGGAGACAACGACGGCTAGGACGGAGTGGCGCACAGCTCGGGCTTTCGCACCGCGTCTGCGGTCTTCCATACCCCAGAGGACGCGTCTAGCTGCAGCGTCGACTCGACCCCTACGGTCGCGGTACCCGGCGTGTCGTGGAGGGCGTGCGTCTTGGCGTCGACAATGTGGTTGTTGCTGATGTAACAGTCCCGCACGATCGCCGTTGTTCCTTGCACGCTGGCCACACGAGGATGGAACTCCGCTGGGGGCCCCAGCGCCGTCAAGCCATCAGCCTGCATCCCGATGATGAAAAGCTTCACTCGAGTGAGTTGCTGACCAACCATGTAGACGCTCAGCGCCGGCAGATCCGGCTTGGGCGGCTTCCCGTCTGGTATGCCGCCCGCTTCGTTGTAGGCGGCCCATCCGGCTAGGTAATCCCGAATCACCGCTGCCTTGATCGCCGCTTGAGGGTCGAGTGTCGTTGGCGAGGCGGGAGCAATCGTGAACGTCGGAGCCGGCCCGGGGCTCGTCGCCGACTCACCACCTCGGCTGCGGGTTACGACAACGGCCACCGCTACCAGCACCAGGGCCGCCAGCACGACGGCTGCTGTAACTAACACCGGCGTGCGATTTCGGCGCCAGGGGCCGGGAGCGCCCTCGGGGGGAGCGGCGGGGGAAGTGACCTGCCGCACAGCTACGCCTGGGCGCTCACCGCGTCGGATGTTCGTCCGCTCAGCCGGTTCACTGGCCGCCCCCCGGATAGGTGTCTCGGCCCGGGATCGTTCCACCTGCATCCTCCGAACGCAAGGACCCTCACCACGCCGCGCTGTCAGACGAGCGCCACCAGTCG
>JAHFUP010000033.1 GCA_023265025.1 Acidimicrobiia bacterium | reverse complement strand
GAACAATGCGTTTTCTTGCCATACAGAAAAATTCGCGGCCGCCCCACGAATCTCCTGCAAGGAATTACAAGTTTCCCATTTTGCCCGAACCGCCGCTATGTGCGGAACCCGGGACTAGCCGGTGGGGTCAAAAGCTCGTACGGTGGCGGGGAAGAGGATTTCAAGTTCGGGAGGAGCCGTCCTCGATGGAGACGCCTGAGACATTCGACGACTACCTCACTCCAGCGGAGGTGGCGCGGCTCCTGTGCGTCACCCCTCGCACCGTGAGCCGGTGGGCCGACCAGGGACGTATCTCGCACAGCGTGACGCTCGGCGGCCACCGCCGCTTCCTGCGGTCCGACATCCTGAAGCTGCTCGACCTCTCCCGCCGGTCCCAGGCGTCCGCCCGGTAACCCCACCGACCGCTGGCGAGCGAATCGTTCGCCCCGGTCCCGCAAGACTCACCAACGGGACCGGCGGCCTGCCCCGCATGGTCGAGGCCCTGATCGGCTTCTCCGCCACAAGCAACATATCGCGCGGGAGGGGGCTTGCCGCAAGCGACCCAAACGTGCTGACTATGACGCTATGACCGAACATGCGGTGGTGGTCGCAGGAGGCGGCCCGACCGGGCTGATGCTGGCGGGAGAGCTGGCGTTGGCGGGGATCGACGTCGTCATCGTCGAACGACGCGAGAGTCAGCATGTCGACGGATCGCGAGCCGGCGGGCTTCACTCCCGCACCATCGAGGTGCTCGATCAGCGTGGCATCGCGGAACGATTCCTCGACGCGGGTTACGTCGTCCCGGCTCTGGGCTATGCCGGGACGTCCTTGGACCTCAGCGACCTCCCCACCCGCCACAACTATGTGCTCGCACTGCGGCAGAGCCTCTTCGAGCCCATACTGGCCGACTGGGTCGGTGAGCTCGGGGTTCCGATCCTCCGTTCCCGCGAGGTGGTGGGCTTCGCGCAAGACGACACCGGCGTCGATGTCGAGCTGTCAGGGGAAACCTCGCTCCACGCGGAGTATCTCGTCGGCTGCGACGGCGGGCGCAGCCTGATCCGCAAGGCGGCGGGTATCGACTTCGCCGGGTTGGATCCCTCGACCAGCTGGTTGATCGCCGAGGTCGAGATGGATGAGGAGCCGGCGCTCGGCGTGCGCCGCGAGGGTGGCGGCATCGGCCGCATGGGCGACCAAGGGCCGTACCGGGTCGTCTTGACCCAACAGTACGACGAACACGCCGGCGAGCCCACCCTGCAGGATCTCAGCGACGCCCTCATCCTCGCCTACGGGACGGACTACGGGGTCCGCAGCGCCGGCTGGATCTCCCGGTTCACCGATATGTCGCGGCAGGCTGTGTCCTATCGCCGCGGCCGTGTCCTGCTGGCCGGGGACGCCGCACACATTCACCCCCCGCAGGGCGGGCAGGGCCTGGGCACCGGCGTGCAGGATGCCGTGAACCTGGGATGGAAGCTGGCTCAGGTGGTCAACGGAACGTCACCTGAGAGCTTGCTGGACACCTACCACAGCGAACGGCACCCGGTCGGTGCCCGCGTACTGCACAACACCATGGCACAGGTCGCACTCAACAGCCCTGACGACCGCCACCAGGCCCTCCGCGAGACCGTGACGGAACTGCTGAGCATGGACGAGCCACGCCGGCGCAGCGCGGCGATGATCTCCGGTCTCGACATCCACTACGACCTCGGAGAGGGACATCCGCTGCTCGGGCGGCGCATGCCCGACCTCGACCTGGACACCGCCGAGGGCCCGACGCGCGTGTTCACGTTGCTCCGCGACGCCCGGCCCGTGCTCCTCAATCTCGGTGAAACCGGCGGTTTCGACATCTCCCCTTGGGCGAATCGAGTCCGGTTGGTCAATGCCGAGCACGATGGCACCTGCGAGCTCCCGGTCCTCGGCGAGATAACCACTCCCCCGGCCGTGTTGATCCGACCCGACGGGCATGTCGCCTGGGTAGGAGACCTCACGGACCCCGCGCTTCCTCGAGCACTCGCGACCTGGTTCGGAGCGGCCGCTCCGGCTCACTAGACCGAGAGCCATCACGCCCGTCCGCCGCTACGGCTGTTGCGCGCTCGGCACTACGGGGCCGGCGGTCGTGTTCTCCGCGTATCTGTCCGTCCCGGCGAAGCTGACGGTGTAGGTCGACGGGATGACGGCGGTCGTCGGGATCTCCACGCTGCAATCGGCGAAGCCCTCGCTGTTGGTCGTGGCCGTGCAGGTGCCCAGGCCCAGACTGAAGGTCAGAGTCACGCCGGCGATGGCGTCCTTGTCGGGGGTGGTGGACGTCAGTCGGGCCCGCATCGCCACCGAGCTCGGCAACTTCCCGGGTTTCCTGACCGCCGGGAACGTCTTCAGCCACGTGGGGTCGGCGCCCGTGCCGACCGCCACCGACTGCGAGGCGGTCGAAGCCGCGCTGAAATTGTCGTTGCCGGCCTGGTCGGCATTGATCACGCACTGGCCCGTGGCGGTGAAGGTCACCCGGGCGCCGGCGACGGCGCAGACCAGGGAGGAGGATGGCGGGATGCTGAAGACGACGGGGTTGCCGGACGGTCCGCCGGTGGCGGCGACGTCGTAGGTCCCGCCGACTGCGGCGTTGCCCGGCGGTGTCGAGGTGAACGTAATCGTCTGGGTGCCCTTGGCCACGCTCACCGCCTGGGCGACAGTGGGAGCGGCGTTGTAGTTGGCGTTGCCGACCTGGTCGGCGTTGATCGTGCAGACCCCGCCGGCGACGAAGCTGAGGTGGGCGCCCGAGATGGAGCACACCGATGGTGTGCTCACCCAGAAAGTGACCGGGTTGCCCGAGGCCCCGCCGGTGGCGGCGACGTCGTAGCTCCCACCGACGGCGGCATTGGCGGGCGGCGTGGAGGTGAACGTGATGACCTGGGTGCCCTTGGAGACGCTCATCGACTGGGTGGCGGTGGGGGCGGCGTTGTAGTTGTCGCTGCCCGGCTGGTCGGCGTTCACGGTGCAGGTGCCGGCACCGATGAAGCTGACGTGGGCACCAGCGATGGTGCACACCGAGGGCGCCGTCACGCTGAAGACGACGGGGTTGCCCGAGGCTCCGCCCGTGGCGGCGACGTCGTAGCTACCGCCCACGGCCGCGTTGATCGGCGGCATCGACGTGAACGTGATCGCCTGGGTGCCCTTGGCCACGCTCACCGGCTGCGTGGCCGTCGGAGCGGCGGCGTAGTTGGCGTCGCCCGCTTGATCGGCGTGGATGACGCACGAGCCCGCGCCCATGAAGGTCACGTGGGCGCCGGAGACCGAGCAGACCGGGGACGAGGACAGGGGAACGCTGAAGACGACCGGGCTGCTCGAGGGTCCGCCGGTGGCGGCGACGTCGTAGCTACCCCCGACGGTCGCATTGGCCGGCGGTGTCGACGTGAACATGATCGTCTGGGCGCCCGCCGCGACGCCCACCGACTGAAGGACCGTCGGCGCCGCGTGGTAGTTGTCGTTCCCGGCCTGATCGGCGTTCACCGAGCACGTGCCGGCGCCGGTGAAGCTGATGTGGGCGCCGGAGATGGAGCACACCGACGGCGTGCTGACTGCGAAGGTGACCGGGTTGCCCGAGGGTCCGCCGGTGGCGGCCACGTCGTAGCTCCCCCCGACAACAGCATTGGCCGGCGGTGTCGAGGTGAACGTGATCGCCTGGGTGCCCTTGGCCACGCCCACCGACTGCGAAGCGGAGGGTGCGGCGTTGTAGTTGTCGTTGCCGGCCTGGTCGGCGCTGACCGTGCACGTGCCGGCGCCGGTGAAGGTCACGTGCACAACGGAGATCGAACACACGGATGGTGTCGCGACCGTGAAGATGACCGGGTTGCCCGACGGTCCGCCCGTAGCTGCGACGTCGTAGCCTCCGCCCACGGCGGCGTTGGCGGGCGGCGACGATGTGAACGTGATCGCCTGGGTGCCCTTGGCCACGCTGACCGACTGAGAAAGGGTAGGCGCGGCGTGGTAATCGGCGTTGCCCGCCTGGTCGGCGCTGATGGTGCAGGTGCCGGCGCCGGTGAAGATGACGTGGGCGCCGCCGATGGCGCACACCGACGGCGTCGTCACGCCGAAGGTGACCGGGTTGCCAGAAGCCCCGCCCGTGGCAGCCACGTCGTAGCTCCCGCCGACGGCGGCGTTGGCGGGCGGAGGAGAGGTGAACGTGATCGCCTGCGTGAGCTTGGTCACGGTCAACGTGAACGTCTGCGCGTGCTGGTTCAGGGCGTTCGAGGCGGTGAGCACGAACTGGTAGACCCCGGCCGATCCAGACGGCGGGGTGCCGGAGACGGTGGCCGTTCCGTCTCCATTGTCGGCGAAGCTCAGCCAGGCGGGGGCGCCGGCGGCAGTGGCCAAGACAGGCGTCGGCGCCCCGGCCGCGGTCACCGTGGACGCGCCCGGCTGTCCCACCGGGAAGCTCGCTGCCGGCGCGCTTGTGATGACCGGCGCTTTGAGCACGGTCACGTTGTTGCTGCTGGTGTTGGTCACGTAGACGGCGCTGCCGTCGGGAGCGACGGCCACGTCGGTCGGTCCGGAGCCGACCGCGACAGAGCTATAAAGCGTGTCCGTGCTCGTGTCGATGGCCTTCAGGGCGTTCCCGCCGTCGTCGACCACGTAGGCGCGCGAGCCGTCGGCGGTGACCGCGACTTCATAGCCATGGACGCCGACCGCGATGGTCCTGGCTACAGCGTTGGTCACCGTGTTGATCACGGACACCCTGCCCCCGGCGTAGTCCGAGACGTAGGCCTTGGTCCCGTCGGGCGTGAGGGCGAGGCCGGTGGCGTTGCCGACCCCGGTGATGGTGTGGGTCACGGTGTTCGTCGCCGTGTTGATGACAACCACGGCCTGATCGCCCTGCAGGGCCACGTAGACCCGGCTCCCGTCGGGCGTGATGTCAATGCCGGCGGGACCGGTGCCAATGAAGGGCGCGGCGACCACGGTGTTCATCGCAAGGTTCACGACACTGACGGTGCCCGAGTTGTTGTTGGTCACGTAGGCCCGTGTGCTGTCCGGGCTGATGGCCAGATGGCGTGGGCTCTGACCGACGGGGATGCTGGCGACAACGCTGTTGGTGGCGGGATCGATGACGCCGACGCGGGCCGCGCTGTTCTCGGTCACGTACAGGCGGGTGCCGTTCGGGGCGATGGCCACACCGAAGGGATTGGTGCCGCCACCGACCGGGATCGTCGCGCCGACGGCGCCAGTCGCCGTGTTGATGACGGAGATCGTGTTGGAGATGAAGTTGGCCACGTACGCCTTCGCGCCGTCGGGTGCGACTCGCACACCGACCGGGAGGCTGCCCACGGTGATCGTGGCCGGGGCCGCGGCGGCCGCCGGCACCGTCTCGGACGCGATGAGCGCGCTGAGTCCCGTCGCCAACAACGCCAATGCAGCGAGCCCCGCCCGCGCGCTGGTACCAGTCATGTGCAAGACCATCTCGAAACCCCCCCGTTCACAGGTCGGGCCGGCGTGCGCCGGCCCGACTCCTCTCATGCTGTCGCGTGGTACCGGATCATCAACCGCCGAGGGCGAGGTCGCCGTTCAGCGTGATGGTGAACGTGCCAGTGCCGAAATCCACCGTGCCGACGAAGCTGCCTGCGCCGGTGGCGTTCGCGAAGCGACCTGTACCGCCCGTGACGGTCCAGTGGCCGGTTCCGTCGAACGTGCCGGGCGCCGCCGGGCACGCCACGTCCAGGCTCGTGATGGTCAGCGTGTCGCCGTTGGCCGCGGTCAGCGTCTCGACGTGGACGTTCGCAAGGCCGCCCGGGCAGGTGCTCTCGTCGAGCCCCGTGACGAACGCAAGGCCGTCCGTCCCGATCCGGCCCATGTGGTTGGCCTGGCCGGCGCCGTCGAACACCGCCTGGCCGGGGACGGGCATAGCCACGTGTCCGACGAACGTCGCGGTGAACGGTCGGTCGGAGCTCGAAGCCACGGCGGGGCCCGCGGCCAACAGCAGCACGCCGGCGGTGAGGAGGCCGACAAGGGGTCGTCCGAGCTTCATCGTGGTTGTCCTTTCTCGGGTATCAGTTGGTCGGGGGCGGCGTCGGCCCACAGGAAAAAGGTACGGATCGGATCGGCCTGTGCCATGAGGCATTCACCCCCCCCCTTGACGGCCGGCGGCCGGTATCCTTCGGCGCGAATGTCGGATTCGGGCGTGCGACTTCCCGAGGTACTCGTGGCGCTGTCGCTCGCCACTGATCTCGGGCTGGGTCAGCCCGCCGAGCACATGGCGAGGTCGGCGCAGATCAGCATGCGCCTGGGCGAGCGGCTCGGCCTCGACGACCAGCAGCTGGCCACGCTCTACGACGTCAGCATCCTCACCTACGTGGGCTGCCCGGTCTACGGGAACGAGGCGGCGACCATCTTCGGCGACGACATCGCGTTCCGGAGCGAGTTCGCTGCGATCGACCGGGCCGGTCTCCCGGCCATGTCGTTCGTCCTGCGCCGGGCGGGCGCCGAGTCCTCGGTCCTCCACCGCATCCGCCTGGCCGCCGGCATTGTTGCCACCGGCGGCCGGGGAGTCGCCGAGCAGATGGCCAACCACTGCGCGGCGGTGGGCGAGCTCGCTTTCCGGCTCGGGCTCAGCTCCGACGTGAGGGCGGGCCTCGAACAGTCCTACGCCCGCTGGGACGGCCGGGGCGTTCCGTCCAGTCTGTCCCGGGACCAGCTGTCGTTGGCGGCCCGGATCTGCCACGTCGCCGAGGCATGCGAGGTGTTGCACCGCACCGGTGGTGCCGACGCGGCTGTCGGCGTCGTACGGGCGAGGCGGGGGGGACACTTCGACCCGTCCGTCGTGGACGCGCTCGAGCACCACCACGAGGAGCTGTTCGACGGGGTCGACCAGCACACCGTCGACGAGCTGCTCGAGGCCGATCCCCTCCAACGCCCGCCGCTCACCAACGAGGAGCTCGACGTGGTGCTCGCCGCGGTAGGGGACTTCTGCGACCTGCGATGCGGGTACTTCGCGGGCCACAGCCGGGGCACGGCCGAGTTGGTGTCGGCGGCGTGCGAGCTGCTGAGCGTGCCGGCGACCGAGGCCACGCTCGCCCGGCGCGCGGCCCTTGTACACGACGTGGGCCGCTTCGGCGTATCCGCGACCGTGTGGGACCGACCGGGCCCGCTGACGAGCGGCGACCGCGAGCGGATGCGGATGCACACGTACTACGTCGAGCGCATCTTCAGCCGGCCGGAACCGTTGCGGCGTGTCGGCCACCTCGCCGCCACCCACCATGAGCGCCCGGATGGCTCTGGCTATCACCGCGGGTACGGGGGCGCGACCCTGTCCCTGCCAGCTCGCGTGCTGGCCGCCGCCGACGCATTCCACGCCATGACGCAGCGACGACCGCACCGCCCCGCCCTCACCGAGGCCGACGCGGCCCGGGAACTGCGGACGGAGGCGGAGGAGGGAAGGCTCGACCCTGTCGCAACCGACGCAGTGTTGTCGGCGGCGGGCCAGGCAGGCGGCCGGGCCCGCGCCGGCGGGCCGGCGGGGCTCACCGCTCGGGAGGGCGACGTGCTGGCCCTGCTGGCCCAGGGTCTGGCGAACAAGGCCATCGCCCGGGAGTTGCGGATCAGCCCGAAGACGATCGGCAACCACGTGGAGCGGATCTACATGAAGCTCGGAGTGACGAACCGGGCGGCAGCGACAATGCGCGCCGTGCACCACGGCCTCGTGGGGTCGGGGCCGGCGCCCCTCGGGTCATAGCCCCGGCAGAAGCAGCCCTCCACTTCGCCGGGGGAGAAGGCATACCCTCTGTCGTTCGATGGAGCGGGGGGATCTGAAGTGTCGGCGCGGGCTTGGATCGGAGGGGAACGAACATGGTCCTAGCTAGGGACAACGGCGAGTGACGGCACGCGGATGCTTCGCAGGCCTCGGAGGGCAGCGGTCGCGAGCACGGCCCCGCTGGTGAGGGCCTCGCTGAAACAGCTTGTCGGCGCGAGTCCGGCGGCGGCCGCAGTCGTCCTGACGCACGGCCGACAAACAGCGCGACGGCCAGCAGCGGCGACTACGTTGCCGTGCCCGCCACCACCGTCGACTTCGGCCCCGGCGAGACCACCATGATGGTGTCGGTCGTGGTGAACGGTGATACCACGGTCGAGCCCACTGAGGTTCTTCGTCAACCTGGCCAATCTCTTCGGGGCTGGGAAGATCGTGGACGGGCAGGGCGTGGGCACCATCACCAACGACGACTGAGCCCCGGCGTAGGGGCGGTGACGCTCCCACTCCGCCGCCGGCGTACAACTCGGTCCATACTGCCGACGTGCCCCGACGGATACGGTCTCACCGACACTGACCGCACGCACGGCCCTTACGATGACTTCTTCGCGGACCACGCAAGGCTTGCACCGTCGGGTTGGGCTGCTCTTTCTGGTTGCCTTCTCCCTCCTCTTTCTCGTTCGGGTCGGTGGCGGACGTCTCGCTGCGCCATTCGGGGATTCGGGCGACGGCTACAACGGCGCGACCTGGTCAAGTGGAGCGAGAGCACTGCGAGACGATCCCGTCGCGTCTCGCCTCGGCGCCCGGAGCCCCGAGGAGCCCTACGGATTCGCGACGTACGCCCACCATCCGCCGCTCATCTATCTCGTCACTGCCGGTGCCCAGACCGTCAGCCCTTCACACCCTGAACTGGCTGCTCGGCTGCTCGCTGCGTCCAGCACGCTGGTGTCCGCATTCCTGATGTTCGGCGTCCTTCTCCAACTTGGTGTGCGGGCCTCGATCGCCGTCTGTGGCGTCGTCCTCGGCTATTGCGTTCCGATGGTCTTCACCTTCGGCACCATGCTGGATACGACGACCCTGGCCATGGCGCCGGCCGCCGGCTACCTCCTTGTTTGGGTGAGATCCATGCGCGGCGTCGGGAGTGCACCGATGGCGGGTGTCCTGGCCGCGGTCTTGTGCCTGTGCAGCTGGGAAGGCGTCATCCTCGTCGTGGCGACGGGCGTGCTCACGACGTTCGGGAGCCGGACCGAGGGCAGTCGAGCGACCGTGCCGGCGATCGCGTGGGGCGCAGTCGTCGGCCTGACGCTCACGTGGAGTTGGCTCCTGTGGGCCAACGGATCGCTGGACGTGGTCTTCGAATTCGGCAAGCTTCGCGTCGCCGGTGACCGATCTGGGGTCGAAACGGCGACGCTGGCAGAGTCGATCGTCCGTCAGAGTCGTCACCTCGTCGCGTTGTTCGGGTTTGCCGCCATCCTCGCGCCGCCAGCGTTCGTCGCCGCCATTCGGATGCCGCGTTACCGCACCGTGGAGACGGCGCTCCTGGTGACCGTCGGCCTGTACTCGCTGGTCTTCTTCTCGGGGGCGGCGTACCACGCCCATTGGAACTATTGGCTGCTGTTGCCTCTGACGGTCGGGTTTGCCGCTCTTGGAGAAGCGATTGCGTCACGGCCGGGTGGCCTGGTCATTTCGGGCGTCGTGGTTGGAACGATATCGATTGTATTCTCGCTGGCCTACCACTCCAATGAAGAGGTCGCGTTGCGTGGCGGAATCAGCGTAGGTCGCCAGCTCGCCTCGGCGGCGTGGCCGATTGACCAGCCGTTGGCCTATGCATCGGAGAGATACTCTTCGTTCCCACCGCTGACCTATTACTCCGGTCGTCCTGCGGCTCCGGTGGAGGAGACGTCGGCTGATCCCCGGCACCTTGTGCTGTTCGACAGTCGCTGCGGAGTCGTCCTCGACACTGTCGCCGCATACCGCGGACGGTCGTCGAGGCAATGCCCGTCGACGGCGAAGTCATGGAAGTCCGGCTACCCGTAATCTCGACGAATCGGGGGCGACGAGGTGGACACCGGTGATCATCGAGCGATGGCCTCCCCTTTCCCCTCGCCTGATCGGAGGCCATCTGCCTGCTGTTCCCGGATGGCAGGCTGCGTACGCGCCGGAGCAGTGCCGCTGCTAGCCTGCCGCCGACCGATCCAACGTGCGGGTCCTGGCAGCTGGGACAGACCGGCAAGGGAGGCGAGATGGCGGCATCAGAACCTTTGCGGGTTCGGCGATCCCTCACCGACATCCAGGCCGACTACGAAGCCGGCAACAAGACCGAGCTGGAGACCGTGTGGCGGGCGTGGAAGGGGATCAAGGACCTTCCGCCCGAAGATCCGAACTCGTTCTTCGTCATCGGCGGGTACCACGGCGAGCCGTTCCGCGGCGCGGGGTGGGGAAGCTCCGCCTTCTGGGGCGGGTACTGCAACCACGGCAACGTGCTGTTCCCAACATGGCACCGCGCCTATCTCGTGCGGCTAGAGGACGCATTGCGATCGATCCCCGATTGTGCGGAGGTAACGCTGCCGTTCTGGGACGAGACAAGCGACGATTCGGCGGCCGACGGGATCCCATGGGCCCTCACTCTCGAGAACGTCGAACTTGACGGCGAGACGATCCCCAACCCGTTGCGGTCGTTCGTGGTGAACAAGGCCATCGTCGACAACCTGAGCCCCTTCCCGGATGCGGACTACAGCAAGCCGAAGGGATACGAGACGGTGCGTTACCCCCTGTCGGGGCTGGTCGGGCCGGCCGACGTCGACCAGACGAACGCCCACAATGCGCTGTACCCGGACTACGACAAGAATGTCAAGACGCTCAACGACAACATCGTCACATGGCTCACCGCCTACGCCGTCGTCGTCAATGCCAAGCCGGTCGGCATGGTGCAGAAGGAATACCAGGACTGCCTGGATGCACCCAACTACACCGTCTTCTCGAACACCAGTTCGGCTTCGGAGTGGAACGGGAACGCCGACGTGCTCGTCAAGCCGTTGGAAAGCCCCCACAACCACATCCACTTGGCTGTCGGCGGCTACGAGCTGCCGAACCAGGCCGATTTCTCGCCGATCCAGGGCGCCAACGGCGACATGGGCGAGAACGACACCGCCGGTCTCGACCCGATCTTCTTCTTCCACCACTGCCACGTGGACCGCATGTTCTGGCTCTGGCAGCAACGCTACAACAGCGCCGACGCGCTCGAGGTCATCGAGGACTATCCCGGCACGAATTCGGTCGACAACCAGGGTCCAACACCGGGCGTGGCGCCGAACTCGTGGCTGAACATCGACTCGCCCCTGGCACCGTTCGTCAACCCGGACGGCAGTGCGGTGACGTCCCGGCAGTACGTGAACATCGAGGCGCAACTCGGCTACACCTACGGGCCCGGCTCGCTCGCGGACCTGGCGACGCCGCCCGCACCCACCGCAGCCGCCTTCGGCCGCGGCTGCCGCCGCCGAGCCGCCGCAGGTGATCAGCGTGCGGGGGATCAACCGCACGACGATCCCGGGTTCGTTCCTGGTGCGGGTGTTCGTGAACGTCGACGATGAACGACACCACATCGGCACGTCATCGGTGTTCAGCCGCTGGCACGTCGAGGGCTGCATGAACTGCCAGACCCATCTGGAGGCGCGGGCCCACTTTTCCGTGCCAACGGAACTAGAGGGCAAGGTGAAGCCCGAGCACGTGGAGGTTGAACTCCATCGGCGAAAGGCGACCACTCCCGTCCTGCTTACGTCCGACAAAAGCCTGGCGCCAGGGTTCCGAGTGCACGTGCGATAATCAGCGGCGACTCCCGTGCACCGGCAACCTCGCCTCGGTTGCCTGTCTGACCCGCCGCCCGGCGGAGGCGGCGCCGGAATCGGTCGCCGCGGATCCGGTCGAGCCCTCCTGGTCCCATGAACTGGAGCAGGCGGTCCCAGCCGGCGTTGCGCCGGCCATTCGTTTGAGCACCGGTCGCGGGGCGTACGGCGCACTTTCCTGGCCGAACCCGTGTCTCCACCTTGAGAGGGTGAGAGGGGCCGATGTCGAACCGCCAGGTCAGGCGGGGTGCGCCCGTCCCGCCTGGTCCTCCCGAATCCGCCCCCATCCGCTCCAGTGGATCGGCAAACGGATTGGCAGATGCCCCGGCGAGAAGCCGGGGCCGGCGATCGGGGCTAATTGGTGCGATGCGACTCATCACCAAGTACGCTTCCCATGTGAACGACGTGATGGAGTACCAGGTGTCATCATCCGGGCAGATGTCCCTCCCCGCCACGGCACGTCACCGATGGCATCTCGACCAGGGCGGTCCTGTCGACGTGATCGATCTCGGGTTCGGGGTGTTGACCGTGCCGAGAGGGCAGGGTCGGCGCCTACTTGGCGATGTCCTCAGCCGCGACGACCACGCCGCGTTCGTCGCATCCCTGGCCGACGATCCCGATCTCGCCACGACGTGACCGCGGCGGTCCTCGACGATCACCTCCTTCGCGACCTTCTGTCCGACGACATCGGCGACGCTCTCGCCGCGGTCCTCGCCGTGCACCAGCCGGCCACGACGAACCTGTACTACGTGCGCCTGTGCAAGAGCGTGGTCTCGGCTCGCGGCGGCCAGCTCACGGGCTCCTGGTCCTCCGAGCGTCGACAGGCGCTGGGCCGCACACTGCTCGTGCTCCCGGACGCCGTCACCGTCGTCCCGATCCGGGCTCTCGGATTTCGGATGGCCGAGCTGGCTGACGCGCACCGACTGTCGACCCTGGGCGCCGAGGCCGTAGCCGCCGCCGAACATCTCGGCGCACCCCTCGTGGTATGGGAAGGCGACGACGGGCCGGCGATCCAGGCGGCGGCGGCTGCACTGAGCGCCGGCTATCGCGTGCTGTCGCGCTGACCCTGTCTGGATGCCCCTCGACCTTGGTCGAATGCGGGAGGCTGGCACCCCGCTCGCCACCATCCTCCGCGATTATCGGATGACCGTGGCTGCGACTCGCGGCCACGGCGCAATCCTTCAACGGCACGTTCCGGATGCCGACGCTGGGCGCCTCGCGAGCGTTACCGGGCGGGCTGTCCGCTCGACTGCGCCGGTTACCTCGCGCCCGGAGTGCCCGCGGAACCGGGGATAGGTGATGCGATCGCTCACCGGTTCCGCCGGAGCGTTCTGTTAGGGCCCGTGCGTCATCTACCTGCGCGATCGCCACCCTCCGAACCGTTACGCCGCAACAGTTCGGAGCCATCCGGATGTCCAAGTTGTTCTCGCACAGGCCCTACACCTCTCGGCGGGCTCCGTTGCGAGCAGATCGCCGAATCGAATCGAGCGCGGCGTGCGAAGCCGTTGGCGAGATGCGCGAATGAACGGGTCATGGTCGTTCGTCGATGGTGCCAAGACCGGCTTCCCGGGCGCGGACGATGGCTTGGGCTCGGTCGAGGACTTGCAGTTTGGTGAAGATGTTGGACACGTGGTTGCGAATGGTCTTGGCCGCGACGTTGAGCATTTCTGCGATGGTCGTGTTGTTGAGTCCGCGGGCGATGAGGTCGAGGATCTCGGCCTCTCGTTCGGTTAGCTCAGGGAACGCCTGCTGGCGGGGGTTGGCCGCTTTGGCGAAGTAGTCGAGCATTCGTTGCGCGACGGGCGCGCCGAAGATCGCGTCGCCGGAGGCGACCGCGGTGACGCCGCGTCTGATGTCGTGTTGGGTGGCGCCTTTCAGCAGATAGCCGCGGGCGCCGGCGCGCATGGCGGCGAAGACGGAGTCGTCGTCGTCGTGCATAGTCACCACGAGCACGGCGATGCGCGGGCTCGCCGCGAGTACCGATCGGGTGGCCTCGATGCCGGTCAGGGGCGGCATGTGGAGGTCCATCAGGATCACGTCGGGTTGGAGTTCGAGGGCCTTGGCGATCGTCTCCTCGCCGGTGCTGGCTTCGCCGATCACGTCGATGCCGTCGGTTCCGGCCAGGATGGCGCGCACGCCGCGCCTGAAGGCAGGGTGGTCGTCGGCGAGCAGCACGGTGATGGTGTCTGTCATGGATTGCCTACTGGGAGGCGGATCCGTACCTGGGTACCTCCGTCGGGGCGCGGCTCGATGACGCAGGTGCCGCCCAGTTCGCCGGCTCGTTCCCGCATGGAGCGCAGACCAACGCCCTCGCGTACTGCGGCCGGCAGGCCCCGTCCGTCGTCTGTCACGTCGAGCTCGAGAGAGCCGTTGAGAGCGAGGCGCACTGTCGCGTGGCCGGCGGCGGCGTGGCGGGCCACGTTGGTCATGGCCTCCACGGCGATGCGCATCGTTGCCACCTCCACCGCCGCGGACAACGGTCCGAGATCGGCCGGAGCATCGACGTCGAAGCCGAGACGAAGTGCGTGCTCCCGTACCGCGCCCACCAACCCGAGCTCGTCGAGAGCGGGTGGGCGGAGGTCGTACACCAGCTGTCGGATGTCGGCGATCGCGCCTTGGGCGTCGTCTTGGAGTTCGGTGAGGAGCCGCTCGGCGCCGTCCGGGTCGCGGCGCACAAGGTTGCGGGCGGCCTGGGCGGAAAGGGCGAGGCCGGCCAGGGAGGGCCCGAGGCCGTCGTGGAGGTCGCGGCGGATCCGCCTCCGCTCCTCTTCACGGGCGATGACGAGCTGTTCCCTGGAGCGCTGCAGCTCCGCGGCAAGTGTCACCGCGTGCACGGCTACCGCGACATGGTGGGCGAGATCGCCGAGCAGCGCCTCGTCGGCCGGAGTGAGTGGCTCATGGCCGCCGCGGCGGCCGACAACCAGTTGGCCGACCTCGACACCTTGGTGGACAAGGGCGAACGCGTCGGTCTCGCCGGTCGCTGTCCCATATGCGGCGGCGACAACCGGCTCTCCCGCGCGGAGGATTCGGACGGCGACATACGGCAGCCGAAGCGACGTACCGACTGTTTCGGTGACGCCGTCCAGCAGCGCCTGGGGGGCGACCGAGTCGGCGGCCCGCCGGCCCATGGCTGCCACCACTGCGTAGGGCTCGTCGCGCTGGCCGTAGGTCAACCGGTTGACCCAGCGCTGCAGTCGTTGGCGGGTGGGATGGGCCACGACCGCGGCCACCCCGGCGGCCGCCAGCGAGGCCGGCACCCGGGTGACACCACCCACGATCACTGTGAGGGCGCCGACAGTGCCGATCGACACACCGAGGACCACGGCGGTGAGCGCCCCGTACAGCAGGGTCCGGTTGATAATCAGGTCGATGTCGTAGAGCCGGTAGCGCAAGATGGCTACGGCGGTCGCGGCGCACAACCCGAGCGAGGGGATGCCGACGATCAGCACCACGACGCCTGGCTGATTCCACGGCTGCAGGACCATGGCCACCGCGAAGGTGGCCGCGAACGCGCCGGCGGCGTAGGCGACCCACTTGAGTTGCTGGCGCTCGTCGCGCTCGCCCCGGCGGTAACGCTGGACGAGACCGACGACGGCCATGATGAGCACGACAGGCAGTAGGAGGGTGAGTGCGCCCAGCGGCTCGGCGACATTGGCGCCGGCCGGGTTGCGCACTGTCGGGAAGTCCTCCAGCTTCCCTGGCGAGAGGGCCGCTCCGGACCAGGAACCGACGCTCACCGCCACCGCCGCCCACAGCACAGGCCGCCAACGCCGGCCTGGGAGGCGCCCGTCAGGGAAGACCAGCAGGACCAAGAGCACGGGCAGGACGAAGCCGGGGACCCACAGCCAGTTTTCCAGCCACGCGGCCCATTGTCCGCCGGGCAGCGATCCGGGGTCGGCGAACAGGCTGTGGACCGCGTAGCCGCGGGTGGCCAGGGCCGCCGCCGCGCTCGTTGCCCCGACCAGCCACAGCCAACCGACGGGGTTGGCCGGTCGCCGCCGCGACACGAGCAACCCGATTGCCCCGAAACCAAGAGTGATCACCATGTCGGCCAGGCGGGAGGCGTGGAACCCGTAGCGCTCAGCGAGTGGCGCCTGGCGGTCGGCCACCGCGAAGCCGGCGTAGGTGACGACCGCGGCCGCCGTACACGCGGCCAGCGTCCAGGCCGTCGTCTGTGCTCTCCGCTCCATGGTCACCTCCGCAACCATTGTCGCCGACGGGTTCCGTCGCCGCCCGCGGGCTCGGGGTGTGATCAGCTCCCGGCTGCCTCGGCTGCGAGGACCGGGCGCCTTTCCTGGCGGGCGATGAGCGTGACGCCGAGGGCAACCATCCAGAGGGCGCTGACAATGAACAACGCCTCGTCGGCCCTCGAGCCACTGAGGAGGCCGCCGAGCCCAGCCGCGACACGGGCGACGCCCAGGGCGACGCCAGACCCCCCGAAGACGGCCGGCACGACGCCGCTCCGCAGGAGCACGAGGCCCAGTCCGACCATGAACAGCACGCCCGGCACGGCGAAGAAGTGGTTGGTCGCATCAGCGAAGCGGAACAGCGTCACCGGGTCGCCGCCGCCCCGGTGCGCGACCGTTGCGGCTGCCGCGATTGTGGCGTCGAGCACGAGCGTGAGGCCGAGCGACAGGGTCACGCCGGCTATCGCGACTGTGCCGGCGACGGAGTCGAGGGCTCCGCTCAACTTGACCAGGCCAACGGCGCCGAGAACCAGCAGGCACACGGCCAAGGCATCCGCGAAGGCGCTGATGGTGACACCACGATGGTGGGCGACCAGGAAGTCGACGATCACCTGCCTGGTCGAGTCAGCCTTTGGCGGTTCAGACACCATGGCGTGCGAGGCGAAGGCGGCGACGGCGAAGCCGATAACGGACGCACCGACGGCGCGGGGCCGGAGGTTGGGTTGCATAACGCGCTCCTTCCGATTCGGGGCTGAAGTAGTTGCCGGCCGGATCAACCGCACTGGACTGTGTCGACCGAACGCGACGCGATCGGGGTGCCGTCCGCGGCGATCGTGACGTGGTAAAGAGAGCGGAACGTGACGCTCGATCCGTCAGGGGCGCTGACCCGCCCGACCTGCACGTAGGTCGACGTCGAGCGTCCACCCACGTCCTGCTCGTCGATGTGCAAGGTGTCGCCGCCCGTGTAGGTCGGCTGCGTCCGGTCGTCGGGAGCGAACTGGTCGTCGCTTCTCGCGGTCAGGCTGAAGTGGTAGCGGCCGTGCCCGTCCGCCGTCGTGTGCATCACCTCGTCGGCGTCGAAGATAAACACCCCCGATGCACCGGTGCACGGGTTCGGACCTGGCTCGCGGCCAGAAGTCGTACTGTGCACCGTCGACGGCGACGCCTGGGCTAACGCCGCGGTGGGTACCAAGACAGCGGCCACGATCCCAGCACCCACAAGTGCCTGCGACACTCGTCTCATCCGTCCTCCTTCGGTCATGTCTTGCAGGATGCCGATCGAACCGTCCCAATGTCACGGGGCCAGAGTCCCGAGGAGCCCGGGATATCGCTGCAGGATGACTCGATGTGCCCCGCGTCGGCGGCTACGCCTCAGCAAGGCTGGCCCCAGAACGGCGGTTCAGGTCGCGCTTGATGACGAGGTGAGTGCCCCCGAACGCGCGGACATATCGACGCGGGCCATCGGCCGATAAGTGCCGATCGGCGGCACTCGGTAACGGCACAAGCCGGGCGCCCGGTAACGCACGGACTCGCTGGCCCCAACGGCCGCCTCGTCGAGAGTCCGGAATTGCCGGTTTGCGAGCGGCGGACCCCGCCGGGGTGGGTCCTGAAACGCACAGCGGCGTCGTTGCCGGACTGGCCTTCGTCCGTCCGCGTCGCTCACAGCGAAGCACCCTGTGCGCTACCGCGCGGATCCCGTCGTGGACTTTCGGCGTGAGCGTTACCGAGCGCGCGTCCCGCACGACTTCGCATGATATTGGGCGGCCGAGCCGTGTCCGTATAACCGGCGCTATGGGACAGTTGGAAGTCCGCTGCCCCGCGTTCGGCGCCACGTCGATCCTTGCGGCCGTCTCTCGTGGCATAGCAGCGCAGGGCGGGCAATCTGCGCTACCAGTCGGGAGAACACGGGTTGGCAGCAGACGGAGTGATGCTACAGTTCTGCGGCAACGCAAGCTCGTGAGGTAGGCGCGGATGAGGCTTTCTTGGCTCCGGTGGCTCGCTATCGTGCCTCTCGTTCCCGCCGTGCCGCTTCTCTTCTTCGGGCTTATCTGGGTCGGCGTCGTGCAGATCGTGTCAGGGCTGCTCCTGGTCGCCGTGGCAGCCGCGGTGTGGCGCATGTCTGCTGGCGAGTGGGAGGCGTGGCCTTTCGGCGAGCGGACGTAGCTGCCGACGGGTTCAGATATGCCGATCTGACGCGTGTGTGGCCCCCCTCATCTACCCGAACACCAGCTCGGGGCCGCAGGAAGTCACACAGGGCGGCTGACGGGGCTTCTACATTGCGCATTCTGTGCTACCCAGCGAGAAGCCGATCAGGAAGCCGGTGCGCACCGAAGGTGGCCGATGCGGCGTCAGCCGATCCCACCCGCCGAACGGCTCCACCCGTCCCCGCGGCGAGGTTCGCGACGCTGTCTCCGATGTCGAACACGGGAATCACGTCCTAGTCGAGCAGGCGAGGTATCGCGCGATGGTCCGGACGCCCGATT
Organism: Acidimicrobiia bacterium; assembly: GCA_023265025.1. Classification (GTDB taxonomy): domain Bacteria; phylum Actinomycetota; class Acidimicrobiia; order Acidimicrobiales; family AC-14; genus CADCTB01. The sequence continues at coordinate 31,401 of JAHFUP010000033.1, read as the reverse complement.
TCGGCACGTCCGCGGCGCGACGTAACGACGGCACCAGTCGATCAGGACCGGCCGAGAAACTCTCGGCTCGGATAGCTCAACTCCGCCGGTGAATGGCGAGGCTCGCGCCGGCAGCGCGCTTGTAGAATCAAGATGTGGGAACGCCGCTCCAGCCGATCGAGGCGGAGCAGGTCGCAGCGTTCTGGCGGCGCTTCCTGGCCACGGGAGCGGTCGAAGAATCTGAATCAGCACCGGTCCCCCAGGCGGCGGAGCCCTTCGGTGACAGCGTCGAGCTGGCGGACGAGCTTCTCAGCTTGGTGATCGACGGGGCGAAACGGGCGACGGCAGGTGCACTCATCGACTACGAACTCGAGGGCGTGACCGTTCCTACACCCGGAACGATCACTATCGCCACGGATGGGGCAGGGCGACCCCGAGCCGTCCTTCGCACCACGGAGGTCTACGTCGCGCCGCTGAGCACCGTCAGCCACTCCTTCGCCTGGGACGAGGGGGAGGGGGATCGCACGAGAGCCGGGTGGCTCGCCTCCCACGAGGCGTTCTTTCGCCGCTACCTCCCGTCGATCGGCGTGGAGTTCGACCGTGAGATGGCGACGGTATTCGAGCGGTTCGAGGTGCTGTACACGGAGTGAACACAGGGGCGAATGGATAACTGCGTCGGCCACCACACGCCACGAAGCTGTCTGGGCCACCGCCCCACTATGGGCACATATCTGGAGCGGGCGCGAGGGCGTCCTCGATGTGGCGGACGAGGGCCTGGAGCTTCGTTGGGACACGATATCTGGAGCGATTCTCCGATGTGTGTCGCTTGTTCCATGCCGCAGTTTCCTGAGGATCACCAGCTTGTGTGCCGTCCGTGGACATGTCCACGACGCAGCGGGCCTTGTCTTGTAACGCTCTCAGCGGAACGGCTCTGATAACGGCACGAATCGAGCGCGCCATAACCCTGTTCCGCAAGCCGTAGCAGGCGGCGGCCGCGCTGGAGGCCTCGTCGACTTTCTCATATTGACGCCGTCCCCGTCCTGGGTCGTCGGACGTACAGCCAGAATGAAGTCTGTCGTAGCCCCTCGACGGGGGCTGCGACCGGTCGCATACTGGGATGACGGTTTTCGCGCGAGGGGGAGGGCATGGCCAAGTACCTGATCGTTGCCTCGTACACCAGCCAAGGCATCAAGGGCGTCATCGATAAGGGCGGCACCGCTCGCCGGGAGGCCGTCGAGACGATGGCCGCCGATCTCGGCGGGCACGTGGAGAGCTTCCACTTCGCATTCGGTGAAGGGGACGCGTACGTGATCGTGGACCTGCCGGACAACGTCGGAGCAGCGGCGGTCGGGCTCGTGGTCGGCGCCAGCGGGATGGCCACCACGAAGACCATCGTGCTCCTGACACCGGAAGAGATCGATCGTGCGGCCGCGACGAGCGTCAGCTACGCGCCTCCTGGGTCGTAGAGCGGCGGCCGCCCGGGAACGGCACGAGCCGGGCGCTCGGAAACGTTCCAGCCCTGCCGAGTTGCGGGCGGCCGGAACCCTTCCGGAATTGCCGGTTTAGGGGGCGACCGAGCACAGGAACAGCGCTCGGTAACGCTCCGCCGGAGCGTTTTGCGCGGCTCGGCCGGAACGACGGTGCGCGAGCCGGGTGCATATCTCGCGCCTGCTCATGCCGCACTCCTGTGGCGTGGATCGGGACAGCGCACTCTGACGACCCGGCGGTCGTCCGGCGGCTGGCGGCGGTGCACGACCGCGCCGAAACCTCCTGCATGAACGACTCGCCCGCCGCACTTGCTTGGCAGCCCCAACGGGGTTCGAACCCGTGTCTCCACCTTGAGAGGGTGGTGTCCTCGGCCACTAGACGATGGGGCCATGCCGGAGAAGCAGGCTACTCCGGGTAGCTCGGGGGGGAGGACTCGAACCCCCAACGACAGGACCAGAACCTGCTGTGTTACCGATTACACCACCCCCGAACGGGCCGGACCAGCCTAGCGCGTCCACTCGAACTCAGGCCCGGGACTTCACCACGTTCTCAATGCTGGCCTGCCGACGGAAGCCGATCACCCGGCCGACGGCGACGGCGATCGTCTCCCTGGCCATGTAGCGGGCCTCCGTCATCCCGTGGATCGGGCTGGTCGACGTGGGCGAGGAGTGCCCCTCCAGCCCCAACTCCGACGCCATGGCCCGGATCCGCAGGGAGTGGAACGGGTCGGACACCAAGAGCACGTCGGTGATCCCCCGGTCGTCGAGGAAGTTCGCCGCCGCGGCCAGGGACTGCCACGACGACGTGCCCGACACCTCCCGCAGCACATCGTGATCGGGCACGCCCCGCTCGATCAGGTAGTTGGCCGATGCCGTCGCCTCGGTGAACTGGTCGCCCGGCTGGTTGCCGCCGGTCACCACGATCACCGGCGCCAGATCCCGGCGGTAGAGCTCGATGGCGTGGTCGAGCCGGGCGGCCAGCACCGGCGACGGCACGCCGTTGTACTGCGCCGTCCCGAAGACGACGATGGCCTCGGCCGGCCGGGCCTGGTCGTTGCGGGCGGCCCGCCACACCTGGACGAAGGTCGCGCCCAGGTAGAGCACGAGCGCCGTCAGCAGCCCGATCGCCAGTTTGACTGCCAGCTTCAGGAAGAAAACGATAGGCCGTCCTTCGCTCGTCGCAACCTCTCCAGGGTGCGCTCCCGGCCGAGCACATGCAAGGACTCGAACAGCGGGGGCCCCACCGACCGTCCGGTGACCGCCACCCGGATGGGTGCCTGGGCCTTTGCCAGCTTGAGGTCGTGGCGCTCGGCCAGCTCGGTCGTGACCCCGTGGAGCGCGGCCGCGTCCCAGTGCACGTCGCGATAGGAGGCGATGGCGCCGGCAAGCAAGGCCGGCGCGGTTGGGTTCCGGGTGATCGCCCTGTCCCAGGCCACCTGGTCGACGACGGGCTGCTCCAGGAACAGGAAGTCGACCATGCCGGGGACCTCGGCCAGCGTGCGGGCCCGCTCCTGCACCAGAGGGGCGACGGCCTCGAAGGTCGCCAGGTCGAAGCGCTCGGGCGGCCAGGGGGGATCGGTCTCCAGCCAGGGCAGCGACTCCCTCACGAAGGTCGCCACCGGCAGGGCCCTGATGTACTCGGCGTTGATCGCGTCGAGCTTCTTGAGGTCGAAGAACGCCGGCGACGCCTTCACGTCGTCGATCTCGAACTCGGCGACCATGTCCTCGATCGGGAGGATCTCCCGGTCGTCCGCCGGCGACCAGCCGAGCAGCGCCAGGTAGTTGCGCATGGCCTCGGGGAGGTAGCCCCGCTCCCGGTACTCCTCCACGGCCACGTCGTCGCGCCGCTTCGAGAGCTTCTGGCGCTTCTCGTTGACGATCAGCGGCAGGTGGGCGAAGACCGGCATCTCGGTGTCCCCAAGGGCGTCACGGAGAAGGAGCACCTTGGGCGTGGCCGCCAGCAGGTCCTCGCCGCGGATCACGTGGGTCACGGCCATGTCCATGTCGTCGACCGCGTTGGCCAGCAGGAAGACGGCCGAGCCGTCGGTGCGCAGGACGACGAAGTCCTCGATGGCGGTGTGCTCGAAGGTGACGTCGCCGCGGATGAGGTCGTGGACGACCGTCTCGCCCTCGTCGGGCGAGCGGAAGCGGAGGGCGCCGGCGGTGAGGCCGCGTTCGCGGCACCGGCCGTCGTAGCCGGCGTCGCCCTTGGTGCGGGCCTGGACGTCCTCCCGGGTGCAGTCACAGAAGTAGGCGTGCCCGGTCCGGAAGAGCTGCTCGGCGGCGGCGCGGTATTCCTCCGAGCGCCGGGACTGCCGGATGGGGCCCTCGTCCCAGTCGATCCCGAGCCAGCGCATCGTGCGCTGGATGCCATCGATGAGGTCGTCGCGCGACAGGGCCGGGTCGGTGTCCTCGATGCGCAGGATGAACGTCCCGCCGACGTGGCGGGCGTACAGCCAGTTGAAGAGAGCCGTCCGCGCCCCACCGACATGGAGATACCCGGTCGGGGCCGGCGAAAATCGAACCCGAACGGTCACCCCGGTCACGGTAGCCTCGGGACCCCATGGCCAAAGCGGTATTGACGTCGAAGTCCGAGGACTTTCCCAAGTGGTACCAGGACGTGGTGGCCAAGGCCGAGCTGGCCGACAACGGCCCCGTCCGGGGCACGATGGTCATCCGGCCCTACGGCTACGCCATCTGGGAGCGAATGCAGGCCGAGCTCAACCGGCGCATCAAGGACGCCGGCGCCGAGAACGCCTACTTCCCCCTGTTCATCCCCGAGTCCTACCTGCGCAAGGAAGCCGAGCACGTCGAGGGCTTCAGCCCCGAGCTGGCCGTGGTCACCCACGCCGGCGGCAAGGAGCTCGAGGAGCCCGTCGTCGTCCGCCCCACGAGCGAGACGATCATCAACTCGTTCTTCTCGAAATGGGTGCAGAGCCACCGCGACCTGCCCCTGCTGATCAACCAGTGGGCCAACGTGGTGCGCTGGGAGCTGCGGCCCCGGGTGTTCCTGCGGACGACCGAGTTCCTCTGGCAGGAGGGCCATACCGCCCACGCAACGCAGGCGGACGCCCGGGTGTACGCCCTGCGCATCCTGCATGACGTGTACGAGGACTTCGCCCGCGACGTCATGGCCCTCCCCGTGCTGGTGGGCCGCAAGACCGAGCGCGAGCGCTTCGCCGGCGCCGACGCCACCTACACCATCGAAGGGATGATGGGCGACGGCAAGGCGCTGCAGATGGGCACCAGCCACGAGCTGGGCCAGAACTTCGCCAAGGCGTTCGACATCACGTTCCAGTCGTCGTCGGGGACGACCGAGCACGCGTGGCAGACGTCATGGGGCGTGTCGACCCGCCTGGTGGGGGCGCTGATCATGGGCCACGGTGACGACGCCGGCCTGCGCGTGCCCCCTGCACTGGCGCCCATCCAGGCCGTCGTGGTGCTCGTGCGGGACGAGGAGGGCGCCGGCGAGCGGGCCGCGTCGCTGGCCGCCGAGCTGGCCGGCGCCGGCGTGCGCGTCCGCCTCGACGACCGGGTCGACACCGGCTTCGGCCGGCGGGCCGTGGAGTGGGAGCTGAAGGGCGTGCCGGTCCGCATCGAGGTCGGGCCCCGAGACCTGGCCGCGGGGACGGTGACGCTTGTGCGCCGGGACGTCGCCGGCGAGAAGGCCACCGTGGCCCTGGAGGGCCTCGGCGCCCGGGTCGCCGGCCTGCTGGCCGAGATCCAGACGTCGCTCTACCAGGAGGCCCTCGACCGGCGGGAGTCGTCCACGGTCGACGCCGCCGGCCTCGACGAGGTGCGGGAGGCCGCCCAGGTGGGCTTCGCCCGCGTCCCGTGGGACGTCATCCGGGAGTCGGAGACCGACCTGGCCGCCGACGCTCTCACCGTGCGATGCCTGCAGGAGGCCGACGGCGGCGTCCCCGGGTCGTCGGCCGGCGCCGGGCTGATCGCGACGGTGGCCAAGGCCTACTGATAACCCAGGTGGTCGAGGAGGAGCCCGCTCAGCTCCGCCGGCACCTCCTCGGGAATCCAGTGGGTGACGCCGTCCAGGATCTCGAACCGGTACGGCCCGGTGACGTATGACTCGGTGCCCTCGGCGCCATCCCGACCCAGCGCCACGTCGCCGGTGCTCCAGACGTAGAGCGTCGGGACCGAGATGGCGCCGACGCCCTCGACCAGGGTGAAGTCGAGGGCGCGGTACCAGTTCAGCGCCGCGGTGAGCGCCCCCGGCTGGGACATGGCCCGGATCCGATCGTCGACGTCGGTCGGGTAGCCGGACGCCCGGAGCATGGCCGCCAGCCCGCCGCCGGCGAGGAGCGCGTCCTCGGCTACGTCCGCCTGCCGGAAGAACGAGATGTAGCTCGACCGGTCGCGCTGGTCGCCGGCCGGCGAGGCCATGGCGACGGCGAAGGCGACCGGGTGGGGCACGGACAGGGCGACGAGGCTGCGGACCCGCTCGGAATGGTGGGCAGCCAGGTGCCAGGCCACCACCGCCCCGAAGTCGTGGCCCACGACTGAGAACCGGTCGGCCCCGAAGTGGTTGGCCACACCCGAGCGCGTCCTGGACAAGGTGACCGATCCGGTAGTGCTCGACCCCCTCGGGTCTCGCGCCGGCCGAGTAGCCCCGCTGGTCGAACGCCACCGCCCGGTAGCCGGCGGCGCCCAGCGCCTCCACCTGCGGCCGCCAGGTCTCGGCGGACTGGGGGAAACCGTGCAGGAGCAGCACGATCTCGCCATCGTCGGGGCCGGCGACGAGGGCGTCGAACACGAGGCCGTCGGCGAAGGGCATCTGGACGCGCTGCATGCTCAATCGTCTCCGATCCAGCGGCCCATGAACGACAGAACGACGAGCCAGAACGCGAGGGCGGCGCAAAGGCCGGCTACCGACGACACGGCGAGCAGGGGACCGGCGTGGGAGGACCTGCGGATGGCGACTCCGCGTCCGACCGCCGCCTGGTACGGGAGGCTCAGCACGGCGACGAACGAGAGCACGCCGGCGAACACACTCCGCGTGACGAAGGCGAGCGCCGACATGGCCAGGATGACGGCCAGCGCGCCGGCGACGCCGGCGATGTGTGCCGCCGCCCGGGAACCGGGAACCGCCATCGGGGGTCGCTCGTCCTCGGGAACCCAGCTCTGGGCCATGTCGTACCCGAACGGCCCGGCGCCGGCCGCCAGCACCGGGACCAGGACGACCCCGACCACGACCGCCGGCGGCCAGCCGATAGCCGCCACCGCCGCCCCAACTGCCGCGCCCATCACCCCGGTGATCTCGGCGCCCACGAGACCGGCGAGCTCCGCAAGTGCGCGCATCGGTCGGCCGTGCAGCGTCGACAGGCCCGCCATCCCTACGAGTCGATCCTGGAGAGGTAGGCGCCGAAGGCGGCGGCGTCGGCGAACAAAGCTAGGAGCAACGTGATGGCCGCGCCGCCGATCAGGGCCGCCGGCGGCACCGAGAACCCCGTCGCCAGTCGTGCCGCGATCGTCCGGCCCAGGAACGCTCCGACCACGCACAAGGCATAGGCGACGGCGAAAGCCGGTGAATCACCGTCGACACCGAAGCCCACGCAGACCGCCAGTCCGCCGGCGATTGCAACGTGGGCGCCGGCCAGCGCCGCCCCATAGGCACCGACGCGCACCATCGGCCCGTGGTCAACCAGTAGGCCGCCCCCGACGGCCAGGTCGTAGCCGACAACCGATCCGATCGGGTAGAGCACCAGCCAGACCAAGAACATCAGGGGTCCCGGCTCGTTGTCCTCTAGCCGCTCCAGCGCCGTCACCAAAGCCCCGCTCAGCACCAACCCGATGGCGGCGCCGAGCAGCCCGCTCAGCCGCCCGAGCGTTTGGTCATTCGGGGGCCGGATAGCGCCGCGGATTGACCAAACGGTCAGGCGCCGGCGGTGATCAGCGCCCGCCACTCCCCCACCCGCCGGCGCACCTCCGCCGGCGTCAGGCGCAGCGTGGCCTCCGGCACCAGGTCGACGATCGCCCGCTGGTCCCAGTAGTGGTGGGAGGCGCCGGCGAACAGGGGCTTACGGAACTCGACGAGATCGGCCGGCGCAGTGTCGAGGTAGCCCCAGAGCCCGTAGGCCAGCTCCAGGTCGTGGATGACCGGCGCCCGGCCGAAGAGCGAGGCGCGGGCCAGGCCGACGCCCAGGCAACCGGCCTCGACGTCGTGGGCGTCCTCGCCGGGGGTCACCAGCAGGCGGTCGTGGAACCGCTCGGCCAGCACCATGGCGTAGCCCTGGTCGGGGCCTTGGTTCCCGAAGTAGGCGCCCGAGGGCTGGCGGTCGGTGAGGTCACCCGGACGGGTGGCCGTCCAGCCGCCGTGGCCGGGCGTGCCGAGGGCGAGGCGGGGTCGGTCGCCCTGGGCGACGGGGACATAATCAGGCGCGGCCATCGGTTCTCCTCGTCGTCGCCGTGGAGTCTGCCAGTCTTACGCGTTGACCCTCAGGCGTTGACGTAGTCGAGCCAGTTCTTGTAGCGGTCGACCTCGCCCCGCACGGTGGCGAAGTACACCTCCTGGATGGCCCTGGTCATCGGGCCGGGCTCGCCGATGACCCGGTCGTCGACCGAGCGGATGGGCACGACCTCCGCCGCGGTCCCGGTGAGGAACGCCTCCTCGGCCAGGTACAGGTCGGTGCGCAGCAGGTTGGACTCGGCCACCTCGTAGCCCAGATCCCGGGCGATGGTCATGACCGAGTGCTGGGTGAGGCCCTCGAGGGCGCCGGCCGAGACCGGCGGGGTGAGCAGGCGGCCGTTCTTCACGATGAAGAGGTTCTCGCCCGTGCACTCGCTGACGTAGCCCTGGGGCGACAGGAGGATGGCCTCGTCGTAGCCGGCCTTGAGCGCCTCGACCTTGGCCATCGAGGAGTTGACGTACATGCCGACGCCCTTGGCCGCCACCGGCACGGCGTTGGGGTCGTGGCGCTGCCACGTGGAGATCTTGAGGCGGACGCCGTGCTTGATGCCCTCGTCGCCGAGATAGGAGCCCCAGGGCCAGACCGCGATCGTCACGTTGACCGGGCACGGCAGCGGGTTCAGCCCCATCTCGCCGTAGCCCAGGTAGACGAGCGGCCGGATGTAGCAGGAGTCGAGCCCGTTGACCCGGACCGTGTCCTTGACCGCCTCGACCAGCTGGTCGGGCGTGTAGGGGACGTCGATCAGGTACACCTTGGCGCTGTTGAAGAGCCGGTGGATGTGGTCGGTCAGGCGGAAGACGGCCGGGCCCTGGCTGGTGGTATAGGCGCGGATGCCCTCGAAGACGCCGCTGCCGTAGTGCATCGTGTGGGTGAGGACATGCACGGTGGCGTCGTCCCAATTGACGAGCGTCCCGTCCATCCAGATTTTGTCGACCTTCTGCAGGGGCATTTCGGCTCAGACCCTTTCTGCGACGGCGTCGCCCAAAGCAACTGTTGTACCGGCCCGGCCACTGACCGCCGTGCACGCTTGCGTCACCCTGGCCGCGGCATCGGCCTCGCCCAGGAAGTCCAGCATCATGGCCGCCGAGCGTATTGCTGCGAGCGGATTGGCCTGGCCGGTGCCGGCGATGTCGGGCGCCGAGCCGTGGACCGGCTCGAAGAGCGACGGTCCGGTGCGCTCGGGGTTGAGGTTGGCCGAGGCGGCCAGCCCGATCCCCCCGCTGACCGCGCCGGCCAGGTCGGTGAGGATGTCGCCGAAGAGGTTGTCGGTGACGATGACATCAAACCGCGACGGGTCCTCGACCAGGTGGATGCACGCCGAGTCGACGTGGGAGTAGGCGGTGGCGACCTCGGGATACTCGGTGGCCACCTCGTCGAAGGTCCGCTGCCAGAGGTCGCCGGCGAAGGTGAGGACGTTCGTCTTGTGCACCAGGGTGAGGTGCCGGCGCTCGCGGGAGCGGGCCAGGTCGAAGGCGAAGCGCACGCAGCGCTCGACGCCCATGCGGGTGTTGACCGACCCCTGCGTGGCGACCTCGGCCGGCGTCCCCTTGCGCAGGAACCCGCCCTCGCCGGCGTAGGACCCCTCGGTGTTCTCCCGGACGACGGAGAAGCCGTCGAAGGGCCGGAGGTTGACGTAGAGGTCGAGGGTGAAGCGCATACGCAGGAGGAGCCCCCGCTCGATGAGGCCGGGCGGCACCCGGGGATCGCCGACCGCCCCGAGCAGGATGGCGTCGAGTCCCCGCAGCTCCTCCAGCACCGCGTTGGGGAGCACCTCGCCGTCGCGCAGCCAGCGGGCGCCGCCCAGGTCGTAGTCCACGGTGTCGAGGTCGACCCCGACGGCGCGCACGACCTTGAGGGCCTCGGCCACGACGTCGGGACCGATGCCGTCGCCTCCGATGACGCCGATCTTGTAACCCACGATCTCCTCAGAAATAGAAAGACCGCCCGGATGGGGCGGTCAGGAGCACACACCGGCAGGCGTGCGCTCAGTGCGGTACGGAAACGACAGCGGGGGACATGCCTGTGCCCAGTGTGCCCTGCGACCCCGCTCGGCGCAATTGGGTTGCGGGCGGGGGGCCGGTAGCCTTCGGCCATGTCAGAGACCCACCTTTCGCAAGAGGCCTATGACCGGCTCAAGGCCGAGTTGGAGGACCTGACCACGCGGGGACGGGTCGACATCGCCCAGACGATCGAGATCGCCCGTGAGCTCGGCGACCTCAAGGAGAACGCCGACTACCACGCGGCCCGGGACGACCAGGGCCGGATGGAAGCCCGCATCCGCCAGCTCCAGTCCCTCATCGACAACGCCGTGATCGTCGACGGCTCGCAGGGCTCCGATGTTGTCGTCGCCGGCGTCGTCGTGGCCCTGCGGTACGAGGGTGATGACGACGCCGACCGCTTCCTGGTCGGCTCCATCGAGGAGCGCCGGTCCGACGTCGCCGTGGTCTCGCCGGCGTCGCCGCTGGGCCAGGCCCTCCTGGGCCACCGCAAGGGCGACGTGGTCTCCTACCAGGCGCCCGGCGGGAACCTGAAGGTGGAGATCGTCGACATAGAGACATAGCGGAACATATGAGATAGCATGAGAGTTATGAGAAGAACCGGCGTGACGCTCCTGCTGTTCCTGCTGGCCACCACCGGGTGCTCGTCCAAGGGGGCGCCGGCCACGGCGCCGGCCCCCGCCGGCGAAGAGGTGGCCACCGTCGACCGGATCCTCGCCGGGCTCGACGGTGTGATCGGTGACCTGCAACGCACGCTCGTCCGCGACCGCCGCATCACCGCCGACGTCACGGACCGTCTCAAGGCGGTCTACGTCGGGCCGGAGCTGCTCAACCAGATCGACGCCTTCCGGGCCGATGTCGACGCCGGCCTCGCCGGCTACAAGAACCATCCCGGCAACCGCGTCACGACCGTCCGCCGGCTGATCACCGCCAACCCGATCTGCATCTTCGCCGAGGTGGCGCGGGACTACAGCCCGATCGCCGACGGGCCGGCGCCCCCGCCGTCGTCGCTGTACGTCGTCCTGGTGACCAAGACGGAGGCCGACGACCCCAAGGCCCTGAACCCCACGCCGTGGGCCATGCTCTACGACGGCGTGCAGGCCGACGGCTCTCAGCCCGAGGACGTCTGCCGCTGAAGGGCGGCGGCGATGTCGGCGGCGGCGGCCACCACTGCGCCGGCGTAGCGCCGGCCGGGCGCGCGGGTGGTGCGCTCGATCGGGCCCGACACCGAGACCGCGGCCACGATGCCGCCGGCGGCGTCACGCACCGGGGCGCTCACCGAGGCCACGCCCCGCTCCCGTTCCTCGACGCTCTGGGCCCACTCGCCGGCGTCGCCCCGCAGGACCTTGCCGGCCGAGCCGACGTCGAGTGGCAGCGACATGCCGACCGGCACGATGGTGCGCAGCCCGTGCGGTGACTCCAGCGAGGCGACACAGAGCCGGCGGTCGCCCCGGAGGACGTAGAGCTGGGCGCTCTCGCCGGTGGCGTCCCTGAGCTGCTCCAGCGCCGGCCGGGCCAGCGCCGGAAGGTCGAGGCCGGTGAGGCGGGAGCCGAGGACGAACCGACCGCCAGCGTCGCGCCCCAGCAGCCGGTGCGCCTCCAGGGCGACGGCCAGGCGGTGGGCGGTGGCCCGGGTCAATCCGGTGGCCTCCACCAGGCCGGCGAGGGTCCGGGGGGCGGCCTCGACGGCGTCGATCACGGAAACCGCCTTGTCGAGCACGCCGATCCCGCTTACAGTGTCCATATGGAGAGACTATCGTCTCATAATGTGAGACGACAAACCCTGGCCGACAAGCTGTGGGACAGCCACGTCGTCCACTCGGCCGAGGGTGAGCCCGACCTGCTCTACATCGACCTGCACCTGATCCACGAGGTCACCACGCCGCAGGCCTTCGAGGGCCTGCGCATGGCCGGGCGCACCGTCCGCCGGCCCGACCTGACCGTCGCCACCATGGACCACAACACGCCCACGATCGGCCTCGACCTCCCGCTGGCCGACCCGATCTCGGCCAAGCAGATCGAGACGCTGGCCGCCAACTGCGCCGAGTTCGGCATCACCCTCTACCCCATGGGGCACGCCAAGCAGGGCATCGTCCACGTCATCGGCCCCGAGCAGGGCCTGACCCAGCCGGGCATGACGATCGTGTGCGGTGACAGCCACACGTCGACCCACGGGGCGTTCGGGGCGCTGGCCTTCGGCATCGGCACCAGCGAGGTCGAGCATGTGCTGGCCACCCAGACGCTGCCCCAGCGCCGAGCGGCCAACATGGCGGTCACCATCGACGGCGAGCTGCCCGCCGGCGTCACCGCCAAGGACGTCATCCTCTCCCTGATCGGGCGCATCGGCACCGGGGGCGGCGCCGGCCACGTCATCGAGTACCGGGGATCCACCATCCGGGCCATGTCCATGGAGGGACGGATGACGATCTGCAACATGTCGATCGAGGCCGGCGCCCGGGCCGGGATGGTGGCGCCTGACGAGACGACCTTCGCGTTCCTGGAGGGCCGCCCCCATGCGCCGGCCGGCGCCGACTGGGACGTCGCCCTTGCGCACTGGCGCAGCCTGCCCACCGACGAGGGTGCCGTCTTCGACAAGGAAGTCGTGATGGACGCCACCACGTTGAAGCCCCACGTGTCGTGGGGCACCAACCCGTCCCAGGTCACCGCCATCGACGGCGCGGTCCCCGATCCCGACGCCATGGCCGACGCCGGCCAGGCGGAGTCGGCCCGCCGGGCGCTGGCCTACATGGGCCTGCGGGCCGGCACGCCCATGCGCGAGGTGCCGGTCGACACCGTCTTCATCGGCTCCTGCACCAACTCCCGAATTGAGGACCTGCGGGTCGCCGCGGCCGTGATCGACGGGCGCCACGTCTCCGCCGGCATGCGGGCCATGGTGGTGCCCGGCTCCATGCAGGTGAAGGCCGACGCCGAGGCCGAGGGCCTCGACCGCATCTTCACCGCCGCCGGCTTCGAGTGGCGGGCGGCGGGCTGCTCCATGTGCCTGGGCATGAACCCCGACCAGCTCTCCCCCGGCGAGCGCTGCGCGTCGACGTCGAACCGCAACTTCGAGGGCCGCCAGGGCCGGGGCGGGCGCACCCATCTCGTCTCCCCCGCGGTCGCCGCCGCCACCGCGGTGGCCGGCCATTTCGCCACGCCGGAGGACATCGCTTGATCGCCGTCGCTGCGCTCCGGCGAGGCGATCGCGCTCCGGGCCGCCGGCGAAGCCGGCGACCTTCGCCCTGACCAACCTTCCCGCCGCCAGCCGATTGGGGCCGCCTTCGGCGGCGTCTGCGGCCGGCGCCCCTTGAAAGGCAACGTCACATGGAACCCGTACGGCACATCACCGGCACCGCCGTCCCGTTGCGGCGCTCCGATGTCGACACCGACCAGATCATCCCGTCCGACTGGCTGAAGCGGGTCGAGCGGACCGGCTTCGGCCAGGGCCTGTTCTCCGAGTGGCGGGCCGACCCGGACTTCGTCCTCAACCAGCCCCGCTACCGGGGCGCCGCCATCCTGGTCACCGGGCCGAACTTCGGCACCGGCTCGTCGCGGGAGCACGCGGTGTGGGCTCTGCAGGACTACGGCTTCTCGGCCGTCGTCTCGCCCAGCTTCGCCGACATCTTCCGCACCAACTGCACCAAGGCCGGCCTCCTGCCCGTGCAGGTCGACGCCGGCCCGGCCGAGGCCCTGATGGCGGCGGTCGAGGCCGATCCCGCCGTCCTCGTGACGATCGACGTGGAGGCCCGCACCGTGCTCTCCGCCGCCGCCGGCGTGTCGACGACGTTCCCGCTCGACGACTTCACCCGCTGGCGCTTCCTGGAGGGCCTGGACGACATCGGGCTGAGCCTGCGCAACGAGGCGGAGATCGTGGCCCATGAGGCGGCCCGCCCGGCGTGGATGCCCCGACTGGCGACGACCTGATCCGGCGCATCTCCGCCGAGGAGGTCCGGGCCCTCCGCCAGACCGTGTTACGCCCGGGCCAGGGCCCGGAGTCCTGCGTCTACCCGGGCGACGACCTGCCCGATACCGTCCACCTCGGCGCGTTCGACGACGCCGGCCGGCTGGTCGGCGTCGCCTCGCTGTACCGGGAGGACCGGACCGGCGGCCCGGCCGGCGGCTGGCGCCTCCGCGGCATGGCCACCGACCCCGACGTCCGCGGCGCCGGCTACGGGGCCGCGGTGCTGGCCGCGTCGATCAGCCACGCCGGCGCCGTAGGTGGGTCGGAGCTGTGGTGCAACGCGAGGATGCCGGCGGTCGGCTTCTACCGGCGGGCTGGATTCGAGGTCGTGAGCGACGAGTTCGAGGTCGAGGGCATCGGCCCCCACGTCGTCATGGTCCGGCCGACGCCGCCGCGCTAGCGCCGGCCGGCGCCGCCGGGAGCCAGATCGTCACGGTCGTGCCCCGCCCGGGTGTGCTGGAGACCCGGACGTGCCCGTCGTGCTGGGCGACGAGGCCGGCGACCTGCGCCAGCCCGAGGCCGGTGCCGTGTCCCGGCGGCTTGGTCGAGAAGAACGGCTCGAAGATCCGCGGGAGCACCTCCGGCGGGATGCCGGCACCTGTGTCGGAGAACGCGATGCAGACCCACGGCCCGGGGCCGACTCCCGCCGGCCCGTCGTCACGGCGGGTCACGACGACGTCGATCCGCCCCACGGTGGCGATGGCGCCGAGGGCGTTCGTGGCCAGGTTGGACATGACCTGCTCGAGGCGCCCGGCGTCGCCCATCACCGCGTGGGCGCGGCCGTCGGTGCGGAAGAGGATCGGCACCGCAGGCGGCTGCGTGCGACGCAACACGGGGAGGATGTCGGCGAAGAAGCGGTCGAGGTCGACGGCCACCCGCCGTATCGGACCTCGCTGGGCGACGTCGAGGACCTGCCACACCAGCGACGCCGCCCGCTCCGTCTCGCGCCGGATGTGCCCGAGCTGCTCCCGGCCGGCGTCGTCCAGCCCCGGCTGGGACTCCAGGAGATGGGCGCAGAGGTTGATGACGGTCACCACGTTGTTGAAGTCGTGGGCGACGCCCGCAGCCAGGCGTCCGGCGGCCACGAGCCCGTCCTGCCGCCGGAGCTCCACGGCCAGCGCCAGCACGTTGGCCACCGATTGGAGGAAGTCGACGTCGCCGGCGGTGAAGGCGCGGGCCGTCGACGAATGGGCGGAGAGGACACCCCAGCGGGCACCGCCGGCACCGATAACCACGCCGGCGCCGCTCACCACGCCGAGCCCGAGGAGGAGCGAAGAGGGCGTGAAGCGGTCCTCCCGGGGCAGGTCGGCGACGGTCACCGGGGCGCCGGCGAGCAGCGTGTAGCCGGCGTGCGACCCGGTGCCCGCCGGTACCCGGGCGGTGCCGACCAATCCGTCGGGCCACCCGGCGCCGGCCCGCAGTGCCAGCTCCTCGCGCCCCGGGAGAAGCTCGAAGACGCCGACGTATCCGTCGCCCAGGCCGCCCGCCACCGCGACGACGGCGTCGGCCATGAGTCCGCCGACGTCGCTTCGGGACAGGGCCTGCCGGCCGAGCTCGACCACCGCCGCCTGCTGGGCGGCCAAGGCTTCGGATTCCCCGTTCGGCGGCGCGGGCAGGCGGCGCTCGGCGGCGACGGCGCGCAGCGCCGGCCAGGGCGCGGCGGAGTCGGAAGGGTGCGCCACCCGCGCCACCGCCGCAGAAGGCCGCCTCCGTGCCCGCCTTCCGTCAGGCGACACCTGGGTGACCTCCCTTCTCAGGTATTTCTCCCATCGTACCGAGCATCTACGGAAATGATGGTGGCAGCTGTCCCCGTCTTGGGTACCACCGGTACCATCATCCGAAGCACGCAGAGAGGAAGCAATGAGAATCGGTAGGGAAGAACCAGCGATCGTCGTCGAGCCGGCGCAGGATCCGGTCCGGAGACCGGCGGTCGAGCCGGCGCCGATTCCCGAGCGCGAGCCGGTGCGAACGGCTCGGGTGGGGTGACCGACTTCACCGTCCCCGACTCGGTCACGCCCATCGTGGCCTGGCGGTACTGGCGCCTGGGCGGGGCCGACGGCCTCCTCCGGTCCCTCACCGGCCGCCACCAGCGGTGGGAGCCCGGCCAGGCCCTGCGCGCCCGTTGCCGGTTCGACGATGTCGACCGCACCGACTGGCGCTACCGGATGGTCAGCGGCTTCAGCGTCGACCCCCACCCCGCCCCCGCCGAAGGCTGCACCTGCGGCCTGTACGCGGCCCGCAGCCTGGGTGCGCTGCGGGGCCAGATGCTGTTCGGCCTCAACCGGATGGTCGTCGGTCAGGTCTCCCTGTGGGGGAAGGTCATCCCCGGCCAGCACGGGTACCGGGCCGAGTTCGCCTACCCCGACCGGCTGTGCGTGTTCGAGGGCGTGATCAACCGGGATCCGGGCGTGCTGGACGCCTTGTCGGCGTACGCCGTCCCCGTCGAGATCGTGGGCAACCGCCAGGGGGTCTTCAGTCCCGTCCTCGCATTGACCCGGGCCATCAGGTCGATCGTCCGCTAGGCGCCGGCGCGGCTGAAGGAAACCGGGCGAAGTACTGCGCGCCCGACACCACCGCCAGAACGGCGGCCGCGGCAAGGAGCCACTCGTCGGGGTGCCGACCGGCCCAGCGCGAGTCGACCCGCACCATGGCCAGGAGTACGGCGGCGAACTGCACGTTGGCCTTGAGCTTCCCCCAGAAGGAGGGGGCCATGACCGTCCCGCCGGCGGCCACCACGCCCCGCAGGGCGAGGACGGCCAGCTCCCGGCACACGATCAGCCCGGCCAGCCACGGCGAGGCCCGCCCCACCGACACCAGGGCGATCAACGAACCGGCGACCAGCACCTTGTCGGCCGTCGTGTCCAGGAACGAGCCGAGGGCGGTTGTCACCCGCCAGCGCCGGGCGAGGTAGCCGTCGAGGAAATCGGTGAGCGCGGCGACGGCGAACAGCGCGGCGGCGCCGGCGTAGGCGTGCTCGGTCCGCGGCCCGGCCAGCACCAGCGCCATGATCGGGGCGACGAGCGCGATGCGCAGGGCGCTGAGGCCGGTGACCCGGTTCACCGGTCCTCCAGGGCCCGGCGCACGGCGGCGGCCGAGTCAAGGGCCAGGAGGCGCTGGGCCAGACTCCAGGCGGACGCGACGTCGACCTCCCGGACCGTCTGCTTGACGCCGGCGACGGCGGACGGCGGCACCGACAGCTCGGTCACCCCGAGGCCGACGAGGATCGGGACGGCGCGGAGGTCGGCGGCGAGGGCCCCGCACACGGCCACCGGCCGGTCGCCGGCGCCACGCACCACGGCGTCGACCAGTGCGAGGACAGCCGGGTCCAGCCCGTCGCCCAGGCCGGCGACCGCGCTGTTGCCCCGGTCCACGGCCAGGGCGTACTGGGTCAGGTCGTTCGTGCCGATCGAGAAGAAGTCCACCTCCGGGGCCAGGTGCCGGATGCGGAGGGCGGCGGCCGGCACCTCCACCATGATCCCGAGCGGGAGGTGCGCCGGCACGTCGACGCCCCGGACGACAAGATCGACGCGGGCCACGGCGAGCAGGGCCTTGGCCTGGTGGACCTCCTCGACGGTGGTGACCATGGGGAACATCACCCGTACCGGGTGGGCGGCCGCCACCCGGAGGACGGCTCGGAGCTGCACGAGCAGCACGTCGGGACGCGACAGCCCCAGCCGCAACCCCCGTAGTCCGAGGGCCGGGTTGGCCTCGGCTCCCTGGCCGCCCGGCAGCCAGGCCGCCGGCTTGTCGGCGCCGGCGTCGAGCGTCCGGACGACCACCGGCCGGCCGCCGAGGCCGGCGGCCAGCTCCAGGTAGGCCCGGTACTGCTCGTCTTCGTCCGGTGGGGTGTCCCGGTCGAGGAACAGGAACTCGGTGCGCAGGAGGCCGACCCCGTCGGCCCCGCCGGCCACGATGGCCGCCGCCTCGTGGGCCGAGCCGGCGTTGGCCTCGACGAGGATGCGGCGACCGTCGCGGGTCACCGCCGGCGAGGCGGCGACGGCGAGGGCGCTCGACCGGCGGCGGCTGTCGTCGGCCTTCCGGGCCTCCAGTTGCGCGACGAGGTCGGCCGGCGGGTCGACGTAGACCGCCCCCGTGTCGCCGTCGACCGCCAGGGGCGTGCCCTCGGCGACAGCCAGCACCCCGGGACCCAACCCGACGACGGCGGGGATGCCGATGGCGCGGGCGAGGATGGCCCCGTGGCCGAGGGGCCCGCCGCCGGCGGTGGCCAGTCCGGTCACGAGCGCCGGGTCGAGCTCGATGAGGTCGCCGGCCATCGCCTCGTCCATCACCACCACGCCGGCGGCGTCGAGCGACACGGAACCGCCAGCGCGGCGCAGCAGGCGCACCAGCACCCGGTTGCCCACCTCCTCGACGTCGCCCGCCCGGGCCTGCAGGTACGGGTCCGCGAGCTGACGGTACGACCCGGCGACCTCGTCGACCGAGGCGCGCCAGGCCCGCGCCGCGTTGACGCCCCGATCAAACACGGCCACGCGGGCCGGCCCCAGCAGGGCCTCGTCCTCGAGGAGCAGCAGGTGGGCGTCGAAGATGGCCGCCTCCTGCTCGCCGGCGGCGGCTGCCGCCGCGGCCCGGGCCGCGCCGATGTCCGCCCGGGCCGCGACCAGCGCTGCCTCCAGGTCCTCCCAGGCCGTGGACGGATCGGTCACCGGCCCGAGGGGCACCTCGGGGACGATGGGCCGCACGTGGCGAGCCGGCCCCAGCGCGATGCCGGGAGACGCCGGCAGGCCGACGAAGCCGGCGCCGGCCACCCGGGACTCCGGGACCGGGGCGTCCGTCGCCGCCGGCCGATCGCCGAAGTCGTCGGCGGCGAGCGCGACAAGCGCGTCCAGCGCGGCGGCCGCCTCCGGTCCCGACGCCCGCACGACGATCTCGTCGCCCCGACCCACCCCCAGGGTGGCCAGCCCGCTGAGGCTCCGGCCCGACGCCGGCCCCCGGCCGGTCGTGGCGTTGTCGACGGTGACCACCGCGTCGAACCGGCCCGCAGTGGCGACAAACCGCGCCGCGGGGCGGGCGTGCAGCCCCAGCCGGTTCCCCACGACGATCCGCACCTCCTCCCCGATCGGCGGCGCGACCGGCACCACCGGCGCCGCCGGCGGCGCACCCAGGTGCTCGCGCTTGCCCGCCAGCCCGCCGGCGGCCTCGGCGGCGACCTCGTCCAGGCTGAGCCCGAGGCGGGCCGCGGTGGCCGCACCGACCGCCCCCTCGACCAGCGGCGCCTCCGAGAGGCGCACGACGGCTGCCACCGCGGGGTCGAGCATCTCCACCGCGGTCTCGGCGCTCAGCACCGCGCTGCCCAGGTCCATGAGCACGAGCACCCCGTCGGGCGAGAATGCGGCTTCGATCGCCCCCATGACCGCCAGCGCGTCCGTCCCCAGGCCGCCGCCATCGGCCATCCCGGCCGCCACCTCGATGCAGACGTCCGGGCCCCCCATCTCCCGGGCCAGCTCGGCCACGCCCCTGGCCAGGCCGGCGCTGTGGGAGACGATGACGATTCCTACCAACTCCGGCTCAGAGCTCCAGGCCGTACGCCCGGAAGAGCAGCTCCACGGGATGGACCGACGCCCGGCCGGTGGCTTTGGTGATCTGCCACCGGCAGGTCTCACCGTCGCAGGCCACCGCGTCCGGCCCGACCCGGCGGACCTGCTCGAACAGCCGCTCGCCGACGGCCATGCCGATGTCGTACTTCTCCTTCTTGAGACCGTAGGTGCCGGCCATGCCGCAGCAGTCGGCCTCGCTCCGGATGACCTCCAGCTCCGGCACGAGGCGGAGAAGTTCCAGCGCCGGCGTCCCCATGGAGTGGCCCCGCTGCTGGCAGGCGGCGTGATAGATGACCGTGAGCGGCAGCGGGCGGAAGCCGGTGTCCAGCAGGCCCTGGCCGTGCAGGTCGAGCAGGTACTCGCAGACGTCGAACGTCCGCGCCCCTACGGCGCGCAGGGTCTCGTCGTCGTCGAGCCCCAGGATCTCCCGGCCCTCGCGCTTCAGCATGACGCCGCAACTCGTCGAGCTGGCGACCACAGCATGGCCTGCGCTACCGGCAGAGAGATCCCGGGCCAGGCGCCCCAGGGCCCGGCGGGCGGCGTCGAACAGCCCGTTCGACTGCAGCGGCAGCCCACAACAGTCCTGCCGCGGCATCTTCACCTCGACACCGTTGTGCTCCAGGACGGCGACGACCATGCGCCCGAGGTCGGGCTCGAACCAGTTCACGCTGCAGCCGTGGAAGTACACGACCGACCGGCCGTCGAGCCGGGGCGACGCGTGCCGCTCGTGGTGGCGCGCCCACCGCTGGAAGCTGTGCCCGGCATAGACGGGCACCGGGGCGGCGTGGTGGACCCCGACCGCCTTCTCCATCAGCCGGCGGGCGGTCCCGTTGGCCATCACCCGGTTGGCCAGCGGTGCGACCGGCGTGCCGAGGCGCCCGGTGAGACCCGGTCGGGCCAGGATCCGGTCACGGACGGAAACGCCCTTCTGCGCCTTGAAGTGGGCGCGGGCGCGGGAGTTGATCTCGGCGATCTTCACGCCCTGCGGGCACACCTGCGTGCAGAGGCCGCAGCCCGAGCAGTAGTCCACCGACGCGTCGGCGGAGCCGCTGGGCAGGCGGAAGCGCTCGGCCTGCGGGCCCTCGTACTTCGGCCCCGGGAACAACGGCGTGACCTGGGCGACCGGGCACACCGTCTCGCAGATCGTGCACTTGATGCAATGGTCGAGCGACGCCCGGATGAGGTCCTCCATTAGTCCTCCTCCGCCAGCATCGACATGGCGGCGTGGTAGCCGGTCGACAGGCTCAGCCCGTCGCCCGACTTCTCCTTCCACGGCTCGGCGCCGGCCAGGGTGGCCCCGGCCACTCGCACGTTGGTGAACACGACCCGCCCGTCGCCGTCGACCGGCCGCAGCGACCCCTCGACGGCCACCCCGGTCGAGGCCAGGGGATGGTGGTCGAAGTACCCGGGCAGGAAACGCCTCCCACCGCCGGGGATCCCGGTCACCGGCAGGCCCAACACCGGCTCCCGCACCACCCAGT
The DNA here is from genome assembly GCA_023265025.1 of Acidimicrobiia bacterium. Taxonomy (GTDB): domain Bacteria; phylum Actinomycetota; class Acidimicrobiia; order Acidimicrobiales; family AC-14; genus CADCTB01. The sequence continues at coordinate 10,522 of JAHFUP010000033.1, read as the reverse complement.
GGCTGTCCATCTCGAGGCCGCCGGCCGCCCACCCCCCGGTGGCCAGGACCACGCCGGCGGCGGCATGGAAGCGGACGCCGTTGGCGGTCTCGGTGTGGACGCCGGTGACCCTGCCGCCGTGCGTCTCGGCGCCGAGGACCTCGCCACCGATCGTCACGCTGACGCCCAGGCGGTGCAGCGCCCCCGACAGGGCCCCGTACAGCCGCACACCGGGTACCGACGGCGGCAACGTCGGGATCTCGAAGACCGGCCGTTCGAGCCGGGCCTCGAGCTCCTCCCAGGCCTGCTCGGCGTCGGTGAGACCGAGGACGGCGGGCAGCCCGACCATATCGTCGGCACCGAGGCGGCCGTGCAGGCGGGCCGCCAGTTGGGCGCGGAAGGCGGGGTCGTCCAGCCGGCGGGCGTAGGCCAACGGGCCGACGTCGACTCGGCCGTCCAACGTGAGGTCGACGTCGACGGCCCGCGCCTCGATCGCCTCGCCGGCGATGCCCACGGTCGAGCCCAGGTTCCCAGCCACCAGCGCGGGATAGAAGTCCTTGAGCCCCGGGAGGCCGACGATGACGAAGCACCCGCCGTGGGTGAGGTCGCCGACGGCCATGGTCTGGGGCGCCACGGCCGTGGGCTTGGCCACGCCGAGGGCGGTGGGCAGTAGGAAGTTGCGGCGCAGGTCGCCCACGTAGCGGGGGTTGGAGAGGCGGCCCTTGAGCCAGGTCACGGCGTCGTCGACGACCGCGGTCCCCATCAGCGCGTAGGGATGGTGCGGGTTGGCCACCGCGAACTCCGGAAGAGTGGCGGCAGGGGACCGGACGCGGAAGGGCGCGTAGCCCAGGACGTCGACCGTCGCCCCGCTCAGGTGGGTCGACCCGACGCCCTTGGCCAGGACCCGCACCCGCCGGCCGCCCTCGGCCAGCCGGAGGGCGGCGACCAGCCCGGCCAGGCCGACGCCGATGACGACGATCTCGCCTTCCCCGCTCATGCGACGGACCCGATCGCGGCGGCCGCCACCGCCGGCAGGTGCTCCACGTCCATCAGGCCCTGGTAGATCCAGTCGTCCAGGCGGGCCTGGCGGAGCTGGTCGCCGTACAGGATCGGATGGACGCCCTTCCACCGCTCCTGGAGGAAATCGAGCAGGGCGGTATTGGCCGTGACCTGGTCGAGCCGCTCCAGGCGGTGGAAGATCCCCGTGGCCCGGTACGTGCAGAACCCGCCCTGGCACGGCCCCATCCCCAGCCGCAACGCACGGCGGACGTCGTCGAGGTTGGCCGTCGGCCGGCGCTCGACCGCCTCCTCGAGGGTCTGGCGCGACACCAGTTCGCACTCACAGACCAGTTGGTCGTCGAGGAGGTGCGCCTCCCGGCGGGCCAGCCGCGATCCCACCGAGTAGTACGCCCCCGGCTCAGAATCGGGTAACGCCTCGACGGCAGTGCGACAGGGCCGCGGACCGCCGGCATCGAGGGCGCGGCAGACCAGGTCCACCGTCTCCTCGGCCATGAGCCGGAACGTCGTGGCCTTGCCACCGGTGATGGTCACGAACCCTCCGATGCCGTCACGCTCGGCGTGGTCGATGAGGGCGTGGGCCCGGGTGATGTCGCGCGTATCGTCATCACCGGGCGGGCGGGCACCGAAGAGCGGGCGGGCGCCGGCCCACACCCGCAGGGCCCGGGCGTGGCGGAAGCCGGGCACCAGCTTCTCCCCCTCGTCGAGCATGTGGTCGACCTCGGCCTGGGTGACCTCCAGCTGGTCGGGGTCGGCAACCGGCGAGTCGGTCGTGCCGACGACCGACACCGTGCGGATCGGCACGATGATGTCGCCGTCGGAGGGCATGGTGCACCGGTTCACCACGGTGTTCACGATGCGGTGGTTCATGGCGATCATGATCCCCTTGCCCGGCACGACCTCGACCGGCCGGCAACCGGCCAGCGCCGCCAGCTGGCCTGCCCATGCGCCGGTGGCGTTCACCGTCATCCGGGCGTGGATCGTCATCTCCTCGTCGCTGCGGGAGTCGACCACGACCACACCGGCGACGGTGTCAGCGGCGCGCAGCACCTCGACGACCCTCCGGTAGGTGAGGATGCGCGCCCCGTGCTGCTCGGCCGATCGGGCGCAGGCCCAGACCAGCTTCCACGCGTCCATCGACGCGTCGGCCACCAGGAACGCCCGGCGGATGCCGGCGTTGACCGCCGGCTCCCGGCGCAGCGCGTCGGCCACGTCGATCTCCTCGACGCCGACACCCGTGTCCGCGCAGCCCGCGAGGAACCGGTCGCCGAAGGTGACGTCGTCCCATGGCGTGGTCACGAACAGGCCGCCCGTGTCCTCGATGGAGTCGGCCGCCACCCGGCGCAGGATGGCGTTCTCGGCCGCGCACTCCCTCGCCGCCCGCGGGTCCTTCACCGCGTACCGGCCACCGGAGTGAAGCAGCCCGTGGTAGCGGCCGGTGGTCCCCTCGGCCAGGTCCTTGCGCTCGACGAGCACGGTGGCGAAGCCACGCATCGCCGCGTCGCGGGCCACCCCCAGCCCGGTCGCGCCTCCGCCGACGACCAGCACCTCGGTCTCGATGCTCTCCATGCGCTGACCCTCCGAGAAGGGGCCGGCGACGGGTCACCCGTCGCCGGCCCGCTGCTTTTCGGCTACTCGGTGCTCCTTCGGCTACTCGACCCAGTCGAAGGTGCGGGTGACGGCCTTCTTCCAGAGCCGGTAGTCGTGGTCGCGGACGTCGGCGTCCATCATCGGCTCCCAGCGCTTGTCCTCGCCCCAGTTGGCCCGCAGGTCCTCCACCTCGCCCCAGAAGCCGGTGGCCAGGCCGGCGGCGTAGGCCGCCCCCAGCGAGGTCGTCTCGGCCACGGTCGGCCTGACGACGGGGACGCCCAGCACGTCGGACTGGAGCTGCATCAGCAGCTCGTTGCCGACCATGCCACCGTCGACCTTGAGAGACGTCAGGGCCACGCCCGAGTCGGCGTTCATGGCCTCGACGACCTCCTTGGTCTGCCAGGCCGTCGCCTCCAGGCACGCCCGGGCGATGTGGCCCTTGTTGACGTACCGGGTGAGGCCGGCGATGACACCCCGGGCGTCGCTCTTCCAGTACGGGGCGAACAGGCCCGAGAAGGCGGGCACGAAGTAGCAGCCGCCATTGTCGTCCACGGTCCGGGCCAGGGCCTCGATCTCCGGTGCCGAGGAAATGAGGCCGAGGTTGTCCCGCAGCCATTGCACGAGGGCGCCGGTGATGGCGATCGAGCCCTCCAGGCAGTACACCGCGGCCTGGTCGCCGATCTTGTAGCCGAGGGTGGTCAGCAGCCCGCAGGTGGACTGGACCGCTTCGGTCCCGGTGTTGAGGAGCAGGAAGTTGCCCGTCCCGTAGGTGTTCTTGGCCTCGCCGACCGAGAAGCACGTCTGGCCGAACAGGGCGGCCTGCTGGTCCCCGAGGTCCCCGGCGATGGCGATCCCCCGGAGGGCGCTCTCGTGCGCCTCCCCGTAGACCTCGCTCGACGCCCGGATGGTCGGCAGCATGGCCCGCGGCACGCCCAGGATGGCCAGGATCTCGGGGTCCCAGTCGAGGGTGGCCAGGTCCATCATCATCGTGCGGCTGGCGTTGGAGACGTCGGTCACGTGCACGCCACCGTCGGGCCCCCCGGTCAGGTTCCAGATCAGCCAGCTGTCGATGTTGCCGAACAGCACGTCGCCGGCCTCGGCCTTGGCCTTCAGCTCCGGCTCGTTGTCGAGCAGCCACTTGATCTTCGGGCCGGAGAAGTAGGTGGCGATCGGGAGGCCGGTCTTGACCCGGAACCGGTCCTGGCCGCCGTCGGCGGACAGCTGGTTGCAGATGCCGTCGGTCCGGGTGTCCTGCCAGACAAGGGCGTTGTGGACGGGCTTGCCCGAGATGCGGTCCCAGAGGACCGTGGTCTCCCGCTGGTTGGTGATGCCCACCGCGGCCAGGTCGTGGAAGTCCACGCCGGCCTTCTCCAGCGCCATCGGGATGACCTCGTGGACCCTGGTCATGATCTCGAGAGCGTCGTGCTCGACCCAGCCGGGCGCCGGGTAGATCTGCTCGTGCTCCTTCTGGGCGACCGAGACGACCTGGCCGCTGTGGTCGAAGATCATGAATCGGGTGCTGGTCGTGCCCTGGTCGATCGCTGCTACGTACTTGGCCATCGCTCTCCTCGCTTCTCCTTAGGTGCTCACTGACTCGGTCGCTGTCCCGCGTTCCCTGTCCGCCCGAGCGACGCCGCCCAGGACCTCCGCGCCGCATTCGATGAGCAGGTACGTCGACGTCGCCCCCGGGTCCTGGTGCCCCGCGCTGCGCTCCCCGAGGTAACTCGCCCTGCCCTTGCGCGCCACCATGGGGACGGTCGACTTCACGCCGGCCCGAGCCGCGACCGCCGCCGCATGCCAGGCCTCGGCGGACGAGCCGCCCCGGCCGACGGCCGCGGCGAAGGCGGCGCTGGCCGGCACGAGGGCGTCCACCATCGTCTTGTCGCCGATCTCCGCCTTACCCCGCGCCTGCACGCCGGCGACGCCGGCGTCCCACGCTGACGCCCACCCGTCGCCGTTCAACTCGGTGAGGCCGGCGGCGGCCGTCGCCATCCGGAGGAAGAGGGTCCCGTACAGCGGGCCGCTGGCGCCCCCGACCGAGGAGACGAGCGTCATCCCCACGGTCTTGAACAGGCTCCCGATATCGACGCCGACGCCCGCATCGTCGAGCTTGGCCACCACGGCCCGCATGCCGCGGTCCATGTTCGTCCCGTGGTCGGCGTCGCCGATTGCCGCGTCCAACTCGGTGAGCCGAACCCGGTGCTCGGCGATCTCGGCCTGGAAGGCGTGGATCCAGCGGCTCACGTCGGCCGCAGTGTCGGTCAAAGTGCTAGGCCCCCCACCGGAGCCCGGCGGTCTTCACCGGCGCGTCCCAGAGCGCGGTCATGTCGGCGTCCATCTTCAGCAGGGTGATGGAGCAGCCCGCCATCTCGAGCGAGGTGATGTACGAACCGACCAGGTTCCGGCCGATGATGATCCCCTTGTCGGTGAGGAAGCGGTCCAGCTCGCGGTAGACGACGTACAGCTCGATCAGCGGCGTCCCGCCCAGCCCGTTGACGAAGGCCAGCACCTCGTCGCCGGCCCGGAAGGGCAGGTCCTCGACCAGGGCGCCGGCGAGCATGCCGACGATGTCGTGGGCGGACGCGAGCTTCATGCGCTCCCGGCCCGGCTCGCCGTGGATGCCGATGCCGATCTCCATCTCGTCGTCGGCCAGCTCGAAGGTGGCCCGGCCGGCGGAGGGCGGGACGCAGGAGGTGAGGGCCATGCCCATGCTGCGGCCGAACTCGTCGACGTGCCGGCAGACGTCGGCCACCTGCTTGAGGCCGAGCCCGTTCTCCGCCGCCGCGCCGCAGAGCTTCTCGGCCAGTACGGTCGCCCCCACGCCCCGACGGCCGGCGGTGTAGAGGCTGTCCTTGACCGCGACGTCGTCGGCGACCACGACCGCCTCCACCTCGATGCCCTCCTCGCGGGCCAGCTCGGCCGCCATCTCGAAGTTGAGGATGTCGCCGGTGTAGTTCTTCACGATGTGCAGCACGCCGGCCCCACCGTCGACCGCCTTGGTGGCGGCGAGGATCTGGTCGGGCGTGGGCGATGTGAAGACCTCGCCCGGGCATGCGGCGTCGAGCATGCCGAGGCCGACGAACCCGCCGTGCATGGGCTCGTGCCCGGAGCCACCCCCGGAGACCAGCCCGACCTTCCCCTGGACCGGGGCGTCGTTCCTGATCACCATGTACGGGTCGAGGGAGACGCGCACGAGGTCGGCGTGGGCGAGCGCGATGCCTTCCAGCTCCTCCCGCACGACGTTCTCGGGAAGGTTGATCAGCTTCTTCATGCCAGGCTCCTTTCGCTGGTGCTAGTTCGGCCAGACGACGTTGAAGATGACCGAGCCGAGGATGCCGCCGATGATGGGCGCCACCACCGGGACCAGCGCGTAGCTCCAGTCGGAGTCACCCTTGCCGGCGATGGGCAGGAAGGCGTGGGCGATGCGAGGCCCGAGGTCACGGGCCGGGTTGATGGCGTAGCCCGTGGGCCCACCGAGGGACAAGCCCAGCGACAGGACGAGGAGGCCGACGAGCAGCGGGCCGACACCACTCGCCGCCGCGCCGGTGTTGATGCCGATGGCCAGGACGCCGATCAGCAGCATCGCGGTGCCGATGATCTCGGTGATCGCGTTCTGCAGGGGCTTGCGGATGGCGGGGCCGGTCGAGAAGCAGGCCAGCTTCAGGCCCGGGTCGTCGGTCTCCGCCCAGTGGGGCAGGTAGGCCAGCCAGACGAGGCAGGCGCCCAGGATGGCACCGGCGAACTGGCCGGCGATGTAGACGGGGACGTCGCCCCACGGGAAGTCACCGGTGGCAGCCAGGCCCAGGGTGACCGCAGGGTTGATGTGGGCCCCGCTGAAGGGCCCGGCCGCGTACACGCCGATGGTGACCGCCATACCCCACCCGAAGGTGATGACGATCCAGCCCGAGTTCTGGGCCTTCGACTTGGCCAGCAGCACGGCGGCGACGACGCCGTTGCCCAACAGGATCAGGATCGCCGTTCCCACGAGCTCGGATACGAAGTTGTTGTCCATGTAGACGCCTCCCTGTGGTCCTCGCGGTTCGCGCCCGGGCCGCCGGGCGGCTCGGGATGCGGGACAGGCCTTCAGTAGGCTCGCTCCCGACGCGGTCGAGAAGAGGTTCGAAACTCAACCTCTCTGGTGCAGATGCATCAGGAGCGGGAGAACGAGCTCGCTTCCGTCGCCGAACGCAGGTGGCCGAGCAGGCTGCGCATCGCTGCTTCTGCGGCTCTTCGGGCGGCAAGGGCCGCGGTGCCCGACCCGGTCGCGCCGGTGGGCGCGACGAAGAGCCCCTCCACGCTCAGGACGGCCTGGTCGTCGAGAGCCCGAATCTCCAGCACGCCGTGGAACTCGGCGAAGAGAGCCCGGTAGTGCGTCGTCCGCCATCGCAGGTCGACGCGGAAGCCCCTGGCGTTCCGGCCGCCCCGGCCCACCGCCACCTCGTGGCCACGCCGGCGGGGCGACTGCCGGCGGTCAGCGTCGGGGCGCTCCCCCAACAGGACGAGGCCGGCCGCTTCACCCTCGTCGCCGGCCAGACGCAGGAGGGGCGCGATCCAGCCCGCCGCCCGGTCGCTGAACAGCTCCTCCAGCGCCGACGGTGCGCAGTCGATGACGATCTGCTCGGCCAACAAGCCCACGCTGGCCCTCCCAGCGGTCGATGCCATCAGTTTGGGCCGCCGGCCGATCACCGGGAAGAGATCCGGGGACCACGCCCGCGTGGTGCATGCGCACCAACGGCCCCTACACCCGGTGAAGCAGCCCCTCCCGGGCCGCGGCCGCCACCGCCTCGAGCCGGGAATGGGCGCCCAGCTTGGTGAGGATGTTCTGGATGTGGTTCCGCACGGTGTTGGTGGAAAGGAACAGGCGGTCGGCGATGACGTCCTTGGAGTCACCCTGGGCCAGGAGGTCGAGGACCTGGCGCTCGCGGGGGGTGAGGTCCCAGCCCAGGCCGTGGTGGCTCCGGCGCAGGCGGGGCAGCAACAGCGCCAGCATGTCGGGCGACACCAGGGCTTCCCCGTCGGCGGCCAGCCGCACGGCGGCGATGAGCTCCTCGGCGCCCTTGTGCTTGGTGACGTAGCCGGAGCAACCGGCCTCGATGGCGGCGACCAGCACCTCCTCGTCCGAGTAGGAGGTCAGCATGACGACCTGCACGTCGGGCTGCGACGCCTTGATCGCGGTGGTGGCCATGACCCCGTCACCGTCAGGGAGGCCGTAGTCCATGAGGACAACGTCGGGCCGGTGGGACGCCGCCATCTCACGGACCTCCGCCACGCTGCCGGCGACGCCCACCACGTCGATGTCCCCCTCGGCGTGGAGGACCATGGCCACGCCCTGGGCCACCACCTCGTGATCGTCGCACACGAGCACGCGAATCGGCCGGCCAGGTGCGGCTGCAGCAGCTTCGGACCACGTCATGTGCGGGTCACCTCGATCCGAACTCTCGGCCCGTTGCAATGGTACGCCTCAGCCGATTTCTAGGCGCCTGCTTGGGCTTGAGACGTTCACCAATGTGACAAGTTTTTGCATGGTGGGGGCGCGGAGGCTCCGCCCCCGCACGAGGCCCGCAGGCGGCTTTGCCGCCGAGGAGCCTGAGTGCCGCCGGAGGCGGCTCGACCAACGGGAGGGGACCGGGGGGAGGGGGCTTCGGCCCCTCGCCCCGCTAAAAGGCGAGGTCGAAGGCCACCGGCAGGGCGGAACGGCCCCAGCTCTCCAGGTCGTCGCTGGTCGCGACCTGATACTTGGCCAGGATCAGCCGGCGGGCCAGCCCGTCCTCCTCGGTGTCCGGCTCCACCACGCGGGCGGTCGCCTCGCCTTCCCCGTCGCCGATGCGGACGGTGACTCTCGGGTCGGCCATGGCGTTGCGGACGAAATCTGCCCGCTCCCGCCCGCCGGCGAGCACGTAGATCGTGCGGCCGCCGGGCTCCCCTGCGAACCAAATCTCGATGCGGTGAGGGTTGCCGGTCCGCCGGCCGGTCGTCGTGATGTAGCAGAAGTCCTCGTCGATGCCCGAACGGTACCGGTCGCCGGTACGCTGCGAGGGTGGAAGGCTGCCGGTAATGGAAGACAGGGAAGTCATCGCCGCGTTCGTGCACGAGGGGGCCCGTACCGCCTTCGGGCCGAGCACCCACCTCGAGGGTGACTGCCTGTTCCTCGACGGCTGGTGGCAGGTCTGCTTCCGGGTGTCCCCGGACACCTTCAGCATCCGCGGTGATCCGCCGCCCCGTGAGTCCGACGTCATCGAGCAAGTCGCCATGGAGCTGTCGGTGATGGGGATGAAGCCGGTGCTCACCAACCCCGCGCTCCTCTACGCGATCACCTACACCGAGATCGCCCTGGCGATAGTCCAATGGGAGGTCTGGTCCGTCGACGAGCCCACCGCCACCAACGCCCTCACCACCCGGGCCGGCCTCGACCAGTTCCTGGGCGACTACGCCACCGACCAGCCTTTCTCCGAGCCCGACTACACCGCGGAGATGGGTGGCGCCCGCCGCAACGCCGGCCTGCCCCCGTCCATCGTGCTCACCATCGGGGTCGACGAGGACCGCACCCGTGCCCTCGAGAGCAACCTCCCGGACTGCCGCTTCATCACCCGGGAGTTCGACAGCATCACCCCCGAGATGTGCGGCGGCATCATCCCCACCGTCGTCCTGATCGACGCCACCGGGCAGACGGGCAAGGAGTTCGTCATGGAGCTGCGGGCGGTGGCGTGCGGCCGCTTCCTCCCGGTGGCCGCGGTGACGACCGACACGCAGGTGCCGCTGGGCGCTGATATCGCCCTTGACCCGTCCAACCCGGACACCTGGGTCGACCCCATCCGCCGCTTGCTTCCCTGAATCGCTCGTGCCCTGACCACAAACGCTCGCCGCGTTCGTGGGGTTTCCCGTCCGTGGCCGCCGTCGCCGCCGAAGGCGGCCCCTCCGGCCGCGGACACGAGGGAGGGACAGGGCGGAGGCGGCGCGAGCTCCGCTCGCCCGCCGGAGCACGATCACTTCGACCGAATGGAGTGAGCGAAGCGAACGAATGAGGTCGAGGCACTAGCCTCGGCGCCCATGCGCCTCGGCATCTCCGGCAAGGGCGGGGTGGGCAAGACCACCACCTCCGCCGTGTTGTCCCGCACCCTGGCCCGTCGGGGCCACCGGGTTATCGCCATCGACTGCGACTCCGACCCGAACCTGGGCGCCAACATCGGCCTGGGCGAGGAGGGGGCGGCCAAGCTGCGGCCCTTCCTCGATCAGTCCGGTCCCCGCCGGCGGGTGCCCGAGGGCCTCTCGCCGGTGCAGCTCCTGGAGGAGTACGGCACGCCGGGTCCCGACGGGATCACGATCATGCTGGGGGCGATGGCCGAGAAGGCCGGCTCCGGCTGAACGGGGACCGCCCATGTCACCGTGCGTGACTTCATCGAACGGATCGAGAAGGACCTCCCCGGCACATTCGTCGTCGCCGACATGGAAGCCGGGCTTGAGCACCTGAGCTGGGCCGGCGGCACACTCCGCTACGTCGACCTCCTCCTGGTCGTCGTCCAGCCCACGGCCAAGGTCATGATGACCGCCGACCGCACCCACAAGCTGGCCCTGGAGCTGGGCATCGAGCGGGTCGCCTTCATCGGCAACCGGGCCACCGGCCCCGCCGACGTCGAGCGCATGGAGGCCTTCGCCGCCGAACGCGAATGCGACCTGCTCGTCGCCATCCCCGAGGACCCCTCGGTCCCCGAGGCGGACCGGGCGTCGATGTGCGTGCTCGACACCGCCCCGGACTGTGACGCCGTCCAGGCCATCGGCCGCCTGGCCGATCGCCTCGAAGCACAGTTCGCGCCGGCGGGCTAGTGCCCTGACCACAAACGTTCGCCGCGTTCGTGGGGTTTCCCGTCCGTGGCCGCCGTCGCCGCCGAAGGCGGCCCCTCCGGCAGCGGACACGAGGGAGGGACAGGGCGGAGGCGGC
>JAHFUP010000170.1 GCA_023265025.1 Acidimicrobiia bacterium | reverse complement strand
GCAGGGGCCAGTGCTGGGACAAGGCGTTGGTTTCACACTGCACCTCCTGGGGTGGGTTCGATGCGAGCTCGCTTGCTGAGGCTTGAGCCGACCCGCTTGACGAGTCGCGGGTCGCCGGGAGCGGGGGGCTCGAAGAGCCGTTCGTTCTTGTCGTTCGCCTTGTGACTGGCGATCAGGCCGGCGCGGTGCCAAGCCTTGACCGTCGAGACGTGGACGCCCAAGCGCTCCGCCATCTGGCCGAGCGTCAAGAGCCCCCGGGAACGGAGCCGCTCGGCGTGACTCGGAAGCCCGTTCTGGAGGCGTAGGTGCAGCACGATGCGACCGCTGAACGGCTGTCGGGTCCCGGAACGGTGACCGGCATCGTTGAGGCGCTGGGCGACCTCGGCGTCGGTGTGGTCGTCGAGGAGCCGGTCGAGAAGCGCGAGCGTCCCCGGATCGGTCTGGCGCAGCTGCCAGGACTTCGGCGGGATGGGCACGACCATGCTCGTGGTCTGGCCGCCGCGGAACCGCACGTGCAGGTGGATCTCCTCCGTCTTGGCGATGGTGACGTCTTCGATCAGCAGGCGGGCGATGCGCTTGCGCTCCCGCTGCGGCGTGGCCGGGTCTGACCACAATGCCGGGAAGTCGGTGGCCAGGGCCCGTATGCGCGCCTTGTGTTCCTCGGTGAGCATCTCCTGGACGGCGGCGTTCGCCCGCTCGTAGTCGTCCTGGGCTTCCCGGTGCTGGCGGAGTGCGTCGTTCCAGTCGGCCTCGAGGCTGTCGGCCACGAGCCGGTTATCGGGGTCGACGGCCAGGTAGCGGCGGCGTGCGAGGTCGGCGCGGTGGCGTGCCCGCTCGACATGGCTGCGCCGGAGTGCGTCGGCTTCGTCGGCGCGCGCCTCGAGCTCCGCTTGGACGGTGATCGCCACTTCGAGGGCGAGGGGCCCGACGGTGTCCAGCAACAGGCGGCCGATGGCGACGTCGATGGTGGCGCCCGGCACGCTCTGACAGGGCGGCGTCCCGTCCTGGATGGCGACGCCCATGCAGCGATACGCAGGGAACTCGACGCCCCCACGACAGTGGTAGCCGACCGTCATCCGCCGCCCGCAACGGCCGCACACCGCCAGTCCTTGCAGCAGGGCACTGCCTTCGCGGGCGGGGCCGGAGGGCCGGTCGCTGCCGTGGGCCTGCGCGTTGGCGGCCAGGAGCTGCTGGTTGAGCTCGAAGCGCTCCCAGCTGATGTAGCCGGGATGGGCGTCGGGGAACAGCGCCGTCCACTGCTCGCGGGGGACCTTCTCCATGGTGATCCGGCCATCGGCTTTCTTGCGCGTCCGCAGCCGGCCATAGGCGAAGGCGCCGGCGTAGCGGGGGTTGTGCAGCGCGCTGAGGACACGCCAGTGGCGCAGCGGCATCCACGACAGCTCGCCCTTGTGGGGGCCGGTGCGGATCCGCGACGGAAAGCGCAGGCTCTCCGCCGAGAACGCCTGCACCACGGCGCGGGCGGAGCCGGTGCGGGCGAAGGTGGCGAAGAGGTGCGCCACGGCGTGCTGCACGCCGGCGTCGGGGTCGAGGACCACGCGCCCGGCGGGGTCGCTGACGAGCCCGACCGGCAACGGCATGGGCAGCTCCCCCCGCCGGGCCTTGGAGAGCTGGCCGCCCCGCAGGCGGGCCCGGATGAAGTGCAGCTCGGCCTCGCTCATCGTGCCCTTCAGGCCCAACAGCAGCCGGTCGTTGAAGTCGCCGGGGTCATAGGGTCCGTCCTCGTCGAGGATCAGCGTGTCGCTGAGGGCGCAGATCTCCAGGAGCCGGTGCCAGTCGGCGTTGTTGCGCGCCAGGCGGCTGACCTCGAGGCCGAGCACGATGCCGGCCTTGCCCATGCCGACATCGGCCACGAGGCGCTGGAAGCCCTCCCGGTCGGCGGCGGAGGCGCCCGAGTGGCCCTGGTCGGCGTCGATGACCACGACCTGCTCGCTCGCCCAGCCGAGCGCGACCGCCCGCTGGCGCAGCGCGTACTGGCGAGCGGTCGACTCGGTGTTGTTCAAGACCTGCCGGAGCGTGCTCTGGCGGACATAGAGGTAGGCGGTGCGGGCCAGGTGCGAGGGGCTGACCTTGGCCGCGGTGGCGAGGCTCATCGCCGCTCACCCGGTCCGGGCACAGGCGAGGGCCATCGTCGCCAGCATGCCGACGAGCTCGTCGCCGCCGTCGGGCAGTGGGGCCGGCGGCCGGGCCGGGGCGCGCGGCGACGTCTCGGTCCAGGCACGCGCCCAGGCGGCCACGCCTCGGCGCTGGAGGAGGGCGAGGCCGAGGCGCCAGCCCGACGCCTCCCCGCCCAGGGCATGGCTGCGAAGCGCCTCGTAGCGCTCGACGTCCCCCAGGTCGCGGCGGTCACCGGCCGCCGTCACTTTTGGGCCGGGCGACGCGGGCCAGGGCCCGCTCGACCGAGCGCGGGTGGACTCGGACGCCGAAGCGCTCCTCGATCGCTTCGGCGAGGCCTCCTGAGCGCAGCGACGGCTCCGCCTCACGGCGCTGGCGGGCGAAGGCCACGACTTCCTCTGTCAGCTTGTGGGCCCGGCGGGGTCCGGGACGGGCCGGCACCAGGGCGGCCAGGCCGCCGGTGTCGATCGCGGCCGCCGCCTCGTAGAACGACGGCCGGGAGAAGCCGAAGGCGGCGGCCGAGCGGCTCACGGCGTCGCCGTCGACGCGGACCCGCCGCACCATCTCGTACTTGACCTGCACCAGGTCGCGGGCGTCGAGAAACTCCGAGTCGGCGAACTGCTCGTCTCGCACGGCCTCGGGGCGCGGGTTCAGGGACCGCTCGGCCCGCAGCGCCTCGACCTTGGGGTCCTCTTTCCGTCGTGCCACCCCGCCACCTCCCGAACTACATTGATGTAAGTAGCATTATGCCGGAGATTCGGCGGCAGTCAAGCACCAGTCGAGGAATGCCCCGTATTTGATGGGCTATCTGAGTCCTCTACCCGCATCGTCGGCGGAGGGCGGCGCAATTGGCCTTACAGTGACGGCGCAATTCGCCTTACACCGTCCGAGCACCGGCAGCTTCGAGGCTCTCGACGACCTCGGTCAACGCCAGCAGATCCCCGACCCGGAACGGACTGCGACCAGCCG
>JAHFUP010000125.1 GCA_023265025.1 Acidimicrobiia bacterium | reverse complement strand
ACATGGGCATCAGCGGGCTACGTCGTGGCCGCTCCTACCTTTCCGCTGTCGAGCACGATGCTGCCCGGGGCGGGTGCCGACTACGTCAATCAGCCCGGGGACATCAGCTTCATCATCTCCGAGATGGTCCGGCTCAGTAGCGAGACTTCAGGCCCGTATGCCCATCTCGTGAACAAGGAGGGCATCGGCGTGGCCGGCCATTCGCTGGGCGCAATGACCGCCCTCGGCGTCGCGTTCAACTCCTGTTGCTTGGATTCTCGCATCAAAGCTGCCGTCGTTCTCGCCGGGGCCGAGCAGCCCTTCCCCGACGGGACGTTCTTCACCGGACCGCACACCCCCATCTTGGTGGTGCACGGTGCGGCAGATCCGTCCGTTCCCTACGCCGCCGGCCAGAAGGTGTTCTCCGATGCGTCACCACCCAAGCTGCTGCTGACCGTCCCTCCCAGTGAGGTCCCGGGGACCGACCACAACCAGCCCTACGTCGGCACGGAGGGCCGCATCCTTCCCGCCACTCGAATCGTCATCACGACAACGGTCGGCTTCCTCGACCGCTACCTGTCCAAACGCCTCGACGCCCTCGACCCTCTCCGAAAGAGCGTGAACGGCGACGTTGGTTTCGATCTTCGCGTCGTCGAGAAGTAGGCAGTGCCCCCGACTCCCGGGCGGCCTTGGATAAGAGCCCGGCGACTGTGGCCGGTCCTCGGGTTGGCTCTGATGCCAGCAGTTTGCATGACACACCCGGCGGTTGGGGCAGGTCCGATCGAAGCGAACCTCACGGTCGTTGGTCGAGTCGACCTCGACGGCAGGGGCGGAGACGTGGCCGTGGTGGGTACGACGGCTCTTGTCGTGACTGCACCGACCCCGAGCGTCGGATGCGCTGTGTCCACCGTGTCGGTCGTCTCCGTGCGCAACCCCGCCCACCCAGGCGTCGTCACCCGCCTCGACCTTCCTGTCGGGCTGGCACCGACCGGTGTCGACGCGTTGGACATGGCCACACCCTCGTTCACAGGCGAGCTCATGGCGGTCGCCCTGGCCCGTGCCGGCGAGTCGACGGTTTGTCCGGAGCAGACCGGAGCCGGTGTCAGCTATTACAGCCTTGGTGACCGGGCAAGGCCGACGCTCGTCGGCAGGACGACGAGTTGCCCGTTGTGCACGGGTCCAGGATCAGTCTCGCTCGCTCAACGGCCAGATGGCCGGGTCATAGCGGCCACCATCGCCGGACGGAGTGCCAGCGAGGCTGGGATCGCGGACGCTGTCGTCGAATTTCAAGACCTCTCGAATCCGGCTTATCCGACGACGATCAGTCGCTGGGTTCCACCTGTCAGGACAGGGACTGCGGGGTGCCAGGCAGCAGCGCAGGTCGGGTCGGCCCGGCTGCACGACGATGGGCAGCGAGCGCTGGTTGCCTTCAGTGATGGAAGCCTGTCGGACCTTGACCTGACTGACCCGGCTGCTCCCACGGTGGCACTGAGTACTCCATTCGAACCGAACGGAGGCGACGCGAAGAGCGTCTCGGCGGCCGCATTGCCGATCGGCAACCGCACGCTCGCCGTCGTATCCGCGGCCGGCGCCGACGACCTGGCTTGTCCGGGTGCGCCCGCCGGGCTGCGCGTCGTTGCGCTCACTCCGCAGCTTCCGGCAGACGTCGCGACCATCCGTTATCCGACCACCGCACCACCGGGACCGCTGGTGGCCTCCGGCGAACAGGCCTTTGTGGCTTGGCATGCCGACGGCCTGCGCGTCATCGACCTGGGCCTTGTCGCTCCCCGGACCGTGGCCCAGTTCGTCCCCGTCGATCCGGATGTGACCGGGGTGGCGCTATTTGCAAACTACGTCGTCGTGGTTGATCGGGCGTCCGGGCTTTACGTGCTCGACCGCCCAGAAGAGGGACACCCTGAGTCGTTCTGGACCAAGCTCAAGAACGCACAGGGACCAATCTCCATCGGTGGGGTGCTGCTCATCGCCGTTGCATTGCCACGCGCAATGGCGGCGTGGTCTGCGGCGCGCAGCAGGTCACGCTCTCGAAGCGTCGCCCGTGTTTCCAGCGCCGATCCCTCCAGACGCCGGTGAGTGAAGCGCGAGCGGACGAATGGCCAGACGCCTGGGCCGGCTCTGGAAAGCTGTGTCGCCAGGCCGGCGGTAGGGGGCAGTCGAACCTGAGCCTGGATGCAGTCGATATGGGACGCTGGGCGAGCGCACCGAGCAGGTACGCGCCTCCGTCGCGAATGTTCAGATCAGGCCGCCGTCACCCAGGCGGGCAGTGGCTCACGGCTGGCGCGCCAGAGGGGTGGGATGCCGTCGGTCCCCGTTCTTGCCGCGACGACGCCGCAAGCGATGGCGCACGTGGTGTCTCGGTCGCCGAGTCCGCTCACGGTCCGCCAGAGGGTCTCGGTGAAGTCGTCGGGCGTCTGTGCTGCGCTCCACAGCGCGAAAGGGACGGTGTCCTGCGCGGAGACTCGCTGGCCACTCCCGAGTTTCGACACGACTCGCTCGACGCCGAGCTCCGAATCCAACTCGACAGCTCGGCCCAGCCTCTCCCCAACCTCGCTGGGAGGGACCCGGGCACGGACAGCCTCAAGGAAGTCCCCTGCGCTCAAGGCCGGCCGGCCACGACCTTGCGCCGCAATCGCGGCTGCGACAGCGACAGCAATCGCACCGGCGGCCGCCTCCTCGTGCGCGTGGGTGACGATCGACGAGCGGTGGGCCTCACCGGCTACGCGGTCCAGGTCCTCGGAGAACCACGCACCGAGCGGCGCGACCCGCATCGCTGCGCCGTTCCCGAACGAGCCCTGGCCTCCGAACTGGCCCCGTGTCACCGCCTGCCACGGCTCGCCGTCGTCGATGCGGCCCAAGACGGCGTGCATCGATGGGCCGTAGCCCCGGGCGGGGTCGTAGCGGCGGGCGAAGCTCGCCGCCAACTGGTCGACCTCGATGCTCCCGTGCTCCATCAGAACCTCGACGATCGACAGTGCCATGTTCGTGTCGTCGGTCCAGTGCCAAGGCGGTGCCGGATGCCAGCGCTGGGTGATCGCCACCCGGACATGGTCCGGAGCGAGGAAGAATTGCTCGCCGAGAGCGTCACCAACGGACAGCCCCTCGAGCGCGTCGAGCGCCAAGCCCAATGCCCCGTAGTCCCTAGCCACGTCGTTCGCGCTCCGAAGATAAGCGGTCCAATGTGCGATCCGGCCCGAAGCTCTCCAAGCCGGCAGGCTGCGCTCGATCCGCACAGCCCCGTCATCGTCCATGCCGCCATTGTCCCCGACGCCCCGGGAGCGCGGTGAGGTTTTACCGAGCGGCTGCTGAGTGGCGGGGTGGTCACCGACGGGACCGTCGTGCTGGCGCGCCGCACCAAGCGGAAGAAGCGCACGCTGAGGGCTGCCGACAGCATCTGAAGCCCGGCGACCCTCGACTCAGGGTTGTCCGGTCGCCGCCCTTCTACGGGCGCCGCTCCGCCGGCGGTATGTGCGCCCACGACTGTCGGCGAGACGGCGCGGTTGTGGGATACCTGCTGTTGGGATCAGCGTCGCCGGACACGAACGACGCCGACGTAGGGGACCTGCTCGTCGATGAAGTAGGTGACGCTGATCCCCGACGGCAGCTGATCCTCGAACAGCTGGACGCCCGCCACAACCTGGCCGGTCGTCCGGGGCGGTCCGTCCGACACCCAGGCGAACAGTTCGTCGGTGAGAGCGGCGCGATCCGCCGGCGTGAGCCTGTCGAGGTCCGGCTGGGACGAGTCCGTCAGGAAGACCCGCCAGGTCACGCCGAGCGGCGGTGCGAGCGCTGGAGGTACTCCCGCAGCTCGTCCTTGTCGGAGAAGCCTCGAAGCGAGCCGTCAGCGATCTGGGCCCGGGCAGTCCCGACCGCGGCCGCTACAGCATCGTCGCCCACCTCGGCCCGCCACTCATCGAGCAGCGGCGTCTCGCTGGAGCGCTCCTCCGACATGGCTACCAGAGTAGATCAGCCGCCGGTGACGAAGGCGACCACGACGTAGGCGGCGTGGCGGTCGAAGCTCTGTCGGCGGTGGTCATAGACCGTCGTGGTGCGCGGATCAGAGTGCCTGGCCGCGATCTGCACCTCCCTGAGCGGGACCCCGGCCTCGAGGGCGGCGGTTTTCAGCAGTTGCAGAACGCCGACAGACCAGTGGCGTCAGATCGCGCCCTATCGGTGGCCTGCAGCGCAGGCGTGGTCTCCATCGTCACGTCGGAGGCACCTGTATGCGACGGGGACTTGGACCCGCGCCCGAGGAGGCCGAGGGGTGGACGCGGTGGCGTCTCCTGGCCGTCGGCGCGGTCACTCCGAGCTGACGTCCGATCGCGTCCCAGGTGTGATCCTGGTTCCTGGCAGCGACGATGCTGAGAGGAATCCACTCGTGCAGTTGGGCAAGCAGGCTGACCATGGCATGCAGGTCGGCGAGGCCGTCGCCGAGGGACATGGGCGAGCGCAGCAGGGTCAGCTCGACGACGGCTTCGTCGAGGACCGCCGCGCTGGCGTCATCGACGAGCGGATGGGCGGGATGTGTAGAGGCCCAAGAGTCGTCGGGTCCGTGTGAATCCCCGCTGGTCATGTTGTCCTCCCCCTCTCGGGCGGGCTGACGCCCGACGTGGCCGGTGAGCCGTGAGGCTCGACGCGGTTGGCGTGGGCCATGAGTTCGCGGTTGATGGCCCGGGCGGCGTCAAGCTCCTCGTTGGTGCGTCGGAGCGCCTCCGCGGCCTCGAACAGCTGCCGCTCCAGCTCGGTGACGCGCTGGGCAAGCCGCTGCTCGGCGATGTGGGCGGGCATGTCGCCGGCCAAGAGGTCGTCGGCGATCAGGCCGGCTCCTTCAAGTTGGG
Organism: Acidimicrobiia bacterium; assembly: GCA_023265025.1. Taxonomy (GTDB): domain Bacteria; phylum Actinomycetota; class Acidimicrobiia; order Acidimicrobiales; family AC-14; genus CADCTB01. Next base: position 7,120 of record JAHFUP010000125.1, on the reverse strand, counting down.
ACAAGCGGCGCTCGAGGGACCGCAGCCGCTGTTGGAGGCGGAGGTTCGCCACCCGGCTGTTCTCCAGGTCTGCTCGCAGCGACGCTCCCGTGACGCGCGCCGCGCTGACCATGTCGTCGGCCTGGCGATGGGCCGCCTGGGCGCACTTGAGCTCGATCTGAGCCCTGAGGTCGGGATGGTCGTAGATGAACTTGCGCCCGACACCGGCGTCGCGGGCGACCCCGGCGATGGTGGGTGCCCGGCCCCGCTGCACAAGCGCCTCGACGGCGGCCAGCACCAGCTTCCGCTTGCGCTGGCCGGTGAGCTGGCGAGCGGAGCGTAAGGCCTCTCCCCGGTCAGGCTTCATCGCCTCGGTGCTGGTCGCGCACGACGTTGGGGAACAGCGTGGGTGCTGGCGAGCCGATAACGCCTAGGAACCGCACCGGCACCGTGGTGTCGAGCTGGGCTCGGCTGCGGCGCAGCACGGCGACCGCCTCCTCGACTGCCGACCGTTCGTCGTCGGCGACGTTGGCCAGCAGGTCGTGGCAACGGTCGATGATCGCCCGGACGGCGGCGACCTCCTCGCCGGCGGGGATGGCCGCGTTGCGGGCCCACTCTTCGAGCTCGGGAGCAGCGGCCCGCAGACGTTCGCTGTCGGCCAGGAGGCGACTGAGATGGGAGCGCAGCTCCGGCAGGAAGGAGGGGTCGGTGCGGAAGTGGGTGCAGCCGAAGCACTGGTGGCGGAACGGACAGGCCTGGCCGTGCGCCTTCACGTTGGTGGGCTCCCGGCAGATCCCGAATGGCACGGCCACCTGCCCGACCGCATCGCGTAGGTGCTCGCTGTCGAGCAGGCGCTGCACCGCCGGACGGGCGCGTTCACCCCGGCCGTTGAGCTGAAGCGCCGCGAGCTGGTCGACGGCTTTGCGCTTCCGCTTGTGGGTGACCCGGTAGTAGCCCTGGGTGGTGCTGAGGCGGGAATGCCCCATGAGGGCGGCCAGCACCTCGACGGGCGTGCCGCCGTCAGCGTGACGCTGGGCGTAGGTGTGCCGGAGGGAATACGGGGTGATGTCGGAGCGGTCGTAGTCCTCTCCGTCGGGGCCGACGAGGCGCGGCAGGTCGTGCAGCCACGTGCGGAAGCGCTCACAGAAGGTCGTCCGATTGAACGGGTTCACGCCCCTGGGGTTGCGCACCAGCGCCGGGAACAACGCCAGCTGAGAGGTCGGCGTGTCGGGATAGGCGGAGCGCACACGTGCCTGCTGGGCACGGATGATCGCGGCCGCCGCCTCGTCGACGGGGAGGTGGAAGCTGCGCAGCGCGACTTTCGGCATGTCGTGGACGAGCACCGGTGCGGGACGGAGCCGACCGGCCTCGTCGAGCACCTCTTCGGTGCGCAGGCAGTCCCAGGCCAGCCCGCACAGCTCAGCCGTCCGCCGGCCCACCAGGGCCTGCAGCTCCACCATCGCCCGGGTGCCGATGTCGGAGGCCGCCTCCAGGCGGTCAAGAGCAGCCGGGTCGATGAGCTGGTCGACCACGGCCTGGGGCAGGGCGCGGCTCTGTTCGTCGTCATCGTCGATGAGGCGGATCCGGTGATGCGGGGGCACGACGACGTCGTCGCCCAGCCCGGCCATGGGCCCCCCGCTGCGGGTCAAGCCGATGGCGCGGGCCTCCCGAAGGATCTGGTCCACGTCGAGCAGCACACGGTGGCGCATGAAGCGCGACAGCCGCCCCGCGGCTTCCAGGTGGGCGAGATCGCTGGACAGCGCCAGCATGTCGGCCCGTCCGAGCACCGACGCGTCGTTGCCCCGGTCGCCACGGTGGCGGCGCAGCGATTCGGAGAAGGGCCCGAGATCATGCACCACCTGGTCCAGGCGGGCCGGGTTCTCGACGGTGTCGAGCCGCTCGCGTGCCCACGCCTTGGCCCCCTCCCGCAGCCACCCCTGGCTGAGGTGGCCGAAGTGCATCCACCCGCCGGCCCGGCCGAACACGCGCAGGTCCCAGCGGTCGGTGCCCATCTCCTGGGCCGGCGTGGTCGACGCCAGTGTGACCCGGTCACGGACGAAGGCGATGAACAGCCGGGCATCCCGGGGCAGGTCGTCAAGCACGACGTCGGAGACGCTGGCTGCTCCCTCGGCCCGAAGGCGGTTCACCGGGCCCTGCAGTGCCTTGATCCCTGTGCGGCGCTCGGCGCCCGCCGCGCAGTGCAGCCCGAAGAGCACCTCGAGCTGGGCGCGCTCGGACAGGCCGACGAGGGCCACCACCCGGCTGCCTATGTCCAGGGCCCGGGCCCGCTCCGCCCACGCCCCGAAGGCCCGGCCCCTCGGCCGGTCCCCGGCGACCCAGTTCCGCTCGTGCGGCTCGCACAGCGCGGGCTCGGCGCGCTGAGCCCATCGCACGCATGCGCCGACACGGCATTGCCCGAAGCTCGGGCGGGGCGCCGCCGGTGGGAAGTGCTCATCGCCGCCGACATAGGAGGCCACGCTCTGGCTGCGGTCGCGGGCTGCCGACATGCAGGCAACGCACAGGCCACCTCCTCGCACCGGTCGCTCGTGGCCCGCCGTGCGGCAGACCAGGCACAGCCCGCCGCCGGGGGGGCGGGCGCGGCTCGTGGCCGCCGCGCAGAACTCCTCGAAGCTCGTCGCCGGCGGCGAGGCCTGCCACCGCTTCTGGCATCGCCGGCACAGGCCGAGGCCGGGATGGTGCGCGACCTGGTCGCACCCCGCCGTGAGGCACCAGGCGAAGCCGAACACCGGGTCCCCGGCATGCGGTGCGAACACCTCGCGCTCGGGGTTCCACCCTCGACGCCCCAGGGCGTCCCAGTCGACGAGTGAACGCAGCCCACCCTGGTCGGCATCGGTGCTGCGGTCATGATGGCGTCGGGCTCCTGCGCGTTCGGTCACGGTTGCTCTCCTTGGCGTCGTCGGGGTCGCCGCGATCTCGCCTCCAGCCGCTCGACGGCGTCACGCATCCGCTCGGGGCTGGGGTGCACATAGGCCTGGGTGGTGGTGATCGAACGGTGACCGAGCAGCAGCTGCACGACGTCGATGGCGACCCCCGCTTCTGCCAGCTCGGTGCCCGTGGCATGGCGCAGCATGTGGGGCCGGACCGGCCGGGCCAGGCCAGCTCGTCGTCCCAGGCGCGCGAAGAGCTGGCGGACAGCGGAGGCGGTCATCGGCGCCCCCAGCGGGGCGTGGAAGAGGTTGACGAACACGAAGTCGCAGCGGTCGGCGGCCGCACAGGCGAGCCGCTCCTGCAGGTAGCGGTCGTAGTAGTCGAGCACCCAGCGGCTCACCGGCACAGTCCGGCTGTGGCGGGACTTGGCCCATGAGCCGTTGGGGTTGTCACGGCGCACGACGTGGACGTGCGCTCCCGCCAGCCCGCAGCCAAGCCGGGTCGACGACGCCATCAGGTGCAGGTCGCTGCGCCGGAGCCCCAGTGCTTCGCCGATGCGCAGCCCGGTGAACCACAAGAGCACTAACAGGAACCGGTCACGCCACGACGACGCCGCCCCCAGCATGGCCTCCCACTCCTCCTGCGAGGCGGCGTCGGGGCGGGCCTGGTGGCTCGCCCGGAGCTGGTGACGCGGTCGTGCCCGGTAGCCGCAGCGCCCCGGTCTCATCGCGCAGCTCGGCCGGCAGGTGGCGGTCGTCGGCCACCTCGTAGAGAGCGGCGAGGACATCGCCGGGCACTGCGGCCGCCGCCACCGCGTGCTTCAGGAACTCCCGCACCACGGCCAGGACGTGATTGATCCGCGCCGCGCTTGGCGGCCGGCCCTGTCCCGCCCCCGGGCGCAGCGTCGGCGTGGTGCGCAGGAACAGCACGAACCGGCTCAGGTCACGGGCGCCATCCTCGAGACCTCGCCCGCTGCGGCCGCACCAACCCAAGAACCCGGCGAGCTCGCCGGCGTACACCCGTGAGGTCGATTCCGCCCGGTCACGCCCGAAGCGGTGGTCGAAGAGGAAGCGGTCGGCCACCGCGACCTTGGCGTAGCCGTCGTCGACAACGGTCCAATACGCCCGGCCGTCGGGCAGCACGATCCGGAAGGCGCGGCAGCTCCGGTCGATCGGCGCGTGATCATCGGGACACCCGGACACGTGGGCGACGGTATGACGGCGAGATGGCTCTCACGTGGACGACGGACCGTCAGTCGGGACAGCCAGCTACACCCTCGCTACTGCTGAAAACGCACATGATGAACGCCGCCCGCAGCATGTGGGGGTGAACCGCGCCGATGCCGGCCCGCTTGGCGATCGAGCGCACCCAGCGGTGGGCAGTGCGCCGGTCGAGGCGGCTGCCGTCGTGGCGAAGCAGGATCGGCCCCGACGTCCGCTCGCCGATGGCCAGGTCGATGGTCCTCGCCGTCCTCGGGACGAACGGGATCACGGCCGGCTTGTTGCCCTTGCCGATGATGCGCAGGGTGCGGTGGCCCCGCTCGAAGCCGAGGTTCTCGATGTCGGCCGAGCACGCCTCACTCACCCGCAGGCCGTTGAGACCCAGCAGCACGGCCAGGGCGGCGTGGGCGTGGTCGACCCGCTCGGCAGCGAACAGGAACCCCCCGAGCTCGGCGCGGTCGAGACCACGGGCATCGTTGGGGTGGACCTTGGGTCGCCGGACGTACTGGGCGGGGTTGGAGGCGATCCGGCCGTCGATGTGGGCGAAGCGGTAGAAGCCGCAGACCGTCGACAGCCGGCGGTCGATGGTCGTCGCCGCCAGACCACGGGCCTCCATGGCCCGCACGTACAGCTCGATCTGAGGACGGGTGGCCTTGAGGATGTCGAGGCGTTCGTCGGCCGCCCACTGGAAGAACGCCCGCAGGTCGTAGCGGTAGGCGTCGAGCGTGCGTCCCTGGTAGCGGGCAAGGAACGCCGCCGCCGCCAGTTCGGCCTCGTCGACGGGGTCGTCCCCCTCGGTGGCGCGGTCGATCTCGGGCATGGGAATCAATACGGTCACTGGAACCTCCCGGAGTCGGTGAGATCTCCAGCGAACCTCGCGCTCGGCCCTTATGCCATGTCCACGGGCCGGCGTTCGGGGCGCCCCAGTGGAGCCGACCATGCTCGGGTTTAGGGGGCACTCGACGGAGCGCAATGCCGCGCGATGTCGGGTCGGTTCGCGTACGTCGCAGCAGAGCGACGGACGGTCGGGAACGGCACGACCCAGTCGGTCGCGGGATGAGCGATCTGTCTGCCGAGGTGCCGAACGAAGACGCCGTCGTCCTTCGCACCTGGCAAAGCTTTGGACCGACGAGGTGACCCGAATCAAGAGATTGCGACACCAGCGACTTCCTAGACTCTCCATTCGTGTTGGAACCAGACTCGCGGGCGGCGGTCGAAGGATTCCTCCGGTCTTGGGAGGATGCTTCTCCTCTCACACCAGGGATCGCCTCCGGACGAGGGTGCCCATCGCGGCCATGAAGCTGGCCGCCATTGGGCATGAGGACCCTTGGGTGAGGCGGAAATGCCTCAGCTTCCTGGACCACCATGCCGCCGACGAGTCTGTGAGCGTATTCCTCCAGGCCCTCAACGATCCCGTGGCTCCAGTGCGTGACCTCGCCTTGCACGGTCTTGCGTGCGAGCGGTGCCGTACTGAGGCCCTGTGTGTTGCTGAAGTGACGCCGAGGATCGTTCGCGTACTCGAAGACGACCCCGATCCGGAGGTCCGGTTCAAGGCAATCCCGATCCTCCGGCGCCTCGCCACTCGCGACCGGACTGCGATGTCTGCCATCGAGCGAGCCGCCAGAGCTGACCCGGACGAGTGCGTGAGGGAGGCCGCCGCTGGGATCCTTCGGGGTGAGCGTCCCCGCCGCTGGAATCAGTTCCGTCGCACGCTCTCAAGTCGAAGGCGAGGACGTCGCGACTGAGGAGCATTGACGATGGTCGAGGTACCGGCGCCAGCAAAGTCTTGGCGTTCACACCCATCCGCGCCTGGTCCGATCGAATCGCGTACCGGCGGCAATCCCGACCGCCCTGTTTGGTGGTCGCTTAGCCGCTGTTAGTGGACACCGTGGGAGCTGGAGCGAGCCGATGTTGTGGGGCACCGAGCCCACTCCGCAGTCCCGTAAGGTCGCGCCTGATGGCGGACCTCCTCGCTCGCCGAGCCCTCCACGCCTCAGAGGGGCAAGCGCTAACGGTTTTGGACGACGACGAGTTCGCAGCCGCAATCGGCGCCCCGCCACCTGACGCCCGGCGCGGCTGGGGTGTCAGCTACCGAGCCGAAATCTGTGGCGTCCCGGTCTTCGCCAAACGGCTCCCGCTGACGGACATCGAGAAAGAGCACGCCGGCGACACGAGCAACATCTTCGCCTTGCCGGACTTCTACCACTATGGCGTTGGGTCAGCCGGCTTCGGCGCCAACCGGGAGCTCGCCGCTCACCTAAAGGCGACGGTCTGGGTCCTGGACGGGGCGATCGAGTCCTTTCCATTGCTCTATCACCACCGCGTGCTGCCGCGATCCGAGCCCTCGCCGGACCCGCGGTTCCATGTCGAGGATTACGTCCGGCGAGGAACGGCAGCGGGGCGATCAGTGGACTCATGGCGGCGAGGGCTGAGGCCAAGCACGAGCTGTGCCTGGTCCTCGAACCCTTCGCCCATACCCTAGGGGCGTGGCTGCCCGACAATCGGCACGGGGTCGGAGCCGCCGTTGACGGGCTCTGCCGAACCCTCGCGCACCTCCGGTCGGCGGGAATGATTCACTTCGATGCACATTTGTGGAACATCGTCGGCGACGGCGACAACTGGCACCTAGCGGACTTCGGCCTCCTCGTCGACGACGAGTTCGATCTCGACGACGAAGAGCGAGCGTTCCTCGGTCGTCACCGTCACTACGACACGGGCGAGATGCTCGCCAGTCTCGGCTCCGTGCTATTGGCGATGGTCGATACATTGGATCCGCCGGCGCGAGAGCGGGTCGAGCAGCGATACGGCATCACCCCACCGATCGGCCCAGATCAAGCACTGGAGGCGCTCCTCAGCCGGATGGACGACCTGGGCGCGGACAGCGACCTTTCGATCGACGCGTGCCTCATTGACGGCTCAACTGACGCTTCCGTGGGTCGCTGAGCAGGCCATCCGCGTGCGCACGCCTTGTCTTCCCTACGTTTCCGGCTGTTCGAAGGCTGGATTCGGAAGGAGACCAAGGCGTGCGCCTC
>JAHFUP010000124.1 GCA_023265025.1 Acidimicrobiia bacterium | reverse complement strand
TGACGGTGGGCGGGTCCGTCGCCACCACCGTGCCGAGCGGCTCGCCCACCGTGACCGCCGCCTCGTCCTCCGTGACCCCCGGCGCCACGCTCACCGTGAGCTGGGCCAACATCCCCACCCCCAGCGCCGTGGACTGGATCGGCCTGTACGCGTCGCCCTCCGCCCCCGACAACGCCTACCAGGCGTGGCATTACACCGGGGGAGGGTCCAGCGGCAGCGTGGGCCTCGACGTCGCCGCCTCCGTCGCCCCCGGGACGACCTACGAGCTGCGCTTCTTCGCCAACAACACCTACACCCGCCGGGCCGTGTCGGCGGCGTTGACGGTGGGCGGGTCCGTCGCCACCACCGTGCCGAGCGGCTCGCCCACCGTGACCGCCGCCTCGTCCTCCGTGACCCCCGGCGCCACCCTCACCGTGAGCTGGGCCAACATCCCCACCCCCAGCGCCGTGGACTGGATCGGCCTGTACGCGTCGCCCTCCGCCCCCGACAACGCCTACCAGGCGTGGCATTACACCGGGGGAGGGTCCAGCGGCAGCGTGGGCCTCGACGTCGCCGCCTCCGTCGCCCCCGGGACGACCTACGAGCTGCGCTTCTTCGCCAACAACACCTACACCCGCCGGGCCGTGTCGGCGGCGTTGACGGTGGGCGGGTCCGTCGCCACCACCGTGCCGAGCGGCTCGCCCACCGTGACCGCCGCCTCGTCCTCCGTGACCCCCGGCGCCACGCTCACCGTGAGCTGGGCCAACATCCCCACCCCGAGCGCCGTGGACTGGATCGGCCTCTACGCGTCGCCCTCCGCCCCCGACAACGCCTACCAGGCGTGGCATTACACCGGGGGAGGGTCCAGCGGCAGCGTGGGCCTCGACGTCGCCACCTCCGTCGCCCCCGGGACGACCTACGAGCTACGCTTCTTCGCCAACAACACCTACACCCGCCGGGCGGTCTCCTCCGCCGTGACGGTGTCGTCGGGCCGGTTCGGGGACGGGCGCGATGGTGCGATGCCTGGATCTGGGAATCTCGACGCTTCGAACGGCGTCGCGTTCGGGGCCGTCAACGGGGCTGCCGGCACCACGTCAGTCGCGGTCGTGGACGGGTCGTCGATCGCTCGCGTCAACGTCGGCGACTACGTCCTCCTTCACCAGACGCGTGGTGCGAGTGCGGGTGTTTGGGAGCTGCGGGTCGCGGTGTCGGACTTCACGGGGTCCGGGACCTTCGCCCTGGAACGGCCCCTTGTCAACAGCTACGTCACGAGCGGAAACGAGGATCGCGCGCAGATCATTCGGGTTCCTCAGTATTCGTCGTGCTCAGCGACGGGTGTGATAACAGCCCTGGCGAGTTGGAACGGGAGCTGGGGCGGCATCCTGCCGATCATGTGCAATGCGGACATGACCGTCAGTGGAACCGTGTCGGCGGCTGCTGCCGGGTTCCGCGGGGGCGACAGCGGGAATGGCTATGCGACGGACCAGTGGCAAGGTGAGGGCGTTCTCTGCGCGCGCAACCAGTCAGACCACTATTGCCAGACGCCCAATATCACGAGGTCGGCCCAGGGCGGAGGCGCGGCTGACGCAATTGGGGGCGGCGGAGGAGGCGGCGGCTACACGCTTGGCGTGGACGGGGACCATATCGGCGGAAGCACTTTTGGCCAGGGCGGAGCGGGCTACGGAGCGGCCGATGCATCGACGCTATATCTCGGCGGGGGGGGTGGCGGGGGAGCGACGAGCATCAACCCTGGCAGCGGCTACTCGCAGTCGGGCCGGGGCGGGGGGATCGTCTTCATCTTCGCCGCGAGCCTTACTATCACCGCGACGGGTCAGGTCAGTGCCTCGGGTCAGCAGGCCGCAGGGGTGATGTACGACGACGGCACCAACCGGCGCGTGACGGCTGGCTCAGGCGGTGGCGGGCAGGTCTACATGCGTGTCGGTTCGGCCGATCTGGGATCCGACAGGGCGACCGCGCGGGGCGGTCCCCAGCTGGTCCCGCCGGCTGGCGGGACCGGCCGCTTCGGCGGCGGCGCCGGCGGCGGCGGTCATGTCTTCGTGGACTACTGTCTCTCCCTGGCAGGCACGTCGACGTCAGCGTTCGATTCACGCCAATCGACATGCTGATCAGAGAAGCGATTTAGTCTGCATTGGGGGCTGCCACGGCTTCCGTGCACGCTTTTTTGCTCGCCGCACCGGTCGCAACCAAGGCCAGTGGCATCGCTCGAACAGGCCCGGATCGAGCCCCCGGCAACGAGCGGCATCGCGGCCACGCCCCGGCCAGCCACGCCGCCTCTGCTGCCGGCAGGTGCCACAGGCAACGACCCAGCTCCACCCGCCGGCGGGCGGGGGAGGCCGGCACCCGACAGCGCACCGCCAACCACGACGGAGGCGGTCCGGGCCCCGTCGGCCTCCCACGACCGGCCGGCGTTGAAGGCCGCCATCGCCGGGGTGACAGGCCGCGTTCAGTTGCTCCAGCTGGCCCAGCAGCGCCACCACCGTCTCGGCGTCGGCCAGCGCAGGCGGGTCGATAGAGCACAGCCCGTCGACCGCAGCCACCAACCTTTGCAACTCGTACAGCTCCCTCGGGAATGAGGAGGTCCTGACAAAGGGGCGGACCTCCAACGTACGCGAACACATGTTCGAAAGTCAGGGACGTACTCTGCGCCATGGCCACCGACATCGCCCCCCAGCTCGCCGTCCGCCGCAGCGCCGAGGCGGTCGAGTTCTATAAGGCCGCGTTCGGCGCCACCGAGCGCCACCGGGTGGAGAACGGCGCCGGCCAGGTCGTGTGTCAGCTCGACGTCGACGGGGCGGAGTTCTGGGTGTCGGAGGAGGCGCCGGCCCACGGCAACCACAGTCCGGAGTCGCTCCATGGCGCCACGACCAAGATGCTCCTCGCCGTCGACGACCCCGAAGCCACCCAGGCTCGGGCCGTCGCCGCCGGCGCCACCGAGGTCTACCCGGTGGGGGCGGCCCACGGCTGGCGGATCGGCCACGTCGTCGACCCGTACGGCCACCACTGGGAGATCGCCAGCCGCCCCCCCGGCGACGCCGGCGGCTGAGCTAACGCTTCTTCTTCGGCATCTTCTTCATGGCCCGGTGGATGATGCGGGCCTGCTGGTTGTCGGCGGCCTTGGCCCACGGCTCCTTGGCCGACTCGGCCATCTCGCCCTGGACCTTGCGGTAGCTGTCCAGCCGGTCGGCATCGAGACGGCCACCCCCGACCGCCGCCACGACCGCGCAGCCCGGCTCGTTGACGTGGCGGCAGTCCCGGAACCGGCACGACGCCCCGACCTCCTCGATGTCGGGGAACGTCAGGGCCACCCCGCCCTCGGCCCCGGTCAGGCCCACCGACCGCAGGCCGGGCGTGTCGATCAGCACGCCGCCGCCGGGCACGACGACCAGGTGCCGGGACGACGTCGTGTGCCGGCCCTTGTGGTCGCCCTCGCGCACAGGTGCGGTGACCAACGCCTCCCGGTCGAGGATCCGGTTGACGATCGTCGACTTGCCGGCGCCCGAGGGGCCGAGGAGCACCGCCGTGCGGTGGGGCCGGATGTGGGCCAGCACGTCTTCGATGCCGTGGCCGGATGCCGAGCTCGTCGTCACCACGTCGACACCGACGGCCCGCGCCGCGACGGTCTCGGTGAGCGCATCGACGTCCGCCACGGTGTCGGCCTTGGTCAGGAGCACCACGGGCCGGGCGCCGCTGTCCCACGCCAGCACCAGCTCCCGCTCCATGCGGTTGAGGTTCAGCGCCCGGTCGAGGGCGGCGACGACGAAGACGATGTCGACGTTGGCCGCCAGCAGCTGGCCCTCGCGCTCCAGCACCGACCATCGGGGGAGGACGGCGTCGACGGTCGCGACATCGTCGTGGCGGAGGACGACCCAGTCGCCGGTCACGGGCAGGACCTCGGCGCCGGCCCGGACCGTCCCGGTGGCGGTGCGGACGGTGCAGCGGTCTCGGTCGACCCGGCCGACCCGGCCGGGCTCGTGATGGGACTCAGAGACCGAGCTGTAGAGGGTGGCCACCCGCTCGTCCCAGCCATAGGGCACGAGCGCGTCGAAAGAGGGATCAGAGAACACTGGCGAACTCCTCGTGAGGGTAGCCTCCTGTTCGTAGGAGTGATCGCTCTAGGAGTAAAGACACCCATGGACGTGCCGGACTGGGAACCGCGGGGCGAGTGGCGGGATATCCGCTTCGGCGTGGCCGAGGGCATCGCCAAGATCACCATCAACCGGCCCGAGGTCCGCAACGCCTTCCGCCCGCTGACCATCGTCGAGCTGATGAAGGCGTTCGACATGGCCCGCGACGACCCGGACGTCGGCGCCATCATCCTCACCGGCGAGGGCCCGCTGGCGTTCTGCTCCGGTGGCGACCAGAAGGTACGGGGTGACGACGGCTACAGGGACGACCACGGCGTCGGCCGGCTCAACGTCCTCGACCTCCAGGTCCAGATCCGCCGGCTGCCTAAGCCGGTTGTCGCCATGGTGGCCGGCTACGCCATCGGCGGCGGCCACGTCCTCCACCTCGTCTGCGACCTCACCATCGCCGCCGACAACGCCCGCTTCGGCCAGACCGGTCCCCGGGTCGGCTCCTTCGACGGCGGGTACGGCGCCGGCCTCCTCGCCCGCACCGTCGGCCAGAAGAAGGCCAAGGAGATCTGGTTCCTGTGCCGCCAGTACGACGCCCAGGCCGCCCTCGACATGGGCCTTGTCAACACCGTCGTGCCCCTCGACCGGCTGGAAGCCGAGACCGTCCAGTGGTGCCGGGAGATGCTCCGCCACAGCCCGCTGGCCATGCGCCTCCTCAAGGCCGGCTTCGCGGCCGACACCGACGGGCTGGCCGGCGTCCAGCAATTGGCCGGCGACGCCACGCTTCTCTACTACCTGTCCGAGGAAGCCCAAGAGGGACGGGACGCGTACGTACAGAAGCGCCCGCCCGACTTCTCCCGCTTCCCGAAGCGGCCGTAGCGGTGACAAGCGCCGCCGACTGGTTCCAGGGCGCCCGCCCCCGCACCCTCGGCGCCGCCGTCTCGCCGGTGCTGGTCGGGACCGCGGTGGCGTCGAGGTACGGCGACGTCATCTGGTGGCGGGCCGGCTTCTGCCTGCTGCTGGCCATCGCCCTCCAGGTCGGCGTCAACTACGCCAACGACTACTCCGACGGCGTGCGGGGCATCGACACCCAGCGGCGGGGACCGGTGCGCCTGACCGCCAGTGGCCTCGCCCCCCCGCAACGGGTGAAGCGGGCGGCGATGCTGTCGTTCGCCCTCGGCGGGCTGCTCGGCATCGGGTTGGCCATCGCCGTCGACTGGCGCCTCGTGATCGTCGGCGCGGTGTCGATCCTCGCCGCCGCCCTCTACTCCGGCGGGCCCAAGCCGTACGCCTCGTCGGGCCTCGGCGAGGTGATGGTCCTGGTGTTCTTCGGCTTCGTGGCCACGTGCGGTTCGACATACGCCCACCTGGAGCGGGTGCCGTGGCTGGCGGTTGGGGCGGCCGTCCCTGTCGGCCTGCTGGCGTGCGCCATCCTCCTGGTCAACAACCTCCGCGACGTCGACTCCGACCGCGACGTCGGCAAGCGGACGCTGGCGGTACGAGTCGGCAAGGCCCGCACCCGATCGCTCTACCGGGGCAGCGTCCTCCTGTCGTTCCTCGCCGCGCTCGCCCTCGCCCCGGACGCGCCCGGCGCGCTGGTCGCCCTCCTCGCCGCACCCCTGGCCGTGCCGCCCCTGCGGATCGTGACCCACAAGTCGGATCCGCCGGCGCTGATCCAGGCCCTCATCGCCACCGGCCGGCTCCAGTTGGTGTTCTCGGCGCTCCTCGCCGCCGGCCTGGCGGTGTGAGGACGATGACCGAGCACCGGGTCCGCGTGCCGCTGCGCACGCCGCTCGCCGGCCTGATGCACCGGGACGCCGTCCTGTTGGCGGGGCCGGCGGGCTGGGGCGAGTGGTCCCCGCTGCCGGGTTACCCGTCGGACCCCGACGTGTGCCGGCGGGCGGCCGAGGAGGCGGCCACCGTGCCATTCCCGCCGGCCCGGCGGGACCGGGTGCGGGTCAACGCCCTCATCCCGGCCGTCGGGCCTGAAACGGCGGCCGCCCTCGCCCAGGGTTGGGCCGACGTGAAGGTCAAGGTCGGCGACGCCGGCGACGTCGCCCGCGTCGCCGCGGTCCGCGACGCCATCGGCCCCCAAGGGCGGCTCCGGGTCGACGCCAACGGCGCGTGGGACGTCGAGACCGCCGTCGCCATGATCGCCCGCCTCGCCCCCTTCGATCTGGAACTGGTCGAGCAGCCGGTGATGACGATCGAGGACCTGGCCGAAGTCCGCCGGCGGGTCGACGTGCCGGTCGCCGCCGACGAGTGCGTCCGCAACGTCGACGACGCCCGCCGGGTCGAGGCCGATGCCCTGGTCGTCAAGGTCCAGCCCCTCGGCGGCATCGCCGCCGCGACACAGGTGGCAGAAGCGGCCGGCATCCCGATCATCGTCTCGTCGATGTACGAGACGTCCGTGGGCCTGGCCGCCGCCCTCGCCTTCGCCGCCGCCCTCGACGACCTGCCATTCGCCTGCGGGCTCGGCACCGCCGGCCTCCTCGCCGCCGACGTCGTCGACGACCCGTTGCTCCCTGTCGCCGGGTGGCTCGCCGTCCGCCGGCCCGTCCCCGCTGGCGACCTCCTCGCCCGCTACGGGGTCGGCGGGTGAAGCACCAGGAAGGCCTGGAGGAGGCGGGTGAAGCTGATCGGCCGTTCGAGGTGGGCCGGGTGGCCGGCGCCGGCGACGGCCACGACCTGGGCGTTGGCGCCGATGGCGCCGGCCATCTCCTCGGCGATGCGGACGTACTTGGTGTCCTTCTGGCCGGCCACCACCAGCACGGGCATCTCGAGCTCGTCGAGCCGATCCCACAGCGGTTCCTGCACACCCGCACCGAGCCGGCGCAGCGCCGTGGCCAGTCCGCCCGACGTGTTGGCCAGCCGGGCTTCCAGGTCTTCGGGCTGCGGTTCGAGGCCGGCGAACATCGGCTGGGCCAGCCACCCTTCGAGGAACGCCACGGTGCCGATGCGCTCGATGTCGGCGGCCAGCGCGTCGTCGGCCGCTTGGCGGGCCGCCCGCTCCGCGCCGTCGGCCAGCCCCGGCGACGCGCCCACCAGCACCAGGGACTGCACGAGGTCGGGCCGCTCGACGGCCAGGCGCAGGCACAGCCGGCCGCCCAGGGAGTAGCCGACGTAGATCGCCCGCCCGCCTGCCTCGCCGATGGCGGCGGCCGTGTCATCGAAGCTCAGGTCGACGTCGCCGGAACCGCCGTGGCCCGGCAGGTCGACGCGCACCACCTGGAACATCTCCGACAGCGGGATGGAGAGCCGGTCCCACGAGCGCAGCGTCTGGGTGAACCCGTGCACGAGCACGAGCCGGTCGGGGCCCCGCCAGTCGAAGGCGCAGTGCAGCGACGCGGGCATCGGAAGATCATCACATGCCCCTGACCCCCGGCGACCTGAATGCGGCGCTCAGCCGGACGCTCGTCGACGAGTGGGCCCGCGCCGGCGTCGAGACCGCGGCCGTCAGCCCGGGCTCGCGCTCGACGCCGCTGGCGCTGGCGCTGGCCGCCGACGAGCGCATCGCCGTCGACGTCTTCCTCGACGAGCGCTCGGGCTCGTTCTTCGCCCTCGGCGCGGCGAAGGCTTCGGGCCGGCCGGCGATCGTCCTCTGTACGTCGGGTACCGCGGCGGCCGAGTTCCATCCCGCCGTCCTCGAGGCGTTCCACGCCCGCGTGCCCCTGATCGTGTGCACCGCCGACCGCCCGCCGGAGCTGCGCGACACCGGTGCCGGCCAGACGGTTGACCAGCTCAAGCTCTACGGCGACGCCCTCCGCTGGTTCGCCGAGGTCGGCGCCCCGTCCGAGTCAGAGGTCACCACGCCGTACTGGCGCTCCGTCGGTGCCCGCTCCGCCGCCGCCGCCTGTGGACCGCCGGCCGGGCCCGTCCACCTCAACCTGGCGTTCCGCGAGCCGCTGGTCCCGACGGGGGTGGACATCACCTTGCCGCCCAGCCGGGCCGGCGGCGCGCCGTGGGTGACGTCCACCATCCGCTGGCCCCGTCCCGACCCGGTCGACGTCGACCGGCTGGCGCACCTCATCGCCGCCGAGACACGGGGCGTGATCGTCGTCGGTTGGGGCGCCGACGTTGACCCCGAGGTGGTCGAGCGGTTCGCCGGCGTGGCCCGGTGGCCAGTGTTCGCCGACCCCATCTCCGGTGCCCGCCAGGGGCCCAACGCCATCTCGACCTACGACGCCCTCCTGCGCTCGCCCGGTGTGGCCACCTCGTTGCGGCCCGACGTCGTCGTCCGGTTGGGTGCTCCCCTGACGGGCAAGGTGGCGACGTCGTGGCTGGACGCCTCGGTGCCTCAGGTGCTCGTCGACCCGGACGGCGCCTGGCTCGACCCCAACCGGGCGTCGGCCGAGCACATCGTCGCCGACCCGTCGGCCTTGCTCGACGCGGTGTCGCTGCGGGGGCCGGCGCGGTCCCAGTCCTTCTGGCTGAGGGCGTGGCAAGAGGCCGAGGGTGCCGCCCGACGCAGCATGGACCGCCTCCTGGACTCGTGGACCGAGCCGTTCGAGGGACGGATCGCACGGGACCTTGTGGCCGGCCTCGGCACCGGATCGACACTGGTCGTCGGTTCGAGCATGCCCGTGCGCGACGTCGAGACGTTCGCCGCGCCACGGACCGGCGTCCGCTTCCTGTCCAACCGGGGTGTCAACGGGATCGACGGCTTCGTCTCCACCGTGCTCGGCGCCGCGTCCCAGTCCACTGGCCCGGTCGTTGCGCTGTGCGGCGACCTCACCTTCCTGCACGACAGCGGCGGCCTCCTGGGCGCGGGGCGTCGGGGCGTCGAAGCCACGTTCGTCGTGGTCGACAACGACGGCGGCGGCATCTTCAACTTTCTGCCCCAGGCCGGCGCCACCGCCGACTTCGAGCTGCTGTTCGGCACGCCCCAGGGCGTCGACCTGTCCCGGCTCGCGGCGGTGCACGGCATCCAGTCGGAGTCGGTCACGACCGCCGACGCTCTGGTGCCGGCGGTCCACCGGGCCATCGCCGCCGGCGGCGTGCGGCTCGTCGTCGTGCGGACCGACCGGGTCGACAACGTGGCCCGCCACCGGCAGGTGTGGGAGGCGGTGTCGGTGCCGGGCGGGTCGGCGTCGGGGTGACGATCGCCGCCGGCGCCCGCCGCCACCCCGTCCTCGCCGGCGTCGTCGCCGCCTACATCGTCGCCTGGACGGTCTACGGCCTGGTGGTCGGCTCTCGCCTGTTCGCCCCGTACGTCGTGATCGTCGCCGGCCTGGCGCTGGCCATCGCTGCCGCCGACGCCAAGGTCCACTTCAGCCTGCTCGTGCTCATCGGCCTGGCGATCTGGGGGTTCGGGCACCTCGCCGGCGGCCTCGTGCCCCTCGACGGCCCCGGCGACCGGATCCTCTACAACGCGGTGTTCCTTCGCTGGGGCCACTTCGACAACGTGGTGCACGCCATCGGCTTCGGGACCGCCGGCATCGCGGTGTGGGAGGCGACCCGCTCCTGGCTGCCGGCGCAGCCCGGCCACCGCCTCGGGACGGCGCTGGTCGTGTGCCTGCTCGGCCAGGGCGTCGGCGCCTTCAACGAGGTCGTGGAGTTCGGCGCCAGCCACCTGCTGGCCGCCACCAACGTCGGCGGGTACGAGAACACCGGCCGCGACCTTGTGGCCAACCTGCTCGGCACCGCCGTGGCCGGCTGGTGGGTCAGCCGGCGCGCCTGATCAGCAGCACGCCGTCGCGTACGGTGGCCATGACACACCTCACCCGGTCGTCGTTGACCACCCGGTCGTTGAATGCCCGGATGGCGACGGTGCCCTCGCTCTGGTCCTCGGGGTCGATCACCTGGCCGCTCCAGAGCACGTTGTCCGCCACGATGAGCCCATGGTCGGCCAGCATGGGGAGCACGGCCTCGTAATAGTTCAGGTAGTTGATCTTGTCGGCGTCGATGAACACGAGGTCGAACGGGCGGTCGAGGCCGGCGATGGTGTCGAGCGCCGCCCCCACCCGCACGTCGATGCGGTCGCCCCACGGGCTGGCGTCGAAATGGCGACGCGCCGTCGCCGCCCGCTCCGGGTCGACCTCGCAGGTGACGATGCTGCCGCCGGCGGGCAGGGCGGCGGCCATCGACAGCGCGGAGTAGCCGGTGAAGCAACCGATCTCGAGGATGCGACTCGCCCCCGAGAGCCACACCAGGGTTTCCAGGAATCGGCCCTCGAGGAGGCCGACCATCATCCCGTGCCCTTCCTGGGTGGCGCGGGTCTCCTCGGCCAGAGCGGCCAGCACCGGATGCTCCGGCGTGGTGTGCGCCGCCGCGTAGGCCTCGATCTCGGGCGGGACGATCATCTCGACGCCTCCATGGACCACGGAGACTAGGCGCCGTCGGTACGCTCGTTGTGTGAGCCGGGCGTTGGTGCATCTCAACCTCTGGCTCCTGGGGACATTGCTCATCGTCGGCATCCCGCTGCTCACCGTGCTGGTCCAGGCCGCCATCCGCCGGCTGGCGCCCAGCATCATCGAGGGCGAGCACAACGAGGTCGCCGGCTTCCTGATCGCGGTCGTGGGCGTGGTCTACGCGGTGACCTTGGCGTTCATCGTGATCGTCACATGGGAGGCGTACCGGGAGGCTCACGAGACCGTCGACACCGAGGCCGGCTCGCTCCGCAGCCTCTACCGGGACAGCCGGGCCCTGTCCGAGCCGACGCGGACGAGGCTGGGCGATCTCGTCGTCCAGTACGGCCGCGAGGTCGCCGGCCCGGAGTGGGACGCACTGGACGACGGGGAGAGCAGCGAGGCCGTCTTCGGCCTCATCGGCGAGATGTTCGCCACGCTGGGCACGGCCACCGCCACCACGCCGACGCAGGAGACCTTCCTGGCCGACGCCGTCGTCCGGCTCAACGACCTGGCCCAGGACCGGGCCAAGCGCATCAGCGTGGCCGAGGAGAGTCAGGTATCGATCCTCTGGGCCGCCATCATCCTCGGCGGGATCTTCACGATCGGCTTCGCCCTGCTCTTCGGCGTGTCCAACGAGCGGCTGCACTACGTGATGGTGGGTGGCTTCGCCGCGGTGCTGGCCCTACAGATACTGGTGATCCTCGTCCTGAGCCTTCCCTTCTCGGGCGACGTTCGGGTCTCGCCGGCGCCCTTCGAGCGCGTCGTGCGCGACTTCGGGGGGTGAGCGACGCCGATCCACGCCCCCGCGACAGCCAGCGGGCCCGGCTGTACCGGGCGGAGGGTCAGGTCGGCGCCGGCCGGCGCCTCCCGACGGTCGAGCGCATGCAGGCGTGGGTCGACGCCATGGCCGCCACCGACTGGTTCCTCGCCCGGTGGGGCGCCCGGACGTTCGACGTGCGGCCCGGCTACGGCCACCGCCGCGCCACGGCCGACCAGAACGGCGTCCTCCAGATGCCGAAGTGGGCCCGAACCGAGCTGGTGCTGGTGCACGAGGTCTCGCATTGCCTCACGCCGGCGACGTGCGCCAGCCACGGCCCCGAGTACGCCGGGGTCCTGCTCACCGTCGCCCGCCGGGCCATGGGCCCCGGGACGGCTCAGCTGCTGGAGGACGCCTTCGCCCGCGAGCGGGTGCGCTGGACGCTGTCGGCGGTGCCCGACGTCAGGCCGAGCGTGGCGAACAGCAGGCAGACGGCGGCCTGGGCCAGCACGGCCGGCGCCAGCGTCGGCGACGGGCCCACCGACTCGCTGATCGCCGCCCACCAGCGCGACCCCGCCGACATCGAGGCCCACCGCTCGGTGTAGCGGAAGTCCAGCGGACCGGCGTGGTAGTTGGCCAGGACGTGCTCGTAGATGCCGAAGGCGGCACTGACCATCACCAGCACGGCCAGTAGCCGGACGGCCCGGACCACTCGGGGGCCGGGCCTGGCTACGGCGAGCACCAGGGCCACGGTGAGAACGGCGAGGGTGTACCAGGGGATGAGCTGGATCGCCGAGGTCCAGTGGCGGCTCAGCGCCAGCTCCAGGGCGGTGCCGGCGATACCGGCGGCG
>JAHFUP010000123.1 GCA_023265025.1 Acidimicrobiia bacterium | reverse complement strand
GGATCGTGTCGGGGTGGAAAATGGGCACGGCTGGCTCCTTCCGTATGTTGGCTCTGCCCGCTCAGCGTGGCGGATGATCCACGCAGATGCGGAACGGAGCCGGCCGTTCCATGTTGACTAGGCGGCATCACCCAGGCTGCGGCTGGGAAGCGGCGGGCGCCCGGCGCCGCTCATGCTCGCGGTCAGGACCGCCGCCGAGACGAGAGCGGCGAGGAACCCGCCCAACAGCAACCACGTCATGACGTTCGACCCGTCGAAGTCGGCGTGGGCCCGCGCCGCGGCCATGAGGATCAGGGTCAGCATGAAGATCTGCACCTGCAGCATGAGCCGGGCCGCTGTCCACCGGGCGTCGCTCAGCACGCCGAGCCCGGCGATCCCCAGCATGAAGATCGCCCCCAGCACGCGTGACGTCAGCTGCGTGATCATCCACGGCCAGTTGTCGATCGCCTGATCCGGCAGCAGGAAGAGGAAGAGGCCGGCGCCCACCGCGAGCGCGCCGGTGGCCGCCATCACCGTCCGGGCCACCGGGGGGAGCATGACGTCGTCAGGCCCGGCCACGGTCGCCCGCCGGCGATTGGCCAACCACGTGCCCCAGACCAGGAACGGCGTCGTGAAGTACAGCCCCGCCCACAACCAGAACGCGACGTGGCTGTGGTTGAACTTCTCCCAGTGGATGATCGTCGAGATGCCCATCAGCGACGCGAACGACCCGACGGCGACGAACCCGGCCTTGATCGTGTGCCACTCCTTGGCGCGGAACGCCTGCACGAAGAAGTAGGCGCCGCCGATGTACACCGCACCCAGGGCCATCGGGGTCATCTGCGGCTTGATCGTCCAGGCGAACCAGCGGTCGGTGTCCTTCGGGAACAGGTAGAGGACCACCCAGGCGACGACCAGGAACGGCACGATGAACGCCGACAGGGCGTGCGTCACCGGAAGGACGGCGTCGTCCCGCTCCGTGAGACGTCCGTCCGCGGCGCCGTCCGGTTTCCCGGCCATGTGGTTCCCCCTCGACGCGTGCCAATGACGCCCAACTATGACTGAACCGGCGGCCGTCTGCCGTTTGTACGATCGTCCCGTGGAGTGCTCGTGTTGCGGCAAGGAGCGCGACGACGTCGTGGCGTTGCGCTGCCACCAGGAGGTCGGTGTGTGTCGGGGGTGTCTGGCGTGGCTGCGGGCCAGGTCGGGGGCGCTCGACGTCACGCCGATCCTGCCCGTCCTCGACCTGCCGGTGTCCATCGCCTTCTACGAAGCGGCCGGTTTCCAGGTGCGCACGTACCCGCAGGGCGGCTATGCGTTCGTGGGCTACGACGGCGAGAGCGCCTTCGACCTCGACCAGGCCGACACTGCGATGGACCCCGCTACCAACCCTGCCGGGTGCTACGTCATCGTCCCGGATGTCGACGCGTGGCACGCCCGACTGTCGGCCACGGCGTTGCCGGTGACCGAGCCGGCAGACATGCCCTGGGGGATGCGTGAGTTCACCTTGACCGATCCGAGCGGCAACCACCTCCGGATCGGCCAGGCCCGCTGACGCGGATTGCCGAGCTCGTCGGAGGCTGATCGCGACCGCCCACGGCGCTACGTCGGCGGAGCGAGCATGGCGCCGAGCCAGGTGAGCGGCCGGGCCTGCCCGGGATCTCCCTCGAGCACATCCGCCAAGGCCGACCCGCGGCCGGCCAGCGAGTCCACCACCGCACCAAGGCTTCCCCGAAGATCCGCGGGAGCCGGCGAAGGGACCACGCGCAACTCGACGTGGCCCGGGGCGACCGCGGCCAGGTAGTCGCGGTCAGTGCCGGAGAGGGCCACCGTGAGCTCGAAATGGTGACTCCGCTGCACGGCGACCATCGACGCGATGAACAGCCCGTACCCGGCGACGACCGCGTCCTCGACCGGCATCGACGGGAGGCCTCCACCCGTCAGATGCGCGACATCGCGTTCGTGCAGCCAGGCGTCCCAGACGACATGGGCGGTGAGGACGGTCCAGGGCACGGGACCGTAGGGCCCGGGGACCGCCTCCTGGCCGGGCGTGTCCAGGCGATCGCGCAGCGCGCTGGCCTCCTCGGCACCCAGGAGCCGAAGCTCGTCGAGCGTCGCCTCGGGCGCCTCGCCGGCGGACCGCTCGAGCCATCGCGGCGGCGTCGCCCGAGCATCGAACGGCTCGTCGAACGGCGAGCTCGGCTCCCGGCGCAGCCCGGCCACGTGCAGCCGGCAGGCGTCGCGCACGTGACGGAGGACGTCATGCGCGGTCCACAGCTCGCAGCGGCTCGGCCCGCGCCAGCCGGCGCCGGCCAGTCCCTCGGCCAGCGTGACCCACCGCTCCCGCACCCCGCGCAGCGCGAGCGGGACCTCGGTGCGGCCGGCGGTCAACCCGGCGGTCCTGTCAACCGTCAGCAACGCCATGCCATCCGCCGTCTGGCTCCCCTCCGCCGGGTTATCGCCCCGTGCTCCGGCGAGCGTACGCCAGGGCGAGACCCCGTCGCCGACCACGCCACAGCTTGGGCCGACTTCCGCTCGACAGATGGTCCATCGGCCCTGTCGACCCGGGCGCTCGTCCTGTTCCACTTGTGTTGAAGCGAACAGATGGGGACGCCATGACCGGTCCGACGAGACGGCAGTTCCTGGAGGTCGGGGCCGCGTCCGTCGACGTGGCCGCGTTGAGGACCACGGCGTGGCCCGCGGTCGCCGGTGCCGCGGGCAAGGGCGGGAGGACGACGACGACCCGCAATCGACTCCACCTCCCACCCTGGCCCCCGCCGCATCGACGCTGACCGCGTCGCAGGCGCGCATCGACCTCGGGGGCGGGTGGCTGTCCGACGCGCTGGTGTACAACGGCCTGCTGCCGGGCCCGAGGTCCAGCAGCCAGCGCTCGCCGCCTTTGCCGAAGCAACCCCGCACGGCACGCTCATGGCCGACCTGTCGAAGGAGATGGGCCCGACGACGTTTGTCCGGTGGACAATGAAGGGCTCCGAGGGCAAGCCGTCATGGCGCGAGGCGCTGGAGCGGCTGGCCTGACACGGACTACTTCCCACACGACGCACCGGCCCGGGCGATTGAGAGGCCGAGCGGTCGCGAGCCCAGACCGCCGGTCCAGTCTCACCCGAAGCACTCGTCGGGCGAGCAAGTCCCCCGGAGCTGGCGGGGACGTTCGACCGCGTCGCCGACGGCTACGAGGCCCGTCCGCGCTGCGCCGATGCCCTCGTTGACGGCGGGACGCCGGCCCAGGTAGGACCTTCGCCGGGCGGTTTCAACGAAGCGGCCATGGGTATCGTCGGCGGAATGAATGCTGTCGATCTCGATCGGCGCGCTGCGCTCGGCACCGCCGCCCTTCTCGATGGGACATCGCCAGGTCAGCACGCGGCTCCGACGCCATGCACGGACTGGACTGTGCGAGAGCTGCTGACCCATCTGATCGCCGGCAATGAGAAGTACATCGAAATCGGCCGGGGGAAAGAATGGGCCAGAGGCGCGCCCGATGTCGTTCTCGACGATGACCCGGGCGGCATGTATCGGCGCACGATGGACGCCATGCTCCAGGCTTGGGAGCAGCCTGGCGTTCTCGATCGGGATACCGCGCTACCGGTGGGCCGGGGCCGTGCTGAGTTGGCGCTCTACCTCCACCTGGGCGAAACGCTCGTCCACGGTTGGGACCTCGCACGAGCGACACGACAGCCGCCGCCGTGGGACGCCGAGGTCGTCGAAGCCAGCCTCACCCGATTCAGGAGTTGGCTTCCGCCGCAACGGCCTCCAGGTTCGCCCTTCGCGGACGCCACGCCCTTGGGCGATGACGCTGCTCCCATCGACCGCCTCGCCGCCTACCTCGGACGCGACGTCGGGGCGTGGTCGACCTAGTCGCCGCCGGCCGCGCTCGGTAACCTGCATCCTCTTCCCGCAGTCGGAGGGTGAGTCGTGGGGGACGGCCTGAGTCCCAACCGGTCGGCGAGGCTGCTGCGCTGGCTCCTGCCCGTCCTCGGCGTCGGCGCCCTCCAGCTCGCGGCCGTCTCCACCGTGCAGTCGACGTCGCGAGCGAAGGAGGTCGACCGGTGGTTCCCGCGCCGGGTGGGGACCACCTGGCTCTATGCCTCCCGCACCGGCGGCCGCGACACTGGGTCCCATGTCGCCGAGGTGGTCGCCATCGGGGCCACGATCGACGGCGCGGCCACCGTCGTCGAGTCGCGCTGGGACGACCTGCTCGGCATGGGCCCGGCGCACCAGTTCCTCTACCAGGGGGCGACGGACGATCGGCTCGTCCTGCACGGCCAACGCTTCGGCGGCTCGTACGTCTCCTACGACCCACCTCAGCCGCAATGGGAGCGCACGGCCGGGCCGGGCGCCAGCTTCGGCTGGACCGGGACCGTCGGCACCGAGGCGCAGCACTCGACCACCACCTTCGAGGGCGAGGTAACCATCGTCGTCGCCGGCGAGGCGCAGGAGGGCTGCCGGCACTACACGACGGCGACCGTCGTCACCAGGGACACCGGTGACGTCGAACGCTCCTACGAGACGTGGCTCTGCCCGGACATCGGTGCCGTCCGGACGATCGAGGCGGCACCGGACCTGGGGTTCGTGCTCGAGGAGGAGCTCATCGGCTTCCGGTCGCCGGTCCGGCGGCTGG
This sequence comes from Acidimicrobiia bacterium, assembly GCA_023265025.1. Lineage (GTDB taxonomy): Bacteria > Actinomycetota > Acidimicrobiia > Acidimicrobiales > AC-14 > CADCTB01. The sequence goes on along the minus strand of JAHFUP010000123.1, from coordinate 7,657 downwards.
GCGAGGTGCTGGACCGCCCGGTGCAGGCGCAGGTCACACCGCGACCAGGGGAGACCCCGGGTGTCGACGACGCCCGGACTGGAGCGGTGCGCGACGCCACCGCCGACGTCAGCCGGCTGGCCTGGAGCGACGCCCGCAAGGAGCAGATCAAGTTCCCCCCGGTCGGGCGGGAGGGGCTACTGGTCCTGGCCGAGCAGGACGGCGCAGTGTCGGCGGTGCGTACCTCCACCGGCGAGGTCCTGTGGCGGGTGATGGTGCCCGGCCCGGTGCCGGTGAGCCCCGTGGTGCACGGCCCCTACGTGATCGTCGCCGGCGCCGACAAGGTCCTGTCGGCCCTGGACGCGGACGCCGGCGTGCCGCACTGGTCGATCCGCCTGCCCGACGTCCCCGCCGTCGCACCCCTGGTCGCCGGCGACACCGTCGTCGTCGCCGGCCAGGACCGCCGCGTGCGGGGCCTGCGGCTCTCCGACGGGACCGAGCGCTGGCAGGTCCCGACCGGCGACATCCCCGCCTCGCCGCCGGCGCTGGCCGGAGGCCTGGTCGTCATCGCCGACAAGGCCGGGGCCGTGGCTGCGCTGCGGCTGTCCGACGGATGGGTCCAGTGGTCGACCACCCTCGAGCGGCGGTGGGCCGCCGGTCCGGCTGTCGCCGGCGACCGCATCGTGGTCGTGGACCGGGCGGGCATCGTCTCTGCCTTCGACACCGTGTCCGGGGAGTTGGACTGGAGCCGCTACATCGAGCTCGACGTCGAGGTGCCCCTGGTGGTGGCCGGCGACCTCGTCGTGCTCGTTCCCAACGGCGACCGGATCCGGGCCCTCGACCGCGACGACGGCTCGTCGAGGTGGCAGGTCCGCCTCGAGGCCGAGACCGACGTCGCCCCCCTCGCGGTCGGCGACGACCTCCTGGTGGCCGTCAAGGACGGCCGGCTCCAGCGCCGGTCTCTGGCCGACGGCTCCCTGGCCGAGTCGATCCCACTGACCTCGCCGACCGCGGCGTCGCCCGTGCGCATCGAGCAGCCGCCGGTGTGGGTCGGCGGGGAGGTCGTCGTCTCCCTCGACCACGACCTCCCGTGGCCTCGGACCGATCTGCTGGCCTTCGGCCCGAGCGACCGGGGAGGCGTGCGCCTGACCGGTGAGCTCCGGCGGGTGCCCGGCCTGCTCTCGGGCATGCCCCGCCTGGCTGGCGCCGACCTGCTCCTGCCCGGCGCCGACCATCGTGTCCAGGTCGTCGGCCCGTCGGGATCGGCGCGAACACTTGTGACGAGCGACGCCGACGTGCCCTATGCCGTCCCTGCGGGCGATGCCGTGCTCGTCCACCGGGGCGAGGAGGTCGTCGCCCTTCCCCTGTCGGGCGGCGACCCCCGCTGGACACTGCCCGCTGGCGCGCCCGTCCGGGGCAGCGAGCCGGTGGTTGCCGGCGACGGGGCGATCGTGCCCGTGACCGGCGTCGGCCTCGTCTCGGTCGACCTCGCCACGGGGCGCCGGCGCTGGATCTATCCGGCCCAGAACGCCGTCGGCGTCGGCTCTCCCGTGGTCCTGCCCGACGGCGACGTGCTCTACGCGGTGGGTGGCCTCGTCCGCCTCGACGGCCGGACCGGCCTGCCCCGCTGGACGCTGCCGGGCATCACCGTGTTCGGGCCGATCGCGGCGGCGGAGGAGGTGGTGATCGCCGCCGCGGTGACGGCGACGGATTCCTCCCTGCTAGCCGTCGACCTGGCCAGCGGGGCGGTGCACTGGCGCCGGCCCTTCGCGCCGTCGCCGTTGATCGGTCCTGCGGCTCGGGGCGACACGGTGGTGGCGGTGGACGCCAACGGCTCCACCGTCGGGCTGGACGCGGCCACCGGCAGTCCCCGGTGGTCCTACGCCATGCAGACGGGCCCGGGCGGGTCGCCGGTCATCGTCGGGGAGCGGGTCGTATTGTCCGAGGCCGGGCGGGACGAGGACCTCAAGAGCCGCGACGCCCGTCTCAGCGTGCACGACCTGCGGACCGGCCGGTGGCTGGGCGCCCTCGAACCGACCGGGTTCGCGTTCACGCGGGGGACGTTCGGCGCGACCGCCGGCGCCGTCGTCGTCTCCATCGGGTCGGGCGTGATGATCCTGCGGCTCACATGAGCGCGACGGTCGGACGACGTCGTGTGGCCGAGACGGCCCGCGCCATGTGGGACGTGATGATCGCCGATCCCGTGCGCCAGGGCCGTCTTCGCCTCGACGGCCTGCCGCCGGCGGTCCGCCAGATGTCGATCACGGGCGTGGTGGTGCTCGGGGGTTTGCTCGTGTCGCTCGTCCTCAACGACCTCTGGCGCCGCGGCCCCCTCACCCTCGTCCGCGACTTCGAGCAGGCGCCCAACCTGGCCTCGCAGGGGGTGATCCCCTTCACGATGGTCGCGGTCGCCATCGCCTGGGTCCTCATCCTTACCGGGGCGACGCTGACCCGCCCCACCATGGCTGTGTTCCTGGCCCTGGCGTTCCTGCTGGCCAACACGGGGATCAGCGACACGCTTGTCCTCGGCCAGGACTCCCGCCTGTTGCGCGTCCTGCCCGACATGATCGTCGCCTGTTACTTCGCCGCGCCCGTCCTCGCCCTCGCCCTGAGCGTGCTGCGGCGCACCGGCCGGTGGGTCCCGGCGCGGGTCGCCGGCGGCGTCGTCCTGGCTCTTACCGTGCTGACGTTCTACGGCGCGCATTTGGTCGTCTACGTCCTCGAAGACTCCCGGGGCCACCTGGCGACGCTCCCCCGGGCCCTCGACGGGACGATCAACGGATTGCAGGGCTTCCTGGTGCCCCTGTTCATCCTGGCCGTGGCCGGGCTCGTGCAGCTCAACCACCACGTGGCCGAAGCCGTGGCCACGCCCTTCTGGGACGTACCGGCGCGCGTGGCCAAGGTGATCCTGCTCCTGCTGATCGCCATCAAGCTGCGCTACGCCCTCCTCGGGCGGGTCGGCTACTGGGCGACCTATCTCACCGACCGCCGGGCGCAGGCGGTCCAGGCCGCCGCCTACGTGCTCCTCCTCGGGGCAGCAGCCTGGCTGTTCCGAGAGGTCCGGCGCCGCGGAGCGACAGGGATCCCGACCGAGAGCCTGGTGTACGGCGGGTCGCTGCTGCTCTCCAGCACGGTCGTGATCGTCGGCGTCGTCACCAACGTGGCCCTGTTCCTCGCCGGCCGCGGGGCCCGGGACGCCGCCGGCTGGGTGATCGACAACTTCCCCTCGACGTTTCTCGTCAGGTACGGGCTGATCGGCGCCTCCGCCGTCGTGCTGCTGGCCGGCGTCGCGATCGCCAGCCGCCGGACGCCGGCCCCTTACCGAGCCGTGCGCGATCGGGCAACCGGTGGGGCCCTCGTACTGGCTGGCGCGTGGGTGTTGCCGAACGTCCTCCTCCAGCAGGTGTCGGAGCGCGACGTCGGCTTCGATATCGGCCTCGTCGACCTCGCGCTGACCCTGATCGCCCTCGTCTACGTGGTGGTGCGCTGGCGCCGGCTCGACACCGCGGCCGCGGTGCGGACGGGGGCGCTCCTCCTCTTCGCCTCCTTTGTGGCCGGCAACGGCTACGTCGCCACCCGGCTGGTGTCGCGGGTCCTGGCCGCCTTCACCCCGCCCGCCGTGCTGCTCATCGTGATCGGCGTCCTCTACGTGGTCCTGGCCGACTCGTCGTTCGCGTCGGCGAGCAGCGCCCGGTTCCCGCGGGAGGCGCGGGCGCTGCTGTGGATCGGGTACCTGATCTTCACGGTGGCGGTCACCAACTATGTGCTCGTCGCTCGCGAGACCGAGTACCGCATCGAGTACGACCGGTTCGCCTTCCACCTCCTGGCCCTGCCTCTGGCCGCGTGGCTGGCGGTGCGGAGCCGCTTCGAGCCGGCGTCGGCCCCCGGCGGCGAGGACGAAGGCATGAGATGAGCACTCGACTCGTGAGTCTTTGCTTCGACGCCAACGATCCGCGGCGCGTGGCGCGTTTCTGGGCCGCTGCGTTGCGCTGGGAGATCGATGACGAGACCGACGACGAGGTCGGCCTGGTCCCGACGGACGGGACGCCCTTCGGCTTCGTGTTCCTTCCCGTTACGGAACCGAAGGCCGGGAAGAGCCGGCTCCACCTCGATCTCGTCAGCGAATCACCCGAGCACCAGGCGGAGATGGTCGATCTGCTCGTCGCATCGGGTGCGCAGCACGTCGACATTGGCCAGTCGAGCGACGAGAACCACGTCGTGCTCGCCGACCCGGAGGGCAACGAGTTCTGCGTGGTCCTCCGCGGCGACTTCCTGGCCACCACCGAGCTGCTCGGCTCCGTCGTGTTCGAGCCGGCCGACCCGGTCGTCGGCCGGTTCTGGGCTGAGGCCGCCGGCTGGCCGATCGTGTACGACCAGGACGGCGACACCGCGATCAGGGCGCCGGACGGACGAGGGCCGTTCGTGACCTTCGGTCCACCGACCGGCGCGGTCAAGACGGGGAAGAACCGACTTCACCTCGACTTCGCACCGCCGGCCGGCGGCGACCAAGCGGCGGAAGTCGAACGTCTGATCGCCCTCGGAGCCCGGCGGGTCGACATCGGACAGGGGGATGTGTCCTGGGTCGTGCTGGCCGACCCCGAGGGCAACGAGTTCTGCGTGCTGACACCTCGCTGAGATGCGAGGACGACCCTTACGTCGTGGCGTAGAGCCGCTTGATTGCGGTCCGCACGCCGGCCCGACTCTCCGCGGCGGACAGGTCATCTCTGGACTCGAATGCGGCCGCTTCCTCGGCGAGCACCGCATCGTTGAGGATCTCGCCGAACCAGCGTGAGTAGTTGCCCTGGCGGAGGTGCCGAACCCAGGTCTCGTCGCTGACCTTGGCCGCCACCTGCACGAATGCGATCAAGCTTGAGGCACGAAAGTCGAAGTGCCCGCTCGGGCCCTCGAAGAAGAAGCTGTCGCTCCCGAGGTCGCCGACCAGATCACGCTCGAAGGCCAGTCCGCCCAACGAAACGATCCCGACCGGCGTGCCATCGTCGACCACCGGAAGGCGACGGAAGGCCCGTTCCCGCATGACCTGGATCGCCTCGCCGATGGTCTGGCTCGGGACGAGGGCCACGACGCTGTGCACACAGACCGTCGAGATCTCGACATGGCCGAGATCTCCTCCCTCGGCGACGGCCCCGAGGGCGATGTCCTCCGCCGTCGCGATCCCCAGCCCGTGCGCCTCGACGACGATCACGGCGTCGTGGTGCGCGTCACGCATGGCCCTCGCCGCTCGGAGGGTCGTGGTGCTCCCGGGGAGGACGATCGGGTTCGGCGTCATGACTGCGCCAACGCTTTCCACCATGGCCTCCCTCGTGACGAGTCGGTTGGGTGGGCGGTAACTCCTGGCGCGGAGCCTACGGGGCGGGGCGGTCCGAGACAAGGACAGGCGCGAATTGGCGCGGTCGTCGCCGTGGTCAACGTTCTCGGCTGACCCGGACGACCAGATTGGCCTTCCACGCACTTGAGGTCGAGAGCTCGACTGGGTGCGGACGTGCCATTCGTATACGACGGCCTCGTCCGCGTCGCCCCGGGGTATCCCGGCCGCGCGATCAGATCTGAGATGCCGGCCAGCGCCGAGGGCATCAGCCGCTACATCAGCTTCCTCGCCGGCCACGGCGCCAAGGTGGGCACGATGCGCCGGCGGCTGTCGGGGATCCGCTTCGCCCACCGCATGCGCAACCTGCCCGACCCGACGGCGGCCGCCCGGGTGATTGCCGTGTGGGCGGGGATCCGCCGCACTCACGGTGCGCCACCCGACCAGGCCTCCCCTCTCATGCCCCCCTGCTGCGGGACGTCATCGCCGGTGCCCGAGGACCAGGATCTGGAAGTCTGCCACGCGCGAGCCCGAGGACGACCTGGCCGGCCTGCGGGACCGGGCCCTGCTCCTGGCCGGCTTCGTGGCCGCCCTCCGCCGCTCCGAGCTGGCCGCGCTCACCGTCGACCAGGTCGCCGAGCACGCCAACGGCCTCGTGCTGGCCATCCCCCGGTCCAAGATCAAGCACACGGGCGAGCGGGCTGAGCTGGCGGTCCTGCCCCGGGCTCGCATGGCCGGCCACTGCCCGGTCACGGCCCCCTTCAGGCATGGGCGCCGCGGCCATCACCGAGGGCCTGGTATTCCGGGCGGTGTCGACCGGTAACCGGCTGGAGACCGTGCGCTGAACCCGGCGTCGATCAACGTACCCACTCCTTCAGGCGAAAACCCACTCCTTCAGGCGAAAACCCACTCCTTCAGACATGCCGCTGAAGTATGTGTTGGTCGCTGGCCAGCCAGGCCGAAGGCCATCCCATAATCGCGGCTGTGTTGGCGTGCGGCCCTGCCCCTGATCGCCGGTTGAGCGTCACCCTGAAGGACCGCCGCTCGGCGGACGACGCGTCACTCCCTCTCGTCTGCGCCGTCGGGCCGTACCGCCTCGTGCCAAGTCCCCTCTACGACGAGCACCCTGCGCCCGTGCTCAACCAGCGTGTCGCTCAACACCCGTCGACTCGGCGCGGTCGTCGCCAGATCTGCACTTGAACGCCGGTGTGACCAACGTGCCACATATCGATCGCCGCTCGGCAAGTCCGGTGTTGGCTGAGGACCTCGCCAGTGTCGACGCTCATGATGTCGTAGGTGACCTTCGGACGACTCACCAACCTGAGGCTACGCGACCGGAACCCCGTACACCGCTGGCCCACCTCACCGGTACGGGCCCTTCTAGGCGCCCGGCGCGACCCGACGGCTAGCCGAGCCGACCGGCGTCAGCGCCCGAGATCGCTCGGGCGTGAGCGATACCGGATGGGAGCCCCCTTTCGGCCGTCGCGCTGTAACCAGCATTGTCGGATGGGCTGTCACCGGTGGCACCGAAGTCGTTATGGGCGACCCGTGCTCCAAGAGCGCGAAGAGGAAAGGCAGGGCCGGCACTCGGATGGCTGTGACCCACGGCCGGCGATCAGGGGCACCCGGTCCGGCACGCGGGCTCCGTGCTTAGGGGGCGGACCTGACGGTCACGGGCGGATTGCGGAAAGGAACTTCTCGCCATCATTGAGTCGCCCATGAGCTTTCTGCCAGTGACGAAGGACGACAACGATATGGCGCTGCCACTCCTCGATGAGCGCGGTCGTCGCTCCGTCCAACATCTGGGCGAACTCAAGCGCTCGGGATACGTACCCTGCCCAGACGGCGAGCGTGAACGTGTCCCGTAGCGTGCTCAGGGACGCCTTGTCTGTCCACGCGTCTAGGTAGGCATCGCGCAGGCGCAGCGCGGCAGCCGCACGATCGACGGGGTCGAACCGGCTTACGGCCAGTTCGTCGGTGACGAAGAGCGACGAGAACGGGTGGCCGACGCACGAGTCCCCCCAATCGACCAACCGCTGGTCGCTTCCGTCGACCAGCACGTTTCCACCATGCAGATCGCCGTGGTCGAGTGCCGCGGCGAAGGGGGTAGCGGCGAGCTCCTCACACACTCGCCCGAAGTCTGCACACACGGTATCGACGGCCCGCCGCTCCTCGGTCTCAATGGGCAGCGACCCTGCCGCCGTCTCACCGGCCAGCAGTGCATCGAGCAACTTGGGCAGCCTGTGCACCCGACGGTCCGGCGCGCCCGCTTCGATCCAAGTCTTGACCGACTGGGAGCTCGATGCCTGTAGCTCCGCATACTGTGGCAGGAGGCGCTCGAAGGCCGCTACTTGC
>JAHFUP010000122.1 GCA_023265025.1 Acidimicrobiia bacterium | reverse complement strand
CGCCAGCGCCGTGGTCACGAAGCAAGTGTGGCGTACGCAGCGCGCGAAATGGTGTATCCCACAGTCCTTCGATCCCAGGTCGGCGGACGTGCCGTACGCGTAATCGGTGAGTGGTGAAGTCGAGGAACAGGATCGTGCCCTCGCCCCGCTCGGCCAGGCGCCGGCGGGCCCGCTCCACCACCTCCCGCACGTCCTTCACGCCGGCGGTCACCGCCGACAGCGTCTCGAACGACCGGCTGGTGGCGCCGGCGGTGAGCTTGGCCAGCGTCGTCTTGCCCGTCCCCGGCGGCCCCCACAGGATCACCGACGACATCCGGTCGGCCTCGATCAGCCGGCGCAGCGGTCCCGCCGGCCCCAGCAGGTGCTCCTGGCCGACCACCTCGTCGAGCGACGCCGGCCGCATCCGTGCCGCCAGTGGCGCCTGCCGCTTCAGCCGCTCCTGCAACGCGGCCCCGAACAGGTCCTCGGCCATTGCTCCCGACCCTACGCCTCCGGGCCGCGCCCGCCGGCCTGACGCTCCGGTGTGTTTCTGGTCGTGATTCGAGCCGAAATCGACGATTTCACGACCAGAAACACACCGAACCGGAGTTATGTCGGCCTGGGGAGGACCTTCAGGCCCAGCTCGGCGAGCTGGCGGGGGTCGATGGGGCCGGGGGCGCCGGTGAGGGGGTCGACGCCGGACTGGGTCTTGGGGAAGGCGATGATCTCGCGGATGTTCTCCTCGCCGGCCAGGAGGGCGACCAGGCGGTCGATGCCGAAGGCGAAGCCGGCGTGCGGCGGGGCGCCGTGGCGGAAGGCGTCGAGGAGGAACCCGAACCGGGACTGGGCCTCCGCCGGCTCGATCCCGAGGAAGGAGAAGATCCGTTGCTGGATGTCGGGGCGGTGGATACGGACCGAGCCCGAGCCCAGCTCCCACCCGTTGAGGACCAGGTCGTAGGCCTGGGAGCGCACGGACAAGGGGTCGGAGTCGAGGCGGTCGATGTCGGTGGGGTGGGGCATGGTGAACGGGTGGTGGGCCGGGATGGGGCGCCCGTCGGCGTCGAGGCCCTCGAACAGCGGGAACTCGGTGACCCACAGCAGGTTGAGCCCGCCCTCGTTCACCGGCGGGCGCCCCAGCTCCAGCCGCAGCTGGCCCAGGACCCGGTCGACGGTCAGCCGCCCGCCGGCGACGACCAGCAGCAGGTCGCCCGGCTCGGCGCCCAGCGCCTTGGGGATGCCCGCCTTCTCCTCCGACGACAGGAACTTGAGGACCGGCGACTCCAGCGTCTCCCCCTCCAGCTTGAGCCAGACCAGCCCGCCGGCGCCGGCCGCCTTGGCCTGGTCGGTGAGGCGGTCGATCCGGGCGCGCCCCATCGTCGCCTCGCCGGGCACGCGGATGCCTTTCACGGCCGACGCCTGCAGGGCCCGGAAACCCGTGCCGGCGACGACCTCGGTGAGCTCGACGAGCTCCATGCCGAAGCGGACGTCGGGCTTGTCGGAGCCGAACCGGTCCTGGGCCTCCCGCCACGACATGCGCGGGATGGCGTCGTCGACCTCGCCGCCGGCGGCCCGGATGGCGGCCACGACCGTCCCCGAGATGACGCCGATGACGTCGTCCTGGTCGGCGAAGGACATCTCGGCGTCAAGCTGGGTGAACTCGAACTGGCGGTCGGCACGAAGGTCCTCGTCGCGGAGGCACCGGGCCAGCTGGAAGTACTTGTCGACGCCACCCACCATCAGCAGCTGCTTGAAGAGCTGGGGGCTCTGGGGCAGGGCGTAGAAGGAGCCCGGCTGGAGGCGGGAGGGCACGACGAAGTCCCGCGCCCCCTCGGGCGTGGAGGCGATCAGCGTCGGTGTCTCCACCTCGACGAAGCCCTGCGCCTCCATCGACCGGCGGATGGCGCTGCTGACCGTCGCCCGCAGGCGCAGGTTGCGCTGCATCACCGGCCGGCGCAGGTCGACGTAGCGGTGGCGGAGGCGCAGGTTCTCATCCGCGTCGACCCGGTCGGCGATCGGGAACGGGGGCGGCTCGGCGGAGGAGAGGATCTCGACGGTGCAGTCCCCCACCTCGACGTCGCCGGTCGGGAGGTTCGGGTTGATGGTGCCGTCGGGCCGGGCCCGCACCGTGCCGGTGACCCGGACCACGAACTCCGACCGCAGCTGGTGGGCGCCGTCGACCACGCACTGGATGATGCCGGTGTGGTCGCGGACGTCGACGAAGGCCAGGTTCTGCCCGTGTTCACGCCGGCTGGCCACCCACCCGCACACGCTGACCGTCTGGCCGGCGTGGGTGGGCCGGAGCTCGCCGCACATGTGGGTTCGCATCATGACAAAAGCTTCCTGACGTGTTCGACGACGTCGGCCCGCGCGACGGTCTCCTGGTCTCCTCCACGGAGGTCCCGCAAGGTCATTGTGCCCGCCGCCAGTTCGTCGTTGCCCACGACCAGCGCCACGCGGGCGCCGGATCGGTCGGCCGACTTGAACTGGGACTTCATGGACCGCCCGTCGAAGGATCGGTCGGCCGAGATGCCGGCGGCGCGTAGCTCATGGGTCAGCGCCAGCGCGGCACCACCGCCCGCCGTGTCGACCACCCAGACGTCGACCGCGGAGGGCGGGCCGGGGAAGACGCCCTCGGCGTCGCAGGCCAGCAGCAGCCGCTCGATGCCCATCCCGAACCCGATCCCGGGCGTGGCCGGTCCGCCGAGCGCCTCGGCCAGCTTGTCGTACCGCCCGCCACCGCCGACCGCGTTCTGGGCCGAGTCGAGGGCGCCGGCGGCCAGCTCGAACGTGGTCCGCGTGTAGTAGTCGAGCCCCCGCACCAGCCGGGGCTGGAGCGTGTACGGCACGCCGAGCGTGTCCAACCCGCTGCGCACCCGGGCGAAGTGGGCCGCGCACGCCTCGCACAGGTTGTCGACCAGCCGGGGCGCGGTCTCGGTCGCCGAACGACAGGCGTCGCGCTTGCAGTCCAGCACCCGCAACGGGTTCTGCTCGTAGCCGCCGGCGTGCTCGTCGCACAGGGCGGCCGACGCCAGGAACGACTTCAGGAGCTCCAAGTACGCCGGCCGGCAGGCGTCGTCGCCCAGCGAGTTCAGCAGCAACGTCACCTGCGCGAGGCCCAGCGCCGCGCCCACAGACCACGCCAGCGCCACCACCTCGACGTCGAGGTCGGCGTCGTCGGTGCCCAACACCTCCACTCCCAGCTGGTGGTGCTGGCGGAACCGCCCGGCCTGGGGGCGCTCGTAGCGGAAGTTCGGGGCGACGTACCAGGCCTTGAACGGCGGGGTCGGCCGGTGCTGCACGTACGCCCGCACCACCGACGCCGTGCCCTCGGGCCGCAGTGCGACCCGCCGGCCGCCCTTGTCCTCGAAGTCGTACATCTCCTTGCGGACGACGTCTGTGCCCTCCCCGACTCGCTCGAAGACGCCGACGTCCTCGAACATCGGGCTCAGGACCAACCCGTACCCGGCTCGCTCCACCGTGCCCGCGAACACGGCGACCAGCCGTTCCCAGCGCGCCGACTCCGGCGGCAGCACGTCACGGGTGCCCACCGGGGCACGGAACTCGGTCACCCAAGCACGCTACCGGGTGGGTCCGGCGTCCTTCCCGGTTTCTCAGACGTCTCACACGTGATACACATTGGGAATGACGAACGTCTCGATACGAGACCTGCGCAACCACGGCGGGGATGTCGTCGACCGGGTGGCGGCGGGAGAGCGCATCATCATCACCCGGTCGGGCAAGGCAGTGGCCGAGCTTCGACCGCGCCGGCCTGCCACGCCGGCCGAGGTCCTCATCAAGCGATGGTCGCTGCTCCCTGTTGTCGACCCGATCGCGCTGCGCGCCGACATCGACTCGGTGCTCGACAGCACCCTGTGACCGCAGCCCATCGGCCGCCGAGGGGCGTGCTCGATACGAGTGTCGTGACCGCACTCGGCCAAGTTTCCGACCCTGCGACGCTGCCGATCGAGCCCCTCATCACGGCGGTCACGCTTGCGGAACTGTCGGTGGGGCCCCTGGTGGCGACCAGCGACAAGACGCGGGCCGCGCGCCAAGCGCAGCTCCAGCAAGCGGAGGCGGACTTCGATCCCCTTCCCTTCGATGCCGATGCCGCGCGTGCCTTCGGCCAGGTGGCGGCCTCGCTTCGCCGAGCCGGGCGCAAGACCCAAGCCCGCGCGTTCGACGCCATGATCGCCGCCACCGCGATCGCCAACGACCTTCCGCTCTTCACCTGCAACCCCGACGACTTCCACGAGATCGCTGCGCTCGACGTGCGCGCCGTGCCCCCGCCGGCTACAGCCGTGTAGCGAAGTCGCGCTCGTCAGAGTCGACTGCGACCGGAGCGGAACCTTAACGCCGGGCGCCGGGCAGGACCCGGTAGGCGTCGAACACTGCGTCGACCCGCTTGACCGACCGCAACAGGGCGTCGAGATGCGACGGATCGGCCAGCTCGAAGTCGAACCGCAGCCGGGCCACCCGGTCGGTGCCGGTCTGGGTCGACGACGCCACGATGTTGACGTGGTGGTCGGCCAGCGCGGTGGAGACGTCGCCCAGGAGGCGGGCCCGGTCGAGGGCCTGGACCTCGATGGAGGCCACGAACACGCCGGCCCGGGCGCCGTCCCACTCCACCTCGATCTGGCGCTCGCCCATGCTGGAGGTCAGCGTCATCGCGTTGGCGCAGTCGGTCCGGTGCACCGAGACGCCCCGCCCGGTCGTGACGAACCCGATGATCTCGTCGCCGGGCACGGGCGTGCAACACAGCGCGAGGCGGACCATCACGTCGTCGAGGCCCTCGACGTGGATACCGCCCGTACCCTGCACCCGCGAGCGGGCCGGCCGGCGGACGGTGGTCGGCAGCTGCTCCTCGCTGTCGCCACCCCGGAGCTCGCGGGCCAGCCGCTGGGCGACGGACTGGGCCGAGACGTGGTTCTCGCCGATGGCCTGGTGAAGGGCTTCCAGGTCGGCGTAGTTCAGGTCGACGGCCACCTTGGCCAGCACCGCGGAGTTGGTCAGCTTCTGGACGGGAAGCCCCTCCCGCCGCATGTACTTCACCAGCTCCTCGCGCCCGGTCTCGACCGCCTCTTCACGCCGGCTCTTGCTGAACCAGTGGCGGATCTTGTTGCGGGCGCGAGGAGTGACAGCGATCTTCAGCCAGTCCCGCGATGGCCCGGCTCCCTCGACCTTCGAGGTGAAGATCTCGACCCGGTCCCCCGATTTCAGCTCCGAGTCCAGCGGCACCAGCCGGCCGTTGACCCGGGCGCCAATACAGCGGTGGCCGACGTCGGTGTGGATGGCGTAGGCGAAGTCGATGGGCGTGGCACCGAGCGCCATGGTGATCACGTCGCCCTTGGGGGTGAAGACGAAGACCTCGTCCTGGTCAAGGTCGAGCTTCAGCGACTCCATGAACTCGGCGGGGTCTTCGGTCTCGGACTGCCAGTCGACGATGCGGTGCAACCAGCCCACGTCTGGGACGGCGCCGGCCTCCTTGTAGTTCCAGTGGGCGGCGACACCGAACTCCGCCCGCTGGTGCATTTCCACGGTGCGGATCTGGACCTCGATCGGCTTGCCCTGCGGGCCGACCACCGTCGTGTGCAGCGACTGGTACAGGTTGAACTTCGGCATGGCGATGTAGTCCTTGAACCGCCCCTGCACCGGCTTCCACGTGGAGTGGATGGTGCCCAAAGCGGCATAGCAGTCCTTCACGCTGCTCACGAGGACCCGCAGGCCGACGAGGTCGTAGATCTCGTCGAACTCCCGCTGCTTCACCACCATCTTCTCGTAGATGCTCCAGTAGTGCTTCGGCCGGCCGATCACCTCACCGTCGACCTTGACCTCGGCCAGCCGGGCGCGCACCATGTCGACCACCTGCGTCAGGTAGATGTCACGCTCGGGCGCCCGGCTGGACACCATCTGCTCGATCTCGGCGTAGCGCTTGGGGTGCAGGGTGGCGAAGGCCAGGTCCTCGAGCTGCCACTTGATGCCCCCGATGCAGAGGCGGTGGGCCAGCGGGGCGTAGACGTCGATGGTCTCCTGGGCGATGCGCTCCTGTTTCTCCCTGGGCAGGGCGGCGATGGTGCGCATGTTGTGGAGCCGGTCGGCCAGCTTGATGAGCAGGACTCTGATGTCCTTGGCCATCGCCACCAGCATCTTGCGCATGGTGGCGGCCTGCTGGGCCTCCCGGGAGTCGAACCGGATCCGGTCGAGCTTGGTGACGCCGTCGACCATGGCCGCCACCTCGGGGCCGAAGTCGCGGGTGACATCGTCGAGGGAGAGCCCGGTGTCCTCCACCGCGTCGTGCAGCAGGGCGGCGGCGAGGGTCAGCTCGTCGAGGCCGAGCTCGGCCAGGATGGTGGCCACGGCCACGGGGTGGACGATGTAGGGGTCGCCCGAGCGCCGGACCTGACCCTCGTGGGCCTCGGCGGCCACCGTGTAGGCCCTGGTCAGCAGGGTGGTGTCGGCCTTCGGGTGCTTGGCGCGGTAGATGTCGACCAGCCCCCGCACGTCCTTGGGAACGGCCTGGGACGACCGCCGCCAGGGCAACACACGATCGGCAGTCGGCACGTCCCTCCTTTCCCTAGGGGTACGCCACGAGTGACATGACGTCGTACCCGTCCAGTTTCTCGCGTCCGGCGAGAAACGTCAGTTCGACCAGGAATCCGAGCCCCACGACCTTCGCTCCCAGCCGCTCGACCAGCCGGGCGGTGGCCCGGGCGGTGCCACCGGTGGCGATCACGTCGTCGACGATGAGCACCTTCTCGCCGGCGGCGACGGCGTCGGCATGCAGCTCCAGCCGGTCGGCGCCGTACTCCAGCGCGTACTCCTCCGACTCCGACCGCCAGGGCAGCTTGCCCGACTTGCGGACCGGCACGAAGCCGGCGTCGAGGCGGTAGGCCACCGGCGCGGCCAGGATGAACCCCCGCGCCTCGATCCCGACGACCTTGTCGATCCGGTGGCCTTCGAAGGCGTCGGCGATGGCGTTGACGGCGAACCGGAAGGCCTCGGCGTCGCCCAGGAGGGGCGTCAGGTCACGGAAGAGGATGCCGGGACTGGGGAAATCGGGGACGTCGCGGATGCGCTCCCTCAGCCAGTCCGCATCAGCCATGCGCCAGCCTACCTGTTGGCCAGATCCACCGAGGGGTGGGCCGCCGGCGGGCCTAGCGCTTTTTCCCCTTCTTCCTCGGGCGGGGGGCGCCGGGGCGGGGCGGAGCCTTGGGACGGGGCTGCTGGGCCCGCCCGGACGGACCCGGGCGGGACGGTACGAGGAGGTCGTCCTCGTCGCCGTTCTCGGCCGTCTGGCGGTTTCGGGCCGGCGTCTTCGTGCCGGCCCGGGGCCGGGGCGGTGCCGCCGGCGCTCCCCCGCCACCGCCGGCGAGGGCGGCGGCCGCGGCCGGCGTCAGGAGGCCGGCGCCGCCCTTGGCCGTCAACCGCTGGCGGACGCCGGCGTAGCGCGGCTCCCGCTCCTTGAGCATGGCCAGGATCGGCGAAGCCACGAAGATCGACGAATAGGCGCCGGTGAGGAGGCCGACGAGGAGGGCCACGCCGAAATCGTTCAGCGTCGTGGCGCCCAGGACGCCGGCGCCGATCACCAGGATGGACACGATCGGCATGATGGCCACGATCGAGGTGTTGAGCGAGCGCATCAGCACCTGGTTCATGGACAGGTTCACGGTGTCGGAATAGGTGAACCGGCCGCTGGACGCCAGCCCCTTGGTGTTCTCCTCCACCTTGTCGAACACGACGATGGTGTCGTACAGCGAGTACCCCAGGATGGTCAGGAAGGCGACGACGGTGGCCGGCGTCACCTGGAAACGGGTGATCGAGTAGACGCCGACGGTCACGAGAATGTCGTGCACCACGGCGGCCAGGGCGGCGGCGGCCATCTTCCACTCGAAACGGAGTGAGATGTAGATGCTGATCAGGATGAAGAACACGACCAGCGCGTTGCGCGCCTTCTTGGTCACCGCCTTGCCCCAGGAGGGCCCGACGTCGTTCACACTCACCTGGCCGGCGTCGACCTTGGCCAGGTCGGCGAGCGCCTGACTGATCTTGGCCTGCTGCTCAGGTGGCTCGTTGCCGGCGGCGACCCGGATCCGATCGCCACCGACGGTCTGGATGGTGGCGTCCGCCAGGCCGAGGGGGCGGACGGCGTCGCGGGCCTCGGCCACCGACACACCGGGCGCCGGCACCTCCCATGAGGTGCCGCCCTTGAAGTCGATGCCGTAATTGAGGCCCTGGGCCAGCAGCGAGATCAGCCCGGCCAGGATCACGACACCGGAGACGACGAACCAGATGTTCCTCCGCCCGACGAAGTTGATCGTGGTCTCGCCGTGGTACAGCCGGTGGCGCAGGGACGTCCGGGCCGGCGCCGGCGCCGGTGCCTCGATCTGCTCGCTCATACTGGCTCCCTCGTCTTGGGGGCCGCCGCCACCGGGGCGGCGTTGAGGCCCCTGGCCACCCCGACCCACCGGGCCTCGGTGAACAGCCGGCTCCGGCCGAGCAGCATGACCATGGGGCGGGTGAAGAGGTAGGCGGTCACGATGTCGAGCAGCGTGGTCAGGCCGAGGAAGAAGGCGAACCCCCGGACCGACCCGACGCTCAGGACGTAGAGGACGGCGGCACCGATGATCGACGCCGCGTCGGCGGCGAGGATGGTGCGGTAGGCCCGGGAGAAGCCCCGGTCCACCGACGACCGGATGGTCTTGCCCGAGCGGATCTCGTCTTTCAGGCGTTCGAAGTAGACGACATAGGAGTCCACCGTCACGCCGACGGACACGATGATGCCGGTGGCGCCGGCCAGGCTGAGGGCCAGGCCGCTGGTCGTGCCGAGCAGGGTCACGAGGGAGTACATGATGGCGCCGGTCAGAGCCAGGCCGACCCAGACGACCAGGCCGAGGGCCCGGTAGTACAGCAGCATGTAGACGCCCACCAGGAGAAGGCCGACCAGGCCGGCGATGAGGCCGGCGTGCAGGGAGTCCCGGCCGAGCGAGGCGGACACAGTCTGGACGGTCTGGCGGTCGAGCTGCACCGGCAGGGCGCCGTACTTCAGCACCAGTGCCAGGTCCTTGGCCTCGCTCTGGGTGAAGTTCCCCGTGATGACGCCCCGGCCCTGGAACTCGGTGACCTCCAGCCGGGGCGCCGAGCGGACGACGCCGTCGAGGTCGATGGCGATCTGGTTGCCGGCGCCGACCTTGGCCGCCATGTCGTTCCACTGCTTGGTGCCGTCACCGGTGAGCTCGAAGGCCACCTCCCACGCGCCGGTGCCGGTCGCCACGGTGGCCGAGGCTCCCGACAAGGCCGTGCCTTTCACCTCGGCCGGCCCGAGGAGGTACCGCGAGGTCACCCGACCCGACCGGTCCTTCTCCGGGAGGATGACCTCCTTGGTCTCGTCGTCGTTCTCCGGAGCGGTGGTCGTGTTGGTGTCCAGCGGCGGGACCGTCGACGACGTCGTCGTGGTCGCCGCCGCAGTGGCGGGGTCGACCGTGGTGGAGGTGGTGGAGGTGGTCGACGACGTGGGCGTCGGCTCGGCGGGGAGCTGCTGGAGCACGGGTCGGAACAGCAGCTGGGCGGTCTGGCCGACGACCTCGAGCGCCCGCTCCTTGTTCTTGACCCCGGGGAGGGCCACGATGATCGAGTCACCCTGGCGGGTGATCTCGGGCTCGGCCACGCCGAGAGCGTCGACCCGGTTGCGGATGATCTCGATGGCCTGGTCGAGGACGCCCGACGACACCTTCTCCCGGGGCTGGAGGACCACGGAGGCGCCACCCTGCAGGTCCAGGCCGAGCTGGGGGCTGTTGCCGGAGATCAGTGTGGCGGCGAGGGCGCCGATGGCCACCACGAAGACCGCGATGAGGGAATACACGGGCGAGCGGCGCATCAGAGCTCCTCCTTCTCCGGCGCGGGCTCGGTCGTCACGTCGTCGGTGTCCTCGTCTTCCTCGTCGTCGATGCTGTCGTCGTCGGCCGTGTCGTCGATCGGGGCCACCCGCTGGGTGACTGCGCTGCGCAGGATGCGCAGGGTGATGCCGGGCGCCACCTCCACGGCCAGCGTCTCCTGGTCGACCGATGTGATGGTGCCGTACACGCCGCCGGCGGTGACCACCTCGTCGCCGGGCTCTAGGGACGCGACGACGGCCTGGTGCTGCCGCATGCGGCGCTGCTGGGGCAGGATGAGCAGCACCCACATCAGGCCGAACGTGATCAGAAGTGCGAGAAGGGGTCCCATGAGAAGGTGGGCCGCCGAGCGACCGGTGAGTACGTTACTCCCCGCCGGCGGGGCACTGCGGTCGACTGGCCCAGTCGAAATGTGTCAGTCGAAGAGGCCGGGCCCGGCCGTGCCCGGCTCGGGCGGCTCGATGTGCAGATGGGCCCACGCCGCCGGCGTCGCCACCCGGCCTCGGGGCGTGCGCTGGAGCAGCCCCAGCTGGAGCAGGAAGGGCTCGTACACGTCCTCGACGGTCTCCGGCTCCTCGCCCACGCAGATGGCCAGGGTGGAGAGGCCGACCGGGCCGCCACCGAACCGCCGGCACACTGCCACCAGGATGGCCCGGTCCACCTTGTCGAGCCCGGCCTCGTCGACTTCGAACAGCGCCAGGCCCTCGCGGGCGGCCGCCTCTGTGACCACCCCGTCGGCCCGCACCTCGGCATAATCGCGTACCCGGCGGAGCAGGCGGTTGGCGATGCGGGGCGTGCCCCTGGCCCGCCGGGCCACCTCGTGCCCGCCGGCTGGATCGAGGGCAACGCCCATGATGCGGGCGGCGCGGACGACAATGGCCTCCAGCTCGGCCACGTCGTAGTAGTCGAGGCGGGCGACGAAGCCGAACCGGTCCCTGAGAGGGCCGGTGATGAGGCCGGTCCGGGTGGTGGCGCCGACCAGGGTGAACCGGGGCAGGTCGAGCCGGAGCGAGCGGGCCGACGGGCCCTTGCCCAGCACGATGTCGAGCTGGAAGTCCTCCATCGCCGGGTAGAGGACCTCCTCCACGATCCGGGGGAGGCGGTGGATCTCGTCGATGAAGAGGACGTCGCCCTCGTCCAGGTTGGTGAGCACCGAGGCCAGGTCGCCGGCCCGCTCCAGCGCCGGCCCCGACGTCACCCGCAGCGTCACCCCCATCTCCGCGGCCACGATGCCGGCCAGGCTCGTCTTGCCCAGGCCGGGGGGTCCCGCGAGCAGGAGGTGGTCGGCGGGCTCACCCCGCCGGCGGGCCGCTTCCAGGAGGATCTCGAGGTGCTGGCGGAGCTGGGTCTGCCCCACGAACTCCTCCAGCCGGCGGGGCCGCAGCGTGACCTCGTCGGGCGTCTCGGCCGGCCCCGTCAGCGGCGTAAGGAGCTCGTTTCGCGTCAACGGGATGCGCCGAGGGTCTGAAGGGCGGTGCGGACGAGGGTGCGCAAGTCGCCTTCGGCCGGCAGCTCGCCCATGGCCCGGCGGACCTCGTCGGGCTGGTAGCCCAGGGCGGCGAGGGCGGCACGGACATCGGCCCGAGACGAGCCGTTCGTGCCGACGCCCTCGGGCTCGAAGCCGGCGCCCTCGGGTACCTCGAGGCGGGACTTCAGCTCCAGCAGCAGTCGGGCCGCGGTCTTGCGGCCCACGCCGGGGACCAGGCACAGGCCGTCGAGGTCGCCCTCCATCACCAGCCGGCGCAGCTCGTCGGGGCCGTGGGTGGAGAGGATGGCCAGGGCCAGGCCGGGACCGACGCCGTGGGCGCCCAGGAGCGACTCGAAGCAGTCCCGGCCGTCGGCGGTGGCGAACCCGTACAGGGTGAGCGCATCCTCCCGGACGTGCAGGTGGGTGTGCACGACCACCTCGTCACCGATGCTGCCGAGGGCCGCCGATGTCGCCGGCGACACGCTGATCCGGTAGCCGACCCCGCCGACGTCGAGCATGACCTCGCCCTTGGCCGACCGGTGGACGAGCGTCCCCCGCAGCCGCCCGATCAAGGCTTGGCTCCCACACGGGCCCGGAGCGGCGCCATGGCCAGGTGGCAGAGGGCCAGGGCCAGGGCGTCGGCCGCATCGGGCGGGCTGGGGACCTCGGCCAGGCCGAGGAGGGTCTGCACCATACGTTGCACCTGCTCCTTTGGTGCCGAGCCGTAGCCGGCGACGGCCTGCTTGACCTCGTTGGGCGTGTACTGCACGACCTCGCACCCGGCCTGGGCGGCGGCGACCAGCGCCAGCCCGCTGGCCTGGCCGACGGACATGGCCGTGCGGGCGTTGACCTGGAAGAAGACCCGCTCGACCGCCACCACCGCCGGCCGGAACTCGGCCACCAGCGCCCGCAGGTCGACGTCGAGCGCGGCCAGCCGGCCGGGCAGTGGATCGGAGGGTGGGGTGGTCAACACGCCGACCGCAACCACGCGCGGGCCCGCCCCCGGCCCCCCCTCCACGCAGCCGTAGCCGCAGCGCGACACCCCTGGGTCGATCCCGAGCACGAACATCCGTTCGTGACGATAGCGCACCGCTCGCCGCCGGCGGCGGATGGGACCTACGCCCCCGCTTCGACCAGCTGGAGCACCGAGTCGGGGAT
>JAHFUP010000121.1 GCA_023265025.1 Acidimicrobiia bacterium | reverse complement strand
CCGGGCGGCCTGCGGCCGGCCTTGACTGCCCTGCTCTGCTTCGACGCGCCCGGAGATCTGTTCCGAACAAATCTCGCCGGGACCTTGACAAGCCGTTCCACATCAGTGCCTCGACCTCATTGGTTCGCTTCGCTCACTCCATTCGGTCGAAGTGATCGTGCGCCGGCGGGCGAGCGGAGCTCGCGCCGCCTCCGCCCTGTCCCTCCCTCGTGTCCGCTGCCGGAGGGGCCGCCTTCGGCGGCGACGGCGGCCACGGACGGGAAACCCCACGAACGCGGCTAGCGGGGAAAAACCAGCGGCGGCGGCTCGATGAACCGCACCGACTCGGTCACCTTCCGGATGTTGTCCGGCAGCGGGTCGAGCGGGAGCTCGGTCTCGCCGGCGTCAGTGGTGACCACGGTGATCAGCTCCTGGTCGTTGACGACGAGGACGCGGTCGAAGGTCTTCTCGAACAGCGACTTCGGGCCGGCGATGCCGAAGCTCGCCCCGAGCGGGGCGTGGACCTCGAAGCCGGCGGACGTGAAGTGGCCCTTGGCCGGTGTGATCGAGGCCAGGTCGTTGGCCGACACGGACAGGGTCACGACCGCCGAGACCCACGGTTCCTGCATCATCGCTGGAGGCCCTGCCTCTCAGATGCTCAGTGGACTGACTTCTGGACCTTGCCGGCCTTGATGCACGATGTGCACACCGACACGCGGCGGGGCGAGCCGTCGACGATCGCCCGGATGCGCTGGATGTTCGGGTTCCAGCGCCGGCGCGTGCGCCGGTGGGAGTGGCTCACTGCCATACCGAAACTGGGGTGCTTTCCACAAACCTGACAGACCGCGGCCATGGGGATCAAGGGTAGTCGACCGGGCACACCACTACGATTCGAGCGGATGGAGACCTTTGGCCCCGAGCAGTTGCGCGCCACCATGGTGGCCTACCGCGACCTGCTGCGGGCCCACCAGGACCGCCTGAACCGGCTCAACGTCTACCCCGTCCCCGACGGCGATACCGGCACGAACATGGCCCTCACCCTCGAATCGGTCGTCGCCGGCCTGGACGGCACGGACACCGCCGGCGTGCAGAAGGCCGTCGTCCACGGGTCGCTCATGGGAGCCCGCGGCAACTCGGGGGTCATCCTCTCCCAGATCCTCAAGGGTCTGGCCGAAGGCCTCGGCGGCGGCGACGTCGGCCCGGATCGTGTGGCCGACGCCCTTCTGGGCGCCAGCCGGCTGGCCGACGCCGCGGTCATGCGTCCCGTCGAGGGGACGATCCTCACCGTGGCCCGGGATGGGGCGAAGGCGGCCGACGGCGCCCGGAACGGGAGCCTGGTCGACATGCTGGACGCGGCGTCGGCGGCCGCGGCCACGTCGCTGGAGCACACCCCCGAGCTCCTCGCCGTCCTGGCCGAGGCCGGCGTGGTCGACGCCGGCGGCGCCGGCTTCGTCCTCCTCATCGACGCGCTCCTGCACGTCGCTGACGACCGTCCGCTGCCGGAGGCCGGCGACGACGGGTCCCTCGCCGGCCTGCCGGCGGTCACGCCTGAGGCCGATGACGCCGGCACCGGCCATCATGCCGCCGGCGACGGCGGGCGCTACGAGGTCATGTACTTCCTCGAGGCGCCCGACGACGCCGTGGAGGGGTTCAAGCGGTCCTGGGACGCCATCGGCGACTCCATCGTCGTGGTCGGCGGCGACGGGCTGTGGAACTGCCACATCCACTCCGACGACATCGGCGGGTGCATCGAGGCTGCGCTCGACGCCGGCGGCCGGCCCCGCAAGATCCGGGTCACCGACCTGCACCAGCAGGTCGCCGACGAGCGTCGCAACCGGTCGAAGGTCACAACCGCGGTCGTCGCCGTCGGCGCCGGCGAGGGGATCGACGACATCCTCCGCTCGCTCGGGGTGCGCGAGGTGGTGGCCGGCGGCCAGTCGATGAACCCGTCCACGGCCCAGATCCTCGACGCCATCGAGGCGGCGGCGGCCGAGGGCGTGATCGTGCTGCCGAACAACAAGAACGTGGTGCCGGTGGCCGAGCAGGCCGTCCTCCTGGCCAGCCGGCCGGCGCAGGTCGTCCCCACCCGGAGCGTGGCCGAAGGCCTGGCGTCGCTCCTGGACTACGACCCGGATGCCGGCGTCGACGCCAACCACGCGGCCATGGTGGAGGCGGCCAAGCGGGTGGCGTGGGGCGAGGTGACCCGGGCGGTGCGCGACGCGGCGGGCACGCCCGCCGGCGCCGTCCACGAGGGCGACTGGCTCGGCCTCGACCACGGCGTGATCGCCGTCGTGGACGCGGACCTGGCCGGCGCGGCGTGCGGGCTGCTCGACCGGCTCGTCGCCGACCGCCACGAGGTCGTCACCGTGATCGAGGGCGACGGCTCGGCCCCGGAGGTCACGACCCGACTTCACGAGTGGCTGGCCAAGCACCGTCCCGACGCCGCCGTCGACGTCCACCACGGCGGCCAGCCCCTCGCCGCCTACCTCTTCAGCGCGGAGTAGCGGCGGTGGCTGGCCGGAAGCTGGGCCAGCTGGCGATCATCCCGGTCGCCGAGCTCAAGGGCGTGGGGGAGAAGAAGGTCGAGGGCCTGGAGGCGATGGGCATCCGGACGGTCCTCGACCTGCTGACCCACTACCCCCGCCGGTACCTCGACCGCACCCGGCAGACGTCGATCGCCGAGATGAAGGAGCACGACGAGGCCATGGTGCTCGCCACCGTGAAGCGGGTGCAGTCGCGCCGCACCCGCCAGCGCCGGCCCATGGTCGACGTCGACGTATTCGACGGGGCGAGCTACCTCCACGTCGTCTTCTTCAACCAGCCGTGGCGGGCCAAGCAGCTGTCGGTGGGCACCCAGGCCGTCTTCTTCGGGAAGATGGAGCGCTACAAGGGCCGGCCGCAGATGACCAACCCGGTGGTCGACCTGGTCGGGGACCGCACCGGCAAGATCGTCCCCATCTACCAGCAGTCGGAGAAGGCGGGGCTGGCGACATGGGAGCTGGCCGCCTTCATCGAGGAGGCGCTGGCCCGGGCCGGTCCGATGGCCGACCCCCTGCCCGAGGAGTGGCGGGACCGTCTCGACGTGGTCGACCGGACGTGGGCGTTCCAGTCGATCCACAACCCGGAGTCCATGGCCGCGGCCCAGGCCGCCCGCCGGCGCCTGGTCGTCGACGAGCTCCTCCGGCTCCAGCTCGCCCTCGTCATGCGCAAACGGGCCGTCGAGCGCGAGTCGAAGGGCATCCGCCACGTGGTGGACGGCGAGCTGGTCCGGCGGTTCCACGCGGCGCTGCCGTTCCCGCTGACCGGTGCCCAGCAGCGGGCCATCGCCGAGATCGCCGGCGACCTGGCCGGCGTCTACCCGATGCACCGCCTGCTCCAGGGCGACGTCGGCTCCGGCAAGACGCTCGTCGCCGTCACCGCCCTGTTGATGGCGGTGCAGGGCGGCTATCAGGGCGCGTTCATGGCCCCGACCGAGGTCCTGGCCGAGCAGCACGGCCTCTCGGTACGCGACGTGCTCGGCGGGCTGACCGTCCCCGACGAGGCCACCCTCACCGGCGACCGGCCGCTGCGGGTCGAGCTCATCACCAACCGCACGCCGGCCGGGGAGCGGACCCGGATCCTCGCCGGGCTGGCCGACGGCACCGTCGACCTGCTGATCGGCACCCACGCCCTGCTAGAGGAGAAGGTGGCGTTCCGGGCCCTCGGCGTCATCGTGATCGACGAGCAGCACCGCTTCGGCGTCGAGCAGCGGGCCGCCCTCCGGGGCAAGGGCGACGACCCCGACGTGCTGGTGATGACCGCCACGCCCATCCCCCGGACGGCGGCGATGACCGTCTACGGCGACCTCGACGTCACCGTCCTCGACGAGATGCCGCCCGGCCGCTCGCCGGTCGTGACCCACTGGGCGCGCGGCGATCTGGAGGTGGCGGAGGCCTACGGGCGGGTTGCCTCCGAGGTGGCCGCCGGGTGCCAGGCCTACGTCGTCTGCCCGCTGGTCGAGGAGTCGGAGAAGGTCGAGGCCAAGGCGGCCACCGCCGAGTTCGCCCGGCTGCGCGCCGAGGTGTGGCCTGACCTGCGGCTCGCCCTGCTCCACGGCCAGATGCCGTCGAAGGAGAAGGAGGCGGTGATGGCGTCGTTCAGGGCCGGCGAGCTCGACGTGCTCGTCGCCACGACCGTGATCGAGGTCGGCGTCGACGTGCCCAACGCCACCGTCATGATCATCACCGACGCCGACCGCTTCGGCATGGCCCAGCTCCACCAGCTGCGTGGCCGGGTGGGGCGGGGCGCCGAGCAGTCGTGGTGCTACCTGCTGGGCGCGGCGACCACACCGGATTCCGAGACCCGCCTGAAGGCCATCGAGGCCAGCACCGACGGGTTCGAGCTGGCCGAGATCGACCTGGAGATCCGCGGCGAAGGCACCGTGCTCGGCACCCGGCAGAAGGGCCAGAGCGACCTCAAGCTGGCCAGCCTCCGCCGGGACAAGGAGTGGGTCGGCCGGGCCCGCGAAGTGGCCTTCGCCATCGTCGATGCCGATCCCACCCTCTCGCGACACAAGCTGCTGCAGGAGGAGCTGCGTCTGCTCGTGGAGCCCGATGAGGCGGAGTTCCTGTTCAAGAGCTGATCGGGCGCGAAAGAGCAGGTCAGAGGGTATGTGCGCCTCCCTCTGTCCGCGTGGTGTCCGCAGGAGGGGCGAGAGCGGCGTCGAGGACGGCCCGGGCCACCTCCTCATCAGCCGGCATAAGATGGGCGTACGTGGACAGCGTGATCATCGGATTTGCGTGGCCCAGCCAGCCCGAAACAGCCTTCACCGATACTCCTCTGGACAGGAGTGTCGAGGCGAATGTATGCCGCAGCGCGTGGTAGCCGAGGCCGGGCACACCGGCCTGGCGGCACGCCCGACGCCACTGATGCCCGAAGCGGTCCGAGTCGAGGGGTAGGCCGGCGGGGGAGCGGAGGACCAGGTCTCCCGGGCCGGACGGGAACCGGCGCAGGTGGTCGGCCAGTGCAGCGACGAGGAACGCGGCGAGGGGGATGGTCCGGTTGGAGCTGTCCGTCTTCGGCGGGCCGAGAACGGGCGTTGGCACGAATCGGCTGACGAGCTGGCGATCGATCCGCATCGTCCGACGAAGGAAGTCGATGTGGTCGACGGTCAGGCCGCTGGCTTCACCCTGCCTCAGCCCAGCGCCGATTCCGATCGGGACGGCGACGGCCATCCAGGCCGGAAGCCCGTCGTGGATCCGCTCGACGACGTCGAGGGGGACCGGCTGGACCTTCGACGCCTCCAACTTGGGCAGCCGCGCCTTCGTGGCCGGGTTCCGGGCGATCAGCCCATCTTCGACGGCGCCAGCGAGGACCTGACCGAGATGCTGGTGGACGGTCCTCACGGTGCTCGGGGCGAGGGCCAGCGACGAGCACAGCGCCTCGACGTCTGACCGCCGAATCGAGGCGACGGTTCGGCGGCCCAGCCCGGGCAGAATGTGCGTCTCCAGGCTGTTGGCGACGCCGGCCGCCGTCGAGACGCGCCACGTCGGGCCCATCCTGGCCGTCCACGTCGCGGCGAACTCGGCGAGGGTCACCCTGCCTGCTGCAGGGTCGATGTAGGTGCCACGGATCATGTCCGCCTCGGTCGTCGCCAGCCATCCTGCGGCGTCGATCTTGCGGTCGAACCTCTTGGAGTGCTCGCGACCCTCCGGGTCGCGGTAGCGGGCCTGCCAACGGGTGCCGGTCCTACGGATGTGCGCCAAGTCAGTTCTCCCTCCCTCGGAGCCTGCCCATGCTGACCTGGGCCGGAGTAGAGTTATGGTCGAAATCCATCCTCGTCCGTCCTTTCTCCTAATCGCGTTTCGGTGCCGATCCTGCTGCGCTCGGGACAAGGGCCGTCCCTCCATGCAGCCCACCTACGTAGCCTGCGGCGGCCAGCCTGACCGCCCCTTCGTCATTCCCGGGTCCTGCTGCTCGGGCGGCGCTTCCTGCCGGTGCCGTCCGATGCCGTCTCGTCTGCCATGCCGTCTGATGCCGTGTCGTCCGCCGTGTCGTCGGGTGCCGTCTCGTCCATCATGCGGATCACCTCGGCGAGGCGCTCCAGAACGTCGGCCGCGTCATCCGTCGGCCCCAGCGAGCTACGAAGCAGGGCCCTCGCCCGCATCACCGTCCGGGGCGCTAGTCGCCCGGCCAGGTCGGAGGGGGCGACACTGGGCTTGGCCCGCTTGCTCTTGGGCATCGGCGCGGTGCTGGCCGAGTAGGCGAGCAGCTGGTCCTCCCAGTGGCCGAGGTTGTCCGGCGTGCCGAGGACGGCGTCGAGCAGCACGATCGGATCCAGGCCGTTCACGCCGGCGTCGGGCGCGTGCAGGCCGGCGTCGGTCTCCGGCGGCGGGGGCGTGAGGAAGTATCCGATGGGCAGGTCGAAGCCCCGTGACAGGGCCAGGAGGTCGTCGGCGGAGAACTGCTTGACCCGGGTCGGCGTCCACGCCGAGCGCTCCAGGCCGGAGAAGCTGGGTCCCGAGAGCCGGGCCCCCAGGTACGGGGCCAGGGCGTCGGCGGCCTGCTCCTGGGTCCACCCCCGCAGGGCCCGGGCCCGGGCCACGTTGTAGGCGACGATCTGGTTGGGGGTCATCGTCCGGCGGACGCCCAGCTTGCGGGTGCTCATCGCCGGAGGCTACCTCACACGTTGTTGAGGTACCCCACGATTCCGTTAGGCCGGTGGTAACCTAACGAACACTTTGGGTACTTCACGAAAGATCCAGGGTGATCGGCTGCCCGAGCTGCTGACCGTGGTGGAGGCGGCGCGCCTTATCCGCGTCGGCCGGACGAAGGCCTACGCCATGGCGAAGGAGTGGCGGGCCACCGATGGCCGCTCCGGACTGCCGGTTATCGACCTCGGCAACGCACTACGAGTTCCGCTCCACGAGCTCGAAAGATTGTTCGGCACCAAATTCGACGACCGCCACCCGGGCCGACCGCTGCACGAGCCAGGTCGACGACGCGCCAGTACCGCAACGACCCCGAGCCCCGAAGCCGACCCGAGGCCCGAGCGCGATGCACGGGACGGCCGACCCACGAACGGGAAACCCCCCTCAGGTACTGCCCGGCCGAACCGCCGGAACCCCAAGACGCCACCTACTCAGCTCAGCCTGTTCAGCGCCGAAGCCCCAACCTCCCGACGCCCTCCCCAACGATGACCGCCACCGCAACAACGCTCGCAACGTCGTCGGCAACATGGCCAAGCTCGAACGCAACGCCGACGCCGACCCGCAACATCAGCGACCTGAGCCCGCAACCAGCCTCCGCAACCCCCCGGATCAGAACCGGTCCCGCCGACGACCCCCAACGCTCACAGACACTTGCCACGTGGGTGGCCCGGCGTCAGCGGGCGGCACGCCCGTGCTGAACGTTACGCCGCTGCGCGACGCCGAGTACCTGATCTCCTCCGTCGCACTGGGGATCGACGAGTACTACCTCGGCGCCGGCGAAGCGCCCGGCGTGTGGCAGGGCCGCTGGGCTGCCGGCCTGGGGCTGCAGGGCATGGTCGAGGCCGACGAGTTGCGCTCGCTGGTGAAGGGCTTCGACCCCATGACCGGCGTCAACCTGCTGGAGGGCAACCGGGAGCGGCGCGTGTTCGCCTTCGACGCCACCTTCTCCTGTCCCAAGAGCGTGTCGCTGCTGTGGGCCTTCGCCACCCCCGAGGTCGCCGCCGTCGTGTCTCAGGCCCACGTCGACGCGGTCACCGCCGCCCTGGCGTTCCTGGAGGACAAGGCGGCCTACACCCGCCGCCAGGAGGGCGGGGTCCGTCGACGGGTGCATACCCAGGGCTTCGCGGTGGCCACGTTCGTGCACCGCACCTCCCGCGAAGGCGACCCCCAGCTCCACACCCACTGCCTGATCCCCAACGTGGTGCGGCGTGAGGACGGCTCCCATGTCGCCTTCAACGCCCATCCCCTCCACGAGTGGGCCAAGGCGTCGGGCAGCGTGTTCCAGGCCGAGCTGCAGCGCCGGCTCACCCGCGACCTCGGCGTCGAGTGGGGCCCGGACCGCCATGGATGCCGGGAGATGGCCGGGTACAGCCGAGAGCAGCTCCGCACCTTCTCCAAACGGACCCTGCAGGTCGAAGCCGAGCTGGAGCGAAGGGGCCAGGAGTACGAGTCGGCCGCGGCCCGCATGAAGGCCAACGACCGGGCCTCGCTCGCCACCCGCCGAGGCAAGGACCGCCTACTCACCCCGGCCATGCTCCATGACGCCTGGACCCAGGAGGCCCGCACCGTCGGCCTGGACAGCCCGGCGCAGATCGAGGCCCTCGTCGTCGGACGCCACCCCGTCTTGGTCGAGCTGTCCACCGAGGACATCTTCGCCACCCTGGTCGACCCCGATTCCGGCCTGTGCGCCAAGGACGCCCGCTTCGGCGACGCCCACGTCTACGAGAAGGTCTGCGCCCTGTCGGCGGGTCGATGGGACGTGGCTGAGGTCCGCCGCCTGGCCGAGGCCTTCCTCGACTCGCCCCACGTCGTGCGCCTCGCGCCCAGCGACAGCCCGTGGCGCCACGGCCGGGAGTGGTCGACCGTCGAGCACCGGGCCCTCGAGGACCACGTGCTCGGCCGCCTCGACCAGCTCGCCCGCCGCTCCGACGCCGGCGTGGAGCCCGACGTCGTCACGGCGCACCTGGAGCGCGAGCCCTTCCTCGGCCCCGACCAGGTCGAGGCCGTCCGGGCCCTGTGCGCACCGGGGCCGGCGCTGCGGGCGCTGATCTCCCCGGCCGGGCACGGCAAGACGACCGCCGTCCACGCCGCCGCGGCCGCCCAGGTCGCCGCCGGGCGCCAAGTTCTCGGGCTGGCCACCACCAACAAGGCCGTCGAAGGCCTGCGGGAGGTCGGGCTGGAGGCCATGACTATCGCCCGCCTCCGGGGCCAGCTGCGCGATCGCGGGCTACAGGCCGGTGTCGTCCTGGTCGTTGACGAGGTCTCCCAGGTGTCGACCCGCGACGCCGCCGCCGTGCTCGACGCCGTGGCCGTCACGCCCGGTGCCGGCGTGTGGTTCCTGGGCGACTCCCGCCAGACCGGCCCGGTCGCCGCCGGCGGGATCGCCGCTGAGCTGGCCCGCAGGGGCAACGAGGGGCTCATCCCCGCCCCCGGACTGACCGAGAACCGCCGCCAGGTCGACGAGGCCGACCGGACTGCGTTGGCCAGGCTGCGTGAAGGCAAGGCCCCGGAGAGCCAGGCCATCCGCACCGAGCAGGGCTGGGAGCACGAGTGCAACGAGCCGGTCGCCACCCGCGACGCCATGGCCGACGCGGTGGTCGCCGCCATCGAAACCCAAGGAGCGGAGGCAGTGGTCGCCCTCGCCGTCTCCCACGCCGACTGCGAGGACCTGGCCGACCGCATCCGTGCCCGCCTCACTGCCGCCGGCCGTCTCGGGGACACCGCTATCAGTGGTCCGGGCTGGGGACCGGGGGAGCGCAGATACACTCCCGCCGACCGGGTGCTGCTGCACTCGGCGCTGTACGCGTCCGGGACAAGGCTGCACACGGGCTCGGTGGGCACGGTGGAAGCCGTCGATGCCGAGGGCATGCGCGTCCGCTTCGGCGAGGAAGCCGTGGTCCTCCCGGCCTCCTTCGTTGCCGGCCACCGGAACGACGGGACGCCGAACCTGTCCCACGCCTGGGCCCGGACCATCGAGGGCGCCCAGGGCGGCACGTGGGAGGTCGTCCACCTCCTGGGCACCGGCTCCCTCGACGCCCTCAGTGGTTACGTGGGCCAGAGCCGCAGCCGCCGGCCCACCCACACCTGGAACACCCGGGGGGTCCCCGCCCTCGACCACGGCGGCGAGCTGGCCGACGACCGCGACGGCGCCGAGCTGGTGCTGGCCGCCCTGGGGCGGGAGCCCGATGTCACCTTCGCCGCCGCCGACGACCCGTGGCCGCTCCACCGTCGCCTCCTCGGCGAGCGGGCCGAACACGAGGCGGTGTTGGCCCGCTGTCCCGCCGACCGCAGCCGCCACCGCCGGGGCCTCGTCGACGCTGAAACCCGCCAGAAATACCGGTTGGCCGAAGCCGAGCACGAAATGCAGGCCGCACGGGAGGCGCTCGGAGCGCTCGGACCCCTCCGCCGGGTCCGGTCCTCCGGTCGGGCGACCCACGCCAGGGCCGAGGACCGGCTGGCCAGCGCCGGCGAGACGGTGGACCTCAGAGGCGGCGAGCTCGCCCAGGCCGCCGAGCGCCTCGCCGCCCACGCCGCCCACCAGTCCGACCGCGCGGCCTTCCTGGCCCGGGAGGGGTGGCGGTCGGAGCGGATCAAGGCCATCGACAGCGAGCTGGCGCAGCACTGGGCACCGGTGGTGCTCGCTGCGGTCCGAGCCGACGATCCCCTGGCCTTCGGCATCGAGCGCCTACGGGCCGCCCGGGCCACCTACGGCGCCGACCTCGGCCGCCTCCTGTGCAGCCTTCCGCCCGACCGCACCGACGCGGTCGAGCGGGCCCGGCGGGAGGCCGTCGCCGCGTCAGCGGGGGTGGCCAAGGCCCGGGTCGAGCTGGCCGCGGCCACGGCCGGCGCCGAGCAAGCCCGCCAGCGCCATTGGGGACGACGCGACCGCCCGGCGGTCGAGCGAGCTGCGGGCCGGGTCTGGCACGCCGAGCAGGGCTTCTCCGGGGCGGTCGAACGCGAGCGCGACGCCCGCCGCCTCGTGAAAACCGAGACCGAGGCCCAGCGCTCCCGGGAGCGGGCGCTGCGCGGAAACCGCGGCGCCATCACCGAGCTGGAGGGCGCCGTCGTGGATATCGACGGCGCCCTGGAGCGGACCCGGCCCGCTCGGGTGCTGGCCATGCTGCACGCCGAGCAACGCCCGTCCTACCTGACCGACGTCCTCGGCACTGCGCCCGAGACGGTCCCCGGCCGCCAGGCCTGGTGCGGGCTGGCCTGGGAGATCGAGTCGTACCGGGACGCCCACCCTGCGGCCTCCCACCACGAATCGGACAGCGGTGTGCAGGCGGCGCTCGGGCGGCGCCCGGAGTGGTACACCGAGAAACTTGCCTGGACCATCCTCGCTGGCCGGGTCGCCGGAGGCCACGACATCGTGGCCCTCGCCGAGCGCACGACGGCGGACGACCCTACGACGGATCTCGGAGACCACGATTGTTGGGCGAACCGGCTCCGTAGGGCCGACGACCTCCTCGAAGCGAACCTGGCCCTCGCCATTGAGCCGCCCGGGCTCGGAGTCGACCTGTAATTCATCCGCCCCGTGCGGGTGCTGCCCCGGGGCGCTACTCCTGCCGGCCGGGACCGCCCTTGCGTGATACGCGTTACGCGATCAGCGGACGGACGGATCCGGCAGTACGCATCGGGTCGGAGTCCGCCGCTCGCCCGGACATATCTGCTGATATCGGACGGGCAAGCCAGCAAGCCAGAAACGCCCATCCGACGTCTCGCAAGGGGATCCTCTTGCGAGACGCGGGCCGACGTCCTCACCGACGCCACCAGTCAGAAATCCGGAGCCGGAATCAGCGCTCAGATTGGTCTGTGAGTAGCAGGCCTCGCCGACGGCCCTAGTGGAGCATGAGGCCCAGACTTGCCGACGTTGTAGCCGAGGCCATCGCGAACCTCATCTCCCTCGCCGCATGCCACCAGAGCGCAGCGGCTCCGGTGCCCGCCGGGAATCCCCAGGACCAGACCAGTCCGACCACCACCACTTCGACCATCGCGCCCGGGAGCCAGCCCCGTGAGCGGCGAGCACCGGCCAGCGCCGATCCGCCCCGACGGCATAGGAGCCGCTCCTGGGGCCCCGGGCCTGTTGGACCGCCAGCCAGCCCGTTCGCGGGCACCTCCCGGGTGATGACGCAAGGCCCGAGGGTCCGCAAGCAGTCCAGCCGAAGGTGACGTTTGCTCACGGCCCCCCCCTGTGAGGTGTCGGGCCCGGGTTCTTTGACGCTCAAGGCTGGCACGGCTCGGGGTGAGCGCAAGGGCTCCGTGGCTCCGCTGCGCTGCGCTACTCCCAGGCCTACGGCAAACCCTTGCCCTCACCCCTCTGGCGCCGTGCTCGGCCATCGCTAGGAACCCAGACCAACCCATGTGAGCGCCGCCGTAATTCCCTAGCCCGACGTTGCCGTTATTCCCCACCGGGCTCCTGGGATGAGTGTTCTACTCGATCGTTCCTCCCCTCTGTCGGGACGGTGGGCGGAGTAGGTCATCGAGTGCTCCGGCGAGGGCGTTGGCCGACGGCCAGCCGAGGTCATCCGCGATGACGACGACCTGCTGCCCGCGCCGCAGCCGGACGGTCCACACACGTTGAACCGGCCGGCCGTCGGGACTGATCTCAGGGTGGTCGATCTCGACGACGATCCCCCGCCGGCCGGGCCTTGGCCGGCAGAGCTTCGAGCAGTAGACGGCGGGGCGCCCCGGGCCGCGACGGCGGGGAACGAGGTTGGCGCAGTCCGGCGCGGCGCAGGCGACAGGCGCCGGCGTCATGGTTGATCCGCCGCACTCAGGCCCTGGTCGGCGCGGATGCGTTCGACGAGCTCGGCCTTGGTGGCGAGGATCTCCTCACGACGGGCCAGGGCGTCGGGGTCTCGCCGGCGGAGGCTGTCCAGCTCGACCAGGACGGCGACGATCTCGCCGGCGAAGCTCACGAGCCCGCCTTGGCGCCGGGGCGGCGGTTTGGTCGGTAGCTTCGCCCGGGCATGGCGATGTGGTGGGCGCCGTTGACCACCCGGTCCAGGATCGCCGAGTTTCTCTTGTAGTCGCGACGGAAGGCGCTGGTCATGACGTCGCGCCTGTGTGGGCGACGTAGCCCACACTGATCGCCGGC
>JAHFUP010000169.1 GCA_023265025.1 Acidimicrobiia bacterium | reverse complement strand
GACCAGCCTTTGAGACTCATGGTCGACTCCGGGAATCGCTTCATATGAGCTAACCGCCCAGCCAACTACGCCGCCGGCGCGCCTCGGAGCGCCCGACCCTGGCCGAATTCGCTACAGCCTATCAGGTCACGCTGGCCGATGTTCGCACGTATCCCGCCCTGGCCGCGAGCGACAACCTGGCTCCGAACGAAGGGGCTCCGGAAAGCGTACCTTGAGTACGCCATGGTCAGCCTGCGTGTCAGCGGCCTACCACGAAAGACGAACCCACCAAAGACGACCGGCTCCCTACCGACGTAGACCGATGCGAGGCCCACCTCCTCCTGCGTCTCGGATGTCCGATTGAATAGGACGTCACCTCGCTTGACCTCATATCGTCGTTGCACCTTAGGGCTAATGGTAATCCGACCGGGAATGTCGGACTCGGTGATCGATTCGTTGGTAATGACCTCGAGCACGTTGGCGAACGGCAGGCCAGTCCCGTATGCTGACTTGTCGGCGTTGATGCCGTTGCTCAGGCCCAGCAACTCGCCGAGCGCGACCTTTGGCCAGTCCACCGGTGAGTTGGAGGCACTCCTGCTCACAACACTCCCATCACTGCCAAATGGTTCGCGACTTTGGCTTCGAGCGTCTCCAGCTCGGCGCCGAGAGCGCCGACTGTCTGCGCGTAGCGTTCGCCGAGATGCTGGATCCGGGTCACTAGGTCGAGCGTGAGGGCAGTGACCTCGGCGACTACGCGGTCGCGGATAGTTACCGCCCACTTGTGGTCGAGAACGAGCGTTTGGATGTCGACCTTCGTGAGGTCGTCATACTTCTTGAGGGTCGCAGTGTCGAGTGCTGTCTGGGCTTCCTTGGCCGCCTGCTTGGCGGCGGCCTCTGCCTGCAGCAGTTCAATCGCCGCCTCGGCGCATTCGACCGTGTCCTGGTCGTTGGCAGCCTTGGCTTCCTTCAGGGCAGCCTTGGCCGCCGCCTGGCTGAGCACGCCCTTGTCGTTGACTGCATCCGAGAGCAGCCCTTCGTCAGCGCCGTGTTCCTCGATGAACTCCTCGACGGCGTCGGTGGCCGCGTCAGCCTCGGCGTTCAATTCGTCTAGGCGGGCTCGGTCGCTGGCGAAGTAGCGGGCCACGATGAGGCCGGGCGGAACGAGGTCCATCTTGTACTTGGACTTTTTGCGCCCCGTGCCAACCTGAAGGTCGGGAGTCTCCGAGAGTTTGCGTCCTTGTCCTCGATGGCCGGCCGCGGTCGTGACGCGTTGATCCAGCCATCGTGCATCACGAGGAACACGTCGTCGTGCATGACGGTGCGCCAGTAGGTCATGAGCTGCTCGTACACGTCGTACTCGTCGAGAAGTGGAACACGCCTGAACCGAGCGAGGAGGTCGTCGCTAATGGTGGCGATGAGGTCGTTCGGCCGCGTTTCAGGGTTGATGGCCTGCAACGTCAGACGGTGCACGGCGCACCAGTCATCGGTGAGCGACCTGGCTTCGTCGGCAAACGTCTGGAACTCGGGCGAGTCGAGCACTGCCTGCTGAACGTCGCTCACATCGGCCGCAAGGTCGACGTAGCCGGGACGGTTGGGCCTCAACAGCTGTGGCCGGAGCGGTGGAAAGGCGTCCCAGTAGGGGCTCAGGGCGTCGATGTCGCGCTCGGGGATGCCGCCGTGTAGGTGGGCGTGGAGGTCCTGGATGTCCTCGGGTTCGGAGGAGTCGATGTATCTCGGGATGTTGAGGTTGAAGTCGTTCCTCGGGTCGGCGATCTCGCTCATGAGCACCATGCGCGAGTAGCGTTCGACCTCGGTCTGCTTGGTGAAGACGTCCACGATCTTGTGGATGTCCTGGCTGCGGAGCCGGTTCTTCGCTCCGTCCTTCATGAAGCCTTTGGAGGCGTCGATCATAAAGACCCCTGTGCGGGCGTGGGCGTTCTCTTTGTCGAGCACGACGATGCAGGCGGGGATGCCGGTGCCGTAGAACAGGTTCGGCGGCAGGCCGATGACGCCGTTAACCTCGATCCTCGGCCGGTTGGTGTGAGGCCCGATTCCTGGCGTTGACCCCACCAGAACCGTTGCGGTTGTTGGGTTTGCCGGAGTGTGTCGGCCGGCCTGTAGGTGAACTTCTTGAACGAAGCCAGGGCCAATGCGGTCGTGGTTTCGTGCTCGCGCCCGAGGCCTGGCCGGCAGGTGTTGCCTACAAGCCAGTAATTACAACGCTGCAACGGCGAAGGACCGGGAGACGGTCCACCTCTTGGGGTGCGTGCAACTCTACGATGAGCGCATGTCGTTCAGAAAGACCACCTGAGGTATGCGGGCGGGGGCCGAGTACTTCGTGGCGCCGGGGGAGCCGGCCCAGCGCCGCTACGAGGCGCTGCGGCTCTACTTCGTGGA
The DNA here is from genome assembly GCA_023265025.1 of Acidimicrobiia bacterium. Classification (GTDB taxonomy): domain Bacteria; phylum Actinomycetota; class Acidimicrobiia; order Acidimicrobiales; family AC-14; genus CADCTB01. Next base: position 915 of record JAHFUP010000169.1, on the reverse strand, counting down.
GGAGGCCAGCGCCGAGGAGGTGGGCGCCCGCTTCGGCTACTCGCCGGCCACCGTGCACCAGCTGGCGGCGGAGCTGCGGGCCGGGCGCAGCAGCTTCTTCCGTTCCTCCAAGCCCGGCCCCAAAGGGCCGCGCAAGACGACCACGGTGCGCGACCGCGTCCTGGTGCTGCGGGCCCGGGACGCCTCGGTGACCGAGATCGCCCAGACGCTGGCCGCCGAGGGCAGCCCGGTGTCGGCCCAGAGCGTGTGGGCCATCCTCAAGGCTGAGGGCATCGAACGCCTGCAACGGCGGGGACCTGGAGGTCCGCCGCCCCGCCTCGAGCCGGTGCGGGCCGGGGCCATCGACGGTTGGCCGGCCGGGGCGCGCTATGACTGCGACCACGCCGGGCTGTACCTGCTGCTGCCGGCCATGGCCACCCTCGGCCTCGACGCCCTGGTGGCCGCAGCCCGCTACCCGGGGACCAAGGTGCTGTCGTCGTTCCACTCCCTGGCCTCGTTGTTGCTGCTCAAGTGCTCACGGCGGGGCCGGGCGGCCAACGCCTTCCCCCTGGGGGCCGACCCCGGCCTGGGCCTGGCCGCCGGCCTGGTGGCCCTGCCCAAGGCCACCCACCTCACCAGCTACTCCTACCGGGTGCGGCGCTCCTCCAACCTGGCCCTGCTGGAGGGCCTGGGCCGGCGGTGCCGCCAGGTCGGCCTCTACAGCGGGGAGGGCGGGTTCAACCTGGACTTCCACACCATCCGCCACCACGGCGAACAGGTCCCCCTGGAGGAGCACTACGTGGCCTCACGCTCCCAGTGTCAGCGCCGAAGTAATTCCCTAGCTGGAGTGGTTTGACGCCGACGTAATTCCCTAGCCCGGCGTTGCCGTAATTCCCTGGTCCGCTGTCGGGACGAGGGATCCACCCGCCGGGCTCC
>JAHFUP010000032.1 GCA_023265025.1 Acidimicrobiia bacterium | reverse complement strand
GTTCTCGTTCACCTGAACCGTCCCCAGCCTCGGCGGCCGTGCCTCTCAAGAACGCCGGAACACAAGGCGTTCCGGGCCCCATGCCGCCCGCCGCCGAGGTCTTACGCTTGGTTCAGGTCTAATTGTCTTGGTCAGGCGGCTTGCTGAGGTGGGTAACCTTCTCGGGGTAACGCCTCGCGGTCGCGCACCTCGCCGACCACGGCGATGTCGGGCGCCATGCGCAGGAAGCCCGAGACCAGCCGGCGGAGGTCGACCTCACGACGGTCGGGCCGGGCCGGCCTGGTCTGCATCGACGCCACGTTGGGCAGTGGGAGGTCGGCCTCGAAGACCTCCTCGGCCACGACCACCCGCAGGCTCGGGTCGAGCTCGGCCGCGCAGCAGGAAAGCAGCGTGGTCTTCCCGCACCCGGGGGAGCCGGAGAAGACGATCGACAGGCGGGCCCGCACGCATGCCCGCAGGAACCCGGCGACCCTGGTGTCGAGCATGTCGCGGTCGACCAGCTCGTCGAGGCTTCTGTACGCCACGCCGGTGAACTTCCTGATGTTGACCAGCACGTGGCCGTCGCGGCCGACGTCGCCGTGGACGATGTGGAGCCGGGCGCCCGAGTCGAGCTGCGCGTCCTGGAGCCCTTCGGCGGGGTCGAGCTTGCGGTGCGATCCGGCCGCCTCGTCGAGGATCTTGGTGAGCGTGCGGACGACATGGTCGTCGTCGTTGAACGCCTCGTCGTGGTAGCCGCTCGTACCCCGGTGCCGTTTCACGAAGATCTGGTCAGGAGAGTTAACCATAATCTCCCAAACATCATCATCTTCAAGGAGAGGCGCTAAGGGGCCGTAACCGGCCAGGTTGCGGTAGGCCCGTTCGGCGACGAGGTCCGGGTCGGCCAGGTCGAAGGCCCGCAGCCCCCGCTTGTACGCCTCGGACCAGGCGGCGACCTCATCGGCGATCAGGGACCGCAGCTTGGCCCGGCCGCCGTCGCCGGCCATGTCGAGGGAGATGTCCTTGGCCCGCAGCTGGACACGCCGCTCGATCTCCTGCAGCGGCGACGCCTCGCTTGCCGACGTCACCCGAGCGCCTCCTCGGTCCAGTGACCGAGGGTGCCCGGCCGCACCGGCTCGGGCTCGGTCGCCACCGGCTCCAGGCGGGGACGGTCGAGCAGCGCCTTGAAGGCGCCGGCCAGCGGCGCGCCCAATGCAGATGGCAGCCGGGCGCCGTCGTGGACGTCGGCCTCGACGTTGCCCCGCTCCGGGACGTGGATCGGGTTCATCAACCGGCCGCCGGCGAAGGGCCCCGTGAGCTCGGCCACCACCGCAGCCAGGCCGGCCCGGGCGCGCGCCGAGCGGGGCGCCCGGTTGATGACCGGCACGATGCGGGCCGCGTCGGTGCCGAAGGCGATCAGCTCCTCGAGCACCCGGACCAGCGAGTGGACGCCCTTGAGCTCGGGCAGGCCGACGGCGAACACCACGTCGGCCTGGGCCGCCGCGGTCCGGGCCATGATGTTGCGCTCCTCGACGTCGATCGAGCCGGCGTCGTCCTCGCCTTCGAGGTCGGCGTCGATGTCGCACACCACCACGCCCCAGGCCCGGCGCAGCGAGTCGAACGCGGCCTCGAAGGCCTGGGGCCGGATGGCCGGCCAGTGCCGCGCCCGCCGCAGGCCGAGCAGGACGTGGTAGTGCCGCTCGGGCACGGCGAAGGCCAGCGAGCGCACGTCGTCCGCCGTCGGCTGGCCCGAGCGGTGGGCCTCGACCAGCTCCTGCACACAGGGCAGGACGTCGCCGGCGTCGTGGAGGACGGCGTGCTCGGCGTGCAGCCGCAGGTCGGCGAGCAGGACCATGCCGCCGTGGCGGACGTCGTCGGCCAGGGCCTGGGCCAGGGCGATCGCCGTCGTCGACACGCCGGTGCCGCCGGCGCCGGTGAGAGCGGCGACCGAGCCGCGCCAGGCGACCGGCGCCGGGCGGGTGAGGAGGTCGGACGCGTCGGCCTCGCCGCGACGCACCGGGTGGGCGCACGACGCCAGGGCGGCGACCAGCTCCTCCCGCCCGAACGACGGCGGCAGGACCCGCGCCGCGCCCAGCTCCAGCCAGTCCCGGGTGGCCCGCCCGTCGTCGACCACAAGGACCGCGCACCCGGCGCTGCGCGCCGCGGCGACCAGATCGCGGTCGACGGCGGGGAGGCCGGCGTCGGCGACCAGCGCCGAGAACGGGCGTCCGGACCCGAGGCGGGCCCGGACCTCCTCGGCGGAGATGCACCGGACGAACTCCGCCGGCAGGGCGCCGCTGTTGGCCCAGACGCCGACGGAACGGAACCAGGCCGAACGGGCCGGCGCCAGGCCGAGGACGACGAAGCGCTCCGCCGCCATCAGGCCCGGCCGGTCCGGTACGTGGGCGGCACGCCGGCCAGTGGCGGGGCACCGGTGGCCCGCACCAGGGTGATCTTCCCGAGCTGGATGGCATGCGCCAGCGCCACCGAGTCGGCCGAGTCGTCGAGCGCCACCGTCACCGTCGCCGGGCCCGACTCGCCGGAGGACGTCCGCGCCCGCTCGACGCCGACGAGAAGGGCCTGGCGCACGACCACCACGGTGAACGCGTCGTTGCCGGTGCCGTAGGTGGCCAGCAGGTCGACGCGCTCGCCCTGCTTGATGGCCGTGCCCATCTGCCCCCGCTCGAGCGTGAAGGTCACCTCCCGGCTGGCCGTGTCGGCCTTCCGGGCCACCACCGCGCTCGACTGCACGAGCTCGCCGGCACCGAGGGGAGCGAGGAGGGTGGCGCCGACGAGCGGCTCGGCCCGCTCGAACACGCGCGACCGCAGCCCGTCGGACAGCTCCATGGGCACGAGTTGGAGGTCGGACACCTGTAAGCGGGTGCCGGCGGCCAGGTCCTGCCGGGCCACGACGTAGGAGTGATCCGGGCCGGCCTGTGAGCTGCTGGTGGCCGCGAACAGGCCGACGGCGGCGGCGGCCACGAGCAGCCCGCCGACCACGGCGCGGCTGCCGGGCAGCCCCCGCCGCCGGCGGACGGCCCGGTTTGCAGGGCCGGCGCCGTTGGCCGTTCGCTCCGCTGCCCTGCGCTCTGGCGCGCTGCGATCGGGGGCCGTGCCCACCTTCTGAGCCATCGCTCGCTGCCGCCTTTCGCCGGTACGCCGGTCGCCGTGATCGCCTGGAGGCAGAGCCTATGAAAGGCGCTGGAAGGGCACAAGGGGAAAACCTGAGGATTTCCGGTGCAAAAGCTGTAGGAAGCCCGGCCGTACGTTGTACACCACGAAACCCCATGAAGAACCACAAGGGAACGTCGACCGCGGCTACACTACGCGTATGTCAGAAGACGACATTCGCTGGATGAGCACCGGTGAGGCAGCCCGCCGGTTAGGCGTGACCGTTCGCACGCTGTACCGACTCATCGATGAGAGCGAGCTGCCCGCCTACAAGTTCGGGCGGGTGATCCGGCTCCAGGAAGCCGAGGTGGAGGGCTTCATCAAGGCCTCCCGCATCACCCCGGGCGACCTCGAGCACCTCTACCCCGAGGCCAAGAAGGAGACCTCCGACAGCGAGGTCAGCGGCACGTAGACGGCGCGGGCGTCGCCGTCGGTCCGTACCGTCAGCACGTCGCTCCCCATGGCCCGGAGCTCGCCCACCACGGAGGCGGCGCCGGCGTAGACCGCTACCCGCGGTCGTTGGCCGGCGGCCTGGGCCAGCACGTCGCCCAGGCGCACGCCCAGCGACGTGGTGCCGGGCCCATCTCCAGTGGTCGCCACCCGCGCCCCTTCCTCGGCCACCCGGACGTCGCCCACCGCGGCCAGGGCGACCAGCGTGGAGGTGCCCGCCGGCAGCTCGACGACCACGAAGTCGACCCCCACACCGGTCACCACGCCCCGGTGGCGCCGGCCGGCGCCGGTGGTGACCACTACCGTCTCCCGTCGCTCGGCCAGGGCCAGCAGCACGCCGGCCAGGCTGGCCTCCTCGGCGGCCTGGGCCCGCAGCCACCGCTCCCGCACTCGAGCGTCCGCCGCCTCCCGTGCCCGGGCGTCGGCCGCCCACTGCTCGAGGTCGCCGGCGCCGTCCACGCCACCCAGTAGAGCACTCGCCAATTGCACCAACTCGATAGCCTGACGGCACCGTGAGCGACTGCCTCTTCTGCCGCATCGTGGCCGGCGACCTGCCGTCGGACGAGGTCGCCTCCACCGAGCGCACCTACGCCTTCCGCGACATCAAGCCGGCGCTGCCGGTCCACGTCCTCGTGGTGCCCAGGGAGCACATCGTCTCCGCCGACACGGTGGCCCCGGAGCACGCCGAGATCCTCGCCGAGATGATGTCGACGGCCCAGCAAGTGGCCCGCGCCGAGGGGCTGTCCGAACGGGGCTACCGCCTGGTGCTCAACGTCGGCGACGACGCCCAGAACTCCGTGGCCCACCTCCACATGCACCTGGTCGGAGGGCGCCCGATGGAATGGCCGCCGGGATAGTTCACCGGTCGGGCGCCCCAGCCGGGTAGCCTGAGGAGTGAAACCAGCCGTGTCCCCGACCCAGATCAAGATCCTCGTGCCCGGCAACCACCTCATGGTGGATCTCCTGGGCGAGCGCGACGAGTTGCTCCGCCTCATCGAGAAGGCCTTCGGGAACACCGAGATCCTCGTGCGCGGCAACGAGATCAGCATCAGCGGCGACCATGCCGACCAGGTCGGTCACCTCTTCGAGGAGCTCGTCCTACTGGTGCAGCGGGGCCAGCGCCTCGACTCCGCCGACGTCGGCCGCACCATCGACATGGTGAAGGCCGACGAGCGCCCCTCCGAGGTGCTGGCCGCCGAGGTGCTCCGTTCGTCCCGCGGCCGCACGGTCCGGCCGAAGACCAGCGGCCAGCGCCGCTACGTCGACGCCATCGCCAACAGCACCGTCACCTTCGGCATCGGTCCCGCCGGCACCGGCAAGTCGTACCTCGCCGTCGCCCTGGCCGTGCAGGCGTTGCAGGCCCACACCGTGAGCCGCATCATCCTGACCCGGCCGGCGGTCGAGGCGGGGGAGCGGCTGGGCTTCCTCCCCGGCGACGTGCTGGCCAAGGTCGACCCCTACCTGCGGCCGCTCTACGACGCCCTCTACGACATGCTCGGGCCCGAAGGGGCCAAGCGCCTGCTGGAAGGCGAGACCATCGAGGTGGCGCCCCTCGCCTATATGCGGGGCCGCACGCTCAACGACAGCTTCCTCATCCTCGACGAGGCCCAGAACACCACACCCGAGCAGATGAAGATGTTCCTGACCCGCATCGGGTTCGGGTCCAAAGCCGTCGTCACCGGCGACGTGACCCAGGTCGACCTCCAGGCCGGCCGCAGCGGCCTGCTCGGCCTCGAGAAGATCCTCACCGACATCGACGGGTTGAGCTTCGTGCACCTCACGTCGAAGGACGTGGTCAGGCATCGCATCGTCCAGCAGATCGTCGACGCCTACGAGAGAGCCCATCCCACATCAGGGGCGATTTTCTAGTGCCGGTCGAGGTCTTCGCCGCCGACGAGCAGTCCGCGCAGCCGGTCGATGCCATGCGCCTGGTCCGCCTGGCCAAGTCGGTGCTGGCCGCCCAGGGCGTGAAGGCCGACTCCGAGCTGTCGATGCTCTTCGTCGACGAGGACGCCATGGCCGAGCTGAACAAGCGTTTCCTCGGCAAGGACGGGCCCACCGACGTGTTGGCCTTCCCGATCGACGACGACGACGTGGTGGAGGGCGGGCGGTCCCCCGACTCCCTCGGTCCGGGGCCGGGTGTGGACCCCGAAACCATGGATCCGCCCAACCTCCTTGGCGACGTCGTCGTGTGCCCCGCGGTCGCCGCCCGCAACGCACCCGACCACGCCGGCACCTACGACGACGAGATGGCGCTGCTGGTCGTGCACGGGATCCTGCACGTCCTGGGCATGGACCACATCGACAACGAGGAGGCGGAAGCCATGGAAGCACGCGAGCGGGAGTTGCTGGACCTCTTCCACAAACAGCCCTCATGACCGGCCCGGAAGGCCGGTCCATAGACATTCATCGGGCGGAAGCCCGATGACGCGGGCCGAAAGCCTGATGGCCGTGGCGGTGCTGATCCTCATCATGTTCGCCGCCGTGCTGGCCATGGCCGAGACCGCCCTGACCCGCACGAACCGGGTCAAGGCGCTGACGATGGCCGAGGAGAAGCGCCGGGGCGCCAACACCCTGGTCAGCCTGGTCGATCACCCCGAGCGGTTTCTCAACCCGGTCCTCTTCTTGCTGCTCCTCTGCCACCTGGTGGCGGCCACCCTCGTCGGTGTGGTGGCCGAGCGGGTCTTCGGTCCCATTGGCGTGGCCATCGCCACCGCCTTCGAGGTCATCGTCATCTTCCTCGCCGCCGAGTCGATCCCGAAGACCTACGCGGTGCAGCACCCCGACCGGGCCGCCCTGCTGACCGCCCCTCTCGTCTCGGCCATCGTGCGGTTCCCTCCCGTGCGCTTCCTGGCCCGCGCCCTGATCGGCCTGACCAACGTCATCGTCCCCGGGAAGGGCCTCAAGGAGGGCCCGTACGTCTCCGAGCAGGAGCTGCTGGCCTTCGCCGACGTCGCCGTGGAGGAGGACGTCATCGAGCGCGAGGAGCGCCAGCTCATCCACTCGATCATCGAGTTCGGCGACACGGTCGTACGCGAGGTGATGATCCCCCGACCTGACATGGTGGCCGTCGAGGCGAGGGCCACGGTCAACGACGCCATGGAGGTCGTCATGGCCGCCGGCTTCAGCCGCATCCCCGTCTACGAGCAGGGCATCGACGACATCGCCGGCCTGCTCTACGCCAAGGATCTGATGCGAGCCGTGCGCGACAAGCGGGGCGACGCACCCGTCCGCGAGCTGACCCGCTCGGCCAACTTCGTGCCCGAGACCAAACGGGTGGCCGAGCTGCTGCCCGAGATGCAGAAGCAGAAGAGCCACATGGCCATCGTCGTCGACGAGCACGGCGGCACCGCCGGCCTGGTCACCCTCGAGGACCTGATCGAGGAGCTGGTGGGCGAGATCGTCGACGAGTACGACGTCGAGGAGCCGCCCATCGAGCCGTTGCCCGGGGGCGACGTGCGGGTCAACGCCCGCATGCCGATCGACGAGGTGAACGACCTGCTCGACGCCGAGTTCCCCGAGGGTGACTACGACACCGTCGGCGGGCTCGTCTACTACCTCCTCGGCCACGTGCCGTCGGAGGGCGAGACCGTCGACTACGGCGGCCGGCGGCTGCGGGCCGAGCGGGTGCAGGGCCGGCGCATCGGCCGGGTGCGGATCAGCAAGCTCGAGCCCGTCGGCGACAGGGAGTGAAGTCCGGGTTCGCCACCCTGGTCGGCCGCCCCAACGTCGGGAAGTCGACCCTGCTGAACGCCATCCTGGGCGAGAAGATCAGCATCGTGGCCGCCTCACCCCAGACCACCCGCACTGAGATTCGGGGGGTGTTGACGAGGTCCGACGCGCAGATTGTCTTCGTCGACACGCCCGGCATCCACAAGCCCAAGACCACGATGGGCGAGCGCCTGAACGCCACCGCCGAGGCCGCGTCCTCGGGGGTCGACGTCGTCTGCTTCATCCTCGACGCCACCAAGCCCCTCGGCAAGGGCGACCGGTTCGTCGCCGGCCGGCTGCCGAAGGACGCGATCTGCGTGGTCAACAAGGTCGACGTCGCCGAACGGACCCAGGTGCTGGCCCAGCTCACCCGCGCCGCCTCGCTGGACTTCGCCGACTACTTCCCGATCTCGGCCAGGACCGGCCAGGGCGTCGACGAGCTGGTGGAGGCCATCGTCGCCCGCCTGCCCGAGGGTCCGCAGTACTACCCGGAGGAGATGGTCACCGACCAGCCCGACGAGGTCTGGGTGGCCGAGCTCGTCCGCGAGCAGCTGCTCGCCGTCGTCCGGGAGGAGCTGCCGCACTCCATCGCCTGCCGGGTGACCGAGTACGAGTGGCCCTGGATCCGGGTGGAGATCGTGGTCGAGCGCGACTCCCAGAAAGGCATCGTCATCGGCAAGGGCGGGCAGGTGCTCAAGCAGGTCGGCCAGGCCGTGCGGGCCCAGCTGCGCGAGGGCGCCTACATCGAACTGGTGGTCAAGGTCGACCCCGACTGGCAGCGCCAGCCCAAGTCCCTGGACCGCCTGGGGTACTGAGTCACGCCGGCGGCCGAGCAACGAAGTCGTCGTCTCCCTAATGTGGCGGCATGCCTACGGATGAAGAGATGCTGTCGCCGGTCCGCGCTGCCACCCTCGTCGCTCCGATCATCGACCGACTGCGGTTCGCCATCTCGAACAAGATCCGGGCTACGACGGCGTCGCTGGCGAGCGAGGCCGGCCTGACCGAGACGGGTACGCGGACCTGGACCATGTTGCGCAACACGCTGCCCGACCGGGAGGTGACGCTCGATCACATCCGGGCCGTGCAGCGTTACCAGCCCGAGGAGCGGCTCCAGGCCGGCCTGGCCGACGCAGTGGGCGCCGGCATCGTGGAACAGACGGCCACTGGTTACCGGCTCGCGGCCGGAGGACAGAAGCTGGCCACCATGCTGCTCGAGGCCACCGACGCCGCGGCCCAGGAGCTGTGGCCCACCCAACCCGACCGCGTCGCCGAGGTCTCCGCCTTGGCCGGCCGGGTCATGGAAGCGGCACAGGCGACCGCCGGTCCGGGGTATCTGATGACCGCTCCGCCGTACCTCCCCGCCGGCGTTTCCCCGCAGCTCGTCCTGATCGAGCAGGTGACCGCCTTGCGCTGGTACCGCTTCGATGCCCACGTCGGCGCCTGGGAGGCTGCCGGGTTCACGCCCGAGACGATCCGGGCGACGACCGACGGGCCGGAGCGGGACGCGATCGAGGCCGAGACCAACCGGCGGGGGGCTCCTCCCTACGCCGCCCTCGACGTCGAGGAGAGGTTGGAGCTCATCGCCGGTCTGGGCGCACTGACCGGCTGACCCTCCTCCCGACCGATCCGGCTGCACTGGCGGGTCTACGGGCACGTCAGTGCCGCCAGATCGGGTTGATCAGCGGGGAGGCACCCGCACGACGACCACCGCCATGTCGTCGGACGGCCGGCCGTCGACGAAATGGCGGGCGGCCTCCTCGATGCGGCCGGCGATCTCGTCGGCGGACAGGCCGGCGCAGCCGGACAGTGTCTGCTCGAAGCCCTCGTCGCCATAGAACCGGTCGCCCCCGTGCCGCTCGGTGATCCCGTCGGTGTAGAACACCAGCGACTCGCCCGGCCCGATGTCGTATGTGGCATCGACGAGCGCCGGCGCCGGCACGACGCCCAGGAGGGTCCCGGGCTCGCCGGCCTGGCGGACGCAGCCGTGGGCGCCGAGGATGTAGGGGAGCGGGTGGCCGCCGAGGGCCAGCGTCACGGTCGCCCCGTGCTCGGTCAGCCGGAGCCGGCCCATGCCCACGGTGCAGAACCGGGGATCGGACTCGTGCGGCGCGTCGGAGCTGACGCCGAGCAGCACGTCGTTGAGGTGGGTCAGCACCGCCGCCGGCGAGGGGTGCTCCATGGCCGAGGAGCGCAACGTGTGCCGGGCCAGGCCGGTGACCGCCGCCGCCTCCACGCCCTGGCCGCAGACGTCGCCGACGACCACCGCCCACGCCCCGGGCTCCAGCGCGAAGACGTCGAAGAAGTCGCCGCCCACCACCGTGCCCTCCTCGGCGGCGACGTACCGGGTGCCCACCTCCAGGCCGGGTATGGAGGGAGGGACCGATGGGAGCAGGCTGGCCTGCAGCGTCTGGGCGACTCTGCGCATCTCCTCGTGCATCGACGCCCACTCGAGGCCCATCGCCACCCGCGTGGCCATGTCCTCGGCGAGGACCCGGTCGGCCGCGCCGTACCGCCGGCCGGACGAGGTGGTCGTGATCAGCGTGATGGCGCCGAGGACGCGACTGAGCCCCACAAGGGGGACGGCGATGTACGACAGCGGCTCGACCCGGCGGGCCACCTGCAGGTGGGTACCGCTCGTAGCGATGGACTGGAGCCGCTCGTCGGTGACCTCCGCGCAGAGCTCGGTGCGACCGCCCCGGATGGCGGCGGCGGAGGGGTGGCTGCTGGCGGGATCGGGGTGCATGAGCCGGAGCAGGGCGTCGGCCGCGGGCTGGAGGCCCGGGTTGGCGGCGACGGCGGCGACCCGCCGGATGGAGCCGTCACGGTCGACGAGGTCGATCAGGCACAGGTCGCAGATGGCGCCGGCGGCCTGGGCGGCCAGCCGCTCCAGCCGCTCCCGGGACTCCATCGGCGCGGCCAGCGTGGTGCTGACCTCGAGCAGGAAGCGCAGGTGGGCGGCGGCCCTCTCGGCGTCCTCGTGGGCGCCGCGCTCGGCCCGGTACAGCCGGGCGTTGTCGACGGCCTGGGCGATGCGGGTGGCCAGGCCGGCGGCCAGGCTGCGATCGGCGCGGGTGAAGGGGGACAAGCCCCTCCGGCCGAAGGCCGCGACGCCGAGGGTGCGACCGCGGGCTTCGAGGGGCATCACCAGGGCGGCGTGGAGGCCGAGGTCGGTCAGCACGTCGTCGGTGATGCCGGCGCCGGCCAACGGCGCGACGGTGAGGAGCCGGCGCTCGAGCAACGGGTCGGTCGCCGCCGCGGCCACCCGCTGTGGCACGGCGCCGTCCCCGTCTCCGACGTCGACCACGCAACAGTCGGCGAGGAGGGGGATGGCCAGGCGGGCGACGTGGGGCACGGAGGCCTCGTACTCCATCGATCCGGCCAGGTGGATGGACGCCTCGGCCAGCAGCGCAAGGCGGGCCTGGGCCTCCTCGGCCGACTGGCGGGCGCTGGCTTCGGAGGCATAGGCCCAGGCCCGATCGAGGGCCTGCGCGCACTGGGCGACGACGGCGGCCAGAAACTCCGTCTGGGCGTCGTCGAAGGGCTGCGGGTCGTCGAAGGAGAGCCCGACGGCACCGATCACCTGGTCGTCGACGATCATCGGGAAGGCGGCGCTCGCCCGGTGGCCGAGCCTGCTGGCGTGCGGCACCAGGTGCGGGAACCGGTGCGCCCGGGCCGTGACGTCGGGCGTCAGGACCGGTGTCGCCGTCCTGGCCGCCTCGGCGAGCGGCAGCGCAGCCGCCAGCTCCATGCGTCCGAACTCCTCCAACATGGCCGCCGGGTAGCCGCCGGCCCGGGCCACCTCCAGCGCGCCGGCCGGGGCGTCGAGCACGGCGACCGATCCGGCCGACGCGCCGGCGGCCTCGATGCCCTCCTTGACCATGACGTCGAGCACGTCGTCGGGTGTTCCGGCCCGGGCCAGCGCGGCAGTGATGGCCTGCAGCCGGGTGACCCGTTCGAGCAGCATCGCCCGCTCCTGCTCGCCGGCCCGGCGCTCGGTGACGTCGACGACGATGCCCCGCAGCCCGACCACGCGCCCGCCGGCGTCGGCGTAGGCGTGCCCGCGCCGCTCGACCCACCGCACCTGCCCGTCAGGACGCACGAGCCGGTGCTCCAGCCGGTACTCGCCACCCTCGGCGCTGACCCGGGCGACCTCGTCGAGGACCCCGGACCGGTCGTCCTCGTGGATCATCGACGCCCACTCGTCGAACGTGGCCGCCTGGCCGGCGTCGATCCCGTAGAGCAGCTCCAGGTTGTGGTCGCGGGTCACGTGGCCGGTGGCGAGGTCGAGGTCGAAGGCGCCCATGCGCCCGGCGGCCATCGCCGCGGCCAGATCCTGCCGGCTGCGCCCGAGCGCCTCGTCGGCCTCCCGGCGCTCGGTCAGGTCGATGCCGCTCCCGATGAAGCCGCCGAACGTGCCGTCGGCGCCGGTCAGCGGGACGGCACGGGCGAGGATCCACCGCCATGCCCCGTCGGCCCGTCGCAGGCGGAACTCCAGCTCGAAGGGCTCACGCCGTGCTGCGGCGAGCGCCATGCCGGCGCCGCAACGGTCGAGGTCGTCGGGATGGAGGTTGTCCTCCCACCCGTGGCCCAACTCGCAGTCAAGGGTGCGGCCGGTGAACTCCAGCCAGCGCTGGTTGACGAAGGTGCAGCCGCCGCCGGCGTCGGAGATCCAGATCAGCACGGGTACCGCGTCGGCCATGACCCGGAACGGGGCCTGCAGATTCCGCTCGCCCATCACCCCCGACTTCCACCCCGGCCCGACGCAGCCTCCGGCTGGTGTCTCAACCGCTCCCCAGTATTCCAGTTGGGGCGGTTATCGGCAGGTCCGCGCCGAAACTTGAGGGCTATCACCTACTCGTTTTCAGGACGGCTCCGAAGCCGCTTGGTCTCCGAGCGCCGGCGCTTGTCGGCCAGGCGGTCGAGCTTGGCGCCGGGGCGGGGGCGGGTCGGCACCCGGACCGTCTCCACCCGCAGGCCCTCGGCCAGCCGGGCGGCCAGCCGCTGCAGGGCCAGGTCGCGGTTGCGGGCCTGGGAGCGCTCGTCGGAGGCGACGACGCGGACCGTCGGGCCGAGCCGTTCGAGCAGGCGGGCCCGTTGGCGGGGGCCCAGCGACGGCGAGCCGGCCACGTCGAATCGCACCTCGGACCGGGTGTTCGAGGTGTTGGCATGCTGGCCGCCGGGGCCGCCGGACGAGCTGAACCGCCACTCCAGCTCGTCCAACGGGATGCGACAGCTCCGGCTCACGACCAGGTGGGTCCGGGCGTCGATCACTCGCCCGACGGTACCGGCTGGTACCATCGTCGCAGCGCCATTGCGACCGCTCTGGCGCGCTCCCGGACAAGAGGTAGCGCTTCAGCAATGCCCGACAAGACCGCCACCATCGGCGAGTACCGGCTTCACGAGACTGACACGGGTTCTCCCGAGGTGCAGATCGCGATCCTCACCGAGCGCATCAACCACCTCACCGAGCACCTGAAGATGCACAAGAAGGACCACCACAGCCGGCGAGGCCTGCTGATGCTGGTGGGCCGGCGGCGGCGTCTTCTCGACTACGTGAGGGCCAACGATGTCGAGCGGTACCGGGCCCTGATCGCCCGCCTCGGCCTCCGGCGCTAACGCAGTTCTCTCGACGAGCGGCCTTCGGGCCGCTCGTTCCTGTTTCACCACATAGAACGACCTGATGGCGTAAGGAGTCAGCTGCCAGTCGCCAGCTCCCCGGAACCTCCGGGTGGTTGCCAACTGGGAACTGGCCGTCGCCGCTCCGGTCGGACAAGACAAAGGAGCAACACATGACGGAACCTGTTTCCGTATCAAGCCCCATCTCGGGCACCGAGAAGACCCTGTCCTTCCAGGCGGGCAAGTTGGCCCAGCTGGCGAACGGCTCGGTCGTCGCCCGCATCGGCGACACCGTCGTCCTGGCCACCGCTGTGGCCTCCAAGGGCGTCCGTGAGGGAGTCGACTTCTTCCCCCTCACCGTCGACGTCGAGGAGCGGATGTACGCGGCCGGCAAGATCCCCGGCTCGTTCTTCCGCCGCGAGGGTCGGGCGACCGACCAGGCCATCCTCACCTGCCGTCTGATCGACCGGCCCCTGCGCCCGTCGTTCCCCGACGGTTTCCGCAACGAGGTCCACATCGTGGCCACCATCCTGGGCGCCGACCAGGAGAACCCGCACGACGTGCTGGCCATCAACGGCGCCTCCGCCGCCCTGATGCTGTCGGGCATCCCCTTCGACGGCCCCATCGGTGCCGTGCGCATGGCCTTCACCACCGATGGCGCGTGGGTCCCGCACCCGACCTACCAGGAAGGCGACCTGGCGACCTTCGAGCTGGTCGTCGCCGGCCGGGCCCTGGAGGACGGCGATGTGGCCATCATGATGGTCGAGGCCGGCGGCACCGAGGACGCCTGGTCGTACTACGAGCAGGGCGCACCGAAGGTGACCGAGGAGGTCATCGCCGCCGGGCTGGAGGCGGCCAAGGGCCCGATCAAGGAGGCCATCGACCTCCAGCTGGAGCTGGTCGAGAAGTTCGGCGCCAAGCCGCAGATCGCCTTCGAGACCCAGGTCGACTACTCCGACGCCATCTTCGACCGCGTGGTCGAGGTCGGCTCCGGCCCCGTGACCGAGGCGTCGTCCATCGTCGCCAAGGCCGAGCGCAACGCGGCCACCGACGAGGCGGCCGCCGCCATCATCGGCCAGTTGGGCGCCGAGTTCGAGGGCGCCGAGAAGCAGATCAAGGCTGCGGTCAAGGCGCTGCAGAAGAAGATCGTCCGCCGGCGCATCGTCGAGGACGGCGCCCGCATCGACGGCCGTGGCCCCACCGACATCCGGCCACTGTCGGCCGAGGTCGGCCTCATCCCCACCGCCCACGGCTCCGGCCTGTTCCAGCGGGGTGAGACCCAGGTCCTCACCGTCGCCACCCTGGGCATGCCCCGCATGGAGCAGATGCTCGACACCATCGGCATCGACGACTCCAAGCGCTACATGCACCACTACAACATGGCCCCCTTCGCCACCGGCGAGACCGGGTTCATGCGGGGCCCGAAGCGCCGGGAGATCGGCCACGGCCTGCTGGCCGAGCGGGCGCTGCTGCCCGTCGTCCCGCCGGTCGAGGAGTTCCCGTACACGCTGCGGACCGTGTCCGACTGCATGTCGTCCAACGGCTCGACCTCGATGGCGTCGGTCTGCGGCTCGACCCTGTCGCTCATGGACGCCGGCGTGCCCATCAAGGCGCCGGTGGCCGGCATCGCCATGGGCCTGGTCTTCGCCGAGGGCAAGTACACGACCCTCACCGACATCCTGGGCGCCGAGGACGCGTTCGGTGACATGGACTTCAAGGTGGCGGGCACGGCCGAGTTCGTGACCGCCCTCCAGCTCGACACCAAGATCGCCGGCATCCCCGCCGACGTGCTGGCCGCCGCCCTGAACCAGGCCCACGACGCCCGCCTCCAGGTGCTGGCCGTCATGAACGAGGCCATCTCCGCACCCCGCACCGAGGTGCGCGAGACCGCCCCGAAGATCATCAGCTTCGAGATCCCGATGGACAAGATCGGCGAGGTCATCGGGCCCAAGGGCAAGGTCATCAACACCATCCAGCAGGAGACCGGCGCCGACATCAACGTCGACGACAACGGCGTGGTCGGCACCGTCACCATCGGGTCCAAGGACGGCGCCGCCGTCACCGAGGCGCAGAAGCGGATCGAGCAGATCCTCGACCCGCCCCGAGCCAACGTGGGCGACGTCTACACCGGCAAGGTGGTCAACATCACCAAGTTCGGCGCCTTCGTCAACATCCTCCCCGGCCGTGACGGCCTGCTCCACATCTCCAAGCTGGGCCGCGGCAAGCGGGTCGAGCGGGTGGAAGACGTCGTGTCGCTCGGTAGCGAAATTACGGTGCGGGTGGACGACATCGACCCGCAGGGGAAAGTCGCATTGTCCCCTGTCGGGGACGATGCGAGTGAGCCCGGAAACGGCTCGGACGAGCCTGCGGCTCGGCGTTCCTCCCGTTCCGACGAAGCAAGGCCTTCGGCCGCGTCGTCGAAGCCGTCCGACGACAGGGAATTTGTCAGCTTCGAGGCGGAGTTCGAGGCCAAGGCCAAGGAGAAGTTCGGCGACCTCGGCCCGGCCGACGTCGCCGCCGGGCGCCCGGAGGGCGGCGACGCCCCCCGTCGCAACCGTGACCGTGACCGGCGGCGCTCCCGCTAGTGCCTGACACAATCAGGGTCACCACGCTCGACAACGGCATGCAGGTGATCACCGATGCGATGCCTGACGCGCACTCGGTGACCATCGGCTTCTGGGTCGACGCCGGCAGCCGTGACGAGACCCCGGCGGAAGCCGGGGCCTCACACTTCCTGGAGCACCTGCTGTTCAAGGGCACGGAGACGCGCAGCGCGCACTCCATCGCCGAGGACATCGAGGCGGTCGGGGGCGACATGAACGCCTTCACCACCAAGGAGTACACCGCCTTCTACACCCGCCTGATCGACGAGGACCTCGAGCTTGGCCTGGACATCCTCTCGGAGATCATGTGGGAGCCGGCGTTCCGTCCCGATGAGATCGACGCCGAGCGCCAGGTCATCCTCGAAGAGATCAACATGCACGAGGACGAGCCGTCCGATCTCGTGCACGAACTCCTGCACGAGGCGCTGTACCCGGGCCACCCGCTGGGCCGCGAGGTCCTTGGCGAGCGGTCCACGATCACCGCCATGACCCGCGACCAGATCGCCGGGTACTTCACCACCCGCTACAAGCCACCGAGCATCGTGGTGGCGGCCAGCGGGAACCTCGACCACGACAGCGTCGTGAACGGCATCGAGCGGCGCTTCACCGGCCGCACAGGGTCGGCGCCGGCACGGGAGCGGCCGGCGCTGGCGCCGGTCCGCCCGCTGATCGTCCAGCACCGCACCACCGAGCAGGCCCACCTGGTCGTCGGCATGCGGGCGATGGACCGCCACGACGACGACCGCTTCGCCTTCTCGATCCTCAACCAGATCCTCGGCGGCGGTATGTCCAGCCGGCTGTTCCAGGAGATCCGGGAGAAGCGGGGCCTGGTGTACTCGGTGTTCTCCTACCGGGCCGCCTACCTCGAGAGCGGGGCGCTGGCGGTTTACGCCGGCACCGCGCCAGGGCGAGCACACGAGGTGCTCGCGCTGATCGACGACGAGCTGGAGAAGCTGGCCACCGGGCCGGTGACCGACCGGGAGCTGGCCGTCGCCAAGGGCCACATCAAGGGCTCGCTCGCCCTGTCCCTCGAGGACTCGGCCGGCCGCATGAACCGCATCGGCCGGGGCCAGCTCATCCACGGCAGCGTCCTCACCTTCGAGGAGACCGTCGCCCGCACGGAGGCGGTCACCCACGAGGACCTGCGCCGGGTCGCCGACCGCATCATGGGCGAGGAGCGCGTCCTGGCCGTCGTCGGCCCCTTCAGCGAAGACGACTTCGCCGCCCGCGTCGCCTGAGCGTTCTTTGTGGGCTGAGCTACCGCTGCGGTAGCTGAACTCACAAAGAAAGGCGGCCGCAGCCCCGGAAGGGCACCGTGGCCACGAGCGGCGCCGGCCGTGACCGGTCGCCGGCGTGGAGGACGAAGTCGAGCAGGGACTCGTCCGGTGAGGGGTTGTCGAGGCGGAGGCGGCCGTCGAGGACGACGGTCGGCACGCCCGAGACGCCCAGCTCGCGGACCAGGTTCATCCCGGCCATGCCGTCGACCACGTCGACCTGCAGCCGGTCGGATGCCAGGCCCATCCCGATGGTCGTGACCACGACCGGGGGGCAGCCGGGTCAGGTCGGGGTGGCGAAGACCTGGGCGTGGACCGGTCGAGGGAGCTGCGCCAACGCCTGGGCCCACCCCTCGGCCAGGCCGTGGTCGCCGGTCGAGGCCCGCCGGATCGTCTCCAGCAGGGCGCGGAACAGGTTCATCCGGGGCACACCGATGAAGCGCACCCGGCCGGCGACGGTGAACACCGGCACGTCGCCGGCGCCGTCCTCGGTGACCATCAGCCGGAGGCGCGGCTCCAGCGACGCCAGCTCCCGCCCGAGCTGCTCGGCCCGGGCCGCCTCCTCGGCGCCCGGCGCCGGTACCAGCGCCAAGGGCGACGACCGCCGCACCGACACGGTGAGGTCGACGGGCGCGTCCATCCGCCCCTCGAGCTGGGCGACGACGTAGCTGCGGTCGACGTCGTCGAATGTCGGCACGTTCAGTGAACGAGGACCTTGGACTTCAGGACCATCGGCTTGCTGAGCATCCGGCACACCGGGCAGTTGCGGCCCACGTTGGCCAGGTCGGTGAGCTTCTTCTTGCTCGTCCCCATCGACTGGATGTTGATCTCGTAGGTGATGGCACTGAACTTGTCGGTCTGGTCGGTGTTCTGGAAGAAGCCTTGGGCGTCGAAGCTCATGTTGACCTTGACCGAGAGGGCGTCGAGGACGATGCCCATGCGGGCTGCGTGCCAGGACGTCTGGTTGATGATGCAGGCGCCGAGGGCGGACAGGACGGTCTCGACCGCCTCGGGGCCGGCGTCGTCGCAGCCGGGCATCTCGGCCCAGTCGTCGTACTGGATCGTGTACTTGCGGGTTAGGCGCTCCTTGCGCTCGCCCATCAGGCTGAAGGGCCCGATGTGGCCGGTGGCGCGGGTGCCCTTGCCCTGCCACTCCACGAACGCCTCCAGGTCCAGCATGATCGGGCCGTCGCCGATGGCCTCGTAGAAGCCGCGCAGCGCCGGGATCGGGATCCCGGAAACCTCGTCCTGCGTGGCGGTGACCGGCAAACCCATCAGATGGCCCCTTCCCATGGAGTGGTACTAGGTGATTATCGCCTCTAGAACACCGCCACCACCAGCAGCAAACCGACGGGGATCAGCAGCCAGCCGGCGAAGGTCAGGGCGATGGCCACCGCCGCGAGCGTGCGGGAGGTGTCCTTCGGCGGCCGGCCACACCACCCGATGGTTTCCCACAGCGCCTGCAGCGGCTGGTCGAGCGTGAGGTTGATGCGCCGGCGGGCGACCGCCGCGCCCTGTAGCACGATCCACGACGCCGCGGCCAGGAGGACGAACGTGACGACGACGCCGACGGCCAGCCCCACGCGTGACCCGGCGGCGGCGCTGGCGCCACCCCGGACGCCCTGGGTGATCGAGGAGACCGCGGCCCCACCCACAAGGACCGCGGGGATGCCGCCCGCACTCTTCTTGTACGCCTGCGTGGCCCGTTCCACGTCGACCCGGGCCCGCAGCAGCACCCGGCGCGACGGGTCGCCCACGCGGATCCAAGCCAGCCGCCGGGCGTAGAGGTCGCGGATGGCCTCGATGACCTGGGTCTGGTGGCGCCGGACGACGTAGCGGATGACCTGCTGGACACAGAACTTGGCCACGGGCGTCAGCGGGCCCAGGTTGCGGAGCCGGCTGGGCGCGCGGCTCCCGTTGCGAGCGAGCACCTCCAGGGCCCGCATGGCCAGGGCGTGAGCGTCGGGCATCCGCTCGGGGTTGGCGACGGGCCGGGTGGCGGCCAACTGGCGAACCATCTCCCGCTCGACGCGGCCCTGCCCACCGAGCTCGCCGAGCATCTTGTCGGTGGCCGCCTCGTCGCTGTCGTAGAGGAGGCGGAACCGCTCGAGGCGGTCGGCCAGCTCGTCGACGATGAGGGTTCGGTTGTCGTGCCCGGGCGGCTCCGCGGTCATCCGGGCGGACGTTACGCGGTCGGAGGGAGAATGCGCCCCGTGACCAGTGCTGACGACCTGATCGCCGCCCTGGGCCTGGAACCCCATCCCGAGGGCGGGTGGTACCGGGAGACGTGGCGCGAGCCGGCGACGACCGCCATCCACTACCTGTTGCGGGCCGGGGAGCGTTCCGCATGGCACCGGGTGGACGCCACGGAGATCTGGCACTTCTACGCCGGCGACGCCCTGGAGCTGACGTTGTCCACGGACGGGCACGTGGTGGAGCGGAGACTGCTCGGACCCGGCATTGCCGCCGGCCAACGCCCCCAGATCGTCGTGCCCGCGGGCGTGTGGCAGGCGGCGACCCCCCTGGGGGGGTGGACCCTCGTGGGCTGCACGGTGGCGCCGGCCTTCGAGTTCTCGCGGTTCGAGCTGGCGCCGGCGGGTTGGGAGCCTGGCCGATAACGGCGGTTCATGAGAATCTTCTGCCCATGACGATACGGGTGGGGGTGTTCGGAGCCGGGGGCCGTATGGGCTCGACGGTGTGCCGGGCGGTGGTCGCCGACCCCGACCTCCAGCTCGTCGCCGCCGTCGACCCCCTCCACGCCGGCATCGACCTCCGGGGCGTGACCGGTGCCGACCTCCGGGGACTCCAGGTGTCGCCCGACGTCGAGTCGCTCGCGAGGGCGGAGGCCCAGGTTGCCGTCGACTTCACCCACGTCGACGCGGCCCGGGCCAACCTGGCCTGGTGTGCGGCGAACGGGATCCATGCCGTGGTGGGGACGTCGGGGTTCACGCCCGCCGACTACGAGGAGCTGGCCACCCGCTTCACCCGCAGCAACTGCTTCGTGGCGCCGAACTTCGCCATCGGCGCGGTGCTGATGATGCGCTTCGCCGAGCTGGCCGCGCCCTACTTCGAGACGGCCGAGATCATCGAGCTCCACCACGACCAGAAGGTCGACGCTCCGTCAGGGACGGCCATGCACACCGCCGAGCGCATGGCGGCCCGGTCGCCGGACTGGGCCGACGACCCCACGACCAAGGTGGTCGCCGAGGGCGCCCGGGGCGCCAGGGGCCCCGGCGGCATCAGGGTGCACTCGGTGCGCCTGCGGGGCCTGGTGGCCCACCAGGAGGTGCTCCTGGGGACGGCCGGGCAGAGCCTGTCGATCCGCCACGACTCCTACGACCGGGCCTCATTCATGCCCGGCGTCGTGCTCGCCGTGAAGGCGGTCGCCTCCCACCCCGGCGTCACCGTCGGCCTCGACGCCCTCCTCGACATCTGACGTCCCGCCCTCCAGTTCGTCGAGGTCGAGGTCGAGCTTGTCCTGGAACCGGTTGAGGACCACCGACAGCAGGACCAGCCCGACGCTGACCGCGGTGGTGGCCACGATGTGGCGGCTGAAGAAGCCCAGCAGGCCCTCGACCGGGCTGGCGATGGTGGAGCTGAAACGGCGGACCGCGAACACCGCAGTCAGGGTCCCGGCCAGGTTGGTGACCATGAACCCCACCGGCGACATGCCGGTCTGGCCGGCCAAGGCGCACACAATGGCGCCCGGGAAGGCGAAGACCATCGGGTAGCCGGCCCGCTTGAACAGCTTCTCGGTGAAGGGCACGAGGTCGCCGGCGCCGCCCTTCTTCTGCAGCCAGCGCAGGGCGTTGTCGCCGTAGAACCGGCCGAGCAGGTAGAAGAGCGGGTCGCTGAAGGACCGGCGCAACACGGCCACGATGACGAAGGGGACGAGGTCGACGTGGCGGGCCAGCACCAGGAACCGGTTCCGGGCGTCGAGGGCGATCATGAGCAGGGGGTGCTTGGTGGCCAGCGTCGGCGTGAAGGCGCTGGCCACCAGTCCCATCGTCATGATCACGACGATCGGCGCCACCAGCAGGATGAGGGTCCGGCGGGAAGGTCTCGGCCGCTCCTCGACCGCCGGTTCGTCGGACACGGAGGCGACGTTAGGCGGGTCGGACGGCGGACAGCGCGTTCGTCATGTGCGCGGCCAGGTCGCCGGCGCTGGTGTGGGCGTTCAGCCCGCTGGTCGACGGCATGACGTAGGCGGCCACGCCACCGAACGGCTCGGCTTGGAGGCCGGCAACCGCCTTCCGGTCGACGGCCGCCCGCCAGCCGGCCAGGCCCACGAACAGGACCAGGCCGGGGCGCAGCCAGTCGACCATGCGCCTGACGCGCTCGGCGCCGGCCCGGTACTCCTCGACCGAGAGGACGGCGGCGTTGGGCGTGGCCCGTTTCACCAGGTCGGTCATGCCGACGCGGTCGTGGCGCACGCAGCCCAGTGGATCACGCGGCCACCTCACGAGCCCGGAGGTGACGGCCGCCCGCCAGAACCGGTTGGTCGGGCCGGCGAAGCCGAAGCCGGCGTCGGCCGCGACCAGGCTCGGGTTGAGGCCGCAGACCAGCACCCGCAACCCCGGGCCGACGGTATCGGGCAGGGTGCGGGCCCGGCGGGCCTCGACCCACACCCGCTCGCCGGCGACCTCGACCTGGTCGACCTCGAAGCCGGCGCCGGCCAGGAGGGCGGCGAGCCGCTCCGGTGGCCAGCAGGCGAAGAACCGGCCCGGGAAGTCGTCGTCTTCCCACGCGCCTTCCCCGTCGCCGGCGATCACCGAGAGGGTGAGCGGGGCGCCGACGGCCATGGCCCAGTGCAACCGGGCCAGCGCCAGCGGCAGGCCGGTGTGCGGGACGTGCAGGTAGGAGTTCGACGCCCACGCCCCGCCCAGGGCGCCGTCCCGGAACGGCAGGGCCTCGAGGTCGGCTCGGACGAGCCGGACACCGCGTGGAAGGGCCAGCGCCAGCATCGCCGCCGCCGCGTCCACCCCGACCGCCGCCGGCCCCAGGTCGGCGAGGTAGGGGCCCGGGCCACAGCCGATATCGGCGACCGCCAGCCCGGGCAAGGCCCGGGCCGCCAGGCGCACGGCGCGGTCCCGATGGACCGGGGAGCGGCGGCGGGCCCACTCGTCCGCCTCCCGCTCGTAGACGTCGATCGTGGCCCGGTGCATGGTTGGAGTGGCATCAAGGGTACAGACCACCACGGCGGATGCCGACGTTATTTGCATGTGGCCGGCACATTTTGGGACCGTTGGGAAAGAGATGGAGCCCTGAAGCTGACCCCTCGACGTGTGGGAGCCCTGGTGCTCAAGGCTGTAGGGGGTGCGGTGGCGTTCCTGATACTCGGGAACCTGGCCATCGTCGCCGCTTCCTTCTGGGCCCGCGAGACGACGTCCGCGACGTCGCCGACCGCGATCGCCGGCGTCGACAACCTGCGGGCGGTCGACGCCCGGATGTGGCGGGGGGCGGCGCCCACGACCGAGGGCTACCGGAACCTGTGGCAGGCGGGCATCCGGACCGTCGTCGACCTGCGGGCCGAAGAGGGGATCGAGGGCGACGCGCTGACCGTCCAGGACATGGGCATGCGCCTGGTCTCGATCCCGCTCCGCGACGGTCAGGTCCCCTCCGCCCAGGACGTGGAGACGTTCCTCGCCGCCGTCCGGGACTCCGACGGTCCGGTTTTCGTGCACTGCGGCGCCGGCGTCGGCCGCACCGGGGCCATGGTCGGCGCCTACGAGGTGTCTTTGGGGGAGACCTCGGCCCGGACCGCCCTGCGCCAGAACCTCGCAGTCGGGCCGCCGAGCCTGGAGCAGATCGCCTTCGTGGCCACCATGGGCAGCGGCCGGACCGAGAAGCCCGGGGCCATTCTCACCGCGGTCAGTCGGGTGCTCGACGCCCCTCGCCGGGCGTGGAGCGTCTGGAGTAGCTAGTCCTCCGGGGGTAGAAGGTCGCGCTTGCTGACCACGTGGGCCTTCACCCGGTCGAGGGTGGTGTCCTCGAGGCAGCCCTGGAGCCGCCGCCAGGAGTGCTCGCCGATGGCCGGCTCGGTGACGACGCGGAAGCGCCCGTCGGAGATCTCGACCGGACCGGGCTCCACCGCCTGCTGCCACACGGTCCCCTGGCACGCGCCCCACAGGCCGCGGGCAGAGCGGAGGGGGGAACCACCCCGGTCTCGGGAGTCGAGGTCGAGGAGGATCTCGCTTCGGGAGCCGGGCGCGACGCTGTCGGGCCGGTCCTGGGTCATGTCGGCCAGGGTGTCGACACCTGCGGCGATGGCGGCCACGGCCAGCACGACGAGCACCACCCGCTTCACGGCCGCGGGCCCCGCAGCACGGCCAGGGGGTCGTCGCCGTCGTCGGGCACGAGGCCGCCGGCGGGCCAGGCCAGCGGGCCCAGGCGGGCGGCCAGGCCCCGTTCCAGCGCCGGGCCGGCGGTGATTCGGGCCATGCGCTCGACCAGCCAGGCCAGGCCCGAGGCGACCACCCCCATCCCGATCAGCACAGGCACGAACACCCCGAGGCGGCCGGTGCGGGGGGAGAGCCATTCGAAGTGGTCGTGGGGCGGGGGCGCCGACTCGCGGATCCGGGCCAGCACCGCCCGGTCGGGTGCCTGGAGCCGGTGCTCCATGCTCCGGAGTCGGCCCAGGACGGTGACGGAGGCGATGGCGAGCTCCGTGGCGACGAAGAGGATGCCGGCGATCAGGGCCCGGTTCCACTCCCACCGCCACAGGTAGACGAAGAAGTAGAGGCCGGTGGCGGCCAGCACCCCGCCGCCCAACCAGGCGGAAATCCGCCCGGGCCTCATGCCGCCCCGCTCCGGTGCTCGTCGACGAGGGTCACCTGGCCGGTCGTCCCGTCGACGACGACCGTGGCGCCGGCGGGGAAGCGGGCCACCGCGTCGTCCACCCCCACTGCGGTGGGCACGCCGAACTCCCGGGCCAGGATCGCCAGGTGGGACAGCATGCTCCCGGTCTCGGCGACCAGGCCGCCCAGCCGGGGGAGGAGGGGCGCCAGCGTTGGGTCGAGGGTGCGCACGACGAGCACGGCGCCGGCCTCGGGTGGCCCGCTGCCGCCGTGGACCCGGCCCGAGCCCCGCCCGCCGCCGGCGCCGGTGCCGCCGGCGTGGCGGCTGCGGCGGTAGCGCCGGCCGGTTGGGCCGGCCGGGACGACGCTGCCGTCGGCCGCCAGGTGAAATCGGGCGGGGAGCGGCGGGGCGCCGGACGGCGCGGCTGACATCGCGCCGGACGCCGCGACGCCGGTGCGGACCGCCTCGGTGAGCTCGGCCCGCCGGAACGACCGGACCTCGGCCGCGGCGGCGATGATGCCCCGTGCCGCCAGGCGCTCGCCGAGCTCCCAGGCGGCGCGGGCCGTCAGCTCCTGGAGCCAGCGGGCCCGGAGGCGGAGGGCTTCGCGCCGGAGGGCGGCCGGGTCGGGATCGGCGCCGGCCGGCGACGCCGGCGGGATGCCCACCGACGGCGGCAGCTCCACCAAGGGGCCGATCCGGGGCGGCACGAGGGCCAGCACGCTCGGGTGGCGGACCACGATGTCCTCGTCGGCCAGGCCCTCGGCCCGGCCGGCGGCCAGGTCGTGCAATGCCACCGACGCGGCGGTGACCGTCGTCCCGGCGCCGCCCGCCGGCACCAGCCAGCCGACGAGCACCTCGTGGCCGTGGAGAGCGACCAGGCCCTGGGCCGACCGGTCGAGCAGTCCGAGCAGCTCACGGTCGGACAGCCCGCCCACCGCGCCGACGGCCAGCAGGTCGGCGTCGACCCGGGCGATGAGGTCGCCGGCGAGCACGGGCAGGGCGGCGCGCAGGCGCCCGACCCGCCAGGCCGCCACCAGGCGCCGGATCGGCGGCCGGGGGTCGAGGCGGGCGACGATCGACACCGGCCCGTCGCCGGCGCCCAGCAGGTCGAGGTCCGCGGCGACCCGACCGCCGATGGTCGTGACCACCGGGGACGCGGCCAGCCGGCGCTTGGGCGTGGTGCCGGCCAAGGTCAACGCCGACCGCATGGCGGCACGGAGCGGCTCCACCCAGAGATCCGCCTCCAGGGGGGACAGCGGCTCTGGGAACGTCTCGGCCACCGGCCCGGGCCCGAACGTCGGCCCGCCGGCGGTCGACGCGCCCACTGCGGTGACCGGCCGGCTCTGGAGCAGGTACAGCCGACCGTCGTCGCCGAACGCCCACTCCACGTCCTGCGGTCCCCCGAACACCTGGGCCGCGCTGCGGGCCAGCGTGCGCAACCGGCCGAGCTGCGCCGCGGTCAGCGGCCCGGCGGACGGGCCCTCCACCACCCGCCGGCGGGAGAGGACGTAGCGGCTGCCGTCGACCTCGCCGCCGACGATCGCCGCCGGCCCCGCCTCGCTGGCCGCGACCACCATGCGGTCGGTCCGCCCCGACACCGGGTCGACGCCGAACAGGACCCCGCCGACAGTGGGCCGGAGCTGGGGCTGGACCAGCACCGCCATGGGCGCACGAGCCCGCTGGCGGGCGCCGGCGTCGGCCAGGGCCACCAGCTTGGCGGACTCGAGCACGGTGTCGACTTCCCGCCGGAAGGAGGCCCAGTCGGTGACGTCCAGGACGGAGGTGAAGATGCCGGCCATCGAGCTGGTCCGGCCGTCTTCGACGGTTGACGACGACCGAACGACGACCGCACGGGAGCCGCCGGCCGAGGCCGCTGACCAGGCGGTCCGCAGCTCGGCCTCGACCGGCAGGGCGGGCCCGCCGGCTGCCGGCGGGGTGAACGCGCCGGTCGTGACCACCCAGCCCGGCAGCACCGGCAGGCCGGACCGGAGCGCCACGGCGAGCGATGCCGCCTTGGCGCCGGCCACCGACGGATCCAGCGCCGGCGCCGAGTCCAGCGTGACGACCGCACCCGGCACCGTGACGTCTGCGCCGGGCTCGAAGACTGCCGTGCTCATCAATCACCCCCCAGAGGGCCCTACCACCTGGAACCCCCGTACCTCACCGGGCATTCCGCGCGTTCTGCCCGTCCATTGAGGCACGACTCGACCCGAATTGGAAGAGGTGCTGGTACGAGAAGCTCAGGCCGAGAGGGCCTCCGGGTCGAACTGGCGGGCGAGGCGGCGCAGGGCCCGATGCTGGAGCGAGCGGACCGTCGCCGGCTGGCGGCCCAGGAGCCGGGCGATCTCTCCGACGGCGAAGCCCCCGACGACCCGCAGCAGGACGACGTCGGCCTGCTCCGGGGGCAGGACGGAGACGACGCGCGCGGCGAAGGCCGCCAGTTCGTCGATGGTGTCCGCTTCCGAGGGCACACGCTCGACGGGGCGGTCGGCGTGGCGGTGGGCGGCGATGACCCGGCCGCGGGCGGTCGCCGCCAACCAGCTGCGGAAGGCCTGCTCGTCGCCGGCGAAGTGGGGGAGGGCCACGGCGACGTCGAGCCAGACGTCGGCGGCGAGATCTTCCGCCTGCTGAGGCGCGATCACCGCCAGGAGCCGCAGGAGGCCCGGCTGGAAGTGCCGGTAGAGCCAGCCGAACGCCCACGGGGATCCGTGGCGGGCCGAGACCAGCACCTGCTCGAAGGTCGGTCGCCGGGACTCGTTCACCCGGGAAGTGTCGACAGGCAATGTGCCGTCCTGAAGCGCGGCGAAGGGCGGGTGGCCAGGCCACCCGCCCTTCGCCCGGTCGTGATCGCGCTACTTGGCGGCCACGCACTCCTTGACCAGGCTGCGGACCGTCCCCTTGTCGGCGCCCGGGTTGGCGGCCCGGACCTCGGCGAGGCACTCACGGGCGCCGGCCAGCTTGGCCCGGATACGGCCGGGCATCACGCCGGCGTCCTGGAGGCAGGTCCCGGCCGCCTGGCGCAGGGTGGCCTTGTCCGCACCGGGGTTGGCGGCCTTGACGCCTTCGAGGCACGCCTTGACCGAGTCGCGCTTGGCCTGCTGCTCGGGGGTCAGCGTCCGGCCTTCGATGCCCGCCGCGCTCAGGCAGGCCTTGACCGCGTCCCGCAACGTGGCCTTGTCGGCCCCTGGGAGCTCCTGACGGGCCTGGGTGAGGCAGGCCTTGGCCGCCTCGCGGTTGGCGCCGCCCGGCCCGGCGGTGCCGGCCCACGCCGCCGCGCCACCGCCGACGGCGATCCCGGCGCCGATCAGCACTGCAAGCACTCTTTTCATATGTCAGGACTCCTCTGGTGGTTGACGACTGCATCGTCGCCAACCGGTGTGAGCTGCCGCCGACGGGACTGTGAGGAAAGTGTAAGGGCGCCGGCGCTCTACGCGAGGGCGCCGACCACATGATCGATGGCCCCGGTGAGGATGGTGACGTCGTCGGGGTCGACGCTCGGGTACACGGCGACCCGGAGCTGGTTGCGGCCCAGCCGGCGGTAGGGCTCGGTGTCGAGGATGCCGTTGGCCCGGAGGGCCTTGGAGATCTTGGTGGCGTCGATGGCCTCGTCGAAGTCGATCGTGGCGACGACAGGGCTGCGGTCTGCGTGGTCGGCGACGAACGGCGTGGCGAAGTCGGACTTCTCGGCCCAGCCGTAGAGGATGCTCGTCGACGTCTCGCAGCGGGAGGCGGCCCACTCGAGGCCGCCGTTGCCGAGGATCCAGTCGGTCTGGTCGGCCATGAGGAACAGGGTGGCGAGGCCGGGGGTGTTGTAGGTCTGGTCGAGGCGGGCGTTCTCGATGGCCGTGGCCAGGCTGAGGGACTCCGGGATCCAGCGGCCGGTGGCCACGATCCGGTCGACCCGGTCGAGGGCCGCCGGGGAGCACAGGGCGATCCAGAGGCCGCCGTCGGAGCCGAAGCCCTTCTGGGGCGAGAAGTAGTAGCAGTCGAACTGGTTGGGGTCGACCCGCATACCGCCGGCGGCCGACGTGGCGTCGACCAGCACCAGGCCTTCGTCGACGAGCACCGGCCGGACCACCTCCATGGCCACGCCCGTGGACGTCTCGTTGTGCGTGAGGGCGTAGGTGTCGATGTCGGGCCAGGGCTTGGGCTCGGGGTGGGTGCCGGCGGCCGAGGAGATGATGTCGGGACTGGCGAGGTGGGGGGCGTTGGCGACCATGGCCGCGAACGACTCGGAGAAGTTGCCGAAGGACAGGTGCTGGCTGCGGCGCTCGATGAGGGAGAAGACGGCGGCGTCCCAGAAGTAGGCGGCGCCGCCGTTGCCGAAGACCACCTCGTAGCCCTCCGGAAGGGCGAAGAGCTCGGCCATCCCGGCCCGCAGGCGCCCGACCACCGACCGCACCGCCGACTGGCGGTGGCTGGTGCCGAGGTACGTCGGTGCCGCGGCCACCAGGGCGACCAGCGCCTCAGGCCGGACCTTGGACGGCCCGCTGCCGAAGCGCCCGTCGGCCGGGCGCAGGTCGTCGGGGAGGGTGATGTCAGACGGGTTCATGGGTGACAACTATCCCTCAGTCCTCCGCGTGACGGCGACCTCGAAGCGGTCGGGCCGGCGGTACGCTGTACGGCGGCAGTGGGCCTTGGGGGCCCGGAGTCGAAGCGGGTCCTCCATGGTTCGCACTTCACGCTCCGTCGTGGCGGGCGCGGTGCTGGCTCTGGCCGCAGGAGCGATGGGGGTCGCATCTGCGCCGCCGGCGCTGCCCGCCACCCGGCCCGACTACACGGTCCTCGCCGGCGTCACGGTCAGCCTGTGTGGCGCCCACACCTTCGGGACGCTGACCATCCAGGCCGGCGGCACGTTGCGGGTGGCCGACGCGGTCTCGGCCGCGGTGACGACCCCGACGGGGCCGGACTGCCCCTCGGCGGGCGACGTGAACGAGCTGCGGATCACCGCCGACCGCATCGTGAACCACGGCACGATCGACGCCGGTGCCAGGCAGGCGGAGCCGTTCGCTCCCGACGAATCCTCGTGCCCGGGGCCGCCGTTCTACTCGCCGGCCACGGGGAATTCGGGCGGCCCGCACTGGGAACCGGGCGGCGCCGGGTCCTCCGGCGAGGGCGGGACGGGTTACGACCGGTGCCTGGCGGCACTGCCGGCAAGCTTCTCGGTCCTCAACGAGGGTGCCCCAGGCGCCGGGAGCGGCCCGGGAGGCCGGGGCGGCGGCGCGGTCGTGCTGGTGGCCAACGAGGAGTTCGTCAGCGACGGGGAGATCGGCGCCGACGGTGAGGACGGCACCGACCTGACGGTGGGGGCGTGCGCGTTCGACCAGATGACTTCCGCAGGCACCATCCATCACCCGAATACCGGCGTGGAGGCACCCCGGGGCGCCGGCGCCGGCGGGTCGATCACCGTCGCGTCGAGGAGCGTCGACCTCCGGGGCACGACCATCGGTGAGCTCCATGCCAATGGCGGCCACGGCGGCGACAGCCGTAAGGGCGCCAGCGGTGGGGGTGCAGGCGGCGTCATCTGGGTCACCGGCCCACGGGTCGGCGTGGACGTCGACCCCCTCGCCCTGGGCGGGAATCCCGGTGTGAACCTGTGCGCCGGCGACGGGGAGAGCGCCGGCGCCCAGCCGGGGTCTGCCGGCGCTTGGGCCCTGATCTTCCACGGCATCCCCACGATCACCACGCAGGCGTCGACCGGCGGCGTCGCCGGCGCCCCGGTCCACGACGTCGCCACGGTGGCCGGCGGCCTCAGCCTCGGCCCGACCGGGACGGTGACGTTCCGCCTGTTCAGCGACCCCGGGTGCACGGTGCAGGTTGTTCACCTCGACCGTCCCGCTCGTGAACGGCACCGCCACCTCGGGATCGGCGGCGCCGACGATGGCGGGCACCTACTACTGAACGGCCGAGTACAGCGGGGACTCGGCCAACGACGCGGTGACGTCGGCCTGCGGCGCGCCGGGCGAGTCGGTCACCATCACCCCCTTCCAGGCGCCGGCCTTCACCCATACCGTCACCGGAGACCTCATGGGCCCGCTCACCGTGGGTCCCGGCGAGAGCGTCCTCATCACCGACGCCCGGGGGGTCGGCCCGGTGACGGTGAGCGCCGGCGGGGCGCTCACCGTCCTGAACTCCCGGGTGACGGGTGGGATCACCGCCGGCGCGCCGGCGTTCCTGAGCCTCTGCGGGGCCCAGGTGGCCGCGCCGGCGTCGGGGGTGGCCCTCAGCGTGAGCAGCGCCGACGTCCCGATCCGCGTCGGCGACCCCGCCGCCGGGTGCGCCGGCAACCGCTTCGCCGGCCGGGTGACGCTGACCGGCAACCTCGCCGTGACTTTCGGCGCCAACACCGTGTCGACCAACGCCACGATCGACGGGAACGGCCCCGGCCAGACCGTCGTCAAGGCCAACACCGTCTTCGGCACGCTGGGCTGCGCCGGCAACGACCCGCCCCCGGCCAACGCCGGCCAGCCCAACACCGCGGCGTCGAAGACGGGCCAGTGCGCCTCGCTGTGAGCGCCGGCCGGCGGTCATTCGGGCGCGGCGCGCGCCACGAGATCCCGCAGCGTCTGGATCATCTCCCCGAGCCGTCGGTCGGCGCCCTCGCGGCGTTGCAGCTCCTCGATGAGCTGCATCGCGGTCTCTCGGTCGAGGCCCGAGGGCTGGCGATGGCCGAGCATGGCCAGGCTGCGGCGGAACTGTTCGAGGGTTTCCGGGGTCAGGGGATCGGGGAGCATGGCCGGAGTATACGAACACGCGTTCGACTCCGGAAGTCGAATGTCTTTGCGGTGACCGGCCGGGCATGTGACTATCGCGCCCGTGCCTGACATCACCGACAGCCCGTTCCCCCGTGTCTCCCGCCGTATCGGCGCCATCGAGGAGTCGGCCACGCTGGCCGTGGACGCCAAGGCCAAGGCCCTCGTCGCCGCCGGCCACGACGTCATCGGATTCGGCGCCGGCGAGCCCGACTTCCCCACGCCGGCCCACATCGTCGCCGCCGCCGTCGAGGCCGCCCCGCAGCCCAAGAATCACCGGTACACGCCCGCCGGCGGCCTCCCGGAGCTCAAGGAGGCGGTGGCGGTCAAGACCGCCAAGGACTCCGGCTACGAGGTGACCGCGGCCCAGGTCGTCATCACCAACGGGGCCAAGCAGGCCGTCTACAACTCCTTCGCCGCCCTCCTCGACCCGGGCGACGAGGTCCTGGTGCCGGCGCCGTACTGGGTGACGTACCCGGAGAGCATCCGGCTGGCCGGCGGGGTCGACGTGGCCGTGCCCACCGACGAGTCAACGGGGCTCCGGGCCACCGTGGAGGCCCTGGAGGCGGCCCGGACCGAGCGCACCAAGGTGCTGCTGTTCGTGTCGCCGTCGAACCCGACCGGCGCGGTGTACACCCCCGAGCAGACCGCCGCGGTTGGCCGCTGGGCCGCCGAGCACGGTCTCTGGGTGATCACCGACGAGATCTACGAGCACCTCGTCTACGGGAGCCACACCTTCTCGTCGATGCCGGCGCTCGTGCCGGAGCTGGCCGACCGGACCATCGTGATCAACGGCGTCGCCAAGAGCTACGCCATGACCGGGTGGCGGGTCGGGTGGATGATCGCTCCGGCGGACGTGGTGAAGGGCGCCACCAACCTGCAGTCACACGCCACGTCCAACGTGGCCAACGTCTCCCAGCGGGCCGCCGTCGCCGCCCTCACCGGCGACCAGGCCTGCGTCGGCGAGATGCGGGCCGCCTTCGACCGCCGGCGCCGGCGGATGTTCGAGCTCCTCTCGGCCATGCCCGGCGTCGAGTGCCTGGAGCCGGAGGGGGCGTTCTACGCCTTCCCGAACTTCGCCGGCGTGCTCGGCCGGCCCCTCGCCGGCGGTCGCACGGCGAACAACACCCTGGAGCTGGCCGAGATCGCCCTCGAAGAGGCCAAGGTGGCCATTGTCCCCGGCGAGGCGTTCGGCGCCCCCGGCTACGCCCGGCTGTCCTACGCTCTGGCCGACGAGGCCCTCGAGGAGGGCCTGAGCCGGTTGGCGACCCTCCTGGCGTAACCTGGCCCGATGGACGAGCGGCCCGCCGGCGAGGAGCCGCTGGAGGAGTTCTACGGGCGCGACGACCTGTTCGGCTTCAAGCCGGTGGAGCCCATGCCCCGGCCGCCGGTCAAGAAGGCCCGGACCGCCGCCGGCGCCCTGCTCACCGGCATCGCCCTCGGCCTGCGCGACATCTTCGACCCCGAGAAGAAGCGCGACACCATCGCCATCGAGCAGGAGGCGCCCGGTGAGCCGGAAGGCCCCCAGCGCTACGAGATCCGGCTCAACAGCAGTCCGCGTGACGCCCAGGCCATCTATCGCCCGTGGGTCGACGACGAGGATCCCGACAGGGAGTAGATGTGGGGCACACACACCCTGTGTGCCAGCATGGTCGCCATGGCCAGGGTCCTGATCACCGAAGAGCTTGCCGAGCGGGGCCTGGCGCGCCTGCGGGACGAGGGCCACGACGTCGACGTTCAACTCGGGTTGAGTCCAGAACAGCTTCGATCGGTGGTTCCGGGAGCCGCCGCCCTCATCATCCGCTCCGAGACCCAGGTGACGGCCGAGGTCCTGGAGGCGGGCACCGACCTGGTGGTCGTCGGCCGGGCCGGGATCGGTCTCGACAACGTCGACGTGGCCGCCGCCACCCGACGGGGCGTGATGGTCTGCAACGCGCCCCTGTCCAACATCGTGACCGCGGCCGAGCACACCATGGCGCTGCTCCTGTCGGCGGCCCGCAACGTTCCCCAGGCCTCGGCGGCGCTGAAGCAGGGCAAGTGGGAGCGGTCGAAGTGGACCGGCGTCGAGCTGCACGGCAAGACGCTGGGCCTGCTCGGCCTCGGCCGCATCGGCACGCTCGTGGCCCAGCGGGCCTACGCCTTCGGCATGCGCCTGGTGGCCTGGGACCCCTGGATGTCCCCTGACCGGGCCCGCAAGCTGGGCGTCGAGCTGCTGGAGCTGGAGGAGGTCGTGCGCCAGGCCGACTTCATCAGCATCCACCTGCTGAAGTCCTCCGAGAGCGTGGGCCTCGTGGGCGACGACCTCTTGGCCCACGCCAAGGCGACCCTGCGCATCGTCAACGTGGCCCGGGGCGGGATCATCGACGAGGCCGCCCTGGCCCGGGCCATCTCCGAGGGGCGGGTCGCCGGCGCCGCCATCGACGTCTTCGCCAAGGAGCCGACCACCGAGTCGCCCCTGTTCGGGCTGCCGTCGGTGGTGGTCACGCCCCACCTGGGCGCCAGCACGGTGGAAGCCCAGGACAAGGCGGGCGAGACCATCGGTGAGCAGGTCTCGTTGGCCCTGGCCGGCGAGTTCGTGCCGTACGCCGTCAACGTCGACGCCAGCGAGGCGGCCGAGGCCGTGCGCCCGTTCCTGCCCCTCGCCGAGCGGCTGGGCCGCATCTGGGCGTCGATCGAGCACGGCGAGCCGACGTCGCTGGCCGTCGACTACCAGGGCCAGCTCGCCGACTACGACACCCGCATCCTGACCCTGGCCGTGCTCAAGGGGGTGCTGGGCGCCGACGGCACCGAGTCGGTCTCCTACGTCAACGCCCCCCAGGTGGCGAAGTCCCGGGGCCTCGACGTGCAGGAGTCGCGCACGGCCGCGGCGCACGACTACGTCAACCTGATCACCCTCCGGGGCGACGGCCACTCCCTCGCCGGCAGCCTCTTCGGTTTGCGCAACGAGGCCCGCCTGGTCATGGTGGACGACCACACCGTCGACATCCCGCCGGCCCGCCACATGGTCATCATCCGCAACGACGACCGCCCCGGCATGATCGGGCTGGTCGGCGCCACCATGGGCCGGGCGGGGATCAACATCGCGGACATGGACGTCGGCCAGTCCCCGTCGGGCGTCGCCGCCCTCATGGTGCTGTCCACCGACAAGTCCCTCCCGGCGGAGGTCGTCGCCGAGCTGAGCGCCGCCGACGGCATCCTCCAGGTCTCGACGGTCGATCAGGACTGACCAACGGACCGCGCCCACGCCCGAACCTTGACCGCCGCGCTGGTTGTCGCCGGCGTCCTCCTGGCCGCCTGCGGTGACGACGACGACGGCGCCGGCGGCGCAGTCCAGACCACGGTGGCCACGCGGCAGCCGGTGGTCGCCGAGATGGTCGCCGGCGACGGCACGCCGGTGGGGCGGGTGACCTTCGTCGAGGCCGGTGCGCAGGTCGCCGTCGAGGCCGCCTTCACCAACCTGCCGCCGGGGTTCCACGGCTTCCACATCCACACCGTCGGCAAGTGCGACCGGCCGGCCTTCACGACCGCCGGCGGCCACTTGGTCACCGGTGATGCCTCTCATCCGGTCCACGCCGGCGACCAACCCGTCCTGATGGTCCTCGCCGACCGCACCGCGTCCCTCCGGTTCGTCACCGACCGGTACACCATGTCCCAACTGCTGGCGCCGGAGGGTCGGGCTGTGATCGTCCACGCTGCGGCCGACAACTACGCCAACATCCCCAGCCGCTACGTCCGCGAGCCTGACGCGGCGACCAAGTCCACGGGCGACGCCGGCGACCGCATCGCGTGCGGCGTGGTGACCGGCTCGCGGCCCGGCCCCGCCGGCGTCACCTCGACGACCGCGGCCGCGGCGCTGACCACCACCACCTCCGCCGGGGCCACCGCGACCACCAGGGCCGGCGCCACCACCACAGTTCGCGCCGCGACATTGGACTGCCCGTCCGTCGGCTTCACGCCGAACACCGAAGATGCGGCCACCAGCGTCACGGCGACGGGACTGTCCTGCGCCGAAGCCGAGACGTTCGTCCGGGCCGCCGGGGCGCGGACCAGCTCCGGTGGCCCGGCCCGGGTGGACGTGAACGGCTACCGCTGCGTCCGGGTGCGCACCGTGCGGGAGCCCATCCCGCAGGCGTTCTACGAGTGCACGAACGGCGCCAAGAAGGTCACCTTCGTCCGTACC
Organism: Acidimicrobiia bacterium; assembly: GCA_023265025.1. Taxonomy (GTDB): domain Bacteria; phylum Actinomycetota; class Acidimicrobiia; order Acidimicrobiales; family AC-14; genus CADCTB01. The sequence goes on along the minus strand of JAHFUP010000032.1, from coordinate 18,847 downwards.
TGACCAACTCGCCGGCGATTGTGCAATCTTGTACCGCCACGGTACGAGATTGCACAGCGGATCAGGTCGCCTTCTTGGGCGCCTTCTTCACGGGAGCCGCCTTCTTGGCCGCTGGCGGTGCCTTCTCTGCGGCCGCCTTCTTGGCGGCCGCCTTCTTGACCGGGCCAGCGGCGGCGGGTTCGGCGGCCTTCTTCGCCGCCGCCTTCTTCGCCGCGACCTTTTTCACGGGCGCCTTCTTGACCGGCGCCTCGGGCGCCGGCGCCGGCTCGGCGAGGAGCACGGCCTTCTCGGCCGCCTTCTTCTCGATGACCTCGTGGAGCTCGACCAATGTGACCAGCGGGGGATCGGGGACCGGCTTGGGCAGGTTGGGGTTCGGCGCCGGCGCCGGCGCCCAGTCGGCCGAGGGGCTGCCGTACTCGGCCCGCCGGCCCTTGACCAGCCTGAAGAGGGCGAACCCGATGCCTGCGAGCAGCCCGAGCCGGATGCCCAGGCGGATGGACGTCTTGATCAGCCTGACCACGGCGAAGCTCCAATCACCCGGTCGACCCTACTTGACGGTTTCCGGCGCGACTGTCATCCTCGAAGGCAGATGTCCCGGCCCTCCACCACCGCGCGCACTTTCAGCAACCTGCTCCTTACCTAGCGGCGGGCGCCCTCCGGTGCTCGCCATCTCGCCTCTCGACCTTCGGGCCGGGGGGTTTTTTCTTTTCCAGAGAGGATCCTCATGAGTCCCGACCCCCGCACCTCTGAAGATCAGCGCCTGATCATCTTCGACACCACGCTGCGCGACGGCGAGCAGTCGCCGGGCATCTCCCTGGACGCGGCCGAGAAGCTGGAGATCGCCGAGCAGCTGGCGCGTCTCGGGGTCGACTACATCGAGGCCGGCTTCCCTGTGGCCAGCGAGGGTGACTTCGAGGCGGTGCGCGCCATCGCCCGCACCGTGGGCGGCCCGGCGATCGCCGGCCTGTCCCGCACCCAGGTGACCGACGTCGACCGGTGCTGGGACGCGCTGCGCGACGCCGAGCGGGCCCGCATCCACGTCTTCATCTCCACCAGCCCGCAGCACATGGAGCACATGCTGAAGATGGACCGGGCCCAGGTGCTGGCCGCCACCCGCAGCGGTGTGGCCCGGGCCGCCGAGCACACCCGCGACGTCGAGTTCAGCCCCCAGGACGCCACCCGCACCCCGATCGACTTCATGATGGAGGTGCTGCAGGCCGCGGTCGACAACGGCGCCACCACCCTGAACATCCCCGACACCGTCGGCTACGGCATCCCCTGGGACTTCGGCGCCCTGATCCAGTACATCCGGCGTGAGGTGAAGGGCGACTACGTCACCTCCGTGCACTGCCACAACGACCTGGGCCTGGCCACCGCCAACTCCCTCGCCGGCGTGCAGGCCGGCGCCCGCCAGATCGAGGTGTGCGTGAACGGTCTGGGCGAGCGGGCCGGCAACGCCGCGCTCGAGGAGGTGGTCATGGCGGTCAAGATCCGTCCCGACCAGTTCCCCGGCCTGACCACCGGCGTCAACACCGAGGAGCTGGCCCGCACCAGCCGGCTCGTCAGCCGCCTGACCGGCTACCCGATCCAGTACAACAAGGCCGTCGTGGGCCGCAACGCGTTCGCGCATGAGTCGGGCATCCACCAGCACGGGGTGCTGGCCGACCGCAGCACCTACGAGATCATCGACGCCAGCACCGTCGGCCAGGTCGGCAGCCAGATCGTCCTGGGCAAGCACTCCGGCCGCCACGCCTTCTCCGACACCCTCGCCAAGATGGGCATCCACGTCTCGGGCGACATGCTGAACGCCGCCTTCTCCCGCTTCAAGGAGCTGGCCGATCGCAAGGTCGAGCTGACCGACGCCGACCTGGAGGCCATCGTGGCCGAGGAGATGGGCGAGCGTCTGGAGGACACCTGGTCGCTGGAGTCCCTGGAGGTCAGCGGCGGCACGGTCGGTGTGCCCCGGGCCACCGTCGTCGTGCTGAAGGCCGGCGAGAAGGTGGAGGCCACCGGTGAGGGCGACGGCATGATCGACGCCGCCTGCAAGGCCATCAAGGCGGCCACCGGGGTCGACGGCACCCTGACCGGCTTCAACGTCTCGGCCGTGACCGGCGGCGTCGACGCCCTCGGCGACGTGATCGTGCAGCTCGAGGCCGGCGGCATCCGGGTCTCGGGCCGCGGGGTGTCCACCGACGTGGTCGAGGCCTCGGCCCGGGCCTATCTCAACGCGGTGAACAAGGTCCTGCGGGTCCTTGCCCGGACCGAGGTCCGCCAGGCCGAGGTCGGCCCCTGAGCCGGATCCGACCTGCTACCGGCTGTGGACAAGATGTAAACTGGACGCAAGGTTGAGCTCGTAGCCCCGCGTCATTCCACGCTCACTTCGGCATCAGTATCGGAGACTCTGTTTGACCGGCATCGACGGCGCCGCCATCCTCCCCCTCCACGTGCGACCCCAGCCCTTGGACGGGCCGCTCCCGGATGTGTTCACCGCCTTCGACGACGAGTTCTTCGTCGAGTGGCAGGTGGCCGAGGCCGCCCCGGCACCCGAGGTCGCCACCCTCGTGCGGTAGCCCGGGTCAGGCCAGGCCGAAGGCGTCGACCATCCGGTCGACGTGATCGCTGAACACCCCGTCGATCCCCTTCTTGAGCAGGTTGCGGATCTCGCGCTCGTGCTGGGCGCCCCATCCAAAGGTGAGGACGCCGAAGCGGTGGAACAGCGTGGTGAGGCCACCGCTCCACTCCTCGTGGAACAGGTTGACTGCGTCGATGCCGGCGGCCGCGAGCTGGGCGGCCCGCCGCTCCGGCCCCTGGCGCATCATCCTCAGCTTGGTGCTGTCCACCAGGTGGATGTCGGCCAGAGCCTCCCGCCATCCCTTCAGCAACTCCCAGTCGGGATGGCAGAGCCACAGCCGCCGGGGGGCATCGCCGCCGGCGGCCCGGGCCACCGCGACCACGGTTGCGGCCACTTGGGGGTCCTTGACGTCGAGGGACAGCTCGAAGTCGGTGCCGCAGGTGGCGTAGAGGTCTTCGAGGGTAGGGACGTGGGCTGGGAGCGCGGCCCGCACCATCGAGGCGATGGGCCGGTTGCGGAGGCCCACCTTCACCTTCCCGTCGTGGTCGAGGACGGCGGCGCCGTCGGCGGTCAGCCAGACGTCGCTCTCCAGGCCGGTCGCCCCCAACCGCAAGGCCAGCCTGAACGCCTCGATGGTGTTGTCGGTCGCGTGGGCCCGCCCGCCCCGGTGGGCGAAGGCGATCGGCGGCGTCCGGAGCGACTCGATGATGCAGGGACTCTAGAAGCGACTGGCGGGTACCATGGAGCCCATGGAGGCGCTCTGGCTGTTGCTCATCCCGGTCATGCTGGTGGGCGGATTCTTCATGATCCGCTCGTTCAGCCGCCTCTCCAAGTCCATCCGGGAGCTGCGGACGGCGATGACCGACCTGGCCGACGCCGGCGCCAAGCTGAACTCGGTGCAGGAGGAGGTCGCCCGCCTGGGGGCGACCGTCGACGAGACGCACCGCCAGTAGCATCGGCGACGAGGCGGGTCGTCGATCCGCCGGGAAGGACCGACTTTGCCCACCTCGCTGGGACCGGCGGAGATCATGGTGATCCTCGTCGTGGCCCTGATCGTCCTCGGCCCGAAGCGGCTGCCCGAGGCCGGTCGCCAGGTCGGCAAAGCCCTCGCCGAGGTCCGAAAGTGGTCGCAGGGCTTCCAGAACGAGATCCGCAGTGCCATCGAGCCCGACACGGCACGGCCGTCCTACTCCCAGCCCCAGCCGGGCTACGACCCGCCGCCGATCCCGATGGTGCCGGCCGAGACCGCCCCGCCGCCCGACGAGGGTTCGATGTCGCCGCCGGGCCCGACCAACGGTACGGCTCCGCCGGCGGAGACCAACGGCACCGCCACGACCACCGCCGGCAGCCACGCCGAGGTCGACACGTCGTCGCCCGCCGACTGGACGCCGTGGGACCGTCCGACCCCGGCGCCGCCCCCCGAGCCGCCGGCCGCGGCCGCCGGCGAGCCTCCCGCCACCTAGGGCTCGACCATCGCCATCATCTCCGACGACCCCGAGGTGCCGGAGCGGGACCCCGATGAGGATGCCGGCGACCGGATGCCGCTGGTCGAGCACCTCGCCGAGCTCCGCCGCCGCCTGATCATCTCCGTCCTCGCCCTCGTCGTGGGGGCGATCGTCGGCTTCATCCTCTACAACCGGATACTGACGATCCTGATCCGGCCGTACACCGAGGTCACCGGGAAGACCGACTTTGTGTTCTTCGACCCCCTCGAGGCGTTCGCCACCCGCCTCAAGGTGGCGGCGTGGAGCGGCGGCTTTCTCGCCTCGCCGGTGGTCCTTTGGCAGCTCTGGCGCTTCATCACGCCGGGGCTGCACAAGAAGGAGAAGCGCTACGCGGTCCCGTTCATCATCGCGTCGATCCTGCTCTTCGCCTTGGGCGCCGCCGTCGCCCTGTACACCTTCGAGTCCGCCCTGCGGTTCCTCGTCGGCGTCGGTGGCGACCAGCTAACCCCGCTGTTCAGCGCCTCGAAGTTCCTCAGCCTGGTCATCCTGATGATCATCGCCTTCGGGGTGGCCTTCGAGTTCCCGATCCTGCTGATCTTCCTGGAGCTGGCCGGGGTCGTGACCAGTCGCAAGCTGCGCAAGTGGCGCCGGCCGGCCATCGTCGTGATCGTCGCCGTGGCCGCCGTCATCACACCCAGCCAGGACCCCTACTCCCTGTTCGCCATGGTGGTGCCCATGTACCTCTTCTACGAAGCGTCGATCCTCATCGGCCGGCTGCTGAAGAAGTGACCCGCGACGAGTTCGCGGCCACCTACGCGTTCGGCCTCGACGACTTCCAGGTCCAGGCCCTCGACGCCCTCGACGCCGGCCGGTCGGTCCTCGTGGCCGCCCCGACCGGCTCGGGCAAGACGGTGGTCGCCGAATACGCGGTGGCCAAGGCCCTCGCCGAGGGCGGAAAGACCTTCTACACGACGCCCCTGAAGGCCCTGTCCAACCAGAAGTTCGGCGACCTGTCCCGCCGCCACGGGCCCGAGAAGGTCGGGCTCCTGACCGGCGACAACTCCATCAACGGCGACGCCCCGGTGGTGGTCATGACCACCGAGGTCCTGCGGAACATGATCTACGCCGCGTCTTCCACCCTCGACGGCCTGCGCTACGTCGTCCTCGACGAGGTCCACTACCTCCAGGACCGCTACCGGGGCCCGGTGTGGGAGGAGGTCATCATCCACACCCCGCCGGAGGTCGACCTGGTCTGCCTGTCGGCCACGGTGTCGAACGCCGAGGAGTTCGCCGACTGGATCCAGACCGTCCGGGGGGCGACGACCGCCATCATCGAGGAGAAGCGGCCGGTCACCCTGAACCACCTGTACATGGTGGGTGATCGGGAAGCCGATGAGCTGCGGCTCATGCCGACCTTCCTGGAAGGCAAGCCCAACCCCGAGGCCCTCCGGCTGGAGTCGCGGCCCGCCCACCCGGGCGACCGGTGGCGGGCCCATCCCCGGGCCCGACTGCACACGCCCCGGCGGGCCGAGGTCGTCGACCGGCTCTGGGACGAGGGGATGCTGCCGGCGATCTACTTCATCTTCAGCCGGGCCGCGTGCGACGACGCGGTCAAGCAGTGCCTCGACGCCGGCCTGCGACTGACCACGCCCGAGGAGGCGGCGGAGATCCGGGCCATCGCCGAGGCCCGCACCGAGATCCTCACCGACGACGACCTGGGCGTCCTCGGCTACGGCCGGTGGCTCGCGGCCCTCGAAGCCGGGCTGGCCGCCCACCACGCCGGCATGGTCCCACCGTTCAAGGAGACGGTCGAGGCCTGCTTCTCCGCCGGCCTGGTCAAGGCCGTCTTCGCCACCGAGACCCTGGCCCTGGGCATCAACATGCCGGCCCGGTCGGTGGTCATCGAGAAGCTGTCGAAGTTCACCGGCGAGCGCCACGAGTTCCTGACGCCGGGGGAGTACACCCAGCTCACCGGCCGGGCCGGCCGGCGGGGGATCGACGACATCGGGTACGCCGTCGTGCTCTGGTCGCCATACGTGCCGTTCGACCAGGTCGCCGGCCTGGCGTCGACCCGGACCTACGCCCTGCGGTCGTCCTTCCGGCCGACGTACAACATGGCCGCCAACCTCGTCCGCCGCTACGCGCCCGAGTCCGCCCGCCACCTGCTGAACCTCTCCTTCGCCCAGTTCACGTCCGATCGCGACGTCGTCCGCCTGGAGGCCCAGGTGGAGCGCACCGGCCAGCTCCTGGCCACCGCCCGGCGGGACGCCGGCTGCGAGCTGGGCGACGTCGAGGAGTACCGCCGGCTGCTCCGGGAGGACGACGACGGCCCGCCCCGCCGGGCCTCGGCCCGCAGCGGCGTGGTCGCCGCCCTGGAACGGCTCAAGCCGGGCGACGTGCTGATGGTCTCCGGCGGCAAGTCCGCCGGCCGGGTCGCCGTCATCTCCACCGCCAACCGCCGGGGCGACGACGTCCGCATCGGCGCCCTCACCCCCGAGCGCCGCTACCTCACCCTGTCGGCACGCGACTTCCGCTTCCCACCCCGCACCGTGGGCCGCGTCGAGCTGCCGGCGCCCTACTCACCCCGCAACCCGACGTTCCGTCGCGAGGTGGCCCAGGCCCTGGCCCGCCTCCGTCCCTCCCAACCGGTGACGAACGGACACGCCAGAGCCGGTCGAAGTGTCACCAGTTCGTCGGTGGAGGAGCGATCACCCGAAAATCTGGCGGTCGCCTCGTGCCCCGACGTGCGCAAGCACCTGCGGGCGGCCGAGCGGGCCGACCGGCTGGAGAAGGACCGCCGGCGGCTGGAGCGCCGGATTCAGGGGCGGACTGAGTCGCTCGGGCATCAGTTCGACCGGGTCCTGCGGGTGCTGGAGGCGTGGGGGTACGTCGCCGGGTGGTCGCTCACCGAGGGTGGGGAAATGCTCGCCCGCATCTACCACGAGTGCGATCTCCTGGTGGCCGAGGCGCTGCGTGGCGGCCTGTTCGATCAGCTCGACGCCACCGCGGTGGCGGCGCTGGCCTCGACGTTCACCTACGAGGCCAGGCGGAACGACGGCCGGCCCGAGGAGCCGTGGTTCCCGTCGTCCCGACTGAAGCGGCGGTGGGCCGAGCTCGACGCCATGGCCACCGAGCTCAATCTGGCCGAGGAGGAAGCCGGCCTGCCGCTCACCCGCCGGCCCGACCCCGGCTTCGTCGCCCACGCCCACGGGTGGGCCGCCGGCGAGGAGCTGTCCGAGGTGATCGTCGACGAGGGCGTCTCCGGGGGCGACTTCGTCCGCAACGTCAAGCAGCTCATCGACCTGGTCCGCCAGCTCGGCCAGATGGCCCCGGAGCCGGCGACGGCCAAGGCGGCCCGTGACGCCGCCGACCGGCTCTTCCGCGGCGTGGTGGCTGCTTCCTCCGTCGTCGGCTCCTAGTGCCCATCGCGAAAGGCCAGCCCTGGGGCGAGCCCGGCGAGCTGCCCGCCGGCGGGGTCATCGTCGGCTCCGACGCCGAGGCGGGGCACGTCCTGTGGGCCGCCCGCAAGGAGCGCCGGCCGTTCCCCGCCCTCGGGCTGCTCGGTGGCGACCTGTGTCGGACCCTCGGCGGCGGTGGCGGCGGTGAGCTCCATGGCGTCCGGTTCACGGTCGACCTGGGGGAGGCCCTGCTCGACGGCCGCCTGCACCTCTTCGTCGCCCACCTCGTCGCCCGCAACCGACGGTGGACGCGCGCCTTCGTGGCCATGAACGCCCAGTGGATCGGCCGCTGGAACGTCGGTCCACGGGCCCATCCCAACGACGGCCTGTTGGACACCTACGACGCCCATCTGCCGGTGGGCCAGCTGCTGGCGGTGCGATCGCGGCTGCACCACGGCGCCCACCTGCCCCACCCGAACATCCGCGAGCGCCGTACCGGCGCCCTGCAGGTCGAGCTGGAGCACCCGCTCACCGTACGTATTGACAACACCAATGTAGGAACGGCTAGAGTGATCTCGGTGCGCGTGGAACCGGACGCGCTCACTGTCGTTATCTAGGCCGTTTGATGTGAACGCATCAGCGGTTCAAGTTGTGTCTCCGTTGTGTCGAGGAAGTGCGGATGCGAACCAACGGCAGGCGCTCAATCTGGAAGATCATCGCCGCGGCGGTCCTCTCTGCCGCAGCTCTGGCCGGGGTCACGCCCGGCGCCGGCGCGGCCCAGACGGTGCCGCCGAACGACCGGGCGCGTGGCCTGGTATGGGACGGGCTGGTCCCCGGCTCGGCGGCGAACCGCTGCCAGGGCGGCTATGAGATCCGTGGTCGGGCGAACGAGGTGCTGGGCTGCACCCACGGCCCCGACCCGGCGCCGGCCAACGTCGACGTCCGCGTGCCGGTGGCCACCGACAAGCTGGCCCAGATGACCGCCACCCTCCCGGCGCCGGCCCCCGGGCCCGGCACCAACGGCAACGGCATCGCCTGCAGCGGCGACGGCACGTCCGGCTTCCGCGTCGAGGCCATCTACGCCACCGCCGGCGGCACCGACCGCTACGCCTCGATCGCCCCCATGATCCAGACCAGCTACGCCCCCTACATGGAGTGGCAGTACCGCTCGTCTGCCGCCGAGTCCGGTGGCGAGGTCCACCTGCCCTTCGTGACCGCGGCCGACGGCACCAGCTGCGCCGTCGTCGTCCGCCATGAGGTCCTGTCCAGCACCGCCGACGACAACTTCTCGAACACCATGAACGAGCTGCGGGCCAGGGGCTACACCCGGGCCGACCGCCGTTACATGGTGTGGATGGACGCCAACGTCCTCTGCGGGATCGGCCAGATTTACAGCGACAGCCAGCCCGGCCAGGGCAACGCCAACAACGGCTACTACACCGCCTTCGGTCGGGTCGACGCCGGCTGCTGGGGCTACGGCGAGTCGCACGAGCTGATGCACAACCTGGGCGGCGTCCAGCCCGGCGCCCCCCACGCCACCGCCGGCTTCCACTGCTGGGACGAGAACGACGAGATGTGCTACGACGACGACGGCAGCGGACCGGTCGTGATGCAGTACGTCTGCGGCAGCCGTGACAGCCGCTGGTTCGACTGCAACCACGACGACTACTTCCTGGCCGGCACGCCGGCGGCGGGCACGTACCTGTCGACCCACTGGAACACCTTCGACAGCCGCTTCCTCATCCGTGGTGCCACCGGCCAGCCGACCAACGCGGCGCCAACTGTCAATGCCGGACCGGACCGCTCGGCCCAGCTCGGCGCCGAGGCGTCGCTCGACGGCACCGTGTCCGACGACGGCCTCCCGGCCGGCGCCCCGGTCACCTCGACGTGGGCCAAGGCCGCCGGCCCCGGCACGGTCACCTTCGCCAGTACGTCCAGCGTCGACACCACCGCCGGGTTCTCCATGGCCGGCACCTACACGCTGTCCCTCACCGCCGGCGACACCCAGCTTTCGGCGAGCGACACGATGACGGTCACGGTGACCGACCCCAACGCCCCGGTCACCAACACCTTCAGCGGCTCGTTCTCGAACCGGGTCCGGTCGATCACCCACACCTTCGACTCCGGCGCCGGGTCCATGACGGTCACGATCAAGGGCCCGAACAACAAGACGGTGACCTCCTCCCTGTACGCACCCAGCGGCGCCCTCATCGCCACGACCTCGGGCATGGGCACCCGCACGGTGACGGTCTCCGGGCCGGCTGCCGGCACCTACCGGTTGGTGGTCGGCGGCTCGAGCGGCAGCTACACCGCCACCGTCTCGCACATGCCGTAACCGTCAGTTCCGCACCGAACTGGTGACACGAACGGGGGCCCTGACCTCCGGATGTGTCACCAGTTCGGTGGAACTACGAGGCGCCGGAGTTGGCGACCGCGGTGGCCGTCACGATCCCGTCCTCGCCCTTCTGGCCCTGGACGATCACGGTGTCGCCCGGTCGCACGTCGGAGATCGAGCCGGCGCCCGTCCTGGTGAACCGGGACGACGGCGTCGTCACCACCTTGACCACGTTGCCCTGCGCATCGGTGACGTAAATGTTCGGCCCGTCGACCAGTTTCACCTGGCCGGCGGTCGCCGCACCGGCCGCCAGCGCCCCGCCCGCGCCCGCCCCGCGGGCGGCGGCGCCGGCCCCGCCCTGCGCGCCGCGCAGCGCGCCGCCGGCCACTGAGCTGGACGGGCCGGCCTCGCCCGTCGCGCCGGGCACCGTTGTCGTGACCCCAGCCCCGGCGGCGCGGGCTGCGGCTGCGGCGCCGCCACCGCCGGTCGCCACCTGGCTGGTGCCACCCTGGTGCTTCTGGACCTGGACGCCGCCGATGAAGCCGGCGGCGGCGAACACGCCGAGGACGAGCACCGACGTGAGGCCACCGAGCCGGCGAGCCATGGAGCGCGGCCCCCGGCCGGCGCCGTTGGTGGCGATGGACCGCTCCAGGGCGGCCATGGCGTCGGGGGGCAGGGTCGGCTCGGAGCGGGCCGGCACGATGCCGGTTCCCGGGCGGTTCGTCTCGTGGTCCATGGCGTTCTCTCTCACTCGTAGCGGAGGGCTTCGATGGGCCGCAGGGAGGCGGCCCGGTTGGCCGGGTAGATGCCGAAGAACAGGCCGACGACGACGGCCACGCCGAAGGCCAGGAACACCGAGTACGGAGCCACCACGGGCGTCACGCCGACCACCTTGAACCGGCTCCCGGCCAGGCCGGCGGCCACCCCGACCAGGCCACCCAGCACCGACAGCAGGACGGCCTCGACCAGGAACTGGGTGAGGATGTCGACCTTCGTGGCCCCGATGGCCTTGCGGATGCCGATCTCCCGTGTTCGCTCGGTGACGGTCACCAGCATGATGTTCATCACGCCGATGCCGCCGACCAGCAGGGAGATGGCGGCCACCGCCCCGAGCAGCACGGTGAAGACCCGGTTGGTGGAGTTCGACGTCTCCAGGAGCGTGCCCTGGTTCAAGACGCTGAAGTCCGGCGTGCCGGTCGTGATGCGGTGGGTGCCGAGGAGGGTGGCGGTGATCTCGGATGCGGCGATGTCCATGGTCTTGCGCGACGTGGCCTCGATGGTGATGTTGTTCAGCGACGTGCTGATGCCGGCGAAGCTGTCCTGCACGATGGTGACCGGCGCCATGGCCACGTCGTCGAGGTCCTGGGCGCCGTTCGACCCCTTGCGGGCGAGCATGCCGACGACCTGCATGTTGATCGTGCCGAACTTGACCGTCTGTCCGACGGGGTCGGCGCCCGTGCCGAACAGGTTGGTGACCGTGGTCTGGCCCAGGACCACGACCCGGGCGTGGTTCTCGACGTCGTCGTTGGTGAAGAAGTCGCCCGAGGCCACCTTGTAGTTGCGGATCTCGGCGTACTCGGCCGACGTGCCGATGAACTGGGCCGGGGCGTAGGTCGCGTCGAGGTACGTGCCGGTGATCGACGGGGCGATGAGCGTAGGCGCCACCGCCTTCACGTCGGGGTTGGCGCCCTTGTCCCGCAGGGCGGACACGTCCTTCATGGTGAGGTCGGTGGGTCGGCTCAGCGTGCCCGCGCGCGACCGCCCACCCGCCGCCGGCCCGAAACCGGCCTGGCGGTTGACGATCAGGGTGTTGGTGCCCAGGCTCTGGATCTGCTTCTGCACCGCCACCGACGAGCCGTTGCCCACGGCGACCAGCATGATGACGGCGCCGACGCCGATGAGGATCCCGAGCATGGTCAGCGCCGAGCGCAGGCCGTTTCCGAGGATGGCCCGGATGGCGATCTTGATGCTCTCGCGCGTTCTCACACCCGAACCGCCGGCGGCTGGAGGTACTGCGGCGGCGGGCCGGCGACCGGGCCCTGCCGGCGGTCCTCGATCACCAGTCCGTCGCGGAGGCGCACGACACGCTTGGCGTGGGCGGCCACGTCGGCCTCGTGGGTGATCATGACGATCGTGCGGCCCTCGGTGTTGAGCCGGCCGAAGAGGGAGAGCATGTCGCCGGTCGAGACGGTGTCGAGGTTCCCCGTCGGCTCGTCGGCCAGGATCAGGGCCGGGTCGGTGACGATGGCCCGGGCCACGGCGACCCGCTGCTGCTGGCCACCCGACAGCTCCGACGGCACGTGCTCGGTGCGGTCCGAGAGCGCGACCGCGTCCAGCGCGGCCAGCGCCCGCCGCCGGCGCTCGCGCGCCCGCAGGCCGGCGTAGACCAGGGGCAGCTCGACGTTCTGCAGGGCGGTGGTGCGGGCCAGCAGGTTGAAGCTCTGGAACACGAAGCCGATCTTCTGGTTCCGGACCTCGGCCAGCTCACGGTCGTCGAGGGTGCTGACGTCGATGCCGTCGAGCATGTAGTGGCCGGTCGTGGGCACGTCGAGGCAGCCGATGATGTTCATCAGGGTCGTCTTGCCGCTGCCCGACGCGCCCATCACCGCGAGCCAGTCGCCGGCCTCGACGGCGAGCGATACGCCCCGCAGCGCCTGCACCTCCACCGATCCCACCGTGTAGGTCTTGACCGCCTCGTGGACGACGATGACCCAGCGGTCGCTCATCGCCCCGCCGGCCGCGCCCCGCCTCCGCCGGCGCCGGCGCCGGGAACCGCGCCGCCGCCCCCGACTGCGCCGGCGCCACCCAGGCCGCCGGCGCCGGCCCCCCCGGTGGGCAGGCGTCCGGTGTTCGTGTTGCCGGCGCCGGCGGCGGCAGTGACCCCGGAGGAGACGACGACCAGGTCGCCCGCCTTCAGGCCGCTCACGATCTCGACGGCTTCGTCACCCCGGAGGCCCACGACCACCGGCGTCGTGACCTGCTGGGTGCCGTTCATCACGGTCACCGTGGTGTTGCTCCCGGTGCCGCGGACGGCGGCGGTGGGCACGTGGAGGGCGCTCGGGCGCTCGGCGATGACGATGCTGATGGCCGCGGTCATGCCCGGCTTGACCCCGTCGGACGTGCGGTCCAGCAGCAGGACGGCGTTGTAGGTGACGACGTTGCTGACGACGGTGGCCGTGGTGTCGATGCTGGCGACATGGGCGGCGAGGCCGACGCCGGGCAGCGCGGCCAGCGTGACGGTGGCCGGCTGGCCGACCTTGACCTTGGACGAGTCGGTCTCACTCAGGCCGGCCTTGATCTGCAGCGTCGAAAGGTTGCTGAGGGTAAGGAAGGCACTGGCGGTGGCGGTCGTCGCCGCTCCCTGGGCGTTCGTGGTGGCTGCCGACGCCCCGCCGCCGGGGACGGATTGGCCGACGACGCCGGTCAGGGTGGCGACCGTGCCGTCGGCCGGCGCCAGCAGGGTGGTGTCGTCGACCGCCTTCTGCGCCGTCTCCACGCTGACCTGGGCCGACGCCACGCTGGCCTGGGCCGCGGCCAGGTCGCCGACCTTGGGCGGCGCCACCTTCACCTGGGCGGCGGCGACAGCCGACTGGTAGGACAGCGCGGCGTTGTTGGCCGCGAACTGGGCCGACTGGATCGATTGCTGGTCCTTGAGCTGGCCGGCGGTCTGGTTGTTCGTGGCGTTGGTGAGGGCGTTCTGGTCGGAGACCAGCTTGGCCTGGTCGCTCGTGACCTTGGCCTTCCCGCTGGTCACCGCGTTGTTGGCCGCGGTCGCGTTGGACTTCACCGCGTTCAGGGCGGCCTGGTCCTGGGACAGTTTGGCCTGGTCCTGCTGGAGGACGAAGGCGTTGGTCGGGCAGACCGACGTGGTGGTCGACGTGGTCTGGCCGCCGCCCGATCCACCCGACGTGCAGCCGTCGGCGAACTGCTTGGCCTGGTCGGCGGTGACCTTGGCCTGGTCGGCGTCGACGACGAGTTGGGCCGCGTTCTGCTGGTTGGCGTAGTCGTTGGCCGCGTTCTGGTCGATCACCAGTTGGTTCTGGTCCATGGCCAGCTGGTTCTGGTCGGTGGCCATGGTGGCCAGCGCCTGGTTGACCGCGGTCTGCGTGGACACCGCGTTCTGCGCCGCGTTGGTCTGGGCGTTGGCCAGGGAGGCGTTGGCCGACTCGACCTGAGCCGCAGCCTGCTGGAGCGATATGTTCGTCTGGGCCACTTCGTCGGGTGTCAGGCCAGTCTGCAGCTGGACGAGCCGGGCCTGGGCGGACGCCAGGTTGGCCTGGGCCGTCCTGAGGTTGCCCTGGGGCGTGAAGGGGTCGGTGCGGCCGAGCACCTGGCCGCGGGTCACCTTGTCGCCCACGGCGACGGCGACCTCGATCAGCTTGCCCGCGGTCGTGAAGTTGACCGCCAGGTCGCCGGCCACCGCCACGTTCCCCGTGGCCGTGACCGTCGACTGGACGACACCGAGCACCACCGCGGTGGTGCGGGGCGTCGAGGTGGTTGCCTTGGGCCGGCCGATGGACGCGTAGCCGATGGCGACGAGGCCGGCGAGCACGGCGGCTAGCAGCACGTTCAGCCAGCCCTTGCGCCGGCGGGCGCGGGCGGGGAGCCGGCTCGGTACGACCGGGCCGGAGCGGGTGACGGCCAGCGGGGCGGTCCGGTCGGCGAGGTCCGTCATGGCGTGGTCGTGGGCGCCGGTCGGAGGACGCCGCAGATCGCGTCGGCGGCCTTGAACGCCGGGTCGTCCCGGATGGCGCCGGCGACGGTGACGCCGTGGTCCTTCATGCAACTGGCGTAGACCTGGAAGGCCTGGCTGGGCGGACCGTTCATCGGGCCTCTGTCGGTCGGTTGGAGGGTCTGGCACGCGTCGCGGGCCGCAGCCAGTCTGGCCTGGTCGACGCCGGCGGGCAGCGATGTCGAGGGCCGGCTGCCCGCCGGGCGGGACGAGGGCGGCGTGGCTGGCCGCGACGACGGCGGGGTGCCGGCCGCGTCGGCGGGGCGCTGCCGGTCAGCGACGTCGACGCCGTGGTCGCGCAGGCAGGCCATGTAGGCGGCCCCGGCGTCGCCGGCGCCGACGCCGGCGCTCCCGGCAGTCGACGTGGTCGTGGTCGCGTCGACTGCGGCCACCGGCGTCACCGCCGCCTTCCCGCCGCCGCATGCCGTGGCGCCGGCGGCCAGCGCCACACCCACGACGGTGGCCAGCAACCGTCCTCGCACCCTCCCTGCCCTCATGGGGCTCTATGTGAGCACAGCAACATGAGATCTACGTGAGCGCCGCGGCGTTCCGCTCGCCGGCGTCGCCCAGGTGGAGCCGCAGGACGGTGCCGCCGCCCTCGGCCCGATCGGCGCTCACCGACCCGCCGTGGGCCTCGGCGACCTGGCGGACGATCGCCAGCCCGAGGCCCGACCCAGGCAGGCCCCGGGCGGCCGGGGCGCGGTAGAAGCGGTCGAACACGAAGGGCAGGTCGGCGGCGTCGATGCCCGGGCCGTGGTCGCGCACGGTCACCTGGCCGGGACGCACGACGACCTCGACGACCTGGCCCGGGGGGCTCCACTTGATGGCGTTGTCGAGGAGGTTGGCCACCGCCCGGTCGATCCGTTCCGGCACGCCATGGACCACGACGGGGTCGAGGTCGGCCCGGAAGGACAGAAGCGGGGCGTGGCGGCGGGCCCGGTCCACGGCGCGCTCGACGACGGCGTCGAGGCGGACGTCCTCGGCGTCGCCGGCGCCGGCCTTCGTGGTGTCGACGCGCTCCTCCTCCCGGGCCAGGTCGACCAGGTCGCCGACGAGCACGGTGAGGTCCTCCAACTGGCTCACCAGGTCATCGAGGAGCCGGGCCCGCTCGGCGCCGGCCATGTGGTCGCTGCGGGCCAGCACCTCGATGTTGGTGCGCAGGCTGGTGAGGGGCGTGCGCAGCTCGTGGGAGGCGTCGGCCACCAGCTGGCGCTGAGCCCGGCGGGACTCCTCGAGGGCGCCCAGCATCTCGTTGAAGCGGGCGGCCAGCCGGGCCAGCTCGTCGTGGCCGGCGACCTCCACCCGCTGGCTGAGGTCGTGGGTGGCGGCGACGTGCTCGAGGGTCCCCGACAGGCGCTCCAGCGGCCGCAGCGCGGCGCGGGCCACGGTCCAGCCCAGGGCACCGGCGAGCAGCACGCCGCCGGCGGACACGAAGGCGAGGATGACGCCGAGGTGGTGCAGCGTCCGGTCGACGTCGCCCACTGGCCGGGCGGCCTGGACGGCGACGCCGGCCCGCAGTGGCGCGGTGACGATGCGGACGTGGGCTCCGTTCACGGTGGCGTCGGAGAAGTACGTCGACGCGGTGCCGGCGGCGACCGCCCGGGCCCGGGCGCTGACCGGAAGCCCCGCCGGTTCGCCCGGCGGCTTGGTCACCGTCCCGTCGGCGTCGAGCAGCTGGAAGTAGGCCTCCGGGGGGCCCAGCCGGGAGCGCCGCTGGGCCAGGTCGTCGACGACGGGGCCGGCGTTGACGCTGGCGTCGGGCCGGAACTCAGACACCCGCTGCACTCGTGCCCTCAGGCCCTCGTCCACGTCGCCCCGCAGCTCCGACCGGGCGCCGACGTACGCCGCGGCCGAGGCGACGATCACCGCCACCGCGAAGGCCACGGCGACGGCGGAGATGATCCGGGTCCGGAAGCTCATGGTCGCAGGACGTAGCCGACGCCGCGGACGGTGTGGATGAGGCGCGGCTCGCCGCCGGCCTCGGTCTTGCGCCGGAGGTAGCGGACGTAGACCTCGAGGCAGTTCGACGCCGGCCCGAAGTCATAGCCCCAGATGCGGTCGAAGATGACCTCCCGGTTGAGCACCTGGCGGGCGTTGACCATCAGGAGCTCGAGCAGCAGGTACTCGGTGCGGGTCAGCTCAATGGCCCGGCCGGCTCGGCGGACCTCGTGGGCCACCGGGTCGAGGCTCAGGTCGGCCACCCGCAGCACGGTGCCGCCGCTCTCCCCCGACCGCCGCAGGAGTGCCCGCACCCGGGCCAGCAGCTCCTCCAGGTGGAAGGGCTTCACCAGGTAGTCGTCGGCGCCGGCATCGAGGCCGGCGACCCGGTCGGCCACGCCGTCGCGCGCCGTGAGCATCAGCACCGGTGTGCGGTCCCCCCGCCGGCGCAGCTCCCGGCACACCTCCAGCCCGTCGATGCCCGGCATGAGGACGTCGAGGAGCACGGCGTCACGGCCCGCGGTTGCGAGGGCGTCGAGGGCGTCGGCGCCGTTGGCGGCCAACTCGACGTCGTACCCGTCGAGGCGGAGAGCCCGGTGCAGGGCGGTGCGCACCGACGGCTCGTCGTCGACCACGAGGATCTGCACCGGCACAGTCTGCGCCCTCCGGCTGAAAATCACATGAGGCCGGCCCCGGCGGGCTGTCACCATGGCCTGATGGGCTCCACCGAGCTGCCGACGCGCCTGATGATGCAAGGAAGCGAGGACTACGGGGACGCGATCGCGTCTCTCGCGCTGACGCGCTTCGTGACCGGCGAGGAGCCCTTCGCCGAGGAGCTCGAGGTCACGGAGGTGGCGAGGGCCACCGACCTGGTGCCGCTCGGGTCGGTCGTCCGCCACCTCACCGAGGTGCACATGGAGCGGGTGCTGGCTCGCGGCGATGGATGGTCGGTGCTCGTACAGCGCTACCGGAACGGTGCGGCCGACGTCGGCGTGAGCGCGGCCGGCGCCGAGACGTTGGCCAAGGTGGTCGCCGACGTGAAGGCCCGCTGTCCGGTCGTGGCGCCCAAGCTCGATGCCATCCAGGTCGAGTTCTGGTATGTGGGCCCCCACGGTCCGAAGAGCGTCAAACGGGATCTCGACGCGCCGCTGTGGGAGGAGATCGTCGGCAATTACGCCGCGGCGCCCCGAGCGAAGGTGGCCGCGCTCGCCGCCGTTGAGCCGCCCGGCGACGGTGGCCGCCTCCTGCTGTGGCACGGCCCGCCGGGCACTGGCAAGACGACTGCCATCCGTTCGCTGGCCCGGGCGTGGGCCAGTTGGTGCCGAACGCTGTTCGTCGTCGATCCCGAGCGCTTCCTCGGCGACGCCGGCTACCTGATGTCGGTGCTGCTCGACGCCGATGACCACGACGACGACAAGCCGCCGAAATGGCGCCTCCTCGTGATCGAGGACGCCGACGAATTGCTGCACGCCGACGCCAAGCGGCAGAGCGGCCAGTCGCTGTCCCGCCTGCTGAATCTGGCCGACGGCTTCGTGGGGCGCGGGCTGCGAACGCTGGTGATGATCACCACGAACGAGGCGCTCGGCCGCCTGCACCCGGCGGTGGTGCGGCCAGGGCGCTGCCTGGCCGAGGTCGAGTTCCCCGCCCTCGCCCGAGCCGAGGCGACCGCGCTCCTGAGCGCCGGCGCCAGCCGCATTGTGGCCGCGGGCGAGATGACCCTTGCCGAGGTGTTCGAGCGTCGAGGCGACGTCACCCGGCTCAGTTCGCAGCCGGCGGAGGGTTCCACCGGCCAGTACCTCTAACCGGGAGTAAACTGCAACCGAAGTCATCCTTGAGTGCGCAGGGGCGGCCGCCGTTCGACGGAAGGCCCCATGCCAGCGCTCGACGACGTTCGCAGCAAGGTGTCCCTGTCGCCGGTCGCTACCTCGCGCCACGGCATGAAGCTGGGGGAGGTGGACGACGGCACCACGGGTAGCTGGAGGGCAGCGGCGTGGCACGTTGACATCACCCGCAGCCTGGGCGCGGTAATTGTCACCGTCGAAGGTCCGCTCGACGCCCGGACGGCAGCAGCGCTCGGCGACACGCTCTCTGACCTGATCGACGGGCAGGGCAACCTGTTCCTGGTCGTTGACGTCCGAGCCATGGTCGTCACTGATGTCCTGGCGCTCGCTGTGCTGACCGCGGCCAGACACTCCATGGAGGCGCGCGAAGGCCGATTCCTCCTGGCCGGAGCGTTGCCGGTGACCGCGCTGGCGTTGCGATCCGGCGGGCTCGGCGCCGTCATCGAGCGGCACCCCGAGCGTCGTCACCACCCCAGCGCGCAGTAGCCGTAACGCTTCGAGACGCCGCCGGCCCGCGCTCATGCCGCGCTCGCCGGCGCGTCGGCGTGGCGAGGGTGACGGGGATCATCCGGTGGCACGAAAGCCC
>JAHFUP010000031.1 GCA_023265025.1 Acidimicrobiia bacterium | reverse complement strand
ATTGCCAAGAGGTCGGGGATCACCCTTGGTCCGGCTGCCTGAGACCTACTCGGCTCCTCAGGAAAAGTCGACCCCAAACTTGACTCACCGACAACAGAACATGAAGGTCAAGCTTCCTAGCGAAGGCGCTCGGCATGAGCCTTCCTGTCGTCGAGGAGGCAGCCCGCGAGCTTGACATCTCCCCCGACCTTCTCCGGAAGCTGCGAGATCCGGAGATCCGTGAAGCGCTCGAGAAGATCGTGACGGATCGGTCGGCTGGGAGCACCGAGAACGATTCGGGCGATGACGTGCCTTCCGACGCGCAACCCGAGATCGACTACGCCGTCGCATTGGCGGAGGCGTTCGATCGACCAGCGACACGGAGCCGAGTAGCGAACAACGAGGTCCGTGGTGGAGCCGTTTCCAATCCTGAGGTGCGGCGAACGCTCACCCACGACGCGATCATCGAGGACCAGGCCGCCGAGCCGTTGGCCCAAGATCGGTTCCGTCCTGTGCCTCGAAAGGTCTGGGAAGCGAAGGACAGCGCTACTCGCCACTTTGTCGAGGAGCAGTACGGCGGACGCTGCCAGATCTGCGACGACACATTCCACAAGCGCGATGGACATCCGTACTTCGAGGCCCTTTACCTCGTGGCGAGGACCAAAGCCCGCTGGATCGATCGTCCGGGAAATGTCCTTTGTCTGTGCGCCACCTGTTGCGCCAAGCTCCAGCACGGACCAGTCGAGGTCGACGACCTCATGGATCAGATTCTCAGCTGGCGCACGGCGCACGAGGGCGGCGATGCGCCCCAGCTCACTTTGTGGGTCTGCGGTGCTGAGGTCGTGGTGACCTTCACCGAGAAGCACCTGCTGGACCTACAAGAGATGGTCAGGAGTGAGCAGGGAGGCTATTCAGGAGAATGACAGGCGGATGAGCTCTGACGCCGCCGTGGTAAGTTCCCCAGAGTCGATAGTCATCACGAGCCGGCCCGGGAAATGGTTCTCATACCATGCCTGCTTTGTTTCCCAGTGGTTTCGATAACGCTCCTCGTCAAGTCTGCCGAGGTGTTCCCAGTACCACTGTTGGCCGTGCCACGTGATCGTGAAGTCGGGGAGGTAGAAGGTTCCATCCGGCGCGAGTAGCGGTGTCTCGTAGCTGAAGGGGATGTCACGCTCGAAGAGCATGTTGGCGATGATTACCTCGCTTTTCGAACGAACCATGAACTCGGAGAGGGTCGAGTGGATCTTTCCCTCCTCGTACCAGTCTCCAAGGGCGCGGAGCGCATCGGGGACAGGTTGAAACGAGAAGAGCGAGGCGTTGATGCGGAGCAGGTGCGATTGCTCCAGGCGCCGCATGCTGAGTAGCGGCGCGATGTCCTCTTCGATGAGGAGCGTGCAGTGACGGGCTGCGCGGGTCAGGCCTGTGTAGAACAGCTCGCGGGAGAGTAACGACCTCTTGTGCTTCGGCACGACGAAGTAGACCCGCTCGAACTCGCTCCCCTGTGCCTTGTGGATGGACACCGCATAGGCCAACTCGAGGTTCTCCTCGACTTCCTCGCGTCGGAGCCACTTCCCGTCAGGCCGTTTGCCTAGTCCGCTCCCGTAGCTGACACCGTGGTCGGGTTTGGACGAGAACGACACTTGGCAACGACTGGGTCGAAAGCCGGACCAGCTCACCTTCCCGGAATCGAACGGATGAGGTCGTACGAATCCAAGCTCTCCGTTGTAGACTTCTACGGGTTGGTTGAGTTTCATCGACCAAGACCACGCCCAGATTGGATTGGAGGGCGGCCGGTTCCGGATCTGCATCACCTTGTCGCCGAGAGCGATGTCGGATCGATCGACCATCCGCATGTCGCCAGGCGGTCGCCCTTGCACGATCTCCTGGAGGACGGCATTGAGCGACTCGGTGCCGAACTCCTCGCCACGGTACGGAGTCAAGACCTGGTATAGCTCGGGCTGCTTGTTGTCGCCGAAGGCCCCCTGCCAGAACTCGCGACCGCGGTCATCCGTCGACCGCCCCGTGTCGGCGTTAATGTCGGCGACGAGGAGGTCGATGAGCTGGCGTTGAAGGTCCGCGCCACCCCGCCAGTAGGCGACGCGAAGATCCTTGTCGATGTCGCCTCCCTCCTGAATCCGCCTGAGGATCATCTCGGCGTCCGCCGAATCGCCATGAGGATCGCTGTTGGTAGCCGGCGACTGCCGGACGTAGGCGTCCGCGAGCTGGAGAATCGCCGTGCCGCGTTCCAGGACTCGGTTCTCCATCTGGCGGACGTTGATCGCTAGCTCGCCGACACCGCCCAAGTCGCGCAGCCAGTCGATGATGTCCGCGAACGCTCGCCCGCGCCCGATCGGTGGCAACTGACTGGGGTCGCCGACGAGAACGAAGCGCTGAACAGCGTTCCAGTTGATGGAGCGGAAGAGAGCGGCCAGTAGTTCCAGACTGAGCATCGACGATTCGTCAATGATGTAGGTCGTGATCGCCTGCTCGCGCTGACCGCCAACTCGCTTGAACGTCATGTTTTCGTTCAGCCAACCGTGCTTGGCGAGGAACGAGTGGACGGTCGAAGTCTGGCCACGCCGTCCTGTTCTTTCTCGTATTCTCTCCGCCGCCTTGCCAGTGGGCGCAAGAAGTTGGAAGGAGGCTCCGGCTCCCTCCGTCCGCTCGATCGCCTGAATTAGCGCGCCAACCACAGTCGTCTTGCCGGTGCCCGCCTCACCCGCGAGCACGCAGAGGGGAAGGGAGATGAGTCCCGCGCAGACCTCTGCTTGCCCGGTGATGGCAGTCGTGTAGTCGTCACCGGCCAAGCTGGCCAGAGCGCTGTTGGGATCACGCAGGAACTGAGACCAATGTGCCGCCGTCACCGGCGTTCGCAATCCGATGGAGACTCGCATCGCAAGCTTGTGGAGCGTTGTCTCGATGAGACGTTCGTCCTCGTACACCTGGCGGAGGTACACCCATAGCGCACCAGCCTCGGTTCGGAGGTGGAGCGCGGGTTCCAGCGCGGCCCGGTCCACCTCGAGGTAGCGCTCGGTGAACTGGTGCCGCTTCCATTCGGGATAGAAGCTCAGCCTGTGGTTTACGTCGTGGATGAGTTGGCGCGCCGCGACGAAGACGTCTGACTCCTGGGCCTTCAGGCGCTCGACACACAACGCTCGCAAACGCCGCCAGTCGTCGGCCGCCGCGAGAGCCTCGCCCCCAAGGTCCGGTGCCGGAAGCATTCCATGGTCGATCTTCGTGAATGAGATCGTGTCGTCGGCGTTCTCGCCGACGAACTGCTCGGCAAGGACGTACGGGTTGTCGTGGATGTCGGCCACGCTGACGTCCATTCCGTACGCGGCACGTTTGGGGTCAACGATCTTGGTGATCTGATCTTTGGACACCTCGAATCGAATTATCGAATCACGGAGAAGGTCCCGGTCCGCGTCTTCGAGAAGGGCCCAACGGCGCTGCATCGCCTTGCCTTCGGCCTCGGATAAGGCGAGTTCGGAGGCGTCCGACCTCCGGCCGTCGAGGTACGAGAAGATTGCCTCCTTCGCCTCCAACTCCCTCCCGGCCTCGGCCTTGGCCTTGAAGGACGAGATTGTCTTTGGCGCACCGAGGTGGCCGAGCACCGCGGGCATGCCGGGGAAGAGACCCCGTTGGGTCCAGAGCTCACCGACCACTGCGTGGAGCCAATCGAGTCGGAGATCCCAGTTCTCCGACTTGTCACCCATCTCCCGGAGGGTGCCAACTGACTCGATCAGCGCTTCGACGAGCTCAAGGGCGTCGTCGTCCGAGAACTGCCGCGTTGCATACTTGAAGCTCCGCGGGTTTGGCGGAACGACGATAAAGCGTTCAACCTCGTCGGGACGCTCCAGATAGTCGTGGTAGGGCATCCGGAGTCCCTCGTTGGGGTAGTGCGATGTGAGGTCGAGACCCCAGACGAAGCCGCCCCCGTACTTCTCGCGATCATCAGCGGTCATGTCCGTGTAGTTGCGGATCTTGCCTACCGCTTTCACGCGAGATACACCAACGACCACGTAGCGACGGGTGTCGTCCTCACTGAACGGGTTGCTGTAGTTGGCGTAGTAGAAGACGAGGCTGCGATCCTCCACGATCTGGGCGAAGTAGTCCTTCGCAAACGCAAGTCGCTTGTCGTAGTCGTACCGCTGACCCTTGCCCTGCCGCTCGACCTCGGGGCGGTACATCTCCTCGAACGGCCAGATGCAGACTGTTGAGGCCGGTAGCTCCCATGTGACCCGCTCCTCCGCCGGGTACCAGTCAGGGGCGTCGGCGTAACCGGTGATCGACTCTTTGCCGAAGGCGTTGACGCTGTAGACGCAAGGTGGAATGCCGTCGAGCCTCGAGCAGGAAGCCCCTGCGTTCTCGACCTCCCAGCCGAGTCGTCGGCCGACCCTTATTTGGTCGCCCGGGTAGGAGTGCTGCCCTACACAGAAGGTGTTGGCGGCAGGGTCCCGGCACACGTGGCCGTTCCATCCCTCCATGTGCCACGCGAGCCGTGCTGACAAGTGGACCGTCATAGTTCTCGCTGCACCCTTCCGAGGTCGGAGCTGTCGCGAACCGACCTGTGCCGTGCCGGATTCAGCTGCGTTGCCGGTGACTGCGGGACGACTTCCATGCCGTCATCCTGATCCAGCGTGACAGCCTGTGCTCAGATTCCGCGGAAAGGAGACCGCAAGCGCTGTGATGGCTGACCGGTTGTCCGCAGTCCTCCTCGTCGCTTGCCGAGCCCCGACCGGCGCGGTGGCAGCGCGCCGAGAGCTGGATCAACGAAGAACGGTGACATCGTCCGATCGAGAGGAAGACCGGTCGAGCTTCCGCACAAGTCGTCGGATTCAACGGCACGAGCCGTGAGCCGGCCAGTACCTACTCATCGATTGCTCGAGTGGATCGAACATGCGTGCGTCTCGACGCAGGCTGCGAGTAGTATCCAGGGACCGACCCGAAGGTGGCCGGCCTGTATCGCACTCTTGATGATCGGAGGTCGCCGTGGCGACTCCTACCAGGCGGTCGGAGCTATCCGACCCTGAGCTGAAGCTGCTGTACGCCCAGTCTGGCAATCGCTGCGCATTTCCTGCATGCGGCGAGATCCTGACCAAGGTCGATCCATCGAGTGGCGAAGCAGTCAACCTCGGCGAGGCAGCCCACATCGTGGCGGCCGAACGACAGGGTCCTCGCGGCCGAGAGGCGATCAACGAAGTGGATCGCGATAGGCGTGCCTCGAATCGGATTCTTCTCTGCCCAACTCATCACACAGTCATCGACAAGCGCCCCTTTGTGTACACGGTTGAGGTCCTTCGGCAGATGAAGGTTGATCATCACGCGCTCGTGGGCGCCGACCCCGCTTGTCGCTCGGCTCTCCCTTTTTGTGGCTCACCCGAACGGCTCCAGACGAGCCTGCTGCCGGTCGTCGGTCTGCCAGTCGTGGTCGAGTCGGCGTCGCTGCTCGACACCTCGTTGTCGGAGGGCGAGGTCGCTCGCCGTCTCACCTATCCAAGCAGCGCCCACGGGATCGTCTATCCGTTCATCGTCCGGGAGAACAGGCTCTGGACCTTCTCCCGGCTCCGCCAACACGGTCACCCCTTCGCCGAATTGATAGATGCTGACGTCGAGGAGGTCGAGCTGACCGACCTGGCGTCGGACGATGAGGGGCATCGTCGGGTGATGGCCCTACTGAACCGAGCACTCGGACGACACATCGGCATGCGAGGTGTCCGCTTCGACCGGGAGCATCATCGCTACTGGTTCATGCCCAACCGTGACCGCGACACGGGGGAGATCTCCGAACGCTCCTACGCGTACGTCACCAAGACGGGTCGCAACCAGACACGCCCAACTGTGCATCACGCTCGTCGGCGATCGGGCGAGTTGAAGGATGAGTGGTACCACGAGGCCGCTCGTCTCCGGTTCGAGCGCTTCGGAACTTCGTGGTTCCTGTCCGTGCGGCCGGAGTTCCATCTGACGCTCGACGGCGAGAAGCCGATGCAAGCCCACCGCATCGGTCGCAAGATCACACGCAAGAAGAGCCATCTCTACAACGACGGCTACCTCGACCGCCTTTGGTTCTGGAAGCACTTCCTCTCCGACGGCGGACCTCGGCTTGCCATCAAGGCCGGTGAGCAATCGATCCTCGTGGACAGCGTTTACGCAACGACCGACGTGAGCTGGCCGGGTGTTCCTGGCGATGCGCTTGTCGTCAAGTCCGAACGCGCTGAGGAGAACCTCTTTACCCTCGTGGACTTCAGCGACGATGACAGCGATGACGAGTACTGGGACGACGACGAGGACGAAGAGTCATGACGGGCCGCCCGCGATTTCTCGCTCCGCCGCCGGGGCAGATCACGACAGAGTGGCTCGATGAGCCGGTTCTACGATTCCACGACGGCGGGGAGCACGATGATCCCAAGACCGGCATCGCCCTTTACGGCCCGGTCGGCTTGTCCAACGGGACGCACCGCGGTCAAGTGCATGTCGGTCTCATCGGCACGGACGCCGGCGTAACCGCAGCGCGGGCTCTTCTTGAGTCCTATGCCCTTGGCGTCGCCGGAGACGACAATGTCACACCCTTCCCCGGATGCGACGCCAGCACCGGCTATCACTCGACGCTCACCTTTTCCGACAAGACCACCCAGCAGCTGACCGTGAACCAGCTGCGCGATGTCACCGAGACGAAGAAGTCCCGAGACCGCTTCGAGAGCGCGGTCGCGCTACTCGACGACAAGCTGCGCGTCGTGACGGGTCGCGACGTCCCCCTCGACTACGTCATGGTCGTCATCCCCGATGACCTCTACCGGCGGGCCCGCGCCACCGACTACCGAGACGGTGGTCCGGTGCACCGTGACCTGCGGAGAGCGTTCAAGTCGTATGCGATGACGCGCGGCAAGCCAACTCAGCTGATCCGCGAGTCAACGATCGTTCGACCAGACGCGGCCCGCAGCCTCGACCACCCGGCGACCGTCGCCTGGAACCTGTTCACGGGCCTGTACTTCAAGTCGGGTGGCACGCCATGGGCACCGATCGGACTCACGCCTGGCTCCTGCTTCATCGGCGTCAGCTTTTACCGGCCACTCGGAGATGCGTCACACATGCGCGCTTCGGTCGCGCAAGCCTTCGACGAGAACGGCAACGGCTGGGTGCTGCGCGGTGGCGAGTTCCCGTGGAACGAAGCGCGCGACGGCCGCCAGCCACACCTCCCTGCGGACCTCGCCACGCAGCTCGTCGAGTCGTCCATCGCTCGATACCGTGAGGAGCTCAATTCGACACCGAGCCGAGTTGTCATTCACAAGGAGAGCCAGTTCTCCGCTGAGGAGCGGGCTGCGTTTGCTGACGCAGTCGGTGCCTCACTCGGCAAGAGCGCCTCGTTCGACCTGGTCGGCCTGCGACGAACCAGCGACATCCGCCTCGTCCGTGAGGGCAAATACCCGCCGTTGCGTGGAACGCTCACGGAGATCGGTGGTCGCAACTTCCTCTACTCGACCGGCTACTTGCCTCGAGTCGGCCAGTACCCCCATGGCCACGTGCCCGCCCCGATCGAGATCATCGACCACTACGGCGACGCCGACCCCAAACGCATCTTCGAAGAGGTTCTCGCGCTCACCAAGCTCAACTGGAACTCCGCCGGATACGCGGAGACGCTCCCAATCACCCTCAGGTTCTCGCGGCTCGTCGGCGACGTGCTGCGGGAGGTTCCGGCAGACCGCGTGCCGAACCCTCGGTACGCGTTCTACATGTGATGTCGAGCCCCTGTCCTCGACGTGGGACAACTGCTGGGGCGGGGTGAGGCGGTTGGCGACCAACGCCTCGGTGATCTGGCCGTGGGTGGCGATGGCGATGCCATCGACTGGGCAGGCCCGGTCGACGATTGCCGCGGATGTCCACTCGCCGGCAGAACTCGGCGATGACGGCCAGGGCGCCGAGGACCTTGTCATGGAGGGCATGCGGCGGCCCCAGGACAGGTCGTTTCCTTGCCATGTAAGGAAATTCGCGCCCCGCCCGCGAATCTCTGCAACGAACAACAACGTTTCTCGATCTACCCGAGCCGCCGCCATGCGCGGAGACGGGAATCAGCGAGCCTGCCCGGCCCGTCCCGGCCGGACTACCAGCCTGCCGCCGCACTACCTAGGCCGCGGCTAGGCCGCGGGAGCCCGTGTATCGGCGTGATCCACCGTGACTGGCTGGGATGCATAAGGCCAGGTCACACGCATGGGAGACTCTTCCGTCCAGGTCAGGGAGGTGGCCGGAGAAGATTAGGAAACCGGTGATCGCTGCCCCGACCGACCGACCCGCCACCGAGCAACAACTGACACCTAGATTTCGTTGCTCGGGGTCTGGTGTACCAGGCGGCCGAGATGTTCTGCGGCCTTGCGGTCTGAGGAGCGGCGCGACTTGGAATAGTGCTTGACGAGCACTTCGGGACCGTGGCCCTGCCGCTGCGAGACCATGCCGATGTTGAAGCCGGCGTCGAGGAGCTCGCTCGAGGTGAACTTGCGGAGAGCGAGAATCGAACCGTCGAAATCGAGCGAGAGACCCCGGCGCCCAGCGGCCTCGCGGCGCTCGGCTGACGCTACGGCGAGGGCCGCCCAGCGCTCGCTCCGCCCGAGCCGGGCGCCGATCTCCCTGAGGGGCATACCCCCCTTCGGCGTCGGACCAGCCGCCCCGGGCTGTCGGGGAGCCGGCGCCTGCCGGAACAGTTTGAGTGCTTCGTCCTCCCGGGCGATGGTGTCGGGCTTCTTCTCCTCGATCCCAAGGTGCTCTTTGATGACTGCGACCCGTTTGGTGAGGTAGTGCGCCGGCATGGGCTCCGACCCGTCGAGCGACAGCGTGAACACGAACGGGTCAGGGGCGGGGACGGCGCCGACCTCAGCCACAAGCTCGTCGACGTGCTTGCAGTGACGGCGCAGCATGGCGATGGTCGCCTCGTCGACGAAGAAGCTGCGCTCCCTCCTCGTCTTCGTCGCCTTGACCCGCTTGCCGTCCATGGCGGCGTTCACGACGATCCGTTGTTCGTCCCACCGGATCCTCGATCGCTTCAAGCCGACGAGTTCCCCGCGCCGCATCCCGGTAACGGCGCCGAGAACCAGGACGGGCGCTACCTCGGGTGCGACGGCCACGGCTTGGGCCAGAAGCATTGAGAGCTCCTCGACCTCGGGCGGCGTCCGCTCCTTCGACACGTAGGTGCTGGTGGGGAGTTGGAAGTCGAGCATCGGGTTGCGCGAGATGATTCGGCGGGCCTTGGCCCAGCGGAAGAGGGGTCCGTACAGGCTCTTGGCCTGGTTGAGCCGGGACCGGCTCAGACCGGCGGCGCGCATCTTGCCGAAAGCCCGGTCGAGAAGCGCCTCGTCGAGGTCGCGCACCGGGCGTAGCCCGAGTGCTGGAGCGAACCATCGGTCGTGCAGCTGCTGGTAGCCGGCGATAGTGCTGTGTTCGCGGCCCTTGTCTCCGGCGAGGTGCTCGTCGAGGAACATCGCCACCGCCTCGTTGAGCGTGATTGCCCGGAGGTCCGGGCGGGAGACCGGCCCGCGGCTGCCCACTTCGGCTACGAAGGTGGCCAGCGCCCGGGCCGCCTCTTTTGCGGAGCCGGCTGCGACCCTCCGGTACACGCGCTGGGTCTTCCCGTACGAGGAGCTGCCAGTCGTGGCCGCAAGCTCCCAGACGCCGGGACGAGCCTCCCTCATCGTGCCGCCTCCCTTGCGGCCACGTCGGCTTTGGCTGCTGCCAGCCATCGGGGCCATGCCGTTGCCGATCGCCGGGCTCGCACCGGCGAAACCGGACACCCGGAGGTGATCAGTCCGAACGCAAGCTGGCAGGTCGGGACACGGCAGGACCCGAGCGCCCGCCGGAAGCGGCCCGTGTTCGAGTTCCCACGCCACCCGGTGAGCCGTGACCTGCTTCCCGGCCACCTTGACCCGACCAGTGCCTCGTTCCGGGTTGATGGCGCCGGTCCACAGATGGTGGTCGCCAGACCGATCGACCGACTTCTCGAAGCGCTGCGCGAGCGATCTCGCCATGCGGCGTCCTCCCTCTCCCACGCGGCAACAGGTGCCGACGTTTAACCGAAGGGGAACGGCAGAAGCCGAAGCTGGGGCGGAGCCGTCCGACCGCCAGGAAAGTGTATCAGAAGGTGTATCGGAAAAGGTGTATCGCGGGCGAAACCGCCTATCCGTTGGCCGATACACCGATTACCCAGCGCTCACGGGGGCCAGGAAACCGCTCTGACCTGCGACTTTTTGGTGGTGCGCCCCCAGGGACTCGAACCCTGAACCCACAGATTAAGAGTCTGTTGCTCTGCCAGTTGAGCTAGAGGCGCCCGCAATTACGTCTTGAAGACCGATACCCCCGAGGGTGACCGAGGGGACTTGAACCCCCGACCTCCAGGGCCACAACCTGGCGCTCTAACCTGCTGAGCTACGGCCACCATGCGACCGGACAAGCATGGCACACCGCAGCCCGGAGGCGGGCCGGATTGGCCCCTAGTCAGATGAGCCGGCGCTCGGTGGCCCACCGGGTCAGGTCGTGGCGGTTGGACAGCTGGAGCTTGTGGAGGACCGACGACACATGGGTCTCCACCGTCCGGGCCGAGATCACCAGCTCCTTGGCGATGGCCTTGTAGGGGTAGCCCCGGGCGATCAGGCGGAGGACCTCCTGCTCCCGTGCGGTGAGCTGGTCGAGGTCAGGGTCGGCGGACGGGCCGGGGCTGGCGGCGAAGGCGTCGAGGACGAAGCCGGCCAGGCGCCGGGAGAACACCACGTCGCCGTCAGCGACGCGCCGGATGGCGTCGGCCAGCTCGGGGCCGGAGATCGTCTTGGTCACGTAGCCCCGGGCGCCGGCCCGGATCACCCCGATGACGTCCTCGGCGGCGTCGGACACCGACAGCGCCAGGAACCGGACCTCCGGCGCCTGGGGCGCCACCCCTTGGACAACGGCCCGGCCGCCGCCGTCGGGGAGGTGGACGTCGAGCAGGACGACCTCCGGCCGGCGCTCCAGGATCATCTCGATGGCCGCTCGGACCTCCGACGCCTCACCCACGACGTCGACCGAGTCGCCCAGCTCGGCCCGCACCCCGGAGCGGAACAGCTCGTGGTCGTCGACAAGGAACACCCGAGGCTTCGCGGTGGAGGTCATAGTCGCAGCTCCACTTCCGTGCCCTCCCCGAGCGTCGACCGGACCACGGCCTTGCCGCCGTGGCGGGCCATCCGCTCGACGATGGACTCCCGGACGCCGTGCCGGTCGGGCGCCACCGTTTCGAGGTCGAAGCCGGCGCCCCAGTCCCGGACGAACACCGACGCCTCGCCGTCACGGACCTCGGCGTACACCGACACCGTCTCGTCGCCCGACCACTTGGCCGCGTTCACCATGGCCTCCCGGGCCGCGGCCACCAGGGCGCGGGTGCGGTCGTCCAGCGGGAGGTCGCCCACCGCGACGACGTCGATGCTGACGCCGTGGAGCCCCTCGACCTCCTCGCCGGCCCGGGCCAGGCCGGCGGCCAGCGTCTCGGCGCCGGGCATGTCCTGCTCGTTCTCGAACAGCCATCCCCGCAGCTCCCGCTCCTGGCGACGGGCCATGGTGACGACGGCCCGGGGGTCGTCCGCGTTGCGCTGGATGAGGGCGAGGGTCTGCAGGACCGAGTCGTGGAGGTGGGCGGCCACCTCGGCCCGCTCCTCCGAGCGGATGCGCTTGCGCCGCTCCGACGCGAGGTCGCGGCCCATCCGGACCCAGAACGGTCCGGTGATGAGGGCCAGCCCGCCCACAATGCCGGCACTCGCCAGTACGCCCTGGCGCACCGCCGAGAAGGCGTCGCTGGCGGCCAGGAAGGCGCCGACGCCGCTGACCACCAACGCCACACCCAGGGCGACGCGGGCCAGCGCGGCCCGGCGGGAGCGGAGGTCGGCCGGCGCCGGCCCGGCGCCGGGACGGGGCAGGCGGTCGACGACCTTCATGATCGAGGACCGGTCCTCGTCGCCGGCCTGGCGCCAGATGACGGCCAGCCCGACGCCGGCCAGGAGCAGCGGCCAGACCAGGGCGTCACTGAACCAGACGCCGGTCGCCCGTACGAGCAGGATGACGCCGAGCACGATGGAGCCGATGGCCAGCACCTCACCGAGGTCCCGCCCGCGGTCGACGGCGGCGGCGTGGGCCAACGAGCGGTCGCTCCCCTCCTCGGGGAGCATCAGCCAGGCGACCACGTACAGAAGAGCGCCGGTGCCGCCGGCGACTGTGAGAGCGACGACCGCCACCCGCACGACCAGCGAGTCGATGCCCGTCGCCCGGGCGATGCCCCCACAGACGCCGCCGAGGAGGCGGTCGGTGCGGCTGCGACTGATGCGCCGCAGCAGTGTGGTCTCGCTGCTCACCGTTCCGATGATCCCATGGGCCAGTCGGCCTGACCACGGGAGGAAGTCCGTACCCTTCCGTACGTATCCCTACGGGATCGACCAGGGACGTCCCGGATGGATGCCGGGGGCCGACAGGCGCACGATCAGCCCATGGAAACCGTGAACGACACCAACGCCCCTTCCGAACCGCCCCCACCGTACCGGCAGCCCGGGAACCGGCTTACCCGCTCCACCGACGACAAGGTGGTCGGCGGGCTGGCCGGCGGCCTCGGCCGCTACTTCGGCATCGACCCCGTCGTCTTCCGCATCGCCTTCGTGGTGCTGACCCTCGCCGGCGGATCGGGCATCCTGCTCTACCTCATCGGCTGGTTGATGATCCCCGACGACGCCGGCGCCGACGCCCTCCACCGGTTCGGCAGCGAGCGGAAGTCGAAGCTCGCCGCCGCCGTCCTGGCCGGAGTCGGCGTGCTGATCCTCCTCGACAACATGGGCGGCACCAAAGAGAACTTCACCTTCGGCCTGGTCCTGGTCGGCCTGGGCGGGCTCTTCCTGTGGTCCCGCCACAAGTCCGACGACGCCGGCCTGCCGACCCCGCCCGCGCCCCCGGCCCCGCCCTCGGGCGACACCGACAGGGCGCCCGCACCGGTCGTCTTCGACCCCGAAGCGGCGCCGCGTGAGGCTGCCGCCGACGCCACGACGCTCGCCGACGACCCGCCGACCGCCCAGCTGACGGCGGTCGGGACTCAGTCGTCGGGAAGGGCGAAGTCGTCGGGAAGGGCGAAGGAGGCCAAGCCCCGTTCGGCCGTCGTCCCCGTCACCCTCAGCCTTCTGGCCGTCCTGGCCGGCGGGCTGAGCCTGGTGGGGGCGTCGGTGACGACCGGTCTCTGCCTCGCCCTCCTGCTGACCGGCGGCGCGCTGATCTTCGGCGCCTGGCGGGGCCGGGCCAAGTGGCTCATCCCGGTCGGGCTGGTCCTGGCCGTGGCCCTGGCCGGCGCCGCGGTGGTCGACGACGTCCCCGTCCGGGGCGGCGCCGGCGACGTGAGCTTCCGGCCCGTCGGCATCGGGGAGATCCGCAGCCCCTACCGCCTGGCCGCCGGCCAGCTGGTCCTCGACCTGACCGCGGTCGACCTCCACGGCGAGACGGTCACGATCGTGGCCTCCGTCGCCGCCGGCCACCTCGACATCCGGGTGCCGGTCGACGTCGCCGTCGACATCGACGCCCACGTCGGTGCCGGCGATCTCATGCTGCTGGGGCACGAGTCGGACGGCCTCGACATCGGCCGCCAGCTCACCGACCCCGGCCGTGAAGGTGCCGGCCGGTTGATCCTGCGGGCGGATGCCGGCATGGGCCTGGTGGAGGTGCGCCGTGCGGCCACATGACCTCGACGTCGTTTCGCTCATGGCCGGCATCGCCTTCGCCGGCCTCGGGCTCGTCTCCCTCCTGAGCCAGGGCGCCGGCCTCGCCGCCCGTTGGACCTGGCCGGTGCTGCTCATCGTGGTCGGCGTGGTCGGCCTCGTGGCCAGCCGGCGGGGCATGCAACCGTAGGGGTCCCAGTACCCTGGTCCGGTGGCCGGGTCCCGGATCAACCGCAGGTGGACCTTCGCCCTGTGGGCGCTCTGCCTCCTCGCGGCCACCGCCGGCCACCTCACCGGCGCCGGCCCGACGGGCCCGGCGGACACCGCGACGCCGGCGGCGGTCGGCGTGCTGTCCGCCTCGGCCGATCCGGCCGTCCTCCCCGCGAGAGTCGGCGACGACGTCCGGGCCGCCACCCACAACGCCCCGCTCCGGGGCCTCCTCCTCGCCGCCCTCCTCGGCACCGTCGTCGCCCTGCCCGCCGCGCTCCGCCGGCGGGCGTCGGCGTTCCGGCCTGACCACCGGCCCCTCCACGCCCGTCGCCACGCCATCGCCCTGAGGGCACCCCCGCTCCTGCTCGCGTAGTCCGCGAACTGTCGCCCGCGCCTCGCCGGCGCGGGCCGAGCCGGAGGTGTCCCCGAAGTGAAGAAGCTGCGCTGTCGCGCCGCCGCGGTGCTCGCCACGATCCTGGGTGCGACTTTCCTCAGCGCCCGAACGTCCTGCGCCACTCCCGGCGTTGGCTCGTGGGCCCGGTGATCGGCCAGGAGCTCCGCCGCAAAGCGCTCATCGCGCTCGGGCTGGCGCTCGCGGCCCAGCTGGCCTACCTCGCCGTCCGCTTCCGTTGGACCTACGCCGCCGGCGCGGTCACCGCCATGGCCCATGACGTCCTCCTGCTGCTCGGACTCTTCGCCTGGCTGGGCAAGACCCTCGACGGGGTCTTCCTCGCCGCCCTGCTGACGGTGATCGGCTATTCGATCAACGACTCGGTCGTCGTCTTCGACCGGATCCGTGGGCTGCGGCGGTCCCGGAGCCGAGACCCTCTAGTCGACGTGGCCAACGACGCATGCCTGGAGACCGTCCCCCGGACGATCAACACCGGCCTGGGAGCCTTGTTCATCCTGGTGGCGCTGTACGTCCTCGGCGGGGAGACGTTGACCGACTTCGCGCTCGCGCTTCTCGTGGGCATCCTCGTGGGTACCTATTCGTCCGTGTTCACCGCCACGCCTCTGGCCGTGTGGTTCGAGGGTCGCCGTGACCGTCGAGCCGGGCCGCCGCCGGCGCCTCCCAGGGCCCGCCGGCCGGTGGGGGCCTCCCGTTGAGCGACCGCCGCCGTTTCCCCATCCGCCTGTTCCCCGTCGCGTCCGGAAAGGACCACGCATGAGCCCTCCCGCCGTCACCCGTACCGCGACACCCGGCCGCGTCCACCACAAGGTCGGCCTCGGCGCCGGCGTGGTCGTGGCCATACTCGCCGTCGCCGTCGCCCTCAACTTCCTCGCCGGCTTCTCGGCCGGGCCGGCGACGATCCCGCGCATCACGTTCGAGAACCCGACCGTCTACGCGCTCGACATCGAGGTCAGCCCCGGCACCGAGACCGGCTGGACATCAGCGGGCTCCGTGCGCCAGCTCTCGACCGCCGACGTCCAGGAGGTCGTCGACCAGGGCGACGTGTGGCTGTTCCGGTTCGACAGCCAGGGCCAGACCGGTGGCACGCTGCAGCTGACGCGCTCGGAGCTCGAAGGCTCCGGGTGGCACGTCGCCATACCGTCTGAGGTCGGCACCCGGCTGGCCGCCGCCGGCGCGCCTCCGACTCCGTAACGCGGGGGCCATCAGGGAGACTGTCCCTTCATGGCCGCCGCACTCGGATCCCGCCGGCGTTGGGGCCACGTCGCCGTCATCGCCCTCCCCGTCGCTGCGTTCGCCGCCCTGCGGCCCGGGCCGTTCGAAGCCACGGTGAAGAGCCCGGCCGCCCTCGTGCGGATCGGGCTGCTGGTCGTCGTCCTCGTGGGCGTGTCCCGGCTGCTGCGGCGGTTCGTCGCCAGTCCGGTGGTGCGGGCGGGCGTCCCGGCCCTCATCGCCGCCGGCGTCCTCGGCCTCATCGTCCTGCCCTACTTCCGCGACGAGACCGTGATCGAGTCCCTTCCGGAGACGGCGGCCGAACTGGGCCTGCCGGCGCCGGTCCCCGAGGCGGCGCCGGCCTCGGTGGTGCCCGAAGCGCCGGCTGCGGCGCCGGTGACCACGACCACCGCGCCGCCCGCGCCTGTCCGCCTCACCGCCGGCGCACTGCGGGGCATCGACCACCGGGCCACCGGCTCGGCATCGCTGTACCGGCTGGCCGACGGCACCGCCTTCGTCCGCTTCGAGGACTTCGACGTGCAGAACGGGCCCGACTATGTCGTGTACCTCGTGCCCGGCGCGGACCGCCGCGCGCCCGGCGCCGGCGTCGACCTCGGACCCCTCAAGGGCAACCAGGGCAGCCAGAACTATGCCGTGCCGGCGGGGGTGGATCTGAAGGCCCCTCAGACTGTGCTCATCTGGTGCCGGACGTTCGCCGTCCCGGTGGCCAACGCCACCCAGGCACCTGTCTCCTGAACCGCCCCTCACGAAAGGAACGACGTTGATCAGCCTGCAGCTCTGGCTCTCGCCCGTCCGCAACCTCACATGGGTTGCCGCCTCCTTCGGGTACAGGTAGGCCGTGCCCGCGCCCACGCGGTCCCTCACCCCCGCCGCCGTCCACGACCACGTCCGGCGACACTGCTTCACCCCCGCCGCCGGCCCCTCGGGCCGGGTCGGCGTCGAGCTCGAGCTGCTCACCGCGACGAGCGACGGCACCGGCCGCCGGCCGGCGGCGACTGAGCTCTTCTCGCTGATCGACGGCCTCGCCCTTCCGAAGGGAGGCCGCCTCACCGTCGAGCCGGGCGGCCAGATCGAGCTCAGCAGCCGCCCGCAGCTCGGCGCCGGCGCAGCCGTCGATGCCACCGCCGCCGACCTCGGTGCCCTCCGTGCCGGCCTGCGCGCCGCCGGGATCCGGACCACCGCCGCCGGCCTCGACTCCCGGCCGTACGAGCGGGTCGTCCCCGCGCCCCGCTACGAAGCGATGGAGCGGTACTTCGACGGCGACGGAGGCGCCGGCCTGGCCATGATGTGCGGCACCGCGTCGGTGCAAGTGAACGTCGACCTGGGCGAGCCTTCCGCCGTCGCCCGACGCTGGCGCCTGGCCCACGCCGTCGGCCCCGTCCTGGTGGCGGCGTTCGCCAACTCGCCGCTCGCCGGCGGGCGGCCGACCGGCGCCCGTTCGTCGCGCCAGCAGCTCTGGGGCGCGCTCGACCCCAGCCGCTCGGCGCCGGCGCTCTCGGTCCTCCCGCCCGCCGACTCCTGGGCCCGCTACGCGCTGGCGGCGAGGGTCATGCTCGTCCGCGCCGGGCCCGACCACTTCCCGGCGGTGCGCAGCGATCTCCCTTTCGCCCGCTGGATGGCGGAGGGCCACGAGCTCGGCTATCCGACGCTCGACGACCTCGACTACCACCTCACCACGCTCTTCCCGCCCGTGCGCCCCAAGGGCTGGTTGGAGCTGCGGATGATCGACGCCGTCCCCGACCCGTGGTGGCAGGTGGCGGTGGCGGTGACGGCCGCCCTGCTTGACGACCCAGAGGCCTCGGCCCGAGCGGAGCGGGCGTGCCGTCCGGTCGCCGGGTGTTGGGCCCAGGCAGCCGCCCACGGGCTCGGCCATCCGGGTCTGGCGACCGCGGCCGACGCCTGCTTCGCGGCCGCCATCGACGCCCTGCCCCGCCTCGGCGTGGGTC
This sequence comes from Acidimicrobiia bacterium, assembly GCA_023265025.1. Taxonomy (GTDB): domain Bacteria; phylum Actinomycetota; class Acidimicrobiia; order Acidimicrobiales; family AC-14; genus CADCTB01. The sequence goes on along the minus strand of JAHFUP010000031.1, from coordinate 36,078 downwards.
GGGACACCGTCGCCGCGTGCGAGGACTTTCTCGACCGCTACGTCGGCCGGCGCCGTTGCCCGGGCGACGACGTCGTCGACGCGTGGCGGGCCGGCGTGCGCGACATGGCGGCGGCTTCGCGGCGGTAGCCCATCAGGCCAGCGGCGACACCACGAACGTCCCGCCGTCGGCCACGATCCGCACGCCCTTCCCTTTGGCGATCGGCGCGACCAGCTCGCCCGTCAGCCCGAGCACGGCCGCCTCGTTGGTGGGGCTGTGGCCGACGACGAGCGCGGCGCCGCCGTCCTTCAGGCCGTCGAGCACCCGGCGCAGCACGCCGCTCAGGGCTACCGCCTCGGCGGCCACGAAGGCCGGGTCCAGGGCCCGGATGGCCGCCAGGTCGTCGCCACCGGCCTGGCCGATCAGCTCGATCCAGCGGCTCTCGTGGGGCGAGCGCAGGCCGGGATCGACCGTCACGCCGCCGGCGACGGCCTTCCCGTGGCCGGCGAGCAGGCAGGCCACCGCCTGGGTGGCGCGCTGCGCACCGCTGGAGACGGCCAGCTGGTAGCGGCCGGTCGTCGTCTTCCCGGCCTTCACCGCCGCCTTCACGCCGTCAGCGGTCAGGACGTCGCCGTCGTTCGGGAAATGTCGCCGGAGGTCGATCGTCTTCGCCATGAGGCCCGACGCTACCGACATCGGCGAGAATTCGGCCTATGACCCGCAATGGCAGCCTGTCCTACCTGCACATCCCCGCCGTCGACCTCAAGCGCTCGGCCGAGTTCTACCGGGACGTCCTGGGCTGGGAGGTGCGGGGCGAGGACACGCCCCGGCCGGGCTTCGTCGACCCGGGGGGTCAACTCGGTGGCGCCTGGGTCACCGACCAGGCGCCGGCTCATGAGCCGGGATTCCTGCCGTACATGTACGTCGACGAGATCGACGCCACGCTGGCCCGGGCGACCGAAGCCGGCGCCGAGGTGGTGCAGGCGCCGTACGAGGAGGGCAACGTGTGGGTGGCAACGTTCACCGACCCCGCCGGCAACGTCGTCGGGCTGTGGAGCGACCAGCCCCGTTAGGAGCGTTCGCGCCGGCGGAGGGGCGGGACGACCGCCGGCGGGTTGCGGCGGGGCGGCAGCTCGGCGAGCAGGTCGGCGGTGGCTGCGGCCACCCGCTCGATCGCCTTCTCGATCGCCGGCGTGGCCATCTGGCCGGCCGTGCTCACCGCCGCGACCTTGCGGACGTACTGGCGGGCGGCGGAGGCGACCTCCTCGGCGGTCGCCGGTGGTTCGAGACCACGCAGGGGTGTGATGTTGCGGCACATGCCCCGACCATACGCGCAGTACGGTTCCTCCGACCCACCCGGCACACGACTGAGGAGAGAGAACCCATGGCAGATCTGGCGAAGTTCCTCGACAAGGCCTACGAGGACAAGGACTTCCAGGAGCTGGCGGCCGCGCCCGTCTCCGCGTTGCAGGGCGTCTCCGACAGCGACGCCGCCGCGCTGAAGTCCGCCTTCGGCATCGACACGATCCGCGAGCTGGCGACCAACAAGTACGTCCTCTGGGCCCAGGCGATCAACGTCCTCGCCAAGTAGCCGAGTCCGTCAGGGCAGGGGCCGCTCGACGAGGGGTAGCAGCCGGCTGTCCTCCAGCGCCGCCGTCCGGTGACCGATGCCGGCGAGGTAGCCCTCGTCGGTGGCGAAGGCGATGAAGGCTTCGAGGCTGGACTGCCTGATCAGCATCACCAGGTCCCACCGCTCGTCGTCGGGGCCGACGAACATATGGCCGCCGGTGGCGAAGAACTCCACCGTGCCGCCGCTGGCCGTGAGGAACGGCAGCGTGTGGCGGACGTACGCCTCGTACGCCTCGAGCCCGGAGACCGGCACCGGCGGCGCCAGCTCCGGGGCGGCGCGGTAGTCCGCGACCTCCCGGAACCGCAACAGGTTCAGCATGGTGACGGGGCCGGCGATACCCCGCGGGAAGAGCCGGCGGGCGTTCAGATCGGAGGGGTCCAGGTACACGGCCGGGACGCTATGCCGGCAGCACCGCCGCGGGCTCGGGCAGGACCAGCGGCAGTCGCCGGCCGGCGGGCTGGACGACGTGGTCGACGACGCCGTACCTGACGGCGGCGTCGCCCCGCAGGATGTAGTCGCGGTCGATGTCGGCGGTGATGCGCTCGACCGTCTGCCCGGTGGTGGCGGCCAGGATCCCGATCATCAGCCGGCGCATCTCGACCATCTCGCGGACTGCGATCTCCATGTCGCTCGACTGCCCCTGGGCACCGCCGTGGGGCTGGTGGAGCAGGACCCGGGCGTTGGCCAGCAGGAACCGCTTGCCGGGGGCGCCGGCGGCCAGCAGCACGGCGGCGGCCGACGCGGCCTGGCCGACGCAGTAGGTGGCCACGTCGCAGCCCATGAACTGCATGGTGTCGTGGATGGCGAAGAGCGCGGTCATGTCCCCGCCGGGGGAGTTGATGTAGAGCGAGATGTCCTTGTCGGGGTCGTCGGACTGCAGGTGCAGCAGCTGGGCGACGACGAGGTTGGCGACGGTGTCGTCGATGGGCGACCCCAGGAAGACGATGCGCTCCGCCAGGAGCCGGCTGTAGATGTCGAAGGCCCGCTCGCCCCTCGACGTCTGCTCGATCACGGTGGGAATCAACACGCTCATCGGGTCACCGCCTCCGGCGGCTGCCCCGCTGCGCAGGGCACTGTGCTTGTCTGGTCGCTCGCCCGCGGCTCGCTCATCCGGCCTCCTTGTGCAAGTGGTTGTTTGCACATCGTACCGTGTGCAAAGCTTTGTTTGCACGACAGGAGAGGTGGCCCGCATGCCAGAGACCCGCATCACCCGGTCGGTCGAGCTCGAGGCCGGCGCCGACGACGTCTGGCGGGCCCTCACCGAGCCCGACCTGCTCGGCGACTGGCTCGACTCGGTCGTGGAGCTCGACGTGCGTCCCGGCGGAGAAGGCACCATCGTCGACGCGGACGGCGGCGTGCGCCGGGCGCGCGTCGACGAGGTGCAGCCCGCCCGCCGGCTGGCGCTGCGCTGGTGGCCGGAGGACGGCGGCGGCCCGGAGTCCACCGTCGAGCTGGAGCTGGAACAGACCGAGCACGGCACCCGAGTGGTGGTCACCGAGACCTTGGTCGAGGCCGCTGCAGGGGCGGCGACGGCATCGGCCGCCAGCTTCCGCTGGGGTGTGCGGTTCCTGCTGCTGGGCTGCTGCCTGCTGCGGGCCACCGTCGCCTGCGGGTGAGCGGCGACGCCCTCGACGCGGTCTTCTCCGCCCTCGCCGATCCCACCCGCCGGGGGCTGGTGGCCCGCCTGGTCAGCGAAGGCCCTCACACCGCCACCGAGCTGGCCGGCGACCTGCCGATGACCCGCCAGGCCGTCGTCCACCACCTCCAGGCGCTCAACGACGCCGGCCTGGTGGACGCCCGGCGCGACGGTCGCGAGGTCCGCTACCGGGCCACGCCCGAGCCCCTCGCCGGCGCCGTCACCTGGATGCTCGACGCCGGCGCCCGGTGGGACCGCCGGCTGGAACGCCTGCGGGCCCAGGTGGAGACGCTCAAATGACCCGGTCGTTGCCGCCGTCGACGGCGACCTGGGCGCCGGTCGTCTTGGCGAACGCCGGCCCGCACATCGCCACGCACATGCCGGCGACGTCGGCGCTGGCCACCTCGGTGCCGAGGACGTTGCGGCTGCGGTACTCCTCGACACTCACCCCGTACTGCGCGGCCCGCACCGCGAGCACGTCGTCGTTCCACACGCCGGTGTCGAAGACCGCGTTGGGGTGGATGACGTTGACCCGGATGCCGTCGGCGCCCCACTCCAGCGCCGCCACCCGTGCCAGTTGGGTGAGCGCCGCCTTCGAGGCCGAGTAGGCGGCCGCGCCCGGGCCCGGGGCCGGGACGTTCTTCGAGCCGATCACGACCACCCGGCCACGGTTGGGCGCCGGCGCCAGCGCCAGCAGCGGATGGGCGGCGCGCATGAGCGACAGGTTGGCGTCGACGTTGACCGCCATCACCCGCCGCCACTCACCGGAGTCGAGGGAGCCGATGCGAACGCCGGCCGGGAAGACGCCGGCGTTCAGGACCAGCATGTCGACGCCGCCGAACTCCAGGGTGCCGGCGTCGAGGGCGGCGTCGACCGCCTCGGCGTCGGTTACGTCAGCTTGGACGCCGAGCCAGCTCGGCCCGTCGAAGGCGGACTTGATCTCGGGGTCGAGGTCGATGCCGACGACAGCCGCGCCCTCGGCCATCAGCGCCGCGGCGCAGGCCCGCCCGATCCCAGCCGCGGCGCCCGTCACGACGGCGACCTCGCCGGCGAACGACTTCGGTGGGGCGGCGCGACGCAGCTTGGCCTGTTCGAGGTCCCAGTACTCGACGGCGAACAGGTCGGCGATCGACGCCGGCCGGTAGCCGCCGAGGGCCTCGGCGTCGAGGATGACCTGCATGGTGTGGCGGTAGATGTCCTCGGCGATGCGGGCGTCACGGGGTGTGACGCCGGCGCAGCACAGGCCGAGCTCGGGGTCGAGGATGACCCGGGGCGCGGGGTCGAGGCGTCGGAGCCCAGGCGACCGGCGGTGGCGTTCGAAGTACTCCTCGTACCGTCGCGCGAAGCCGTCGACGTCTCGGCCCAGGAGCGGCCACGGCTTGGTGCGGATGACGTGGTCGGGGGTGGCGGTGCCGCGCTGGCTGAAAGCCGCGACATCGGGGTGGCCGGCGAACGCCATCACCTGCTCGTCGGTCCGGCTCCGCACCACCATGGGCCGGCCCGCGGCCGACGACACCGCGCTCCGCAGCCCGGCGCGGACACGACGGTGCGGCGGAGCGTGCATCGCCGGTGGCGTGGGGAAGGGGCGCCGAACGGAGGCGACATGGCGCTCGGCGACCCCCGCCAGCTCGATCATCCGGTCGTAGGACTCCCTGGCCGTGTCCCCCCAGGTGAAGACGCCGTGGTTCACGAGGACCAGACCGTCGACGCCGGCGACGGCGCCGGCGGCGATGAGCTCGCCGCACCGCCGGGCCAACTCGAACCCGGGCATGACGTACGGAACGACGGCGACGCGGCCGCCGTAGAGGTCGGCGACCAGTTCCGCGCCGGCCGGCGTGTTGGTGACGGTGACCACCGCGTCGGCGTGGGTGTGGTCGACGAAGCGGCCCGGCAGCAGGGCATGGAGGATCGCCTCGACCGACGGTGCGGGACCGCCGGCGACGACCGCCGCCCGCGCCAGCTGGGCGGCCATCTCGGTGTCCGACAGCGCCGGCAGGCCGGCGAGGCGGGCGACGGAGTCCAGTCGCAGCCAGGCGAAGCCCGACTCGTCGATGTCAGCCAGATCGGAGCCGCTGCCCTTGACGACGAGCGCGTCGACCTCCTCGCCGAACACCGTCGTATGGCGCACCTTCACCGACGTGTTGCCGCCGCCGTGGAGGACGAGGTAGGGGTCGGTCCCGAGCAGGCGCGACGTGTAGACCCGCTCGCCGAGCGGGCCGGGCCGGCGCGCCGCGTCCGCGTCGTCCCAGCGGTTGACGATCACTGCCGTCACCGTACAGCTAGATGTCGAATCCCTTGTTGCGGAAATTTTCCGCAACTATCGTCAAATTCGTACGAGCGGCCAGTAACATGTCAGGTCGGTCCTTTTTCAAATGAGCAGGGGGAGTCAGTCAAGTTGAGTCGTTCCGTTCGTCGTCGTCGTCGTCTGGCGTTCGGCATCGTCGCCGCATTCGCCGCGCTGGTGCCAGCCAGCCTCGCCTGGGCCTGCGTGGCTCCGGTGGCTCTACTGACCGCCAACCCGCAAGTCCAGCCCGGCGGCACCGTGCACATCATTGGGAGAGAAACGGCTCCCGGCGCCGCGATCGAGATCCACCTGGACTCTGTCACCGGGCCGATTCTCCTGACCGTGACCGGCCAGGTGGGCGGGATGACCGCCAAGTGGGAGGCCGACGTCACGATCCCGGCCAACACTCCGTATGGAAAGCACTACCTCTACGGGGTCCAGAACTACCGCAACATGAACTCGGTGGTCCCGAAGGCGGTCATCTACGTCGGCACTGTCCCCGATCCGGAACCCGTGCCGGAGGTGCGTGCGACGTCGATGGATGTGGGTTCAGGCCCCAGCGGGGCGAGCCTTGTACTGCTCGGGTTCGGCGCCGCCGCCGCCGGCCTGCTCATCGTCGGTCTCTGGACGCTCATCGCCGGCTCCGGCGGCGGTGCGAAGCCGACCGCCGAACGCGTGAAGGCGTAGGTCGTCGAGTGCAGGCCGCTCAATTCCATCCGTACCGCTCGCGCCTGGCCATTGGCCGCCGGCGGCAAGAACATGGGAAGGATCCGATGAAGTACCGCAGCATGCGCGCTGGGACGATCGCACTGGCCGTCGCCGGGGTCACAGTGGCGTGGGTCGGTTCGGCGGTGGCGGAGCCCGGTCCGACCCCCGCCACGTACAAGCAGGTCACCTTCAAGACCCAGGACCAGGAGGTGGACAAGCTCATCGCCGCCTCGAACATGACCAAGGACAACGACACGCCGGCGCGCGCGTACACCGGCCCGACGGTCATGGCCGCCAAGCCCGGCGACCCGAGAATCGTCGTGGTCGCCACCGCCGACCTTCGAACCAAGATCTGCCAGCTCGCGGTGTCGAAGGATGCCGGCCATACCTGGCACTTCTCCGAGGCCCCGCCCAGCGAGCCGGCGTACCCCTGGTGCACCAACACCTCCGCCGGCACCCCGCACGCCTCGGTCGCGTGGGGGAAGGACGGCACCCTCTACTACGCCCACATGGCCTACGGCGAGGGCGACGGCGCCGTCCGGGAGACCAGGTCGAGTGTGATGCTGGCCAAGACCACGGACCTGGGCAAGAAGTGGACAACGACCCTGGTCGAGAACAACCGGGGCACGACCGGGCCGCAGTCCAGGAACGTGAGCTCGGCGCCGGGCCTGACGGTCGACACCTCGGGCGAGCGTGACGTCGTGTCTGTCGGATACAGCGTCAACTATCCAGACGCGCCGACCGGCGACCCGTTGCGGCTGTCCCACGTAATGGTCGCCACGTCCGTCGATGGCGGCGCGACTTTCGCCCCGCCCTTCGACCTCAACTCCCTCGAGCGCCCCAGCCTCACGATCAACGGCAAGGCCATCCCGCTCTACATGCGGACCGGCTTCGGCGCCCCGTTCCTGTACGCCCACGATGGGGTACTTCTGGCCGTCGCCGGTCCGGAATTCGCGGCGGCCGATGCGCCCCAGCCGCCGCCGGAGGCGGGTGCCGGCCTCAACCCCGGTAGCTGGTACGCCTTCCCGATGCCCCAGCTGATCGCCCGGTCCACCGACCAGGGCAAGACCTGGAAGATGACGACGCTCGGCGACCCCATCCTCGCCGGCACCGGCAGCATGACTGGTCTGGGCTGGACCCCGAAGGGTGGCGACAACGGCACGTTCGTGGCCGTCTATGGGGCGACGCCGGCGACCTCGCCGACGATCGCCCTCGTCGACATCGTCATGCAGCGCTCCACCGACGGCGGCGTGACCTGGTCCTCGCCGCTGGCCATCGACGACGACCCGCCCGAGATGTACGCCACCAGCTTCTACCCGCAGCTAAGCGTGGCGCCCAACGGCCGCGTCGACGTCGTATGGACCGACGACCGGGGGTTGAGCGACTACCGCTTCAACGAGCGGTACACCTACTCCACCGACGGTGGCCTGACCTGGGCCAAGAACATCCTGGTCAGCGACAAGCCGATCAACTTCAACTACGGGGTGAGCTACAACTCGGACATCCGCCAGCCGAACGGGATCGCGTCGACGAACTCGTACGCGATCATCGGTTGGGCCGACACCCGCAACGCCAACGAGGTGAGCCAGGCTCAGGACAACTACTCGGTGGCGGTGCAGTTCTCGCCGCTGCCGACGACCAAGAACACCACCGCGCCGGTCGTCGCCGCCATATTCGGCGGGCTGGTTCTGGCCGGCATCGTCCTCCTCGTCGTCAACCAGATGCGAAAGCGGCCCGAGGGCGCGACTCCCTCGGCTTCCACCTCGCGGGTGACCACCGGCGCATAGGTATGGCGTGCTGGCGCCCGGGCTCGATACCACGCCCGGGCGTCAGCAGCCGCGCCCCGTAGCGGCCGCCGAGGGACAATGGTGGTGACGTGACTACGCGGCTCCGCTACGGCATCGTCGCCGCCGCCCTGGTGGCGATCTCCGCGGTGGCGGTCGTGGTCGCGGCCCAGACCGACCCCGCCCGCCTCGGCGCCGGATCAGCCGATCCCGCCCACCTTCCGGTCGGGAAGCCGGCGGGTCCGCTCGACGAGGCCACCGGCTGGATCAACTCGCCCCCGCTGGGCCGGGCCGACCTCGCGGGCAAGGTCGTGGTCTACGACTTCTGGACCTACTCGTGCGTGAACTGCGTCCGCACGATTCCCCACGTCGAGGCGCTCCACGAGCGGTATCAGCGTGACGGCCTCGTCGTCGTCGGCGTCCACTCCCCCGAGTTCGACTTCGAGCATGTGCGAGCCAACGTCGAGGCGGCGAGCAGGCGGCTCGGCGTGACCTATCCGGTGGCCATGGACAACGACAAGCACATCTGGGACGACTTCAGGAACGCCTACTGGCCGGCGAAGTACGTCGCCGACCGCGAGGGCAACATCCGCTACAAGCACATCGGCGAGGGTGGCTACCAGGAGACCGAGGACGTCCTGCGGTCGCTGCTCGGTGTGGACCCGGCGTCACCCAGGGCGTCGTCGCCGGGTGGCGACGGTGAGTCGCCGGCGGACGCCGGCAAGATCACCCCCGAGACCTACCTTGGCACCAAGCGCGGCCGGGCCGGGCCCGGGTTGATCACCTACCCGGAGCCGGCGTCACTTACCACCGGCGACGTCCGGCTGGCCGGCAAATGGTTGGGGGAGGAGGAGAAGGTCATCGCCGGCGAGGCCGGAGCGGCGATCGTGCTGGCCTACCGGGCCAACGAGGTGAACCTGGTGATGACCCCGCCGAAGACCGGCGCCGTCGACGTGACGGTCGAGCTCGACGGCCGCCCGCTCGCCCCGGGGTTCCGCACCGAGGACACCGTGGTGGACGCCACCGGCGCGACCTTCGTGCACGTCGACCACGACGGCCTCTACCGGCTGATACGAAACGCCGGGATCGAGGAGCACCGGCTGCGGCTCATCGCCCGCCAGCCGGAGGGCGCCGCCTTCGCCTTCACGTTCGGCCCGTAGACCTAGGATGGTCCGCGACCTCGTCGTGCTGTTCGGGGCCGGCGTGGCGTCGTTCCTCGCACCCTGCGTCGTGCCCCTCCTGCCGGCGTACCTCGGCATCGTCGCCGGCGAGGCCGCCCCCCGTGAGGGGGCGGACGTCGGCGCGCCGTCCGTACGGGCGACGGCGATCTTCGTACTCGGCTTCGCCGTCGTCTTCGCCGCCCTCGGTGCGGCAGCAGGGCTGGTCGGCGGCTCACTGGACGGCGTCCAGTCGGCCGTCCAGCGCATCGGCGGCGTGCTGGTGATCGTGATGGGCCTCGCCCTGCTCGGCGTGGTCCGCGGGCCGCTGGCGACCGAGCACCGCCTGCTCGAGGCGGTGCCTCGGGTGGCCGGGCCGCTTCGCCCGTTCGTCGTCGGCATCGTCTTCGGCGCGGCATGGACGCCCTGCGTCGGCCCGCTCCTGGGCGCAGCGCTGACGATCGCCGCCGCGTCCGGCGAGGCCTTCCGCGGCACGCTGCTCCTCGTCGCCTACGCCCTCGGGATCGGCGTGCCGTTCATGCTGGCCTCGCTGGGACTGGCGTCGTCCTCGGCGGCGCGGAAGCGCCTGCAGCGGATCGGTCCGGTCATCCAGCGCGTCGGCGGGGCCATGCTCGTCGTGCTCGGCGTGTTGCTCGTCACGGGCGCCTACGACCGCCTCACGTCGTACCTGGCCCGCTTCACGCCCGGGGTCGGCGGGCTCTGACCCGCATGCCCGACGACGGCGGCGACGACGCCGGCTTCTTGCCCGCCCTCCTCGGTGACGGCCGGCCGCTGCTGCTGGCGACCGCCGCCGCCCTGTTCTTCTCGGGCGGCTTCGCCGTGTTCCTCGCCGCGTCCAAGGAGCTCCTTCCCCAGGACGTCCGCTACCTCGGGATGACCGCCGGCGACCTCTGCGCCGTCAGGTCGTGCCGGATCCTCGACTTCATGGTCCACGACCGGGCCGCCTTCGGCGGGGCGCTCCTCGGCCTGGGTGTGCTCTACACCTGGCTCACCCTGTTCCCGCTCTCGAACCACGAGCAATGGGCGTGGTGGACATGGCTGGTGTCGGGCGTCGTCGGGTTCGCCACCTTCCTGGCCTACCTCGGCTACGGCTACCTCGACACCTGGCACGGCGCCGGCACCCTGTTGCTGCTGCCGGTGTTCGCCGCCGGCATGTGGCGCAGCCGGCGGCTGGTCGGGCCCCTCAGGGTGCGCGGCGCTTTCCGAGCCGACGTAGGGGCGAGCCGTCTCGCCCGCCGCCAGGAGTGGGGCCGGACCGTGCTCCTGGGCGGCGCGGCAGCCACGGCGATCGGCGGCCTCGCCATCCTGCGCATCGGGCTGACCGACACGTTCGTCCCCGAGGATCTGGAGTTCATCGGGCTCAGCGCATCCGACCTCCGTGCCATCAACCCCCACCTCGTGCCCCTCATCGCCCACGACCGTGCCGGCTTCGGCGGCGGCGTGTTCACCCTCGGCCTGATCACGCTGCTGTGCCTGTGGTGCGCCCGGCCGTCGAGACACCTCCGCCAGGCGGTGGCCACTGCCGGCCTGCTCTCCCTCAGCGCGGCGCTGGGCGTCCACATGACCGTCGGCTACACCGACCGGTGGCATTTGGTCCCACCCGCGGTGGCCGCCGGCCTCCTCGTGATCGGCCTCGCCCTCTGGCGCTCGCCGCCGGCGCCTACTGCTCCGTCGCCGGCGAGAGGTAGGCCACGGCCTGGAGCGTGAAGAGCTCGGCGTACTGGCCGCCCTTCGCCAGCAGCTCCTCGTGGGTGCCCTGCTCGATCAGCCGGCCGTCGGCGAGGACGAGGATGCGGTCGGCGGACCGGACACTGGAGAAGCGGTGCGACACCAGCAGCACGGTCCGGCCGCGTGCCATGGACCGGATGCGCTCGAACAGCTCGTGCTCGGCACGGGGGTCGAGGGCCGCGGTCGGCTCGTCGAGGATGACGAACGGCGCGCCCCGGAAGAAGGCCCGAGCCAATGCCACCCGCTGCCACTGCCCGATCGAGAGCTCCTCGCCACCGTCGAACTGGCGACCGAGCATCGTCTTGTAGCCATCGGGCAGGCTGGCGAGAAACGCGTCGGCGCCCGACTCCTCGGCGGCGGCGACGATCGCCTCGACATCGCCGATCCGCTCATGGTCTCCGGCGCCGATGTTGTCGCGGGCACTCAGGCAGTACTGCGCGAAGTCCTGGAAGATGACTGCCATGTGGCGCCGGACACCAACCGGATCGCAGGTCGTGGTGTCGACGCTGTCCCAGAGGATCCGCCCCGACGTCGGAGCGTAGAGATGGCACAGGAGCTTGGCCAGGGTGGTCTTCCCCGACCCGTTCTCCCCGACCAGCGCCACCACCTCGCCGGCGTGGAGGTCGAACGACACGTCGTCGAGTGCCACCCGGTCGGTGCCCGGGTAGGTGAAGCTGACGTGGTCGACGTGGAGTGTGTGGAAACCCTCGGGTGCCGCGCCGTCGGGGGTGGCGGCGTTGACCGCAGGCACCAGCTCCAGGAAGGAGTTGAAGTCGTCGAGGAACAGCGCATCCTCGTAGAGGCCTGATCCGCTCTGAGCGATGGCCGACAGCCGGCCCCCGAGCTGCTGGATGGCGACCGCCGCGGCTGCAGCCGACGCCACGCTCATGCGCCCGGCCAGCAGGAGCGTCACGACCAGGCCGATGCTCGCCCCCGACAGCACCGAGCTGCCCATGCTGGCGACGAGAGACCGGCGGAGGCGCGTGCGGGTCATGGAGCGGAACCGCCCGATGCGCTCGTCGTACAGCTCGTCATAGTGGCGCCGGAGGTACGGCGCCAGGTCGAAGGCGCGGAGCTCTTGGGCGAAGTACTTGCCGCTGAGGGCCGTCGAGAAGTAGTGCCGCTTGCGGTCCGACGGCGTCATCGACCAGCCGAAGCGATGCGAAGTCCGGCTGTTGCTGATGGTGGCGAACCACACGGGCAGGTAGGCCAGAAGGACGAAGGGCACGAGGATCGGCTGGAGGGCGAGAAGCGCCGCCATCAGGCCGATCACGCCGATGCAGGCGCCGGTGACCTGGAGGAAGCTGTTCGTCATGTTCATCGGCCGGAAGTTGGCGGCGATCTGGGCTCGCATCAACCGATCGTGGAACTGTGGGTTCTCGTAGGCCTCGAGGTCCACGGCCGTGGCCACGTCGATGATGTGGTCCTGGGCGTGCCGCCCGACCAGTTCGCCCATGAGCCGCTGCTGCTCGGAGCGGACGGAATAGGCGAACTGCAGCGCGGCGGTGACGGTCAGGAACACGACGAGCGTCGGAAGGACGTCGGAGAGTCCCAGGTCGAGGCGATCGGCGCGGAGGATGTCGCTGAGGAGCCGGCGGCCGACCAGGAGCTGCACGGCGACACCAAAGCCCGTGCCCAGCTGCAGCGCGAACGACATGGCCAGCTCGCGGGGCGCAGCCCGGCGAACCAGGCGAAGGGCGCCGGCCAGGATGCCCGGGAGCCGGCGGAGGGAGTGATCCTCCGCCTTGCGGTAGACATCGTCGATCGTCGCCCGCCGAGGCTCCACCACACGCGGAGGATACCGGCCGGCGCCGCCCCGTCGGGTCGAAATATGGCCCGCCGGCGGCTGAACGCCGTGCATCCGATCTCGGACGCCTTTTCGGCCCGTCGCACGAGCTCGCGGCCCGTCCGAGATTTCGATTTTCTTTGCTTCTGCTCTTGCGCTGGCCGCTTCGGTTGGCTAATCTACGAACATACGTTCGAGGGAGACGACACTCCCTCGCTGGTCCGGCCCTCCATCGTGATGGAGATGGCGCCGATGTGCGAGCGGTTGGCGGAGTTGCGGGATGCGATGGGTCGCTACGCCGCGGCGTTCGACGCCTCCTTGTTGAGTGGCGAGCAGGCCGGTGTGGCCGTCATCGAGGCGGCGGCCATCGAGCGGATGGCGGCGACGGTCAAGGGGCTGGCCGCGGCCCGGGCGGCCGACGGCGGTGCGTGGAAGCGGGCCGGGGAGCGATCGCCGGCCCACCATCTGGCCCGCTCGACGGGGACGTCGGTCGGCCAGGCGTCGGAGACCATCGCCACCGCCCGCCGGCTGGGGAAGTTGCCGGCGGTGGACGCTGCGGCTCGTGCTGGTTCCTTGTCGGCGCAGCAGGCGGCGGCGGTGGCCGATGCGGCCGCTGTCGACGCTTCGGCCGCCGATCGGTTGCTGGCCAAGGCGGCGACGTCGTCGCTGGCCGAGCTGCGGGAGGAGTGCGCCCGGACCAAGGCGGCGGCGTTGCCCGACCCCGAGGCCCGGCGGGCCAAGATCCACGACGAGCGGTTCCTGCGCACCTGGGGTGACGCCGAAGGGGGCTGGAATCTCCGTATGCGCGACAACCCTGAAGTCGGGGCGGCGATCATGGCCGCCCTGCTGCCCATTCGGGACCGGCTGTTCCGCACGGCCCGCTCCGAAGGGCGCTCCGAGCCCTCCGAGGCCTATGCCGCCGATGCTCTGGCCCAGGCGGTGTGTGCGCCGGCGTCCCGGCCCGCTCGCTCGGGAGCCAAGACGATCGTCCGCATCGACCTGCCGGCGCTGCTGCGGGGGCGGGTGATCGAGGGCGAGGTGTGTGAGATCGCCGGCTTCGGGCCGGTGGCCGTCTCCGCCGTGCGGGAACTGCTCGACTCAGGCGATCCGTTCCTCGCTGCGGTGGTGACCGACGGGGAGGCGGTGGTGGGCGTGGCCCATCTCGGCCGGCGGGCCACCGCCAAACAGCAGACGGCACTGGAGTGGCTGTACCCGACGTGCGCGGCCGAGGGCTGCTCGGCGTCCACGTGGCTGGAGACCGACCATCGGGTGGACTGGGCCGCCAGCCATATGACGGTGCTCGATCTACTGGACAGGTTGTGTCCCCATCACCACGACCTCAAGAGCCTCGACGGGTGGCGCCTGGTGGAGGGGCGGGGCAAACGGGCCTTCGTCCGACCAGATGATCCGCGGCATCCTCGGCATGGCGACGCGCCGGCGAGCGCGGCATGAGCGCGGGCGGTCAGCTGGTTGAGGAGCGCCGGCGGTCAGATCGTGCAGGCGTCGAAACACGCTTCATGCCGGCGGCGGTAGCCGGCGCCGGCGAAGAGCTGGGCCAGGCCCGGGATGAGGCCAACAACGCCGGGAGCCCTCCTATTCAACCGCGCCGTGATCGGACATCAAATGCGACCCAGTCCGCGTACCCACGGCATGCGAATATTCGGACGATGTCGTGCATTGGGCGACCGAGTACGCGCCTCTACGTCCCTTCCGTAGGAGTGGTACCCCGGCGCGTGACGTTGGCGTTTCGGCAGGCTGTGGGTTCTGCGGCCAGGCGATGCCCGGCGGCGCCCGGCTGTGGTGCTCGCCTGCGCACCGCCAGGCCGCCTATCGCCGTCGCCACCAACCGGCACCCGAACCGGTCCTCCTCCCCGCCGCCCGCTCCCGGAAGGTCGGCACCGTCTATGAAATGCGACGGGTGCGGGGAGCGCTTCATCGGGACCCAGCGATGCGAGGACTGCAACCTCTTCGCCCGCCGCATCGGGCCCGGAGGCCCGTGCCCGCATCGCGAGGAGCCCGTCGCCGTCGCCGACCTCGTGGAGGTGAGCCCATGACGTCCTGATCCCCCGCGCCGACGCACTATCGTCAGCAACGAGGTTGATGTGGTGGTCCCAGGCACCACGTCCCAGGACATGACCCGCGGTCAGGGGCACGTCAGGTGCCCAGGGCTGCCGGCATACGCGGATCCGGCGTTCCCCGAATCGCCCGGTTCGACGACCGACAGCTCCCCCGCCCCGGTCGACGCGGTATCGCTCAAAGCTCCGCGCGTGCCGATCGCCCCATCCGCCTCGGCCAGATCCCGAAGGAAGTCGCGGAGGCCCGGACTGACCGATCGGGTGATCTGGCTGCCCCCATACCTCGCCGGACACACGAGGAAGAGGTTGAAGTTGCCATTGGCATCGACCAGCCGGTCCCCTGCCGCGTCCGCCTGCAAGACGTCACGATCATGGCCCCCGAAGACGATGTCCTCGCCCTCTGCGCCCGGGTCATAGTCGTAGCCACTCGGCAGGACCGGGTTCCAATGTGCGGTGGCCGCGGGGACCTTCACGACCGGCACGGGGCCCCGGATGACGTCGAGATCGTCCTCGCCGGCGCCACCGAAGAGGTGGTCCCGGCCCGGCCCGCCCTCGATCGAGTCCTGACCGTCGTCGCCGAATATCCGGTCGTCCCCGGTGGCGGGAGCCGGACCACCGACGGCATGGAAGCCGTCATCCCCCTGGAGGTGATCGTGACCAGCACCGCCGTGTATGGAGTCGTCGCCGGCGTTCCCGAAGATCTCGTCGCTCCCACCGAACCCTGGATCGAGCAACAGGACCTTGTACCAGATGGTGTTCCGGACGTAGATGGTCTCGACGAGAGGCGGGGGGCCGGCGCTCCGGATCTCCCGAGGCGCCGGCGTCCCCGCCAGCGGGACGACGGTGATCACGCCGCGATCGCCGAGGAGGGCATCGTTCCCGGTGCCACCACGGATGAGATCGTCGCCGTAGCCACCGTAGGCGCCATCCTGTCCGTCGTTTCCTTCCAGGATGTCGTTGCCGTTCTCGCCATACAGGACATCGTTGCCACTGTTCCCCTGCATGACGTCGTTCCCGTCGTGGTTCGTGCGATCGCGCGACTCGCCGAGCAACGTGACGAACCGAGTGATCACCGAACCGAACGGGCGGCCCGTGGCGTCCTGCCCGTAGCTCTTGCTCGTCCATCGGCATGCGTCGCGGCCGGCCGGGCGGTTCTGGGCCGCCGGGCAGCGGTCGATCCTCCCGTTGTCGCCGACCAGGACGTCGTCGTCGGCCGTATCGGTGGTCTGATCGCCGGCCAGTCCATACATGCGATCGTTGCCGTCCGAGCTGTCTGCGGCGATACCGTCGCCCACCGGGCCGTCGTCGAAACCGACGGGTGAACTGCCGCCGATCAGGTCGTCCGAACCGGTCCCGCCCGAGATGACGTCGTCGCCCGCGTCACCCTCCAGGTAGTCGTCGCCGTCGCCGCCGTCGAGGACGTCGGCGGCCAGCTCACCCCAGATGCGGTCGTTGCCGGTGCCGCCGGCGATTGTGTCGGCTCCTCCGACGACCTGCGACTGGAGGAGCGACACCGCCCGTAACACGCTGCCGTCGGCTAGTGATCGCCTCCATCGGCCGGCAGGGTCGACCTGCCGAACGATGGAGCCGTTGTCACCGAGCACGTAGTCGGCGGCGTCGCCTCCGTCGATCTGGTCGCCGTCGTCCCCGACGTCCTCGGTGCTTCCGCTTGCCATCCCCATCGGCGACGTCCCCCCGATCAGGTCGTCTTCTCCGGCCTCGCCGACGAGGCGGTCGGGCCCGCCGTTGCCTTCAAGGTGATCGTCCTCGGCGCCACCGAGCAGCGTGTCGGCGCCGAGCCCCCCGAAGGCATGGTCGCTCCCGCCTTCGCCGCGGAGAGTGTCCGCCCCGCCGACGGTCGTCAGGTCCAGGAGGACGACGCGGCGGTCGCGTCCGGAGTCGTTCGGATCCGGTCCGACACGTTCGATCGACCCGTTGTCACCCACGAGTACGTCGGCACCGTCGCCGCCGAAGAGCTCGTCACCCGTGTCAGGGACACCCGCGCGCGCACCCCCGCCACGGGCGAGGGGCGACGTGCCGCCCACGAGGTCGTCGCGACCCGCCCCTCCGTGCAGGTTGTCGGCCCCGGGGTTGCCCTCTAGGTGATCGTCTCCGACATCGCCGAACAGGGCGTCGTCGCCGATCCCGCCGAAGCCGCTGTCGTCGCCCGCGCCACCGTCGACGGTGTCCGCGCCCCCAAGGGAGCCGTCGGCCGATTCGAGGTCGAGGACGACGATTGCGAGCTCCGGGCCGACCGTTCCGTTGTCACCGATCAGCACGTCGTCACCGCGGCCCCCCACCAGCACGTCGCCGGTGTCGGGGGCGCTCGTCGAGCTACCGCCGACGAGCTCGTCGTCGTCGGCTTCGCCGAGCACCGTGTCCGAGCCGCCGTTGCCTTCGAGGTGGTCGCCTCCGACACCACCGTACAGCTCGTCGTCGTCGCCACCCCCGTAGACGCGGTCGGCTTCGTAGTCCCCATAGAGCGCGTCGTTGCCCGACCCGCCCCAGATCCGATCGGAACCGGTCCCGCCGCGGATCACGTCCTTCCCGTCCTCGCCGCAGAGCAGGTCGTCGCCCGCGGCGCCGAGGATCGTGTCGTCGCCGCCGTCGCCGTCGACCCTGTCCGCACCTGGTCCACCGTCGATCCGATCCGGTCCCGCGCCGGCGGCCGCGGCCTCCTCGGGTGCCGTCCATTCTGGCGAGCCGGGGGCGGGTGACGCACATCTCGGTGTTCCCGTGTCGCCGTCGATCGTGTCGTCGCCGCCACCTCCGTCCAGCGTGTCCCCACCCGGACCTCCGTGAATGACGTCGCCGCCGTCGCCGGGCGAGGGCGCCCCGGGCAAGACCGGTGTCCCCGGCGCAGTCAGGTCGACCACTCCGTCATCCCCGGTTATCCCGTCGGCGCCGGGCCCGCCGTCGATCAGATCGGCTCCCGGACCGCCGACCAACCGGTCGTCGCCCCGGCCGCCCAGAATCTCATCCGCGCCGCGGCCTCCGGTGACGATGTCGTCTCCGGCGCCGCCGAACAGCAGATCCGGCCCGTCGCCACCCTCGATCGAATCGTCACCTCCGTTGCCGTACACCACACTCCTGGTCGCTCCGGTCGACCGGCTGATGACCGTGTCGTTGCCGCCACCGCCGCGCACCGTGTCATTGCCCAGGCCCGTGTCGATGACGTCGTCGCCACCCCCTGCGGCCCCGTCGTCGTCGGCACCGAGGTCGCTCTGCTCGTCGCCGTAGATGAGGTCGTCGGCCGGACCGCCGTGGATCGTGTCGGCCCCCCGTCCTCCGACGAGAAGGTTCGGGGAGTCCACGAACGCCGGGTCGCCGGGATGGGTGAGTGCCAGAGTGCTGTCGTTCCCGCCGTCGAGCTGATCGGCTCCACCGCCTCCGTAGACCACGTCGCGGCCCAGGCCGGCGTCGATCTCGTCGTCCCCGTCAGTGGAAGACTCGGCGGGAACCTCCGGGAAACGCACGGTGACTCCGCCGTCGTATAGGAGCGCAGCGTCACCGGCGATCTTGTCGTCCCCCGCCCCGGCCGAGATGCGGTCATTGCCGGACCCTCCGGCGATGACGTCGTCTCGAGGGCCAGTCAGGATCTCGTCGTCACCGGGACCACCGTCGACCCAGGCCGGACCGTCCCCGGCGTCGATGAAATCGTTCCCATTCCCGCCGAGGACGGTTGCGCTCTTTTCGAACGGCAACGTCCGGCGACCGGCGTCCGAGGGGTCGCCGCCACCGAGGAAGAGCACGGTCTGGCGCCCTGGATAACCACGGGCGTCGACAAGCACGCGCTCCAGCCCGGGATTACGAAACTCTTCGCGGCGGCCCAGCATCTCGACCGAGAAGCCGACGAACTCACCCTTGGCGACGAGACTACGGACGGCAACCCGTTCCTCGCCGTTCTTCGGGACCAGCGTCGGGATGCCATTGTGCTCGTCGTTGTTGTTCCCCCAGCCTCCCTGCCGGTGCGCCTCGTCTCCCAGGCGTCCGGTGAAGATCACAAGGGTCGTCCCGTCGATGCCGGCGATCCTCGGCTCCGGCGGCAGGCTGTTGCGGAACGGACAGCTCTTCGCGAGGTTCAGGAGCACGACGTCCGCCAGCTGGAAGTTCTTCCTCTTCTTGAACGGCCCGATCCTGATCTTGAGGTAGGCGCGCAGGAAGGCGCTGATCTGCCCGGTGATGTCGAAGAGGCAGTACGGGTTGGCCAGGCCGGCACGGAACTCGGCGAAGCGCACCTTCCCGTCGTGGTCCGGGTCGGCGAGGTTGAGGTTGACCGTCAACCGGATGCCGCCCTCGACACCGGCGCTGACGATGGCCACCGAGACCATGGCGCCTGCCGCCAGCTCGCCTGAAAGGCTGATCTCGGGGACGTCCTTCCCGGACACGTCGAGGTCATCGATGAACAGACCGTCCAGGATCCCGCTGCGCACGAAGCTCCCCGACTTCTTCCCCCGCTCGAAGGCGCGCCGCAGACCGTAGGTGTCCAGCCCAGCGGCGAGACGGAGGCTGATCGACGCACTTCCGGAGACGGTCACGAACACCGGTGGCACCGGCCAGACCGGCCCGAACGGCTGGCTGTAGGTGAACGCAGCGCGCAGCACGCCCGCGTCGAGACGGGCGAGCGTCACGTCCTTGCCCATCAGCATCTGGAAGACCGACGTCGTGGCCCCGGACTCGAGGAACGGGAACGTCAGGCCCGCGTCCCTCGCCTCGGCGATGAAGTGTCGCTCTCCCCCCGAATCGAGCTTGGCTTGCAGGTCCGCCTCGACGTCGACGGGCACGACGAGGTCGCCGGCCTGGTCGGGGGTCGGCGTGCCGAGCAGCGCCTTGTCCTTGTCGACAAAGAAGCTCCCGACACGTGGTGCCTGGCCCGTCCTCGCCGGATTCGTGAGATCGTCCGCCAACTTCAGGATCAGCAACAGCCGGGTGACGAGGGTGAAATCGGGCCCGCCCTCGAGGCTGTTGAACTTCTCCACGAGCGTGGCCAGGCTGATGTCGCCACCGCCGGCGATCCGACTCAGCTTCGACACGACGGGCAACGGGGCGTACAACGTGTCGATCACGGGCCGGAGCGGCGCGGCGATCCGCTTCACCTCGCGCAGCACCGACCCGAGGACCTCGCTCATGAAGGCGTCGGCGCCGATCTTCACGTCGGTAAACTTCATGACGAGGGCGGTGCTGTCGTCCGGCGACTGGCTGTTCCAGCCCCAGTCCAGGGAGAAGTCGCCCGACAGCCCGGGGAAGGCGGCGCTACCGGCGCTGGCGACGAAATGGCGGTGCACGCTGGCGCTTCCCTGCAAGGAGACCGAGAAGGGCCGGCCGCCGGTGGCGGCGCCGACGGCGGCGAGCGACTGACGGGCGGCTACGGCCGGCGCCGCTGCGCGCCCGTTGTCGGTGGCGCCCGAGGCGCCAGGGAACTGCATGGTGAACAGCCCCGAGAACGCCTTCTCGGCCCCGTAGCCCGGCATCGGCGTCATGTCGACGTGCACGAACGAAAGGTCGCCCTCCATCTCAGTGGGCAGGGTGACACTCACGGCCACCTTCAGCGTCGGCACCGGGTCGGTGGCGAGGAAAAAGCCAGTGGTGCGGCTCAGCCCAAACGAAACGCGAAGGTTCCACGCCACGCCCACGGCGACGTCGGGCGCCGAAACCGACAGCAGAAGCCCGGGGATGCCGAGCGACGTACTCAGGTCGATCTGGCGCACACAGTCCGCGCATCGGTCGAGATTGTCGGGATCTCCGCGCCCGAGGTCGAGGGTGAACAAGACCTCTTCCATGTCGAGGGCTTTGTCGCCGTCGGCGCACGCAGTGTCGCGACACTTGATCGTCGTCGTCAGTGCGTTCAGTACGTTCGCCTTGCGCAGCGGGTCGGCCAAGACCTTGTCGATCCTGGTCCGGAGCTCGCCGATCGTCAGGTTGTCGTCGACGGCGAGGTTGTTGTTGGTGACGAGTTGCTGGCGAAGAGCAGCCACGTCGGTGGACGCCCGCTGCAAGTCCTTGCCGAGGAGGGGCAGCTTGCCACCGAAGCTGGCGAAGTCGAGGGCCAGGATGATCTGGTCAATGAAGCGGCCGGTGCCGGCGTCGAGCTGGGTCAGATCGACGATGGCGGAGCTCAACTCGTCGGCGAGAACGGCGTCCGGGGTGGCGAATCGGGGTAGCCCGTTCGGGAGCGGAGCGCTCGAGAACGGGTCGTTGGTAGGAACGCGGAACACAAAGGTGTTGCTCCTGGCCGAGTCCTTGGGGATGCGGACCGGGCTTCCGGCGTTGCCAATGCGGTACGTGGGAAGGACGGCACACAAGATCAGCTGCAGGTCGTCGGCGCTCCCACATTTCTGCGCCGGGAGCCCGGTGAGGTCGCCCCGGAGACCGCGGGCCCACTCGGACAGCGAGACGGTCGTGCCGGGGACGTGGTTGGCGTTGCGGTCCGACAGTTCCAGCCCGAGCGCAAGGTCGACAGTGGCGGGGTCGGACGGGGTCCCGCCCGGGTTCCCCAACAGCAGCGTGAGCGGGCCCACGTGGGCCTTCAGTTCTCCGTCGCGGAGCTGAGCGCCGACGTCGAGCCTGAACCGCGAGTCCGGATATATGAGCAGGTCCTGGGGAACGGGGATGCCCTTCTTCGGCTCCAGCGGAACGGCGACCTTGAACGTCCCGACCAGGTTGGCGCGGAGCTTGGGACTGCCCTTGGCCGAGACCCCGACCAGTCGACCGCCGTCGGTGGAGAACTCGAAAGGCAGGTCCCTGGCGATCGGCTGGTTCACCGCGAGGGAGAGGATCAGCCGCTTCGGGGTCGTGCTCTTGTCGATCGACGCTTTCACCTGCAGCGGCTTGGCGGCGCCGGCTGCCGCGGTTGCAGGCGGCTCGGCCGATCCGTTCAGCGCGGCGAGCAGGTCCTGGAGGGTGTCGGGCGGGTTGGCCCGGAGGTCCTTAACCGGGTTCTCCAGACCGGACAGGTCGAGCAGGCTCGCCGGCGTGACACCGACGAGCGGGATGGGGAAGTCAAGAAGCTGGCGAACCTGGGCGTCGCCTCCCGGAAGGAGCCGGATGCCGTCGGCCAGCGCGCCGAGGTGGTCGACGATGAGCCCCAGCAGCGCCCGGCTGTTGGTCGGGCCGCCGAAATCGAAATCATGGAGGCTCGTGAAGTTCACATCGGGGGTGATCTTCAGACCTGACTGATCGGTGATATCCGGCCACGTGAGGGCCACGGAGGCGGTTCCGCCCCCGAAGAAATCCCCGATCTGCGAGACGGCAAGCTTGAGGTCGGCATCCGCCTTGGCGCGAACCGTCACGTCGAACAGCGAGCGAGGGTTCTCCCGGACCGTCCGGAAGGCAGTGAGCAACGGCACGTCGTGCTGGGCATCACCGGTCGGCCGCAGCCCGATCTCGAGCATCGGCTTGGTCGGGTCGTTCGGGCTGACCGTGAGGTTCCCCGTAAGATCGGTACTGAGGAAGCCCACCCGGGGCGAGACGTCGACGTTCGTCGCCAACGGCGCGGTCGCCGACAGGAGCGGTACGCCGGTGCGGATCAGGAAGCGTTCAGGCGTGATGGGTTGCGACGTGATGATGGTCTTCGTGACCCCGTCGGCGCCGGTCTGCTCGTACGGACAGGCCGGGGTGCACGCAGCCCCGGTGCGGGCAGGCTGAAGGTCGAGCACGAAGGTGAGTGACAGCCGGTAGTCGGGCGCGATCTGGGCGGTGGACACCTTGGCATTCGCCCCGACGATCCCGGCTGTGGCTTGGAACGTGTCACCGAGGGTTACGGCCCCCAGGCCGCTGTCGCCGGCCACGGCGTGGGGGAGGTCGCCCTTCTCGATCGTCAGCGTGAAGTTGAGCTTGGAGGTGGCGTCCTCGTACCCGACGTCCTCGACCCTGATGGCGAGGTGCCTGACGATCGTGCTGTCGAAGGTCAGGTGGGTGAGGGCGTCGAAGAAGTCCTGGATCGACGAGAACTTCGGCTCCCCCTGTAACTCCACCGGCACGGACTCGTCGACGGGGAAGACGTTCTGCGCCAGGAACGCCACGAGCGTCTCGTTCGCCACGACGACGTCGGACAGGCGTCCTTTCAAGAACGGCAGATCCACGTCCCCGACACCGCCGGCCTGGGACACCTGCAGGGCGCGGATGAGCACCGCCAGCTGGGCCAGGCCCTCGGCGAGGTCGCGCGGCTTCAGGTTCTGGAACTTGTCGAGGACGCCGTCGAAGCCCGTGGTGGTGACCACCGGCGCCGTGCCGTCGGCGAGGTCGTTGTCCGTCACCGTGAGGCCGGCGGAAATCGACGGAAGCGACATGCCCGGGATGGACGAGGGTCGGGTCGCCAGCATGAGGGCACCGTTCAGCGCGTTCCGCCGCCCGACGTCGAAGGTGATCTGGGCCAGGTCGGCGATGCCGCCTGCTGTCGCCAGCTCGCCTCGAACAGGCCCGGCGCTACCGGGCTCGACGAACGCCAGCTTTCCGTCGTGGTTCGGATCGTCGAGGGTGCCCGTGAAGTGGGCTTCCAATGACAGATTGGCGGTGGCGACGACGGCACCCAGGATCCCGAGGGACGCGTCGACTTGCGTCGCGTCCGGAATGGTCGCAACGACGTCGACCGACAGCCGGGGAGAGCTCGAATCCTTGACGAGGTAGAAGAAGCTCGTCGCCGCGTCGAAACTGAACGTGAGATCGGCCGCAAATGCGAGCATGGCGCGCACGCCGCTGGGAGATGACAGCTCGACTAGAGGCGACTGGTTCGACAGATGCAGCGGCGCCTCGACCGTCCGCGTCACCCGCACCGCGAGGGCGACGGTGTGAACCGATCCGGCTCGGCTGGTCTTGGCGGTGATCACCGCCCGGCGTCCCCCCGGCTCGAGCTCGATACCGCCTGCAGAGGTCGAAAGTCGTTCGAGGTCGGCGAAGGCGCGAAGCGGCGGATCTGCGGTGATGAGCCTGTCGGCCACCGCCCTGGCGAACAGGTCTCTAAGCCGGAGCCCGGCGTCCCCGCCAGGCGTCAACCGGACGGACGGAAGGACTTCGGCGAGCCGGCCCGCCGTTGCCAAGCCGGCTGCGAACTGGCTGAACTGGGTGATCCCTGCGGCGGTCGCCACCAGCTCCGGCTCGGTGGCCTGCGCGCCTGCCCGGGTGATCGGGAGGTTGGCGAGGACCAGTGCAGCCAGGACAGCCGACCCCAAGCGGAGCGACACGGGTGGCCGCCGCGCCGCCGCCGAGGAGCGCCCGCCGCCTCCGGACATTGTCATTTCGGGTGCCTTTCGTCGCCTGCGGACCCAACGAGAGAGGCAGCAGTCGTGTACCGCAGGCCGCCACTTCCCCTCCCCTACTCAGCAAGCCTTACGCGTCGACCGGCATTCCGATAGCAGGGATTTCACCCCTATCGAGCCCACGACAACCGGTCGCCGTCGTGTTGCCGGGGCGCTGAGGGTTACGCCCCGAAGATCTCCAACTCGGTCGCCCAACCGTGGATCCCACCGTACAGCGTGCGATCGTCGAAGCTGTAGCGCACCCACCGAGCCGAGACCGGCGAGAACATCGCACGTTGGGAGCAGCTCGGGTAGTACCAGGCCGGGCCGTCGGTGAAGGACTCGGTGTCGGATGGGCGGCACGTCCCGACCGCCGTCGAGAACACCTCGGTGAACGTCGCTCCGTCGGTGCTCACCTCCACCTTCCATGACCGCGGGATACCGCCGGGGTCGTGGGTCCAGAACTCGACGCGGTCGACGCTGTGCGCGGCGGCGAGATCGATCGTCGCCTGCTTCCAACCCGATGGGCAGCCTCCGGCCCAACAGTCGGTGCCCCCGGTCCAGGCGAATCCGTAGTTCCATGCCGGGTTCTGGATGCGCCCGTCGACGAGGTGGCTGGGGCTCGGGCAACAGCCCCAGCCTGGGTCCGCCGTGATCGCCCTTGCGATGGCCAGGTTCTCCCGCCCCACGTAGCGCGTGGGACCGATCACCTGGTCGGCGAGCCCGCCGGTCACCCCGTCAGGGTCGGCGACCTCGATGTGCACCCAATAGTCGATGCCTGTCGTGAGCCCGTGGATGCGGCACAGCTTCGGAGCGAGGTAGGTGTTCTCCGGGCCGCATTTCGGGGTCCAGGGACCGTCATGCGACGGCCCCACCGAGACAGTGAACGTCGAGTTGGTGTTGGAATCTCCGGCGACCGGCACGGCCACGAGGAGGTGGGTGTCCCTCCTCTTCACCGATCCCGACGACGGCGCGACGGTGACCACGCTTACGCCCGCCGTCGGCACCGGCCCGAGCACGTTGGGATTCGTGCCGTCGACCCCGTCGGGGTCCGTCGTGGTGGTGCGGATGTAGTAGTCGGTCCCGGGGGTCAACCCGGTGACGGTGCACGTGCGCCAATCGCTTTCACCCGGGCGGCCGTTCCCGCATGCTGGCGACCAGGGTCCGCTGCGCGTTGTCGCATACTCGAACCTCGTGGAGCTGCTCTGATTGACATCTCCTGTGAACGGCGCGTGCACGCTGATCCAGGTCCCACTCGTCGCCGAGGCCACAGTCTCGAGCCGGAGGCTGGCCTGGGGAGACGTCGGCCCGTTTTGCAGCACAGACGGGAAGCCGCCGACGGCCAGAGAAGCGCTCGAGAGGGACGCCTCGTTGCCCGCTGCGTCCAACAGCGACACGGCGGCGTGCCACGTGCCCTGCTCGGCCATGGATGGGAGGGCGAGGGTGAACCGATAGACGCCATCAAGGCCCGACCCCGACACGCGTTCGGCGGCGGTGGCCCTGGCGCTGGTCGACTGGCTCCCCGATGGGCTGGTGATGGCCACATCCGCCCGAACGACGCCGGACAGGTTGTCGGTGACGCGAGCAGTGAGCGTCACGCTGGCGGCGCCGACCGAGGTGTCGACCGCAGGTGGGGCGAACGAGAGTTCGACGAGCTGTGGTGCGGTGGTATCCGTTGAACCGGGGCTTCCGTAGAAGCCGGATCCACCGAGCGACCGGACGATGGAATAGATCTTCTGGGCCAATGCAAGGCAGCCGGCCCGTTGCGCCGTATCGATGACCCGGTTGTACTTGCTGCTGCAGAGACGGTTCATCTCCTGGAACAGTCGGCTGTCGATCCACGCCCTCGTCGTGTCGTCGGGACCCAGGCGGAGCGTCCCCGAGGCTCCGTAGTTCCTGTAGCCGAAGTCGTGCTGTTGGCACGGCTCGTTGAACAGGGAGTCGTAGACGAGGAGATTTTCGAGCTTCGGTCCGGTGCAGCCGTCGTCGGTCCAGTTGAACGGCACTGGATGCTGTGCTCGCTTGTAGGCGACGAAGTCGCTGTAGCAAAGGTTCACAATCGCATCCGCCCGCACTCGCAGCGCCGTCTCTCCCTCACCGGGCACCCCGCTGGCGCCATTGCACGGCGGACCGCACGACGAGCCGCAGCCACCCAAGAGGATCGTTACCTGGTTGAGGAGCGAGATCCCTCCCGTGAGGGTCGCCGTCACCACCATGATGATTTGGATCACCACCGTCCGCAACGGCTCCGGGAGGTTGCGCTCCGCCGCTCGGATGAGGACGGTGGAAACGCGGTCGATCACGTTCGAAATCTTGTGCAAGGTGGAGGAGATCTTCGAGAGGATCTTGCGTCCGAGCCGGAACTTGCGAAAGGCAGCGGGTCGCATCACGAGGTTCGACACTGTCGCAGGGCCCGGACCGCCGCCGACCGCCGGCACGGCCGTGCCGCGGTCCGCGCCCGGAGCGGTTGCCTCCGGCGTGCTCAGCGGCGTCGTATCGGAAGCGTTGGCATCGGCGGGGTCAGGCACATCGCCGACGAGAGCGCCGATCTCGTTCTCGATTCGGGTGATCTCATCGAGCAGGGAACGCGCTTGGCGAAGCAACTCTCTCACGCGGTCGACATCGGCCTTGCTCCCTCGTTGCGACTGCCGGTCGATCGCGGCGGCGATCTCGTCGAGCTTTGCCGAGTCTGCGACGAGCTGACCGAGTTGCCGATTCACAGCGACCTCGTCGCTTGTCATCTCGGTCTCGGTCTCCGATTCGCCCGTGGCCGGAGGATCGGCCCGCACCGGCAGCTCCTGAACAATGAGGAGCAGCGTGAGGACGAGTGCGAAGACCAATCGCGTCAGCCACTCGGCGCGCAGGCTTCGCGGGCGGAGCCAGAAGGCGTACGCCCCGCGCAACCCGCGTAGACAATCGGGATCCAGGTCTGCTCCACGCTTACGCATCTTCTTCCCCCTCATCGGTGGACTCCGAGCCCCGGAGTGCTCGTGAGCTGCGCCAGCTCCGGCTACGCACCCGCCCGTGCTGGTCAGGGCGAAGGAGGCATCCCTGATCGCATTCCGTCGCGAAGCGGGTCAGCGCCGATCGAGACTCGTTGACCAGCCTCGCTTTCACTCGGATCTTTCGGATCCGGTTCTCGACCGTCTTGACTTTGATTCGAAGCGTTGCCGCCACTTCCTTGTCGCTTTGCCCCTCGGCGATGAGCCGAAGGACGGAGAGCTCGCCGTCGCTCAGTCGCAGATCGGCCTCCATGAGGTGCCCCGCCAATGTCGGTGTGACGTATTCGCCGCCGGCGGCGACCGTCGCGATGGCCACCGCCAGCTCGGGCGGATCGACCCCCTTGGTCACATAGCCGAGCGCTCCCTCGCCGAACGCCTGGACGACGTCCGGTCCGGTTGCGTGCCCCGTCACCACCAGGACCGCCGCTTGCGGCCATGCGTCGAGCAGGTGGCCGATCACCGATCGACGGCATGTCGTCGGCAGCCCGAGGTCGAGCAGGACGACATCTGCCGGCTCATGATCGAGGGCCTCGAGGAGTGATCCGGCGGCGCCGAGGAGAGCGACCCCGTCCATGGCACGTAGACCGGCGGCCAGGCCCTCGCGGAAATAGTGGTCGTCGTCCACCACGAGACACTGAACGGGCTCCATAGCGCAATCCTTCAGGACGACGCGCCGTCTGGACTAGGGGTGATTCCACCCTCTCTGGCCTGACCAGCGGCGCCTGTTCGGGCCACGAAGAGCTCGATCCGCTCCTGGCCATCCGGCGTCGTCGAGGCCGACACGGACACGCGGTCGTCAAGCAACATCGGCTCGAGCGGAGGTGACGACGGGCGACCATCGTGGCGGAGGACGAGACGGACACCGTCCGCACTCGCCTCGGCGAAGACAGTGGCGCGACATGGTGTGGTCGCCGCCGCGGAGTCCAAGAGGCGGCCAACTGCGGTGAAGAGCGACTGCACCGGAGCGAACGCCGCCGTCGGCTCGGATCCCCGGCACACAAGCGCCACGCAGGCCTTGCCGCCTTCCTCGATGTCGGCGATCACTGCTTCGAGGGTGCGCCAGTGGCCATGCGGGGACGGATCCGTGCGGTCCAGCGCAGCTCGGATGGCGACGACCTCGCGGTGAGCCAGGGAGCGGACGTCGGACAGCAGCACGGACGGATCGGCGCCGGACCCGGATCTCTCGGTGATGGCATCGAGCCCGACGAGTGCTGAGAGGTGGACCTCGCGCAGGTGATCAGCGCGCTCGTCGGCCCGGCCGGCGGCGTGATTTTCCTCGGCCAGCAGATGGGCACCCTCGCGAGCGACGGACATGACCACCCGACCGAGCAGCAGAGCCGGCACCAGCCACAGCGCTCGAGAGCCAAGCTTGGCCCAATCGATGGAGGCGATCGGGATGCCGTTCATCTGCGCCATCGCGATTTGCAGGGGCCCGGCCATGACGACCAGCAGCACCACGCTGGCCAGCCGGCTCCTGACCGCCCCCCACAGGGCGAGCGTGCCCTGGGCGTAGAGGGCAAACGGGTCGCGATAGTCCAGCAAGACTGTCCGAGCAGGGACGGCCGCCGCCGCAAACAGGCTCAGCGTTGCGGTCACGATGAGGTCGACAGCGACGAACCACCAGCCCGTCGGCTTCGACCCGTCCCGCCGCAACGCGCGGATGAGCACGACCTGGCTTACGGCGACCACCGCCATCATGCCGAGGATGGGCGCAAGGTCGATCGGGCCGAAGCTGCGCGAGCTCACCAAACCTGCGGCGGAAATCGAGAGGCCCAGGAGGCGGTACCAAATGGTGACGATGGCGAGGTCCACGACCGTCCGATCGACCAGCAGCCGGGTCGCCGGCCGTCGCTGGGTGGGGACCGTCAACTCCCACGAGGTCCCCCCGCCGATTTCGGAGACGAGATCGGCTCGACCGCCGACGTCGCGGAGGGCGGCACGGATAGAGTTCTCGATCCCGTAGCCGCCCGATCCGTGCCCCGTATCGGCCTCGCAGAAGCCCTTGCCGTTGTCGGCGACGATCACGCGCACCCGCACTTCGTCGCCGTCCACCATAACCCGCACAACCGTCGCGTCGGCGTGACGCCTCGCGTTCCGTATCGCCTCTCCGGCGGCGCCGACCAACGCCCGACCGGCTCGGCCGTCCAGCTCCGGCTCCGGACCGCGCGGCACGAGTTCGACGAGCAGTGGCCCCGCCTGGCGCGCATCGACCACGAGGGCGCGCATCGCCTCGCCGAACGTTCCCCACTCCCCGCCGTCGGTGGCCAGCAGGGCCCGGATCCGCAGGGACCAGTCCTTGGACTCGGCTCCCATCTGGTGGAGGACTCCCCCGCTGTCCGCAGACGGGCGAGAACACCGGTCCTCGATTCCCAGCAGCACCTGGAGCACGCCGTCGTGGAGCTCGCGCATCTTCACTGCGCGCTTCTCCTGACGTCCGGCTCGATCGCTCTCCGTACCGAGTTCCAACGCGCCCCGACGCAACGCATCGACCAGCAACTCCGTGATGGCGAAGGCCACGACGAACCACAGACTGCGCATGACGAACCGGGAGGGAACAACAGAGCCGACCGGCGTCTGGTTGACCCACGCCATCAGAAGTTGCAACGGGATCGCCATGAAGGCGAGCAACCAGAACCCGAAACGCCGGCCCTTCACGCCGGTCCATAACGCCAGTGTGGCGACTGCGTAACCCGAGAAGGGATTGCCGTAGTCGAAGAAGAGGCTGCCAGGGCTGACAACATGCGAGGCCCAGAGGTTGAGTACGACGGCGATCGCAATGTCGCCGGCGACGACCCACCAGTCGGCCGGGGGAAGCTTCTGCAGCAACCGGCCGAGCAGGACGATCGCGGCGTGGGCGGCGAGGACCGCAGCGGCCACAAGCAGGAGGGCACGCAGGTCGGCTCCTGCGATCGTCGACGACCCGACGATGCCGGTGACGGCCACGACGGTCGCCAAGATGCGGTAGCCGACGGCGACGAGGACCAGGTTGCGCGCCGTGCTTGCGACCAGGTCATCAGACGCCCGCAGGCCGGAGGTCTCCGGTGCGTGGCGCTCCGGCCCGGCTCTTGCCCGGCCACTCTGGGCGTCTTCCTTCGTGGCCGGAGTCAGGTCACTCGGGCCCAAGAACCCACCGGAACCTCGGGTTGCCAACGCGACCCACGTGCTCCTCCGCCGGGCCGGCATCCCCGCCGGGCACTTCGACCAGGATACCCGGGCACCGGCGATCTCGCTGGTCCCCGCGCCATCGAGCGGACAGGCCATGATGCCCGACGGCGTCGCTGTCGCAGCCCCGATGGACGAGGCTCAGCGCCTGCTCCGCAGGAAGCTCCCGTGGGCGAGGCATGCGGACGGCCCTGACGCGTTCCCCGTCTTTATCGCCGAGCTCTACGACGAACAGGAGAGGCTTCGGAAGGAGGTCGCCGGGCTGCAGCAGCGCACACAGCAGCCTCTGCGTGGATGCGCTGACGAAAATCTGCGCGCGGCGCGCGTTTGGCAACTCCCGCGGCAACACCCGTCCGCATGATCGGCGGGGTGGACAGCCTGACGCCGGAGCAACGCAGCCTCCGCGCCCGCATGGCTGCGTACGCATTGCATGCGACGCACGACCCGCGCGTGACGACCAAGCGAGCCCGGGACGCGTTCATGGCGCGATTCGAGCGGCAGGTCGATCCGGACGGGACGCTCCCCGAGGCGGAACGGCAACGCCGGGCTGAGGCGGCGAAGAAGGCGTACTACCTCGGGCTGGCGCTGAAGTCGGCGAAGGCCCGACGGAAGCGTTAGAGACGGTCCCCCGGCGCGAGCCGGCGATGCGCCTCCCTCGCCCGCTCGTCTGCCGTCGCCGCCCCATACCGGTTGAGCATCTGGCGGCTGCGCCAGCCGGCGAGGCGCATGAGGTCGCCCTCCTGACCGCCAGCACGCAGCCACGCGGCCGCGAAGGTGTGCCGGAGCTGATGAGGGTGGACGTCGAGGCCGGCCTGGGTCGCTCGCCGGACGATCAACTGGTACACCCCGGAGTCGTTCATGCGGCCACGCTTGCCGACCCACAGCCAGGGCTCGGCCGCAGCGTGATGCTTCGAGCGCATCCGGAGGTAGCGGTCGATGGCCTGGCCGGTCTTGCTTCCGAACGGGCACGCCCGCGGGCGGCGTCCCTTGCCGACGACAATGGCCACGTCTTGGTCGAGGTCGAGGTCCTCGATACGGAGGTTCGCCAACTCCGACAGACGCATGCCGCTGTCCAGGAACAGCCGGACGATCGCAGTGTCCCGCCGCTCCTCGAAGGCTCTCCCCTCGCAGGCTGCCAGCAGCCGGCGGAGCTCGTCGTCACCAAGCACCGGCACGGGCACGTCCGGAACATGGGGGGGCTTCATGCGGGCCATGGGCGACTCGGTGATCTCGCCCTCTTCGACGAGGTAGATGAAGAAGCGGGCGAGCGCCCGATACCGATTCGACGCCGTCGCCGGCCGGCACCTCGCGAGGACGTCCTCGATGAATGCCTCGACGTGCTCGCGCCGCACCTTGGCCGCGTCCGTGGGCATGCCCCGACTGGCGAGGAAGGCGATGAGCTGGTTCGCCGCCCCGACGTAGGTCGTGAGCGTCTTCGGGGACCGGTTCGTCGCCCGCAGCGACCGGGCCCAGGACGGGACGAGGCTGGCGAGGTCGCCTACCGTGGTGGCTGTGGGCACCTCAGACATGCCTCGAATGTTATCCGTTGAACGAGCGGTGTGCAGGCGGTAATCTGGAGCCGGTAACGACAAACCAGCAGGTCAGAGACCATTTTCCCCGCCCCTGTAGCTCAGCGGATAGAGCGGCTGCCTTCTAAGCAGCGGGTCGCAGGTTCGAGTCCTGCCGGGGGCGCAGCGAAATTGCTGGTCAGGGGCGCTTTTGGTTCCGACGGCGATGTCCGCCAGACCCCCGATCAGCCGCCATGGCGCGCTGCTTCGGTCGCTGACGCTCGCCGTGCGGGGTTACTTTCGAGGGAACCCTCCGTGGCTGCAGCGTCTGGCGAGGGCAACGTAAGGACGTGGACGTTTTCGATGTACTCCCTGACGAGTGGCCGTCGGGAAAGAAGCTCTGACTGCGCCAGAACGACGGTTCGCGCGGTCGCGGACGCCGCCCGGGTTCGATAACAGATCGCCGCCGATTCGTCAGTCCTGGCACAGTCACGGGGTGAGCGTTGAGGGTGAGGAGGCCTTGGGCGCTGGGACCACGAGCGGTGTCGTGCGGATTGGCGAGACCGTGCGGCGACCCGCCGGCACCTGGACTGATACCAACGACATGCTCCTGCGCCACCTCGAGGCCCACGGATTCCCTGCGCCGCGTCCGCTGGGCGTGATGCGCAAGGGCGGCAGGTCCTCGGCTGGATCGAGGGTGAGACTACTTGGGATGACCACGGGCGGTTCTGGGGAGAGCTCGACCGTCTCCACGCCGTCGCCAGGCTCGCCCGCCGCCTCCACGACATCCTCGACGAGTTCAGGCCGCCGCGAGACGCTGGGTGGCGCGGCGGATGGGGCGGCATCACTCCCGGAGGACCGATCTGTCATCGTGACCTGGCGCCGTACAACTTCGTGGTGACGACGCTGGGCGACTTCGCGGTCATGAATTGGGACGGCGCCCGGCCGGGCGACCGCCTCCTCGAGTTGGCGTTCTTCATAGAGAGCTTGCCCTGCTCCGGCGTGACGAGACCTGCGCCCGCGTCGGCTACGCGCGTCCACCCGACCGGGTCGCGCGCGTCGAAGTGATGCGGCAGGGCTACGGCGCATGCGACGGACTCCGAGCGCCGCTGGCGGAGTCGCTGGTCACCAACGCTAGGGACCCCGCCGCCTTCGGCCGCGCCATGTTCGAGCGCGGCGAGAACCGTGGGCATCCTGGTGGGCCAAATATCATTGTGCCTCGCATGCGGGCGATGTCCGAAAATGCCGCGAAGATGCCGCCTGTGGGATGGGAGGCACTCGGGCAGTGGGGCGACGAGGCCGCTCGCGTCGAGCCGCTCGCTGGCGGCGTCGCCAACGACGTATGGATCGTGCGCGTCAACGCGGACCTCGCGGTCGGTCGTCTCGGTAGCAGGAGCGACGCTGATCTCCGGTGGGAGACCGAACTCCTCCAACACCTCGACCGGGCAGGTCTGACCGTGCCGCTGCCGATCCCGACCACGGACGGCCGGCTGTTCGCCGACAGTCTGGTGGTGATGACCTACGTACAGGGCGATCCGCCCGAGACGGAGGCCGACTGGCGTCTTGTGGCCGATACGCTCCGCCACCTGCATCGCCTGACGCAGGGCTGGCCACAGCGCCCGGGCTGGCGATCGTCGACCGACCTGCTGCACGCCGAGACCGGGACGAAGATCGACCTCGGCGCGATGCCCCCCGAGGGCGTCGATCGATGCCGAGCAGCCTGGGCGCGGCTCACAGGGCGTCGGACCTGCGTCGTCCACGGAGACCCCAGCAACCCTGGCAACGTTCGCATGACCTCGGATCGGGTTGCGCTGATCGACTGGGACGAGGCGCACGTCGACGTCCCCGACCTCGACCTGGTGCTGCCCCACAACGCCGCCGGTCTCGATGACGGCGCCCACGACATCGCCGCGCAGGCGTCGGCTGCATGGGAAGCCGCCGTCTGCTGGGACGACGACTACGCAGTCAAGCGGCTCGCCGAAGTTCGAGCGGTCTGAGCGGCGTCAGCCGATCGAGACGATCGCACCCTGCCAGTGGACGGCCCGCGGCCTGCGCGGCGCCGATCGCAATGTTGACCTTGGCGGTGGGGTCCGACAAGCGCGACAGGATCATGGAGAGCGCTACCTGGCGTCAGAGGGGGCCACGCGCCACGAAGGCTGTCCAATTCGTGACCGTCACGATCGCGCCGTGCTCGTCGATTCGCTCCTCGGCCTTCGAGCGGAAGACCTCCGGGATCCGTGCGCCGTCGGCTTCGGGGATCGGATCGTGGCTCGCGGCCCAGTGATAGCCCCCCGTCTTCACGTAGAGCGCCGTGAATGCGTCGGCGTCAGTGTCGGACCCCACCTCCTCCATCACGTGGGTGTCGACCTCGGCGAAGCCGGCACTCAACACGTCCGCACCGTTTTCCAGGCAGAACGAAGATGGCTGAGGCCCTGAGGGCGGGAACCCGAGCACGGCCAACGTCTCGTTGTGAAGGTCGGTCAAGAGCACGCGTCCGGCGTCGGAGTAGGTCGTCGCGAGCAGTCTGCCCTTGCGCGCCACGATCCGGTTCAGCTCGGCGACAACCGCCCGCAGGCCGTCGCTGGCGAACTCGTAGAGCATGTGGTTCGCCATCACCAGGTCGAACGCAGCGTCCCGCGCTGGAATCGCCCTGGCGTCGCCCACGAGGAAGTCAGCTTGCAGACCGTCGTCGGCGAGCGTCTGCCGAACTCGGGAAAGCCGACGGCCCCACCCCCGGCCTGCTCGTTCTCGCTTTGAGCAGTTCGCCTGTCCGCTAGTACGGATTCGCCACGCGCTCATCTTCTCGCGCCCGACCAGGTCGACGGCGTTGGTCGGTCCTCCGGCCCGACAGATCGAACCCTGGTCGGCGCCGGGCTATGCGACCCGTTGGGGTGACGCTGTCAGGCTTGATCTTCGGCTCCGTCGAAGCTTCGCTCCACCGCATCCTCCCTTCGTCGGGACCTCCTCCGCGACAGGCAACTACCTCGGGGGTGACAACCGACTCGTGATCCTCGTGGCGTCTCGGTGCAGCGGAGAGCTCGGCGAGCGTGGACGCGCGTGCGACAAGATGACGACGTGATTAGACCTCGTTGAGGAGCGTGTTGCGCTACTTCCTTGACACAGAACACATTGACGACGGCGAGCGCTTCGAGCTCATCTCGATTGCGGTCGTCTGCGAGGACGGCCGCGAGTACTACGCAGCTGTCGAGGGCTATGACCCCTCCGCGGTGACGCCTTGGATTGAAGAGCACGTGCTGCCGAAGCTGCCGCCCCTCGGTGACCCGCGGTGGAAGTCGCGGCGGCAGATCCGCGACGATCTGGCGGATTTCGTGATCGGCGACGAGATCGAGTTCTGGACCATGTGCGCATGGTCGGACTGGTCGCTGGTGGTGCGACTCTTCGGGCGATTCGAGGACACGCCGGACTCATGGCCGATGGCGTGCTGGGACCTCTGGCAACTCGAGGCGGAGCTCGGACTCACGAGAGACGACCGGCTGCGGGAACCCGATGGCGTCCACAATGCGTTGATCGACGCCCGCTACCACAAGCGTATCTACGAGTCCCTGCGAAGGCTGCCTGCGGCGAGATCGGAATAGCCGACCCGATCGACGGGAGTGGTCACTGCTCCGGCGCGACAGATCGGCGGGCCCACCGCGGCCGCAAGTCCGAGTCGGAGCGACATGCCGTCGCTGTGGGAAGGCCTCGCTGTGGCTACGTGACCAGCCGCTCTTGGATGAAGACCGGGTGGCTGTCCGGGTCGATGAACCCGGCCATGCGGATTCCCCATGGTGTATCGCGTGGTGAGAGGCAGGTTTGGAAGCCGAGGGCGTTCAGTCGGACCTCGGACCTCTCGATGCTGTCGACCCAGAACCACAGTTCAATCGGCAGGCCGACAGCGGGTCCCGATCCGTCCTCGGCGTGGAGCATGTAGTCGACGCCGGCAGCGTGGAGCTTGACGAAGTCCCCCTCTTCGTAAGCGACCTCCAGCCCGACGCCCTCGACGTAGAACCGGCGAGCGGCGGCGGAGTCGCGGGTCTGGATGAGCAGGCTCGCCAGCCTCGGTGTGGTCTCCATGCGCACAGCCTCGCACCAGCCGCTCGAGCCCGCGCACCTGGGCAGGCATGCCGGACGATCGATTCATGCGGGCGACCCGATCGACGGTGCGGCGTGCGGTTCTGGCGCGCCGTATAGCTCCGACGGCGACGATCCGGACCGACGAGTCCGTCGCGGTTGCTCAGCTTGTCGAAGCGCTAGTCGGCTTTTTCGGGCTCAACTGACGCTTCCGTGGGTCGCTGAGCAGGCCATCCGCGTGCGCACGCCTTGTCTTCCCTACGTTTCCGGCTGTTCGAAGGCTGGATTCGGAAGGAGACCAAGGCGTGCGCCTC
>JAHFUP010000168.1 GCA_023265025.1 Acidimicrobiia bacterium | reverse complement strand
CCATTAGCGCCAGGCTCATATGCCTTCGACTCGGGGACTCCATTTCATAGGGCGATCGCCGGGCGAGCGCCGGTGCCAGCATCCAAGGTGGCCCCCTCAGGCTATTTCGCTACAGCCTGCCGAGGTCGAGAAAGGTCACCACACTGACGAGAATCGTTGCCGCGATGCCAACAGCGGCGCTGACGACCGCAAGGGTCGTAGTGCCCGTGTCCGACCGCCATGCCGCTACCGCCGACGAGCCCGCTACAGCAGAAAGAGCTGCTGCCGGTACCCCTAGCCAATAGTGAAGAGTTTGCAGCGATCGTGCGGCGTCCTCGTGAATCACGCGGTGGCGAGCGACATGCACTTGCCAGCCGCGCAGCAGCTCATCCACAGATTCGAAATCGTAAATCTTCAGCGAAGCTGACACGGCGACCCCTGAAATTCGAGAGTACTCGGACATTCTGACCCGACATTGACACGCGTCGCGGGGCCTCCAACCCGGTCAAATCGAGCCGACTTCTGTCTAGGTCGGGTCAGTCGCTGTCGGGTCGTCATCGTCGTCCTCTCGGAGCCGGTGCGGCCGGGCTCGACGCTCGAGTCGACGCCGGTAGCGATCCCAGTCGCCGTTCCGAATGGCGGGGCTTCGCCCGCGCCACCGCCGAAGGCGTCCGCTGGGACTTTCACCTAGGGCACCTTCGGAACGCTGCCGCCCCCGCCTTCGGTGCTGACGCCGAACGCCGTGTCGTTGTCGGGGGGGTCGATGTTGCCTGGCTCCCTGAGCCGCACCGGGTTTGCGGGAGGCCTGAACGGCCCCCCGTCAGGCGAACCGGGGTTCACGACACTCGGCCTTTTCGGGACCGCCGGTCCGATAGGGCCGCCGCCGCTCGTGCCTCCCCCGCTTGTCCCGCTCTCATCAGGGTCGACCTCCCCGCCGCCGGTGAGCGTACCGATAACGTCCTCCACACTTCCGATGATGACCGGGCCGGTCCGGCGGAAGCTGTCGTCGTCGGGGTCGAGCGACGTTTCCACCCCACTACCGTCGTCATTGTTCTCGTCGTCCTCGAAGAAGTCGTCGTCGACCTCCTTGCCGTCGAGGGTGACAATGATCTCGTCATCGGAGGCGGGGAACTCGTCGTCGGCGCCACCGGAGACTTCGTCGCCCCCTCCATGGTCGTCGCCGCTGTCATCGCCGCCGGATGGTGCGCTCTCCGGGTCATCCTGACCGCTGGTGACGCTGTCGTCGCCTTGATCGGTGGCGGTGTCGTCACCTTGGTCGGTCGCGGTGTCGTCGCCTTGGTCGGTCCCAGCGCCAGCGGCGTCGAGGCCAGCACCGCCGAGAAACTCATCACCGCCACCGCCACCGCCACCGCCACCGCCACCGCCACCGCCACCGCCACCGCCTCCGGTGCCACTGCCACGGCCACTGCCACTGGCCCTGCCACTGGCGCCACCGCCGCTTGAGTCCGACCCCGAGCTACCCGGCGCCCTGCCGGTTCCCCCACCGAGTCCCGCGCCGGAGCTGGGCGCGGATCCGGGGGTTCCGAATCCCGGGGTGACTCCCGGCTTGAAGAAGCCGGACGTATTGGTCCCGGCGACGATGTCGTCGAGGAGCCTCCCGAACTGGGACGTCGCCGGCCCGCCTGAGCGCACCTGGCCCGCCACGATCATCTGCCCCAGCGGGGTCAGGTCGTCGAGGTTGATCCCGAGGGTGTCCTCGACAGCCCTCCGGTTGGCCCCGCCGATCAGCTCGTCGAACGCGGTATCGGCGATATCGGCGACGTCCTGTCCGGTGACCCCGGCCACGAGCTGTTTCTCAGCGAGCTCGTCAACGCGGTCGCCAATCTCGGCGTCGCTGAGAGGCTCGGCGCCAATCACCGGCCGGGCGACGACGCCGCTATTCGTGAGCTGGTCGAGAATCTCCTGCCGTTGGCGGGCTCGGCTCAGCTCTTGACGGTCCTGGATCAGCCTCGCGCCGGCTATCTGATCGCCCGGCAGGTCTTTACGGAGAGTGCTGTCTGATGGGCCGATAATCGTGTCCTTGGCCGTCCGCTCCTCGGCTTCGAGCTCGGCCTTTCTGCGGGCGATGTGCGCCGCCGCCGTCGCCTCCTCCGCGGGCGTCAGCAGGTCAGGACCCTTTGGTGTCGTGTCGGTCACGTAGATTTCCCCCCCGGCTGTTGCGCCGGCGCCTGTGGGAAGCAATAGCCACCCAACTCAATGCTCCCCTGCCGGGGTCGTGCAGTCAATCGGCGCCCAGGCGGCTCCCTCAGGCCCCGACGACTAGCCCGGGGCCACACCTCTCCCGCCGGCAATGCCGAGCGTGGGTCGGCCGCCGGCTGGGCGGCCCAGCTCGATGTGGTCGAGGGGGCCGGGACACAAGGCAACTGCCGGCGGGTTCGCGCGGCCGAATGAAAAGAACGAGTTCTTCTCGCGTTCCGCAGGCAAATCACGCTGTGCGACTCGGAGTTCGGCGCGGTGCTTCCGAGGCCTTGCTCAGCCGCTCCCGACGAGACCAGCAAGCGCCGAGCGAACTCCGATTCCCGTCCTGTCAATGCAGCGAAGCGCATCGGTTCAAGGCTCCCATTTCTGTGCCGGTGCGACGACGTGCGCGACGCTCCGCATGTCGCCCGCCAGCCCGATGGACCGGGTCTCCGCCAGCGGCATGAGACCGGGTCTGACCCAATCAGCGTCGGCGAGGACGTACTTCGTCGTCGTCACGCAATAGGTCGTCAATCCCGAGCGCGACCGCTCTGTCGCTCGACGTGGTGTCCTGCCTGACCTGGGCCGCGGCGCTGTGGTCGTGGCGGGCGACCTTCGAGTGGTCGAGCTGTTTTCGCCGGCGGCGGAGCGGCTCTCCGATAGGCGTTCCACAACGCAGCGGTCCTCCCTGCGACCGGCGTCAAGACATGGCGGACCGCTGGGCGCTTACCGTTGGAGGCCGCGGCGATTACCGGAGCAGCTCGAGGGCGGCCCACATCAATGCTCCGAGGGCGGCCATGAGGAGGACGATGAAGGCCGTCGACAAGACGCCTCCCCCGCGAGTCGTCGCCCATTGCGAGTCGTCCGGAGGGGCTGTGCCTTCGGGAGGGATGTCGCCGGGAGTCGCTCCGGCAGAAGGTTCGATTCGGTCACGGTAGCTGTCGTGCCCAACAGGCCAATCATGGCAAGGGGAGGAGTAAGTGGTGGAGCGTGATGGAAAGGAGATTCCGCAGCGAAACGGTGACCCGGGGGCCTGCGGGACGAACGACGACCGGGGTCCCGCAGGAGGAACGACGACCGGGGTCCCGCAGGAGGAACGACGACCGGGGTCCCGCAGGAGGAACGACGACCGGGGTCCCGCAGGAGGAACGACGACCGGGGT
>JAHFUP010000120.1 GCA_023265025.1 Acidimicrobiia bacterium | reverse complement strand
TTTCGCGGGCGCCCTCGGGACGCCGTCGAAAGGCCTCACACCCCTTCTGACCAGCACTTTCACCCAGTGGGCGAGGGGGGACTTGAACCCCCACGTCCTTGCGGACACAGGAACCTGAATCTTGGGGTGCGGACTGGCCCGGTGGCACCTCAAGCCAGGACCGATCCCGTAGGGCTTCCAGGAGCTGACGTCCCCGCGACACCTGTCGGCACCGCTGCAGCTTCTCGAGGACTTCGATCGCCGCCGACATCACGGTCATTCTGTCAAGTTTAGAGTGGCGGAGCCCTGGGACCGGCTTGTCCACATTTCCAGCGTCCTGCGGTAGAACAGGCGAATCTCGCCGTTTTCGTCGGGCGTCAACGTCGTCCGGTCGCCTGGCACGATCGGACCTTCAAGCCCTTCTTGCTCGTCGTCGCGCCGATGAGGTTCTGTCGGATCGAGGGATGCGTCGCGAGCCTCAGAGGATCTCACTGATCAGCGGTGAGCTCGGTGCCAGCCAGGGCGGGGGGCTCGAACGGGATCGGCATGAACCCGCCGGGGACGCTCTGCGCCGGCTTCCTTGGCCCGGGCGACGGGTTGTCGCTGTTGTTGATGAGGAAGCCGAGCGAAACGCTCGCCACGGCGACGATCGCCGTCAGCGCCGTCGTCGTCCGCTTCGGCACCCGGGACCGCCGGTTGGGTGGCGTTTCGAGCGC
Source organism: Acidimicrobiia bacterium (assembly GCA_023265025.1). Classification (GTDB taxonomy): domain Bacteria; phylum Actinomycetota; class Acidimicrobiia; order Acidimicrobiales; family AC-14; genus CADCTB01. Next base: position 12,317 of record JAHFUP010000120.1, on the reverse strand, counting down.
CGCCGTAAGCCGCTCACCCTGGTCGACCCTCCTGCCGTCGGGCGCAGCACCGATGCCGAACCAGGCCAGGGGCTTCACGCCCCGATCGGCGTCGACGACGGCGAGCTGGGCCCAATTGGTCCGGGAGGAGGGCTGGAGCCGCACCTCCCGGAAGGCCTGTCGCGCCTCCTGCTCGGAGCTGAACGTCCCGACGAGGTCTCTCAGCCCGCCCTGCGGCGGCAGTTGCGTCCCGGCGAAGAGAAGGTACTGAGGGCTGCTGACGATGTCCGTCCTGGTGTTCATAGGTCAGCCGAGCTCGACGGTGCCGGCGAGGTGGACGACCGAGATGAGGAAGATCGGGGGAGCGTCCGAGCCCAAACAGGCGCCCTCCTCGTCGCGGGGACCGATGGCGGTCAGGTTGGCTGTCGCGTGGCCGCCGCCGCTCGCGCCGGTCAGGCCGCCCGTCCCGCCGGTGATCGTGAAACTGCTCTCGAGGGTGCTTCTCGTCACACAGGTGGCCGGATCGAACTGGATCTGCGCACCGACGGGGGTGGCGGTCTCGAACAGGTCGCCCTCGGCCAAGTTGAAGACGACCTGGAACGGAGCGCCGCGCGGCACCTGGAGCCGGTTGTTGTTCTCGACGCCGACGCCATTGATGACGCCTGTGGCGACCGTCGTTCCGGGGTTCGCCCCGACCTTCACGATCGTGAACAGCTGGTTGGGGACGGGGTCGGCGGTCGCCGGGCCGGACGGACCGGCGGCCGCCAGGCCGCCGATGATCCCGGCGAGGGCAAGCTTCTTGATGGTCATGGTTCTCCTTCGGGTTCGTGGCCGGGTCCCGGCCGGGGTGAGCAGGGCTCAGGAGGCGGCGGCGGCGAGCTGAGCTTGTGCGGCGAGCTCTTCCCACAGCCGGGCGTCGGCCGGGGGCACGATGTTCCCGAGCAGTGAGGCCAGTGCCTCACCCTCGAGGGTCTCGGTGCGGATCAGCTCGTCCGTCAGCGCGGCCAGCACCGCCCGGTTGGCGAGCAGGACGCTCGTCGCCCGCTCGAACGCGTCGCGGACGATGCGGTGCGTTTCGTCGTCGATCTTGGCCGCGGTGGCATCGGACCAGCGGTGGGCCGTCTCCTCCCCGTTCGATACGAATGCGAGGGGACCGAGGCGCTCGCTCATCCCGCACTCGGTGACGATGCGGCGGGCCAGGCCGGTGGCCCGGGCCAGGTCGTCGTTGGAGCCGGTGGACGGCTGGCCGAGCACGAGCTCTTCCGCGGCCCGGCCACCGAGCAGCACGGCGATGCGGTCGTGCAGCTCGTCGCGGGTGGCCAGGATGCGGTCGCCCTCGGGCATGGACATGGTCGAGCCCTGCCCGTGGCCCCGGGCGACGACGGAGATTTTGGCCACCCGGCCGGCGCCCGGCTGCGAGGCGGCGACCACTGCGTGGCCCGCTTCGTGCACGGCCACCCTGCGCTTGTCGGCCGGGGAGAGGATGCGGCTGCGGCGCTGGGGCCCGGCCACCACCCGCTCGACCGCCTCGCCGAGGTCGGCCGTCGCGATGACCGCGGCTTGGCGCCGGGTGGCCAGCAGGGCGGCCTCGTTGACCACGTTGGCCAGGTCAGCCCCCGTGAAGCCAGCGGTCTGGCGGGCGATGGCGGCCAGGTCCACGTCGGCGGCCAGCGGCTTGTGCCCGACGTGGATGGCCAGAATGGCCTCCCGTCCCCTGAGGTCGGGGGGATCGAGGGTGATGCGGCGGTCGAACCGACCCGGGCGGAGGAGGGCGGCGTCGAGGATGTCGGGACGGTTGGTGGCGGCCATGACCACCACGCCGGACTCCGCCCCGAAGCCGTCCATCTCCACCAGCAACTGGTTCAGGGTGGCCTCTCGCTCGTCGTTACCGCCGGCGGCCGAGGTCGATCGGGACCGGCCCACGGCGTCGATCTCGTCGATGAAGACGATGGCGGGGGCGGCGGCCTTGGCTGTGGCAAAGAGGTCGCGGATGCGGGCCGCGCCCACGCCCACGTACATCTCGACGAAGTCCGAGCCGGAGATGGAGAAGAAAGGGACGGCCGACTCCCCGGCCACGGCCCGGGCCAGGCGGGTCTTGCCGCATCCCGGCGGGCCCGAGAGCAGCACGCCCTTGGGCACAGCGGCGCCCATGGCCGCGAACCGGGTGGGATCGGCGAGGTAGTCGCGGATCTCGGCCAGCTCCTCGACGGCCTCGTCGGCGCCGGCCAGATCGGCGAAGGTCAAGGTGGGCTCACCTTCGCCGACCTGGCGGGCACCGGCCCGGCCGAAGCCCCCCAGCTGGCCGCCTCCCTTGGCGACCAGGGCCAGGACGACCATCACGTCGGCCAGGATGAGCATCGGGAGCAGCATGCTCACCGGCTGGACGAGTGCCTTGAGGGGTTGTGACCGGACGGCGGTGGGCACCCCGGCCTGCTCCAGAGCGCCGGTGACGCGGGCGAACAGCGTCTCGTGGCCACCGGAGATGTCGACCCAGTACCGGTTCCCTCCGTCGTAGGAGCCGATCACCCGGTCGTCACCGGCGAGGATGGTGGCGCTGCCCACCCGGTTCTTGGCCACCACGCTCAGGAACTCGTCGAGGCGAAGCTGTCGCCCCGAAGTCTGGGGGCGGGCCCAGTACCCCAGGACGAGGGCGTACACGCCGATCAGGAAGGGCAGGGCCAGGGTGGCGAACAGCAGGGCTTGGCGGCGGCCGCCGTTGCGGTCGGTCCTGTCGGCAGAGGGCTTCCGGATGGTCATCTCAACTCACGCTCCCGTTGTCGTTTTGGGTTCCGACATTGAGGAGGCGTGAGAAGCGACTGCACGTACGTGCAGTCAGCCGGTCAGTGGGTCAATCGGGCCCGTAGGAGGAGTACATCCCGGTGCGTACGGCGTCCCGCAGGTGACGGCCGAGGTCGGGATCGGCCTCGCTGAGGCGGTCCAGGGCCTCCTTGACGGCCTTGGTGACGCTCTGGCGGGCCCGTTCGGCTTCGGAGGCGGCTCGGCGGTCCCTCCCGCCGAGGCCCTCGGCGGAGCCGAGCTCCGCCTCCAGAAAGGCGATCTCCCTCTCGGTGTCCTCGCGGCGCGGGAGCGGGCGGAGCTGGTCGAGCCGCCGGCGATACGCGGCCTTCGCCGCGGGGTCGAGCACGGCCCCGGCGTCGCCCGGGCCGTTGCCCGCGACTTCCCTGTCGCGCGGGGCGGTCCCCCGACCCTCGCCCACCACGAGGTCCACGGCGTGAACCTCACGCCCTGGGTTGGCCACCAGCCGGGCGAGGTACCGGATGCCCTTGCTGTCCCGCTGGCGCAGCTCGGCACCCCCGAAGGCGACGGCCCAGTACTCCCCCTCCTTCCTGAGGCGCAGGCGGCCGTCGGTGCCTCGCACCGACTCGAGGCGCTGGCGGGCCCGCTGCTCGAAGAACGTCATCCCGAGGCGTCGGAAGGTTGTCGCCGCCTCGGTCAGGAGGTCGGCGGCCCGCGCCCGGTCGCCGGGGCCATCTCGGAGGGTGAGCATGCGGGCGTGGTCCATCCTGCCGTGGGCACCCCAGATCGGTGTTCCCATCCGCTCGTGGAGCCGGTGGGCGTCCTCGAAGAGGTCCTCCGCCTCAGTGAACCGCCCGAGAACGGTCGCCAGCTGACCCAGGTACCGGTCGGCGGCCCCCCGGGACCCTTGGCCGGCAACGATGTGGGAGCCGCGACGGGAGAACATGCGGTCGTAGAGATCTGCGGCCCGGTGACGGTCGTCAAGCAGCCAGCACAGCTCGGCGATGGCCATGGCGCAGCACCCCCGCCCGTCGGTCCACTGCAGCTGGTTTCCTTCCGGGTCGGTGACGATGAAGAGCTTGTCGACACCCGGCCCGAGGACCTTGTCGAGCCGGTTCCGCGCTTCGGCCGGGTGACCGCTCTCGACGACGGAAAGCAGGGCGGGGAACTGGCGTGCGCAGTCGAAGCCGGTGACCGTCCAGGTCTCGAGCGCGGCCATGGCCAGGCGGGCCATCTCGTCGAAGGCGCCCTGATGCCCGCGGATGAGGCCGAGCTGGGCGCCGAACGTGATCTCGGGGTTGACCCAGTCCAGGTCGTCGCCCATCGCCGCCGCCCGCCGCGCGAGGCGTTCGGCCTCCTCCAGCCGCCCCTGACCGATCGCCAGGTCGGCCAACCCCGAAGTGGCCACCCAGACGTGGAAGGGCATACGGAGCGCCTTCGCCTCGGCGAGGGCGGTCTCGAGCTCAACGCGTGCAGCCGCCAGGTCACCGGCCTCCACGAGGTCGGCGGCCCGGAACTGCCTGGCCATCAGCCGGCGCTCGAGGTCGCCGGAGCGATCGGCGATGGCCATGAGCTCGGTCGCCACCCGCTGGCGCTCCGGGAGCGTCTGCACTGACAGATACGCGTTCTGATGCCATTGCCAGAGCGTCCACCACTGCGTCTCGGGGTCTCCCACCCGGCGGGCCATCTCGAGCCCCTGCTGGTTGACGTCCATGAGGATGTGCAGCGGGAGGTAGGACGAGGACATCACCCGGGCGAAAGACACCAGCACGCGCGCCCGCAGAGGACCGTCCTCGTCCGGCAGGTCGCAAAGGGCGTCGTCGAGGGCGCCGATCACCAGCGGGTCGCTGACGGCCAATGGCGCGGCGAGCACGGCCACTCGGGCCGCGAGCTCCACCGATTCCAGGGACCGGGCGGCGCGGATGGCCCGCTGGTGGGCGAGGCCGGCGGCCCGCACGTTGCCCCTCCGGGTGGCGACCTCGGCCAGGGCGACGAGGAGCTCGTACCGCCGGAGCTCGTCGACGGGCTCCATGAGGTGGAGGGTCTCGAGGGCGCGCTCGTACCATCGGGTGGCCTCCTCGTAGGCCAGCGCCGCGGTGGCGATGCTCGCCGCGTGGGCGCAGAGGGTGACGGTCTGTGAGACGTCGCCGCCGCCGGCGATGGCGGCGTGGAAGTGGGCGGCGATCCGGGCGACGACCGGCCCGTCCGACACCCCGTGGATCGACGCGAGCACCTCGCCCGCCCGCCGGTGCAGCCGGGCGCGGTCGCCTTCGTCCAGCCCGTCCAGCAGCGCCTCGCGCAGCAGGGCATGGGTGAACGACCACCGTCCGAGCTGGACCTCTTCGACGACGGCCAGGTCGACTGCGCCCCCAAGGACGTCGATCAGCTCGACGGGAGGGCGGTCGACCACCAGGCTGAGAGGGCGGAGGTCGAAGTCCCGCCCGAGGACGGCGCCGGCGGCGAGCACCGCCCGCTGCTCCGGGGGGACGGGCTCCAGGCGCCGGTGGATGAGGGCGCGGGCATCGGCGGGCAGGACAACATCCGCGCGGCGGTCGGGCGCGGTCGCCGACAGGAGCCGGGCCGCCTCGTAGACCAGGAACGGGTTCCCGTCGGTGGCCTCCCGCACCCGTGCCACGTCAACCCTCCCCACGCCTGCGGCCGCCCGCTCGAGCAGTGTGCCGACCTGGGCGGTGTCCAGCCCCCGCAGACGCAGGCTCATCGCCTGACGGGACAGCTCGTCGACGGCCACGGTGAGCGCCTCGGACAACACGACCTCGGTGATTCGGTACGTGGCAACGATGACCAGGGGTACGGCGGCACGTCGGCGGGCGAGGTGCTGGAGCAACTTGATCGAACCTTCGTCGGCGGCGTGGAAGTCGTCGATGGCGACAACCAGGCCGGTCGCAGTGGCCCGTGCCGCCACTGCGAGGAACGTGGCCACGCTCTCGAACAACCGGAGCCGGGCGTCCGGACTGTCCGAGGCCGGCGTGGCCGGGAGCCCCGGGATCCGGGCGCGCACCTCGGGGACGAGATGAGCGAGGTCGGCGGCCGGCGGCCCGAGGTCGGCCAAGGCCGCGTCGTCGAGTCGTTCGAGACAGGAGCGCAGCACCTGGACCCACGGCCAGAACGGCGCGCCGCCTCCGCCCTCCCAGCACCGCCCCCACACGACCTCGGTACCCCGTTCGGCCGCGGTTGCCGCCAACGCCATGACCAGGCTGGTCTTGCCGATGCCGGCGTCGCCGCCTACGAGCGCCAGCTGCTGATGCCCGTCGCGGGCGTCGTCCAGAAGGCTGCGCAGGCGGGCCAGCTCCCCGTCGCGACCGAGAAGCCCTGCGGGGTTCATGCCTCCTCCCACACGATCGGGGCACGGGGATCGGGGACGTAGCTTGAGTAGACACCGGTTCGGACGGTTGACCGCAGATGCATCCCGAGGGCGGCGTCGGCCTCGGCAATCCGCTCCACCGTGCCCTTCACCGCCCTGGTCACGCTCTGGCGCGCCCGTTCCGCGTCGGCGACGCTCCGACCTTCCGCTCCCTGCCCGACTGCAGCCGACAGCTCGGCCAGCAAGCGGTCCATGTCGTGCTGCGCGCGGGCCGCCCGCTCGGGGTCGTTGTTCGCCGTCGCCTCGTCGAGGTCGTCGCGGAGCTCCTGCATGCGACGCCGGTACGCCTTCTTGGCCTCAGGGCTCAGGGCCGTCGCCTCACCGCCGGCGCTCCCCCCGCCGGCGAGGTCGACGGCGTGGAGCTCCCGGCCCGGCTGGCACAGCAGGGCCACGAGGTACCGGACGCCCTTGCCGTCGCGCAGGCGGACGACGGCGCCGCCGTACTCGAAGGCCCAGTAGTCGCCCTCCTGCAGCAGCCGGGCCCGGTGGACGGCTCCTCCCCCTGCAGGCCCCGCCTCAGCCGACCCGCCCGCCGTCACGATCGACCGCGTCCTTTGGGCGTGGGGGCCCATGCCCAAGGCCTCGAACGCCTCGGCCGCCGCGTCGGTGAGCGAACGTGCACGGTCGCCGTCACCCGGCCCGCCGCGCCGCACCAGCATGCGGGCGTGGTCGGCCCGCGACCGGGCCAGCCACGCCGGCGCACCGAGACGCTCGTGCATGCGGTGGGCGTCGTCGAACCGCTCGTCCGCCTCGTCGAAGCGCCCCAGCGTCGCTGCCAGCTGGGCCACGTAGCGGGCGCCGGCCCCGAGCGAGCAGCCGCCCTCGGCCGCGACCACGTGCAGGCCGGCGTGCGGGAGGAGCGCCTCGTAGAGCGGGGCGGCGGTGGTCGGGTCGTCCAGGAGCCAGCAGAGCTCGGCGGCCCCGGCGAGGCAACAAAGCCGGTCCGACGACGCAACCAGATCCGCGAGCATGCGGCCGGCGTCGTCGCGCCGCCCGAGCCAGAGGTTGCTCAGGGCCAGATCGGCCCGATGGCAGCCAGGGTGACCAACGGCCTGCCCGCCCGGTCCGTCGAGCACGTCCGCAAACCGGCCTTGGTCCATATGCACTCGGCGGAGCTGCTCCTGGAAGCGCGCCTCGACCGGCGCGAGCTCGATCCCGTCGCCGACGGACCGGGCCTCGTGCGCCAGCCGCTCGGCGTCGGCGAGCCGGCCTTCGAGGAGGGCCAGCGCGGTGTCGCGGCTCTGCGACTCCCACTGCAGGAGCGGTTGGCCGAGCGCATCGGCGCCGGCCGTGGCGAGTGTCAAATGTCCGGTTGCCGCCCCCACGTCGCCGGCGCGGAAGAGTTCCAGCGCCAGGCGCTGGTGGGCCGACACGATGCGCTCCGGGTCGCCCACCTGTTCGGCGAGCGCCAGGGCCTCACGGGCGACGTCGACCCGCCGGCGTCCCCATTTCGGAACCTCGGAGGCGCCCGCCAGCCACTCGGACAGGACGGCCCAAGAGGTCTCAGGATCGCCCAACCGGCGCGCCATCTCGAGCGCCTCGTCGCCCAAATGGTGCCCGAGCTCCCGGTGTCGCCGCGCCACCTCTGCGCCGAGCCGGACCAACAGCCGAGCCAGCACGCTGCCGTCGGCCGACGGCAGGACGGCTCGCGACTCCTCGAGGACGCTCCGGGCGTCTCCGCCGGTGGACGACACGACCGCCGTGTAGCCGAGCGCGGTCTCGGCCAGCAGCTCGGCCGCACCCACCGCCCGGGCCGACATCAGGGCCCGTCGCCACGCCTCGCAGGCCTGGGCCAGATCCCCGCCGCGCTCCTTCGACCGGGCCATGGCCACCAGCAGGGCGTGGCGCCGGCCCTCGTCGACGGGCGTGGCCAGGCCCAGTGCCTCGAGGGCCCGGCCGTAGAGGGTGGCCGCCTCCTCGAAGGCGTACGCGGTCATGGCGAAATCTCCGGCCGCGCCGCACGACTCGACTGCAGCCTCACCGTCACCGTCGCGGGCGGCGGCGTAGAAGTGGTGGGCCAGCTCGAAGGCCTGCGCCGTGCGCTCCGCCGGTGGCCGGGTCTTGATCGCCCGACCGGCCCGGCGGTGCAGCGACGCCAGCGCCGAGGGGCGCAGTTCCTCGTAGAGGGCATCCCGCAGCAGCCCGTGGCCGAACGACCACCGGCCAGCGCCCACCGCACGGACGACGTGCAGGTCCGCTGCCGCCCCGAGCAGCAGGGCCACCGTCTCCTCCGACAGTTCCAGAAGCGAAGCCAGGGTGTCGAGGTCGAACTCCGGCCCCAGCACCGCCGCTCCCAGCAGGACCTCGCGCAGGTCGACGGGAATCGACGCCATGCGCGCCCGGATGAGGTGACGGGCCTCCCCGGGCACCGGCACCACGGTTGACCCGGCGCCGAGGATGCGCACCACCTCCTGGACGAGGAACGGGTTCCCGTCGGTGGCGTGAAGCACGCGCCGGGCGACGTCGCCGGCGACGATCCCCGGCGCCGTCCTCTTGAGCAGCTCCTCCACGCCGCCCTCGTCCAACCCGGTGAGCACGATCCGCCGCGCCTGGCGGGCCACGAGCGACAGGTCCCGGCGGCCTTCGCCGGCGCGATATGTGCCGATCAGCAGGAGCGGGGAGGCGGAGAGCCGGTCGACGACGAAATGGAGCAGGCGCAACGAGGCCTCGTCGGCCTCGTCGAGGTCCTCGATGACCACGAGGCGGCCGCCTGCATCGGCGCCGGCGGCGAGCAGGTCGGTGACAGCGTGAAAGAGGGCCACGCGGGCACCAGGCTGCTCCGACGGCCGCCGAACGCCATCGCCGCTCAGCCGCTCGGCCACCTCGGGGATGAGCGGCAACAGGTGGGCGGCCGACGGGCCCACTGGCACGGAATCGTCGGCCACCTCGGCCCGAAGCACCTCTGCCCATGGTCGGTACGGCGCGGCACCGCCCGAACGGCAGCGGCCCCACCGGACTCGGTTCCCCGCCGCCACTGCGGTCTCGGCGACCGCTTCGGCAAGCCGGGTCTTTCCGACGCCCGGCTCGCCGGTCAGCAGGAAGAAGTGACCACCGCCGCGACGCGAGGCGTCGAGGCCGGCGACGAGCTCAGCGAGCTCGAACGCGCGGCCGATGATGGGATCGGGGCCCGCACTCGGACCGGCCACGGGATCGAGGCGGATGCCGCCCGTGGCGGGTCAGTCCGGGCTGACGACGGCCGGCACCCTCGATCTGCGGCCGGTCATCTGACGGATGACGACCGCCGACCCACCGACGAAGAGGGCAAGACCCAGGACGCCGAGTCCGACGGTGAGAGCGAGGAAGGCCGACGACGTGGTCTCGTCGGTCTGCGTCGCGGGGGCGGCGACCTGCCCCTCGCCCACGACGGACTGACCTGTCGGGGTCAACACCTCGAAGCTGGTGAGGGCCGGCGTCCCCTGGGTGTCGAGGTTGAACACGTCGTCGTGCTGGGTGGCGGCGATCACGTAGTACCCGGGCGTCACGTCGGGCACCACGAAGGCGGCCGAGAGCGCGCCGGACCTCTCGGGCATCAGCTCAGCCATCACCTTGCCCTGGACGCCGGCCCACCGGATCTTCACCGGCGTGGGTGGCATCTGCGGGCCACAGACGCACACAGTGAGGAACGAGGAGCCGGTGACGGTGATGCTGTCGCCGGGTCGGCCCCTGTTGTTGCTGAGGTTCAGCGTGGCCAGGTTGGTGCAGGCGTAGGCCGTGAGCCCCAGCGCAACGATGAAGCACGCCGCGAGGCCGGACAGCCCGACGGCCTTCCTCCTGCTCATGTTCCGCATCGCCCACTTCCTTTCGTAGGGCGAGAGGCCACCGATTCGATCAATGGTCCCATGGTGGCCGTCGCGTCCGCAACGAATTCGCTCATCTCACGTCGACGGCCTCCGCGCCGGCGGACGACGGTCGGCCTGCGACGCGGGGACGGCCACGGCGGCGGATCACGATGGCCACCGCCGATACCACGACGCCCGCGATGGCCAGGCCGACGACCGCGGCGAAGGCGTAGGTGAGCGCCGGCCGCGTGCTCGCCGGCAGCTCGTCGAACTGGACAAAGGTGCCGTAGATGTCCTGGGCCTGGGCGTCGGGGTCGCCGTTGCGCGTGTCGTCCCATCCCACAACGGTGTACCGGGCGGTGGGCGCCAGCCCAGGGGGTTGGCGGACGTCGTAGCCGTTGCTCCACGGCCCGATCTTGCGGTTGATCGAGCGGTCGGTGACGCGGATGTTCGGCGACCACGTCGTTCCGTTGTCCGACGACGACGTCAGGTACACGTCGTTGTGGAAGGCGCCGGTGTCGTTGCGGAAGTCCCACCATGCGATGTCGATCCGGCCGCCGGGGGCGACCGAGATGTTGGGCATGAACTGCAGGATCAGGAGCCTCGGGTCGTCGTCGTTGACGACGCTGGGCACGCTCCACGTCTTTCCGCCGTCGGTGGACCGCTGGTAGGTGATGTCCCGGTCACCCTGGGCCAGCGGCTCCTTCGCTTCATAGACCAGGTGCAGGGTCCCTTCCGGCCCGCCCTGGCTGCTCCACGCCAGCACCGGGCTCCCGACCGACCGGTTCGGCGGGATGGCCCGGCTGACCTCGAACGTCCGGCCCTGGTCGGTCGAGCGGGAGACGTACCAGCTCGATGTGATCGGCAGGCCCACGGCGCTGGGTGTCCAGATGGCGTAGAGCGCGCCCCCGGCGCCCAGCGCGATACGGGTGCCGTAGCCCCCCATGCGGTCGGTGGTCACGGTCTCAGGACCGGCCGGCTGCGGCGCGTTGGGCGGGACGACCGTCGGCCTGTCCGCCAGCGCCGCCGATCGCGCCGCCGGATCGTCGAAGTACCCGCCGACGACGCTCACCGGCTCCGAGAAGGTCTGGCCGGCATCGGTGGAGGTGGCGACGAGCGCGGCCAACGGCCGGGGCGGACGCGCGTTGGGTCTGGCCATGCTCCATGCCACGTGGACGACGTCGGAGGACCCTGTGGTGTCCACCGCGAGCGACGACACAGGACGGTTGAGCTCGGCGTCAGGCTCCGGCTTGCCGCGGGCGTCGTGGACGATCGTCGTCGTCCAGCTGTCGCCGAGATCGGTCGAGCGGGCGAGGAGGACGCTCGACGTACGGCCATCCTGGACGTCCCAGCCGGCCATGGTCACGTAGAGCGCGTGGTCGCGACCGAACGCGACCGGGCTGAAGAAGACGTTGGCGCCGAGCGGGATGAAGCAGAAGGGATGGGACGGCGGAGAGGTCGGCGTCGCCAGTCGGGCCCACGTGCGGCCGCCGTCGCCCGAACGGGCCATGCCGCAGCTCGCCGTCCGCATCTCCGCATAGCTGGCGACCACCGTCTGGTCGTCCTCGGGGTCCACCGCCAGCGACGGCGACGAGTACGTGCGGGTGGGGATGATGTCACCCGTCGTGAACCGAACGGGGCGGGTGCTTCTCGGGTCGTTCCTGGCCGCCGCCGGGCCGGCCGGTCCGGTCAGGGCGGCGACCAGTGTCAGCGGTACTCCCAGCCGCAGTGGGCGCCCCAGTCGCGTCACCGCCGTTCCCCCGGCGCCGGCGCCACCCTCGCCGTACTGCGTTTGGCGGCGAGCGCCGCCGCCCCGGCGGCGAGGACCGCCGCCGCGGCCACACTCAGGGCGACGAGCATGAAGGAGCCGGCGCTGGCCGTGGCCCGGGCCAATGTGGCCGGTCGATCGAGGACGGCCGGGGGCGCGGGCGGGGCGCCGTCCCCGTCGGGGCCGGTCACGGTCACCAGCGTTCGGGCCGGAACTCCCCATCCCACGGCGACGTAACCCGGAGTCGGGTCCTGGGTGGCGATCAGCACGGCTGGACCTGGCGGCGTCCCGACAGGGATCGTCACGGTCGTCTTGAAGAGCGTGTTCGCCGTCGGGCCCATGGGGACAGTGGCCAGCACGGGCCCGTCGAGGCGCGTTCAGCCTGATCGTGACCGGTTCGAACGACACAAAGCGGATTCCGGTGACCGTCACCTCCTGGCCGGCTCGGACTTGTCGGGGGTTGGCTTCCACATTGGCCATCGGCACGCACGCCCACGCGCCGGCCGCCAGTGCCAGCCCGGCGGCTACCCCGAGGACGACGACGCCCCAGGCGCTCCATCCCAGCCGTCGCATCGATCCACCCCCCGTCCGCTCCAGAGACGGAGCGTGTGTCGACCTGTTGCATCGTACTTCCGGACGGATACGGTGCCTA
>JAHFUP010000167.1 GCA_023265025.1 Acidimicrobiia bacterium | reverse complement strand
ACGGCGAGCACCAGGGCCACGGTGAGAACGGCGAGGGTGTACCAGGGGATGAGCTGGATCGCCGAGGTCCAGTGGCGGCTCAGCGCCAGCTCCAGGGCGGTGCCGGCGATACCGGCGGCGGCCAGGCCCAGGAAGCACCGCCGCAGCAGCGCCACTGAAACCGTCACAAGCTCAGGGCGGAGACGATCCCGTCGACGACGCCGGGCCCGGGGTTGTACTTGACCAGGTTCTGGCGCAGCTTGGCCATATTTGGGTCGTTGGTGGGGTAGGGCCGGTACTCCTCGACCTCGAGGGCCCACCGGGAGGCGTTGGAGATGCCGGCGGCGGTGAAGGCGGCGGTCATCTCGGCCCGGCTGGCGGTGTTGGCGTTGACCTTGGCGACGGTGGTGACGGTGGTCACCGTCGTGGCCGGCGCCGCGGTGGTCACGGTGGTGGCCGGCGCCGCCGCGGTCGTGGCGGTGGTCGCCGGCACCGTGGGCGCGGTGGTCGTGGGGACGGTGGTCGTGGCCTGGGAGGCGGTGGCCGTGTCGTCGCCGTCCCCACCGCCACAGGCGGCGAAGGTCAGAAGCCCGGCGACGGCGAGTGCAGAGAGACGCATGGTGGGTCGCATGCCCGTTACTCTCGCCCGCCAACCTGGGAGTTCGCCCGGAGCCCGCTGGAAGTCAGCCCTCGCTGAGGGCCGACCTCATCGCCGCCAGCTTGGACTCGGTCTCGTCCCATTCGGAGTCGGGATCCGAGCCGGCGACGATGCCGGCGCCGGCCACCAGGCGGGCCCTCGTGCCGTCGATGGTGGCGCTGCGCAGGGCGACCGCCCAGTCCCCGTCACCGCGTGCGTCGACCCACCCCACCGGGCCGGCGTAGAGGCCGCGGTCGAAGCCCTCCAGCTCGGCGATGGCGGCGAGGGCGGCATCGTGGGGCACGCCGGCGACAGCCGGCGTGGGGTGGAGGAGGACGGCGACGTCGAGGGCCGACATGGCCGGGTCCCGCAGCCGGGCCTTGATGGTCGTGGCCAGGTGGGCGACGGTCGACAGCCGGACCACCTCGGGGCCGTTCGCCGAGGTCGGCCCGTCCGACAGGCGGCCCAACCGGCCGCGGACGTCGTCGACGACGAGGCGGTGCTCGAGCTGCTCCTTGGCCGACGCGGCCATGGCGGCGACGACCCGGCGGTCGTCGTCCGCGGTGCCGCCCTGGGCCGCGGTGCCGGCCATCGGGCGCGACGTCACGTCGCGGCCCCGCCGGCGGACCAGGAGCTCCGGGCTGGCGCCGACATAGGCGCCGGCGGCGTAGGTGAAGCACGACGGCTGCCCGTGGCGGAGGCGTTCAAGGACGGTCGTCACGGCGACGGGGCGGTCCAGGTCGACGGTGACCTCCCGGGCCAGGACGACCTTGGCCAGCCGGCCCGCCGCGATCCTGGACAGCGCGTCCTGCACGGACGCCGACCACCGGGCGCGGTCCTGGCGCCGGGGTGCCGGTAGCGGCGACGCCGGCCAGCCCTCCGCCCCGTCGTCCGCCGGCCCGACTTCGGTGACCCACGCAAGCCCGTCCGCCGTCCGGCCGGCGATGCGGGCGGGGATGACCAGCTGGGCGTCGCCGGCGAAGCCCAACGCGCCGACGGCCAGTGGCCCGGTGCCCGGCTCGCCGAGCGGGTCGTCGCCGGCGATGTCGGCCAGCACATCCGCCGCCTCCGTCGCCGAGACGCGTGCCGCCACGCCGGACGTGGCCAGGCCGAACCCGTCGGCGAACCACGCGAACCCGCCGGCGCCGAGGGCGGCGAGCGGATCGAGCGCGCCGTCGAGGACCCATGTCCGGCTGCGCAGGCCGGTGCTGACCGGGCTCACCTGCGGGTGCCCGTCAGCAGCTGGGCGATGCCGGTGGATAGGGGCCGGCGCGTGGCGGCGCCGAACCCGGACTCGGTCATCATCGACACCATCCGGGCCGGCGGCGGCAGGTAGGCCACCGACTTGGGGAGGTACTGGTAGGCGTCGCGGTCGGACAGCATGCCGCCGACGAAGGGCACGACCTTCCCGAAGTACTGGCCGTGGCCCCACCGCAGCACCGGGTTGCCGGGCTCGGCCACCTCGAGCAATGCGACCCGGCCGCCGGGGCGCAGCACCCGGGCGCACTCCATGAGGAACGGCTTCAGCGACGCGAAGTTGCGGAGGGCGAAGCCGCAGACGATGCCGTCGACGGAGTAGGAGCGGAACGGGAGGACGAGGGCGTCGCCCCGGATGAGCGGCGCCGTCGTGCGCTGCGCCGCGAGCATGCCGGCCGAGCGGTCGACGCCCACCGGCCGGTACCCCCGCTTGGCCAGCTCCCGGCACAGGTCACCGGTGCCACACGCCAGGTCGAGGACCTTGGCGCCGGGGGAGAGGTGCAGCGACTTGACCGTCTTGCGGCGCCAGCCGGTGTCCATGCCGAAGGTGAGCAGGCGGTTGAGGAGGTCGTAGCGGGGGGCGATGGCGTCGAACATGTCGTCGACGGCCTTCACCTTGGCCGCGCCCTGCGGGAGTGTCACGCGGACCACTTCTCGTCCGCGGATGCAGCTTCGAGCTCGCTGCGGTCGCCCACGGACTCGAGGTGCTCCTGAGCGACCTGCAGGAGGATGCGTTGGAAGTGGTGGGCGACGAGACCGGCGACCGCCGGCATGAGCGTCCGGAAGGCCTCGACCAGCCGCTCGGCCTTCTCGTCGTCGGGAAGGTTCGAGGCCCGCAACGGCTTGCGCACCCACGTGTCGAACAGCTCGACCGCCTCGGCGGCGACCTCCCGGGTGACGGCGTGATGATGGCGGGCCAGGGCGAAGAGCTCGGGCAGGGGAAGGCCGGCTTCGAGCAGGCGCATGCCGCCGGCGAGCATGGCCACATCGGCCGGCGTGAAGCACGGCTCCCCGGCGACCACTCGGGGGATCAGCAGCCCCTCCCGTAGCAGGGAGTCGAGCATGGCCTGGGGGACGCCGACCCTGTCGGCCAGCTCGGCGATGCCGAACAGCTCCTCGGCGGCACCGTCGCTGTCGCCGGCCCCGGCCACCGCGGCAGCGAGGGGCTCGTCGGCCGGGTCGAGCTCGCCGGCGAGGAACCGGCGGATAACAGCCAGGGTGAAGCCCCGGCGCTGGAGCTCCTTGATGCGGGCGATGCGGTGCAGATGCTCGTCGTCGTAGTACGCCAGCCGGCCGTCGCGGCCCGGCGGCTGGAGCAGGTGCTGCTTCTGGTAGTAGCGGATGGTGTCGACGGAAACCTCGGCCGCCAGGGCCAGCTCCTCCACCCGCATCCTCATAGTGATCATTCTAGGAGCAATCACTCCCAGAGTCACACCGCCGTGCCGGCGCTCCCACCTGATTCCCAGGTTCCCC
>JAHFUP010000119.1 GCA_023265025.1 Acidimicrobiia bacterium | reverse complement strand
CTAGGGGGCGCCTGACCACCGCATCAGGAGGTGCACCCCCTTGTCCTGGATGGCGGTGAACCCCAGGCGCAGGTACAGACCGAGCGCCGGGTTGAAGCGCTCCACATGGATGGTGACGGGCGTGCCGGCGGCCTCGGCCTCCTGCATCAGGTCGCGCAGGAGCGCCGTCCCTATGCCGCCGTTGCGATGCCCGGGGAGAAGGGCGATGTCGACGATGCGGATCTCGTCGTCCCACCGGGCCACGTACAGGCGGCCGGCGGGCTGACCGTCGACCAGCACGACGTCGAACGACGCGCCCCGGTACTGCTCGGTGTACCACTGGTGCTGCGCGGTGAACTGCTGGCGGACGAACGCGTCCTTCTGGCCGTCGTCCCAATCGACGACCGCCAGCTCCTCTTGGCGCGTGCTGGCGTAGACGGCGAGGAGGAAGGCCTCGTCGGCCGGCTCGACGGGCCGGAGGGTGACGGTACCGATCAGGACCGGGGTGGGAAGACGCCCTGCAGGGCGATGCAGAAGTAGAACGTCAGGTACGGCTGGAGGTTGTTGTGCGGTTGATCGCCGCCGGCCGGCGTCACCATCTGGTCGCTCATCGCCACCGGCGATCCCGGCGGGCCGTACTGCCCGACGGCGATCCCGGTGGCGAGCAGCTGCCCGCCGGGTAGCCGCTCGATGGCGTCGGCCTGCGACGCAGCCATGGCGTGGGTGTGGACTGGCATCTCGTCCTCCAACAGCGTCACGGTCTCCGAACCGCTCGTCTCGCCGAGGTCGTGCAACGACAGGCCCGGGCCCTGCCCGGGGTGCATCGGTGCCCGGCCCTCAAGGTCGGGCAGCGCGAAGTTCGACTTGCCATCCCCCCCGTAGGTGGTCCCGAGGAGGGAGAAGAGCGCGGTGTTCTGGCTGATCGGCAGGAGCTGGCCGTTGCACCACGCCCAGCCCTTGGGCGCGAAGTTGAACGGGAAGATCCGGATCTCGGCGACGAACGGGTCGGCCATATGGCGCTCCTAGGTCGGGCTCGGGAAGATCCCGAACAGCGAGATGATGAAGTCGACGCAGAGGTAGGGCTGGAAGTTGTTGTGCGGCTGGTTGCCACCGACCGGCGAGATCGTCTGCGGCGCCAGGGTGGTGAGGGGTGCGTCCGCCCCGTACGGGGAGACGGTGGCGCCGGTGGACGCGGCCAGGACGCTGCCGGCCGGCGCGGTGCCGGTGGCGGTGTTGCCGGTGGCCAGGACCGCATGGTTGTGCGCCGGCGTCTGCTGGACGGTGAGCGTCACCTCCTCGGAGCCGCCGGTCTCGGCCAGGGTAAAGCCGTTCCCCTGGTGGACGGGGATGCGGCCGCGAAGGTCGGGGAGGCCGAACGTCGACTCGCCATCGCCGCCGTAGGTCGTCCCGATGAGCTGGAAGAGCGTTTCGTTCTCGGAGATCGGCAGCAACTGGCCCTCGCAGAACATCCATCCTGCGGGCGCGAAGTTGCCGGCGAACATCCGGATCTCACCCACGTAGGGCTGAGCCATGGCCGGTTCCTCCTAGTTCGGGGACGGGAAGATGCCCTGCAAGGCGATGCAGAAGCTGAGGGTCAGGAACGGCTGCATGTTCTGATGGGCCTGCGACCCTCCCGAGTTGGACAGGGAGTTGGGCGCCATGGCCACCAGGTTGGCCGCCGGCCCGTAGAGCTGGGAGGCGGTGGAGGCAGCCAGGCCCACCGCGCTCGTCGGCGTGTTCGTGGTGGCCGGGCTGGAGCTGGCCACGGCGACGTGGGTGTGCTGCGGCGTCTCGGCGATCGAGAGCGTGTGGGCCTGCTCACCGCCCCGTTCACCGAGGGTGTGGCTGCTACCGACGTGGATCGGGGTCCTGGCTCGCAGGTCCGGGAGGGCGAAGTTCACCCGCCCGTCGCCGCCGAAGGTCGTGCCGAGCAGCGAGAACAGCGCCTGGTTCTGGTTGATCGGCAGGAGCTGACCGTTGCACAACGCCCATCCCTTGGGCGCGAACACGAAGCTCATGATCCGGATTTCGGACAGGAACGGCTCCGCCATACGAGGCTCCCTTGTCGAGGGTGGTGGTTGAGTGTGGTGGGTTGCTTACGGTAGTGAGCAGTTGGTGAAGCCGCTGGTGGCCGAGATGAGGAGCGTCCCGTTGCCGGCGGGGTTGGCCGCGTTGACGTACGCCTCCACTCCGGGCGTGGCGGTGGCGGCCATGCCGTTGACGCCAAACGCATTGGTGGTCGGAACCGTACCCTGCTTGCGCAGGCCGATGCCCTGCGTTCCCCCACTCCCCGCGCTGGTGTTGCCGGAGATGTTGAGGCACACCGTCTGGTTGCCGGCGGCGGTGCCGGAGTCGACCCGGATGCCGGGGCGCACACCGGTGAGCGGGGCGGCCACGGTGTTGTTCTGGATCTTGACGTTCAGGGTGCCGTTGCCGTCCCGGGCGACGGCTAGGATGCCGTTGCCGTCGACCTGGCTGATGTTGTTGCCGCTGATCGTCGTGGTCATGGTGGGTGTATTGGTGGCGAACCCGCTCGTCGTGCTCGTGCCGACGCCGATCCCTTGGGCCGCGACCGTGTTGTTCGCCACGATCGTGTTGGTGTTGATCGTGGACGTGACGGTGGCCAGGCCGAAGGCCGAGTGGGAGATCGAGATACCGGTCGTGAACTTGACAGTGTTGCCGGTGATGTTGAAGTTGCCCTGACCGCGCCCGTTGACCAGGGCGATCATCCCTTCGGCACCCGTCCTGTTGGCCGCGTTCTGGCCCTGCACCGTGTTGTTCGTGATGTTGATGATGTTGGTGCCGCTGCCGTTCGTGCCGCAGGTGCTGGCCGGGGCGGACGAGCTGTTGGCGTTGCCGCACTGGACCTGGAGGCCGACGCCGCTCGGGAAGTTGGTGATGATGTTGGTGTCCAGCGTCGCCTTGGTGATGCTGCCCACGGTCGAGGCGTTGCCGAAGGCGACGACACGGATTCCGCTGCCCACCGAGTTCGCCGCGGCGGTGGCACTGGTGATGGTGTTGTTCGAGATTGTCGCGTTGTCGATCGTGCCAGCGTAGTTGTAGACGTCGACGCCTTGGTAGTAGGCGTTGGTCAGGCTGTTCCCGGTGATGACGATCGTCCCGGTGACGTTCTGCTCGGTTCCCGTGCCCGTGTGGTTCAGGCCGATGTTCGAGTTGTCCACCGCGTGGCTCGTGCCCGAGTTGTCGATGCTGCCGTTGGTGAAGGTGAAGTTCGTCAGCTGGGTGCCGTCGATGCCGCTGTTCGCGGTGTCGAGGATCTGGACGTTGTTGAACGACGGGCTCCGGGTGTTGGTGAGGCTCACGCCGTGGCCGGTGGTGTTCCGGATGGTCCCGCCGCTGTTGGCCGCGCCGGTGCCGGCCACTGTCAGGCCGGCGGTGGCGCCGGTGTTGTTCAGGATGATGCCGCTGGCCGGCCCGCTGGCCGCGGTGCCGGCGCTGATGCTCCGGAAGGCGAGCCCGCTGGCCCCGATAGTGGTGTTGGCGATGTTCAGCGCCGTGCCCGTCGTGGTGACGATGGTGTTGGCGGCGCCGGTCACGCTGACCGTGCCGCCACCGGTGGCGGCAAACGCGGCGTTCGTGGTCGTGGACATCGTGAGGCCGCCGGTGAAGTTCATCGTGGCGCCGGCGTTGGTGGCCAGGTTGATGCCTGAGCCGCTGTCGCTGATGGCGCCGCTGAACAGGACGGTGCCGCCGGTCTTGTTGGAGACGTCGATCGACTTGCCCTTCGCCGCCTGGTTGGTGATCGTGCCTGCGTAGGTGACGTTGGCGGCGCCGCCGTTGAGCAGGACGTCGGTGCCAGTGACATTGCTGGTGGCCATGTTCGTCAGCGACACCGCGGCGCCGACGTTGGTGAGGGAGATGCCGTCGCCGGTGGTGTTCTGGATCGTCCCGCCGGTGCCGGCGCTGCCGGTGCCGGTGACAGTCAGGCCTCCGGTGGATCCGGTGCCGTTGAGCAGGATCCCGTTGGTGCCGCCGTTCTGGTTGATGCTCTGGAAGGTGAGCCCGCTGGCGCCAATGGTCGTGCCGGTGACCGTCAATCCGATAGCCGCCGAAGAGGACAGCGTGTTGGTGCCCGTCACGTTGATGGTTCCGCCGGCGGTGGCCTTGAACGTCTCGATCGGCCCGCTGATCGTGAGCCCGCCGGTGAAGTTGATGGTCGCGCCCGGGTTGGTGTCGGTCTGCACGCCGCCGGCGGTGTCGGTCACCGAACCGGAGATCGTGACGGTGCCGCCCGTACGCCCGCCGACAAACACCGACCGTCCAGCGGCGCTGGAGTGCGTGACGTTGGCGCCCATTGCAATGGTGCCGTTCCCCCCGCCGAAGGCGGCGAAGCCTGCGCCGCCGGCGTTGCTGATGGTCATGTTGGGGCCGATGTCGGCGTTGTTGATGCCCGAACCGTTGATGCCGGCACTGCTCGTGTTGGCCACGTTGACCCGCCGGATGGTGATGTCCTGGGCCATGCCGATGCCGACGCCGCCGGAATTGGTGATCGTCGGGTTGGTACCGCTGGGCGCCAGCAGGGTGTCGGCACCGACGACCAGGCCCTCGGGCTGGCCAATGAGCTTCTGGCTGGCCTCCAGCACCAGGCCGCCGGCGTAGCTGCCGCTGCCCTGGTAGAGGAAGAGGTAGTCCCCCGTGCCGTCGGGGTCGGCGCCCTGGACCGAGGCCAGGGTGTTGAACGGCGAATTGGACCGTCCGTCGCCGTTCACGCCCAGGGCGTTGTTGAGGTACCAGACCTTGTTGGCGACGGTGATGGTTTCGACGGCGGTGGCGGTGTTGGGGGAGTTCCCACTGCCCTGGCCGTCGGAGACCGTGTAGGTGAAAGTGTCGACGCCGACAAAGCCGACGGCCGGGACGTAGACGAACGAGCCGTTGGTGTTGAGGGTCAGCGTGCCGCCCTGGGTGGTCGTGGCGGGGCCGGTGACGGTGAGGGTGTCGCCCTCAGCGTCGGTGTCGTTGTTCAGGACGCTGCCGCTGGCGACGAACCTGTGCGGCTCGGCGGGCTGGGTGGTCTGCACGACGAGCTTGGTGTTGCCCACCGCGGATTGGGCGTCGGCGACGGCGACGGGCGGGGCGCTGATGGTGCCCTTGCCGTACCGCTGGGCGGCCAGGTTGCCGCCGATGGGGTCGTAGATCTGGACCCAGAAGTGCTCGCTGGCCTCGGTGGCGCCGTCAGACGCTACGGGGACGTTGATCGTCTGGGTCAGCGCCGCCCCTGAGGCGCCGGCCGCGAATGTCAGCACGCCCGACCCGGCGGTGAAGTCGGTGCCCGGCACGGCGTTGGTGTCGAAGTAGTTGCCCGGCATGGTGGCGTAGTTCACCGTGACCTGCGACGCCGGCGACAGGCTGAGGGTGACGTTCAGCGTGATGTTCGTGCCCTCGGCCGAGGTGTCATCCGCGATGGAGATGATCGGCGACGCAGCATCGTCGTTCTGGATGGTGGCGACGGCCCAGCGGTCGACCAGGTTGGCCCCGCTGGCGTCCCACAGCTGGAGCCAGAACGTCTCGTCGGCCTCCGAGGTGGCGTCCTCGATGATCACCACGGGGACGTTCTGGGTGAGGGCCGACGCAGAGGTCCAGGTGACGGTCATGTCGTTGACCGCGGTGTAGTCGGCCGGTGCGGTGGCGGTGCCGTAGCCCGTGGCTGCGTGGACCGTGACCGAGCCGCTCACCGGGAGGGCCGAGATCGTCACCGGGAAGTTGACGGTGGTGGCGTTCTCGAGGAACGGGGCGATATCGGCGACGCTGATGGTGGGCGCGGCGGCGTCGTCGTCGGCGATCAGCGCTTCGCCGAAGCGGTCGCCCAGGACGGCGTTGACCGGGTTGTAGAGCTGGATGAAGAAGTTCTCGTTGCCCTCGGCGGCGGTGTCGCCGTTGACCGTCACGGTGACCGTCTGCATCAGCGCGGCACCGCTGGCGCCGGCGGCGAAGTTGAGGCTGAGCTCCTTGTAGACGTAGTCCGAGCCGGCGGTGGCGGTGCCGAACTGGGTGGCGTAGCTGACGGTGACCGGCAGGTCCGGGGACGCGGCCAGGGTGACGGTAAAGGAGACGGAGGTGGAGCCGAGGTTGCCCTCGGTGACGGGCATGGGTGTGGCGTCGGAGATGCTCACCGAGGGGTTGGCCACCGCGCCGGCCCGGTGGGCCGGCAGGACGCCGGCCAGCACGGCCAGGAAAAATGCTCCCAGCACGAGAGCGGCGCGCGTCAGGGCGCTACGTCGGGGGGGCGACGTTGCGCGGCGGAGATCCCGCCGTGTCAGTGCGATCATTTTCGTCACTTCCTCTGCCATCCGGCATGCGTCCAGGACCGGACATGGTGCGCTCACCGCGACGATTCCTTCGCCCGGAAACAATCTCAACTTGCCAACCTAGAGAAGGATGCGCCGGCTTGGCAATGGTGCAATTGCTTTAGTGGTCCCGTCCCAGCGTGGTGACCACGAGCCGGTGCTTGCCGGCGGCCGTCCGGGGGATGTCCTCGACGCGCTCGAAGACCGTGCGGAGGCCGGTTCCCAGCCGGGCGGCCAGCTCGGCCCGGAGCCGGTCCTCACCATCGGGGTCGAAGCCCGGGCCCACGACGAGGAGGACAGTGACCTCCTCGACCGAGTGCTGCACGACCTGGGCCTGGCGAAGACCCGGGACGCCCTGGAAGGCCAGGCTGAGCGGCGCCGGCCCGACCCGCAGGCCCTCGGGCGTCTCCACCCGGTCGTCGGCCCGACCGGTGATCTCGGCGAGGGCCGGCAGCTGGCGGCCACAGCTACAGGGTGTGCCGGCGCCGGCCGCGGCCGCGTCGCCGGTTCGGTAGCGGAGCAGCGGCATCCCGCGGTTGAAGAGCCCGGAGGAGACGATTTCGGTGCCGGCACCCATGTCGACCAGCTCGACGACGCCGTACTCCGGGCTGACGTGGAGGGTGCCGGCATCGCACTCGGACACGAAGGCGGTGAGCTCGCCCAACGAGTAGCCGTTATAGGCCCGGCAGCCGAAGGCGGCCTCGATGTCGGCCCGCAGCCACGGGTAGAGCGCCTCGGAGCTGAGCAGCACGGCGCGGGGCGTGATCGACCCTGCCCCGCCGGACTCGAGGAGGTGGCGGGCCAGCACGTGGACGGTCGACACGTAGCCCACCACCACCTCGGGTTGGAAGCGTCGCAGGCGCTCGACGTAGGCCGGCAGGTGCTCGGGGGTCAGGTGCCACGCCGAGAGGTAGAGCTGGTGGAACGCGAGGTTGTGCCGCCAGAACGGCGGCCGCCGCTGGCCGGCGGGGACGACGACCTGGCCGTTGATCGACGCCATCCGCTGGCCGAAGCGCACGCCGGCCCAGTGCCGGAAGCGGACGTCGTAGATGGCGGCGTTGAACTGCACCGCGTCCGGGGTGACGAAGTAGCGCAGCGGGGTGCCGGTCGTGCCACCGGTGCTGGAGGGGATGAGGCGGGCCGGCGGGTGGTCGGGGACGAACCGTTCGGGCGCGGCGCGCACGTCCTCCTTCTCGAGGACCGGGAGCTTCGCCAGGTCGCTCGCCGTACCCAGGTCGTCAGCGGCCAGGCCGAGGCGGGCGAACAGGTCCCGCCAGTGCGGGACCTCACTGACGCAGAACCGCACCATCTCCCTGACCCGCCGGTTCTGGAGCTCCTCCAGCTCGCCGGCGGGCAGCCACTGGTCGCGGTCGAGGGCGGCAACGTGCCGCCGGTACGACCCGCCCCTGCGCAAGGCCCGCTCCCGCATGCCGTAGAACGTGGCCATGGCGTGCTGCACGGGGACGGGGCTGCGGTGGTAGAGCCGCTCGAGAGGAGGCACCGGCCTCGAACGGTACCCCCGGCATGAGGCTCGTGATCCTGACGCAGTACTACCCGCCGGAGACCGGTGCGCCGCAGCGACGTCTCGGCGACCTGGCCGGGCGGTTGGTCGCACGGGGCCACGAGGTCCATGTCGTGACGGCCATGCCCAACTATCCGGCGGGCCGGGTGCACTCGCAGTGGCGCCGGCGCCTGGTCGGGCGGGAGCGGCTCGGCGGGGTCGACGTCCTGCGCTCCGCGATCTACGCCTCGCCGGTGCGAACCACGGCCCGCCAGCTGGCGACGTACTTCTCGTTCGCGGCGTCGGCGGCGGTGACGGCGCCGGCGCGGCTCCGCCGGGCGGACGTCGTTCTCTGGGAGAGCCCGCCCCTGTTCCTGGCGCCGACGGCGGCGCTGCTGAGCCGGCGGCTCGGCGCCCGCCTGGTGATGAACGTGAGCGACCTGTGGCCCCGCTCGGCGGTCGAGCTCGGCGTCGTCGAGGACCCCCGGCTGGTCGCGTTCTTCGAGCGTTGGGAGAGGTGGGCCTACCGCATGGCCGACCTGGTCACCCACCAGACCGAGGGCATCGGGGCTGGCGTCGAGGAGCGTGCGCCTGGGACGGCGCGGATGTTGTTCCCCAACGGGGTCGACGCCTCGATCTTCCGGCGGGTGGGGTCGGACGGCCTGCGCCGGGAGTTGGGCGTCGCCGGCGACGGACCGATCGTCGGCTACGCCGGGAACTTCGGCCGGGCCCAGGCCCTGGAGCAGGTCGTCGAGGCCGCGGCGTGGCTCCCGCGCGTGTCGTTCGTACTGGTGGGCGACGGTCCGCGTCGGGCCGAGGTGGAGGCCCGGGTGGTGGCGCTCGGTCTGGCGAACGTGGTGACGGCGGCGTCGATGCCGGCCGAGCGCATGCCGGAAGTGCTGTCGTCGTTCGACGTGGGCGTCGTCCCCCTGGCCGACGTCGCCCTGTTCGACGGTGCCCGCCCATCGAAGCTGTTCGAGCTCCTCGCCGTGGGCGCGCCCGTCGTGTACTGCGGGCGGGGCGAGGGGGCGGCGTTGGCCGAGGCGAGCGGCGGTGCGGTTGTCGTGCCGCCCGAGGACCCGCAGACGCTCGCCGCCGCCCTCGGCGCCCTCCTCGCCGCGCCCGTGGAGCGCCGGCGGGAGATGGGCGAGGCCGGGCGGGCCTACGTGGTCGAGCACTTCGACAGGGCCCGGATCGCCACCGGCGTCGAGGCACGGCTGCGCGAGCTGATCTCAGGTCCAGAGAAAGGCGGATAGCTGGCGGACGACAGCATCGGCGGCGTGCCCGTCCCCGTACAACTCGGGGCGGGGCCCGGCCGGCGCCGGCTGCGCGGCGGCGAGGACGATGCGATCCTCGTCGGTGCCGGCCAGCACGTTCCAGCCGGCGGCGACCGTCTCGATCCACTCCGTCTCGTCGCGCAGGGTGACGCAGCGCACCCCCAGCCAGTACGCCTCCTTCTGCAGCCCGCCAGAGTCGGTGAGCACGACGTCGGCCCGGGCCGCGAGTGCCACGAGCTCCCCGTGGCCGACCGGGGGGACGACGGTGACGCCGGCGGGAGGGTCCCACGCGCCGAGCGCGGCCCGGGTGCGGGGGTGGAGCGGCAGCAGGACCGGCAGCCCGCCGGCGGCCACCCGCCCGAGTGCCGAGACCACCGAGCGCAGGCGCGACGGGTCGTCGGTGGTCTCGGCCCGGTGGACAGTGGCCAACGCGAACCGTCCGTCGGGAGCGCCAAATGCCGGCGGCCCCTCCGCCACCGTCCATCGCAGGACGTCGAGCATGACGTCGCCCACCAGATGGACGCCGGCGACGATCCCCTCCCGGGCCAGGTTGGCCACCGCCGACGCCGACGGTGCGAACAGCAGGTCGGCCAGCCGGTCGGCGACCACCCGGTTGACCTCCTCGGCCATCTCCCAACGGCCCGACCGCAGGCCGGCCTCCACGTGGGCGACGGGGATGCCGAGCTTGGCCGCGGCCAGGGCGCCGGCGAGGGTGCTGTTGGTGTCGCCGTAGACGAGGACGGCGGCCGGCGCGGCGTCCACCAACACCGGCTCCAGTCGCTCCAGCATGGCCCCGGTCTGGCGGCCGTGAGGGCCGGAGCCGATCCCGAGATGGGCCGCCGGCTCGGCCAGGCCGAGCTCGGTGAAGATGGCGCCAGACATCTCGTCGTCGTAGTGCTGGCCGGTGTGGACCAGCCGCTCCTCCAGCGCCTGCTCGGGGCGGCCGGCGTTGTGGCGGGCGACGGCCCGGCTGACCGCGGCGGCCTTGACGAACTGGGGCCGGGCGCCGACGACGGTGACGAACCGGCGGGGCGCCGTCACCCGCCGGCGAGGACGGCGCCGGCGGCGTCGGTGGGGTACGTCCGCCCGCACGCCGCGCACGCGCCGCGCGCCAGCGCCTCGCCGCATTGGCACCGCCAGCCGGTGATCCGCGCCGGCACGCCGGCCACCAGCGCGTGGTCGGGGACGTCGGCGGTGACGACGGCGCCGGCGGCGACGAAGGCCCACCGGCCCACGGTGGTGCCGCACACGATCGTGCAGTTGGCGCCCAGCGTCGCGCCCCGGCGGACGAGGGTGGCCTCGAACGCCCCGGCCCGATTGATGTCGGCCCGGGGTGAACGGACGTTGGTGAACACCGCGCCCGGCCCGCAGAACACGTCGTCCTCCAGCTCGACGCCGGCGTAGACGGAGACGTTGTTCTGGATGCGCACGCGGTCACCGATGCGCACGCCGTCGCCCACGAACGTGTTCTGGCCGAGCATGCCGTCGCGCCCAACCGCCGCCGTCCCCATCACGTGGCTGTAGTGCCAGACCCTCGTGCCCTCGCCGATCACCGCCCCGGGGTCGACGGTGGCCGTCGGGTGGATCAGCGGCTCGGGCTCGAGGCGGACCGGCGCCCCGCCGGCGCCCAACGACCGCTCGCCGGCGGCGAGCAGCCGGACGACGGCGACCCCGCTGGCCGCATCGGTCAGCGGGGTTCGGCGGTCGGCGATGCGGGCGAGGAAGTGCTCGCACTCGAGGCGCAGCGGCTCCCCCTCGACGAGTGCGACCGGCACCGCCTCCGCCCGCCGGGCCACGGGGACGCGACCGTCGGTCCAGTCCACGCGGTGCGGGTACAGGACGAGCTTCTCCGGCCACGGCGCGGTGTCGTCGACAATCGCCATCTGCCGCTCGCCGACCACCACGAACCGGTGCTCCTTGAACGGGTGCAGCCAGCTGACGAACACGTGGGCCCGGACACCGCCGGCGAAGGCCAGGGTCATCACGGTGACGTCGGCCACGCCGTCGCTCAGGTAGGCGCCACCGTGGCAGGCGACCTCGGTGGGGTCGGAGCCGACGATGCGCAGGAGGAGGGCGAGGTCGTGGGGGGCGAAGCTCCACAGGGCGCTCTCCTCGGTGCGCACCGTCCCGAGGTTCACCCGGGTGGCGTAGACGTAGCGCACGGTCCCCAGCTCGCCGGCGTGGACCAACTCGGCCAGCCGCACGAACGCCGGGTGGTACTCGACGACGTGGCCGACCATCAGCACCGCGCCCTGCTTCTCCGCCCGGGCCGCGAGGTCCTCGGCCTCGTCGACGCGCAGCGCCAGCGGCTTCTCGACCAGCACGTCCTTGCCGGCGTCGAGCGCCCGCGCCGCCAGCGTGGCGTGGGTCGGCGCCGGCGTGGCGATCACGACGGCATCGACGTCGGGGTCGGCCAGGAGGTCCTCGAACGACGGCGTGCAAGTGACGCCCGGATACCGCTCGGCGACGGCGGCCAGCGCCGGCGGCCGGACGTCGCACGCGGCGCGCAGGTGGCCCAGCGCGCCCCACACCCGTAGGTGGTTGCCGCCCCACGTGCCGCACCCGACCACGGCCACCCCGGGCCGAGGGCGAGGATCGCCCATCTCGCTCCTGGCTCGTCCTCTACGATCTTGGCTCGCCGCAACGAGGAGCCTATCGATGCGTGAGCCGGCTCGGGTCCCGATGCTCGACCTGACCCCCGAGATCGACGAGCAGTGGGACGAGCTGACGGTGGCCATGGCGGCCGTCCTCCGGTCGGGCCGGTTCATCCTCGGGCCGCAGGTGGCGGCGTTCGAGTCCGAGGCCGCCGCCTATCTGGGGGCGTCGCATGCCGTGGCGGTGAACTCCGGCACCGACGCGCTGGCCATCGCCCTCCGCTCCCTCGGCGTGTCACCGGGCGACGAGGTGATCACGACCGCCTTCACCTTCGCGGCCACCGCCGAGGCCATCGCCGTGGTCGGCGCCGTCCCGGTCTTCGCCGACATCGACCCGTCGACGTTCTGCCTTGATCCGGGCGACGTCGCCAGCCGGCTCTCGACGCGGACACGTGCCGTCGTGCCGGTCCACGTCTACGGGGCGCCGGCGCCGGTCGAGGAGATCGCCGGCGTCGTCGCCGGGCACGACGTCGCCATCATCGAGGATGCGGCCCAGGCCTTCGGCGCCCGGGCCGGCGAGCGCCACTGCGGGACCCTCGGTGCCGCCGGCGCGTTCTCGTTCTTCCCCTCCAAGCCCCTCGGCTGCTTCGGCGACGGCGGCCTGCTGGTCACCGACGACGCCGGCGTGGCGAGCACGGCCCGCTCCTTGCGGGCCCATGGGTTCGACGGCGGCCGGGTGGCGGTCGCCGTAGGCTGGAACTCCAGGCTCGACGAGCTGCAGGCCGCCGTCCTCCTGGTGAAGCTGGCGATGGTCGACAAGCGGGCCGACGGCCGACGGCGGGCGGCGCGGACCTACACCGAGCTGCTGGATGGCGTGGCCGGCATCGTCACGCCGGCCGATGTCGCTGGGTCGGCCTGGCACCTCTACACGATCCGGGTGCTCGACGGCCGGCGTGACGAGGTGGCTGCCGCCCTCGACGGAGCGGGGATCGACTGCCACGCCCACTACGCGGTGCCTGTCCACCGCATGCCCGCCTACGAACGCCCGGGCGTCGACCTCCCGGAGACCGAGCGGGCCGCGGCGGAGGTCCTCTCCCTGCCCCTGTGGCCGACCATCGGCGACGAGGTCATCGAACGGGTGGCCGGGGTCGTCGCCGGCGCACTCGGCTAGTCGCCTCCGCCCTGTACCTTCCTCCTGGCCGCAGCCGGCGGGGGCCGCCTTCGGCGGCGACAGCGGCCACGGACCGGAAACCCCACGACCGCGGCGAACGTTTGTGTCATGGCACTGATGTGGAACGGCTTGTCAAGGTCCCGGCGAGATTTGTTCGGAACAGATCTCCGGGCGCGTCGAAGCAGAGCAGGGCAGTCAAGGCCGGCCGCAGGCCGCCCGGAGGGGAAGCC
>JAHFUP010000118.1 GCA_023265025.1 Acidimicrobiia bacterium | reverse complement strand
TCGACCGGAGCCTACGAATACCAGCCGCAGGCCGCACAGCGGAGCCGGACAACCCACTCCTTCCGCCGACCTGGGAGCGCCACCACACCGCCTCGTCGGGCTGGGGCGAAGCCCCGTTAGCCTAGGGCCGGGACTCCACCCGGCCGCCGAGCGACTCCCAGACGGCCTCGGTGTGGGTGAAGGTGCCGTCGGGCAGCTGGCGAAGCCGGTCGACGATGTCCGCCGGGGCGTGCGCCTCCTCGGCGCACCGGACCAGGGCGTCGCGGTCGGCCGGGAAGACCGACGGTCGCAGACTGGCGGCCAGGCGGCTCCGCGCCTCGGCCTCGTCGTGGTTCAGAAGCGAGTCGTTCGCCTGCTCCGGGTGGAGGTCGCCGGTCAGGAGGGCGTCCGTCGTCGGCTCGTCGTCGCCGGCACCCTCCTGGTGGCGCGCCTCGTCCGCCCGCGCCTCCATGGGCGAGCCCTGGGTGAGCGAGCGGGTGTCGTGGGCCAAGTTCTCGTCGATCCTGGGCGAGTGCTTGTCGCTTCCGCGTTCCATGCGGCCCTCCTACCCAGGACGATCGGAATGACAAGCTTGTAACTGTCGCACCGGCTTGGGATGCTGGACGGGATGGTCCTCACGGCGCTCGTTCCTCCCTCGTCGTCCCTGCGCACGGCGGCCGACCGGCTGGCGGCCCTCCTCACCGGCGGCGGTGGCGGGCTGGCGGACGCCGGCAACGGCCACCTGCAGTTCGACGCCGAGATCCGGCTGCGGCCTCTGGTGCGGGCGGCAGCCCCGCCGGCGGAGGTCTGGGCCGTCGACGGGGGCCAGGCCGTGGTGGCCGACGCCCGCTGCCTGCAGCTGGTCGTCGCCAGGGCGGCGCGGACCTGTTTCCGGAACGGGGAGTGTGCGGTCGAGGACGAGGGCGAGCTCCGCGCCTACCTGCTCGGTGGCCGGGAGGACCGGGCCGTCGCCGCCGGCCTGAGCCTGGGCATCGCCGAGGATGCGGCCGTCGACCTGAACCTGCTCCGTGACCACGAGGAGTGGGTGGCCGTCGAGCGCTGCATCGAGGAGGCGGCACCGGGGGCGATGGTGCTCGTCGACGGCGACCTGGAGCCCGACTGGCGCGTGCCCCCGTCCTGGCTGACCGAGCTGCTGGCCCGGGCCGCGGCCCGTGACGTGGTGGTCGCCGCCGTCATCAAGCGCTCCTCGTTGTCCCGCGGTGGTGCCCCCTTGCTCGGCGCGCTGGAGATCGACGCCGCCCGCGAGCTCGGGCCCCGTGCCCTGTGGTGGGCGCCGGTGGCGCGGAGCCGGGCCGGTGCCCGGGTGGTCGCCGCCCGCCTCGACGCCGACGCCCCGTACGCCTTCCGGGTCGACGTCTCGCCCGGCGCCGACCCCGAGGAGATCCTCGCCCGACTGGCTGCCCTCTGCGACGACGCCGGCTTCCCGGGCTACCCCTATCCGCTCACCGTCGCCGACCGCCTCGCCGCCTGCCCCGGCTGGCTCCGACAGGACACCTGGTACGAGCTCGACGACCTCCTCGACCGCGCCGGCGTCCCTGCCGAAGTCCGCGAGCGCGCCTTCGCCGACCGCCACGACCTCATGGAAAGGTTCTAGATGGCGGCGAGTGTGCAAAAAGTGTTGCTATACGACGTTTTCTGCACACTCGGTGCCGCGTCGTGAGCACGGGGCGGTTGTTCGGCAAGAACGTCCTTGAGGGTGTGTTTCGCGCTGCGCCGGACGAGGACCTGTTTCTCGGGGAGCTGCTGGTGGCGGTGGACGAGGCCACTGGCCGGCGGTACCTGTTCCGGATCGTCGACGTCACCTACGGCACCGAGCACCGCGAGCCGGGGTGGGCCGAGCGGGTGGCGGGCACCCTGCTGGTCGACGACGCCCGGGGCGAGGCGGGCCTGCACCGCCTCTACGACCAGTCGCGGCGCACGTACCGCGTCGCCAGCTGCCGGTGCCTCGGCTATCTGACCCCGGACGGGCTCGACTTCCGCCGGCCCAAGAGCCTGCCCACCCAGTTCTCCCGGGTCGTTGCCCCCGAGCCGGCGGACTTCGCCTTCCTGCGCACCCGCATGGGCGACCTGCCCGTCGGCACGCTGCGCAGCGGCGAGACCGAGGTCGACTTCGAGGTCGGCATCTCGGGCAAGAGCCTGGCCAGCCACGTCGGTATCTTCGCCACCACCGGCATGGGCAAGTCCAACCTGATGATGGTGCTGGCCGGCGACGTGCTGCGCTCCGCCGGCCGCTACGGCCTCCTGCTGATCGACCCCCACGGGGAGTACCGCACCCAGCTCGCCCGCCACCCCTGGGCCGGCGAGCGGCTGCGCACGTACGCGGCCCGCTCGCTGCCGAACACGTCGTCGCTGAAGGTCGGCCTGGCCGAGCTCACCGTCGACGACCTGCGGACCGCCTACGACTGGTCCCGCCCCCAGGAAGAGGCGCTGTACGAGCTGGAGAAGAAGTTCGGCGGGGAGGGGTTGTCGTGGCTGGTCGCGTTCTCGCAGGTCGAAGATCTGCCCGGCTTGCGCGATGTCGAGCTCAACGGCCGGGTGGCCATGAACACCCTGCAGGTCCTCCATCGCCGGGCCCGACGCATCGTCGACCTCCCCTGCATCGCCGCCGACAGCCACGTCTCGGTCGGCGGCGCCGTCCTGCGCGACCTCCGTGAGGGCCGGGTGGTGCTCATCGACGTGAGCGGGCTTGGCTCCACCGAGGAGCTGCTGGTGGCGTCGTTCCTCGCCCGCCGGGTGCTGGAGGAGTGGTCGACCGACTACCTGGAGGACCCCGAGGCCCACGAGCGCCTGCCCGTCGTCGCCGTCGTACTGGAGGAGGCCCAGCGGGTGCTGGCCGCCAGCAAGGACCGCGACTCCAACGTCTTCCCCCGCGTGGCCCGGGAGGGTCGCAAGTTCAAGGTCGGCCTGTGCGCAGTCACCCAGCAGCCCAAGCTGCTCGACGGCGAGCTGCTCAGTCAGTTCAACACCTTCTTCATCCTGGGTCTGGCCGACGAGAAGGACCGCACCATCCTGCGCTCGTCGTCGAAGCAGGACATCTCCGCCCTCGGCCCCGAGATCCAGACGCTCATGCCCGGCGAGTGCCTGCTGGCCAACCTCGATGCCCCCTTCGCCGTGCCCGCCAAGATCCACCTCTGGGCCGACGTTGTCCGCACCTGCCCGCCGCCGCCGGCGCCCCGCCCAGTCGTCGCCGCCAACATCTCGGCCATGGTGGACTGATGCCCCGTCAACTGGTGACGATTCGACATGCCATAGCCTGTCGAATCGTCACCGGAGCGCCGTGAGAGTCGCCGCGCTCGGCGACGCCCACCTCGGGCGCTCCTACTACTCGTACACGACGGCCGACGGCTTCAACCAGCGTGAGCGGGACTTCGAAGAGTCCTTCACCCGGGCGGTGGAGCTGGCGCTGGCCCAGTCGCCCGACCTCGTCGTGTGGCTGGGCGACATCTTCGACCACCCGCGCCCGACTTACCGGTCCTACCGGATCGCCCAGCGGGCGCTGGTGCGCATCCGCGAGCACGGCACCCCGCTCGTGGTCATCACCGGCAACCACGACACGCCCCGCCTGCCCGGCACGGGAAGCCCCTACTCCGCCCTCGCCGACCTCTTCCCCGAGGTCCGGTTCGCCCACCGGATGACCTACGAGCGGTTCGAGTTTCCCGGGCTGGTCGTCCACGCCGTGCCGCAGATGCTCACCGTCGACGCCACCCTCGACGCCCTGGCCGAGGCCCGCCTGAGCCGCAGCGCGGATGCCACCAATCTGCTGCTGACACACCCCCGGGTGCCGCAGGTCGAGCCACACCACTCCGACATCAACGAGATCGAGGTCGACGCCGGCCTGCTGAAGTCCTCCGCCGACCTGGCCCTGCTGGGGCACTACCACTTCCACACCAAGGTCGACAACGGCATCTGGTACGCCGGCTCCACCGACACGTTCTCCTACGCGGACGATCCCGAGGTGCCCAAGGGGATCGTCCTGCTCGACACCGACTCGGGTCACATCGCCCACATCCCCCTGACCGGCCAGCGCCCCCTGCTCACCCTGCCGTCGGTGCACGCCCTCGGCCTTTCGCCGGCCGAGGTGCAGGAGCGAGTGCTGGAGCGGGTCTCGGCGGTGCCGGCCGGCGCCGTCGTCCGGCTCTTCCTTGAGGGCGTCGACCCCGAGGCGTACCGGATGCTCGATCTGGAAGCGGTTCGGGCCGCGTCGGCCCACGCCCTCCACCTCAAGCTGCAGCCCGACTTCGCCGGCTCGCAGACCAACGTCGAGCTGCCCGACCTGGCGTCGCTGCCGGTCCAGTGGGCCAACTACGTCGACGGCCAGGATCTCGTCGGCTTCGACCGTGACCGCATCCGCAACCGGGGTGACGAGTACCTCGCCCGGGCCGTGGAAGAGGCGATCGACTAGCCGTGCGCGTCACTCGTCTGCTGTTGCGGAACTACCGCGTGTTCGAGCAGGAGCTCGAACTGGAGATCCCGCCGGGGCTGGTGGGCATCTACGGGCTGAACGGCGCCGGCAAGTCGGCGCTCATCGAGAGCATCCGGTTCACGCTCTACGGCCGCTCACGTACGTCGATGGACGAGGTGCGCACCGCCGGCGTGAACGCGGAGTGCGTCACCGAGGTGGAGTTCGAGCATGAGGGCCACCTCTACCTTGTCCGGCGCACCATCAGCGGCTCCAACTCCCAGGTCAAGGCGGAAGCCCACGCCGATGGCCTGCAGGTGGCCGAGGGCGCCCGCGACACCGGTCGCTACGTCCACTCGATCCTCGGCATGAGCGACGCCGCCTTCCGGGCCTCGGTCTTTGCCGAGCAGAAGCAGCTGGCCGCCTTCAGTGAGCAGACGCCCGGCGACCGCCGCAAGCTGGTGCTGCAGCTGCTCGGGATCACCCCCCTCGACGCGGCCCGCGACCTGGCCCGCAAGGACGCCCGCCTCACCCAGGACGCTTTCGAGCGCCTGCGGTCCGTACTGCCCGACCTGGACGCGGTCCGTGATGCCCTCGCCGGCGCCGAGAAGGCGGCGGACGTCGCCGAGGCCACCATGACCACCGACGGAGACCTCGCCGTGGTGGCACGAGCCGACGCCGAGGCGGCCGCCGTCCGCTACCAGCACCTCGACGTCCTGCGCCAGGAGCACGACCGGCTCGTCGCCGAGGGGAAAGCGGTCCGTGAGCAGCACGACAGGGCGCTCGCTTGGGTGGCGAAGCTCACCGAGGAGAAGGTCGAGCTGGCGCAGGCCACCGAGCGGTTGAAGATCCTCGTCCCGGACGCCGAGGGCTGGAAGCCGGCCGAGGCCCGGCTGCGCCTGGTGGAGGCGGTCGTCTCGGCCCAGGCCGCACTCGACGCGGTGCCCGCCCCGGTCACCCCGGTCGCACCCGACGAAGCCGGCTTCGAGGCGGCACGGTCGGAGGCCGAGGCGGCGAAGGTGGCGATGGCCAGGGTCCACGCCACGCTGGACGCCACCAAGGTGGAGCGTGACCGGGCCGCCCTCGCGGTGCAGAGCACCGCCGTCCTCACCGGTGAGGGCGCCTGCCCGTTGTGTGGCCAGGCGCTGGGCGACGCCTTCGAGTCGGTGCAGGCCCACCGGGCCGCGGAGCTGGCCGAGATCGAGGGGCGGCTCAACGAGCTGGAGCTAGATCGCCAGCAGGCGTCGACCGCGGCCGCAGCGACGGGGGAGCGGGCCGCCGCCCTGGGCAAGCGGCTCCGCCTGGCCCAGGCCGAGTGGGCGACGCACGAACAACGGGTGGCCCGCCGTCGGGAGGCGGAGGGGGGCCTCGCCGCCGCGCTGGCCGCCCTGGGCCGCCCGATGGAGGACGGCGAGCGCAACTCGTTGGCGGCCGAGGTGGACCGGCGCCGGCGGGCGGCCGACGAGTGCCAGCGCCTGCAGGGCCGGTTGGAGCGCCGGGACGCCGTCGTCGCCGAGCTCGACGTCGAGCAGGCCGCGGTGGCCGAGAGCGCGGGCCGGTTGGACGCGTTGCGGACTCAGGTCTCCGCTTTGGGCTTCCGCCCCGAGAACCTTGCCGCCGCCCTGGCCGAACGCGTCCGGCTGCAGGCCGTGCACGAGGCGGCGGCGCTGCGGGCCCATGCATCGAAGGTGGCGGCCACCCAGGCCCGTGAGCGTGCCGGGGCGGAGGCCCGCCGGCTGGCCGAGGCGGTCGAGCAGCACGGGCAGTTGGCCGAGCTGGCCGAGGAGGCGCGCCACCTCGCCCGCCTCGGCGACCTGCTGAACAACTTCCGCAACACCCTCGTGGCGTCGGTCGGCCCCCGCCTCTCGGCGCAGGCGGCCGAGCTGTTCGCCGAGCTCACCGACCGGGAGTACGACCAGCTCGAGGTCGACCCCAACACCTACGAGCTGAAGATCCTCGACGCCGGCCGTACCTACGGCATGAACCGCTTCTCCGGGTCGGAGACCGACCTGGCCAACCTCGCCCTGCGGGTGGCGGTGAGCGAGCACGTGCGGTTCCAGTCCGGCGGCGCCGTCGGGCTGCTCGTGCTCGACGAGGTGTTCGGCCCCCTCGACGACGACCGCAAGGACCTCATGCTCCTCGCCCTCGAACGGCTCCTCGCCCGGTTCCGCCAAGTGCTCGTCGTCACCCACGACTCGGCCATCAAGGAGCAGCTGCCCAACGCCATCGAGGTGATCAAACTGCCGGGTCGGCGGGCGACGGCCCGAGCCGTCAACGGCTGACGTACGCTCGACGCGGTGACCCTGCGGGACTATCTCGCCGCCAATCCGCCTCCTGACGACGCCTTCAGGCAGTCGCTCGCCGGCGTGGCCCGGCGGGTTGCCGACGGTGACGACTTCGACATCGCCGTGCGGGAGCTACTGGACGAAGTGGCGCTGCTGCCCCGGGACGATCTGGTCGAGCGAGCCCTGACCGAGGAGCCGGATCGCACCGGCGACGCCCGCTACGATGCGTACCTCGGCGCCCTCGGCGAGCATCTGGCGGGTCGCCACGCCGTCCCCCGCCCGGAGTGGACCTGCCGGCCGGAGCGGTTCCTTGACGACTTCTGGTTCGTCAGTGGCGTACGAGGCTTTCGTGCCCTTGCGGTGGCCCAGTCGCCCGCCGCGTTCCGCCGGCGGGGGATCATGATCGTGCCCTCGTCGCTCCAGCGCTGTTAGGCATCGAGGACATGGACAGGGCCGAGATCGTGGCCGCGCTCACCGCGCTCGCCGGCCGATTGGACGCCGAGGGCATACAGGGCGAGATGTACGTGGTGGGCGGTGCGGCCATCGCGCTCGCATACGCCCCTCGGCGCGTGACCCGAGACATCGATGCCGTGTTCGAGCCGAAGATGTCCATCTATCGGGTGGCGGTGGCGATCGCCGATGAGCTGGGGTTGCCGCCTGGTTGGCTGAACGACGCCGCCAAGGCGTTTCTCGCCGGACCGGATCCCATGGCGACCCCGGCGCTCGACCTGCCGGGCCTCCGGTGCCTCGTCGCATCGCCCCGCATGGTGCTGGCATTGAAAGTGCTGGCCCATCGGGTCGGCGAGGACGACGACGACGTGAAGCTGCTGGCCACGATGCTCGAGTTGGAGACCGCAGCCGACGTGCTCGCCGTGGCCGAAGCTGTCTTCGGCGACCGTCTCGACGTGGCGGCCCGTTTTTTCGTCGAGGAGATCTTCACGGCGTGAGCGCGGCGCCGGCCGGCGGCGTCGATTTCCCGAAAGGCCTCCCGGCCGGGTACAACCGGGCGATGGTGTGGATACTCGACCTCGACGGTGTGGTGTGGCTGGGGGAGACCGTAATCCCCGGTGTGCCGGAGGCGATCGGGCGGCTGCGCGACGCCGGCCACACGATCCTCTTCCTGACCAACAACTCCAGCCGCCGGGTCGACGACCTGGTGCAAAAGTTCGAGGGCATGGGCATCGCCGTGGACGCGGACGAGATCATCACGTCGGCCCAGGCCGCGGCGACGATGCTGGAGCCCGGCGACGTCGCCCTGGTATGCGCCGGCGAGGGGGTGCGGGAGGCACTCGACGCCCGCGGCGTGAAGGCGGTCGACGAGGGGCCGGCCGACGCGGTCGTCGTCGGGTTCCACAGGGAGTTCGACTACGCCCGGCTGAACGCCGCCTACCAGACCATGCGCGGTGGCGCCCGGCTGATCGGCACGAACGACGACACGACCTACCCCACCCCCGACGGTCCCATCCCCGGGGGCGGCGCGCTCCTGGCCGCCGTGGCCGCGGCAGCCGGCGTCGAGCCCGAGGTCGCCGGCAAGCCCTACCAGCCGATGGCCGACACTGTGCGGGACCGCATCGGCGACGCCACCGACGACGGAATGGTGGTGGGGGACCGCCCCGACACCGACGGGCTGATGGCCGAGCGCCTCGGCCTGCCGTTCGCCCTGGTCTTCACCGGCGTGACCGCCGAGGAGGACCTTCCCGTCGAGCCGGCGCCGGCCATGACCGCCGAAAACCTGCCGGCGCTCGTCGAGCAGTGGCTCGCCGACCACTGACCACCCACCCGAACTGGCTGCAGTTGGCCGCGTAAGCGCGGCCAACTGCAGCCGGAACGAGGGGGAGGGTCAGGAGTTGGCGTAGATCCAGGGGTCGACCGTGAGATAGCGCCGGCGGTCCTCGCAGGGGTCCTTCACCGTCGAAAGGGTGAGCACCGCCTTGCCGGCCTCCTGGATGCCGCTGACCACCACGTCGTATTCGCCGGTCTCCTGGCCGCACGCTTTGGAGAAGACCACCATCCGGCCGGCGCTGAGGGTGAACGACCCGGAGCTGGGGCCCGGCCCGTCCGGCACGATGAGGACGTAGTCACCGTCGGATCGCAGCTGGAGCACGCCCTGGTGGATCGAGCGGTAGATGCCGGTCACGTCTTCGGCCCTCGCCGGGACGCCCGGTGCCGGCGGTTGAACGTTGCTGGCCGGCTTGTCCTTGAGACTGCAGGCGCCGGTGAACAGGGTGAGCAACAGCAGGGCGATCGCGCGTTTCATCTCCTTGGATCCTGCCTCCTGGGCCACCAATCGGGGAAATGCTTGATCTTGCGCGGCCGGTCGGATCAGATGTGGCCCGATACGAGGTTCCCAAGAAGGAGGTGGTCGTGAACAAGTCCGATGTGGTCCAAGACGTTTCCGGCGTGTCCGGGGTGAGCAAGGCGGACGTGGAGAAGGTCATCGACGCCTTCTTCGACACGGTTCGTTCCGCAGTGTCCAAGGGCGACCGCGTGGCGTGGCCGAGCTTCGGTTCGTTCTCTGCCAGCCAGCGCCAGGCCCGTACCGGTCGCAACCCGCGCACCGGCGAGCCGGTGCCCATCGCGGCGTCGACCGCGGTGAAGTTCGGCGCCAGTACCGCGCTGAAGGCGGCCCTCAACCCGGCGCCGGCCAAGGCGGCGAAGAAGGGTGCCAAGGCGGCGCCGGCCAAGAAGGCGACCGCGTCGAAGGCGGCGACCAAGGCGGCGCCGGCCAAGAAGGCGACCGCGTCGAAGGCGGCGGCAAAGGCGGCGCCGGCCAAGAAGGCCGCGGCGTCGAAGGCCGCACCCGCCAAGAAGGCCCCGGCGGCCAAGGCGGCCAAGAAGGCCAAGAAGTAGCGCCTACAGCTTGGACAGGAGCTTGAAGCGTTCCCCGTAGGCGACGTCGGGCGCGCCGGCGTCCGCATGTCGCCTACGGATCTTGTCGCGGAACGCCTCCACCTGTTCGGTGGACGACGGGTCGTCGATGTCCATCGTCGTCCTGTACTGGCTGCGGTGCTCGAGCAACGCGGCCAGCTTCTGGTCGAGGCCGGCGGTGATGTCCTCGACGTGGTCCGCCTCGTCGGCCTCCCACAGGAGGAGGTGCGACGGGCGGTGGGGCGCCTCGCCCTGTTCGGGGAAGAAGTGTGGATCCCGGGCGGCGACGATGCCCTCGACGACCAGCCGGCCGGCGTGGTGGTGGTCCGGGTGGAGGCGGTAGCGCTTCCAGGGGTCGTGGCCGAGGACGACCTCTGGTCGCAGCCGGCGGATCCAGTAGCAGAGGTCGGCGCGCTGGCGGAGCCCGGACTCCAGCTCGCCGTCCCGCCAGCCGAGAAAGACCACCGACCCCGTCCCACCCAGCGCCACCGACGCGGCCCGTTGCTCGACCTGCCGACTGGCCACCAGGGTGGCGGGGTCGTCGGCGGGATCCCACGAGCCCTTGGACCCGTCGGTGCAGATGACGTGAGAAATCTCGCAGCCGCCGGCGGCCCACTTGGCCAGCGTCCCGCCGCAGCCGAACTCCACGTCGTCGGGGTGAGCGCCCACCGCCAGCGCCCGGGCGGGCACCGCGAGATCCATGCTCATGAAGGGAGCCCCACCAGGTCGGCGGGCACGTCCACGTCGTGGGAAAGGGACGGCTCCCGCACGACGCGCAGCGCCAGCCCCAGCCGGTGGGCCTCGACGCCGTGGCGGGTGAAGGAGCCCGGCCCGTAGGAGAAGGTGAAGCCGGCGTCACCGGGCACGCAGATCACGTTGGTGCCATTGTCGCGGTGGTCGGGTACCAGTGTCACGCCGGCGAAGCGGGCCACCCACTCCAGGTTGCCGGCGTGGGCCAGGTCGGCGTGGGCCACGACGACCCGCCGGGCCCCGCTGGCGGCCAGCCGGGCCACGCCGGCCTCGACGGCCCGGTTCAGCCCCCGCTCGGGCTCCCACACCACGAGCGCGCCAAGGTCGCGTGCCCAGGCCGCCACCTCGGCGTCGTCGCAGACCACCGCGGTGGGGAGCGGCGCGGCCGAGGCGACGACGTGGGTGGCCATGGCTCGGGCCAGCTCGGCCCGGCGGGCCGGGTCCAGCGCCGGCGCCAGCCGCAGCTTGGCCTCGCCGAATGACTTCACCGGGAGGAGGACCGCAACCGGCCCGAACCCGGCGAGCGCCTCTCTCATCGAAGTGGCGTCATCGAAGCACTTGCAAAACCTTGGATACCGGCTC
Source organism: Acidimicrobiia bacterium (assembly GCA_023265025.1). Lineage (GTDB taxonomy): Bacteria > Actinomycetota > Acidimicrobiia > Acidimicrobiales > AC-14 > CADCTB01. The sequence continues at coordinate 2,211 of JAHFUP010000118.1, read as the reverse complement.
CTGGCGCAGGAGCTGGCGGACGCGCACCAGCGCCTCCTGGACCTCGTGCGACGCCATCGCCGCCGCCATCTCCTCGAGCGACGACCACCGCGAGATCGCCGCGCCCTCCACCAGCCCGCCGGCGTTGGGCTCGACGGTGACGGCCAGCTCGATGCCGAGGCAGCCGGTGCTGCCGGCGAAGGCGGGCACGACGTCGTCGACGAACAGCCGCTGCATCTCCTCCACGTCGGCCGGGTCGACGGCGCTCTGGTACAGGCGCAGGAAGTGGGACATCAGGGCCTCCACGTCGACTTGGTGAACATGGCGGTCAGCTCGGGGTTCGTCGAGAGGGCCATCCGCCGGCGGTCGAGGACGCCGGCGGTGCGCTCGCCGGTGCCCGGGTACTTCAACGTCACCCGCACCTCGTCGGGGGTGACCTCCAGCACGTTGTAGGACGGCCGGGTGTAGCCGCGCACCCGGTGGGACGACACCGTCCCCGACGTGACCAGGAGCACGTGGTCCAGCAGCCACACGTGGGGCACGTGCTTGTGGCCGGACAGCACCATGTCGACCTTGAGCTCGGTCAGGAGGGCGAGGACGTCGCCGGCGTCCCAGACCGTGTTGCGCTCGCGGCCGGTGCCCGGGACGGGGACGAGGTGGTGGTGCAGGACGAAGATCTTGAAGTCGGCCTCGGCCGCGAACTGGTCGCGGATCCAGCGGTAGCGCTCCCGCCCGACCTCGCCCTCGGCCAGGTCGGGCTTGGACGAGTCGATGGCCACGACCTGCACGCGGAACGGGGTGGTCCCGTCGAGGCTCGACAGGGTGAGGGAGATGACCCGGTCGCCCTTCTCGGCCACGTCCCCCACGCCGAAGGTGTCCCGGAAGTGGAGGTAGCCGACATTTTTCGAATCGTGGTTGCCGGGGATGACCAGCATGGTGAACCCGGCTTCGAACAGCGGCTCCAGGAAGCGCTGGGCGGTGCGGAACTCGCCGGCGTAGCCCTCGGCCGTCAGGTCGCCGCCGATGACGACGAGGTCGGGGTTGAGGGCGATGGTCTCGTTGACCGCCGTCTCCAGCAGGCCGGGGTCGAAGTACGGCGAGCCGCAGTGCAGGTCCGACAGCTGGGCGACCACGAACTCCTCGCGTGCCATGTCCCTCCGGAGTCTACGGGAGCGCGCAGGTAGGGTTGCCCTCCGATGCCGGCCGGGCCTTCCGCGACAAGACAGGTGTGCGTGCTCGGCGCCGGCTCGTGGGGGACGGCGATGGCGGCCATGTGCGCGGGCAAGGTCCCGACCACTCTCTGGGCCCGCCGGGCGGACCTGGCCGACGGGATCCGGCGCCTGGCCCGCAACGAGGTGTACCTGCCCGACGTCAAGCTGCCACCGGGCCTGCGGGCCACGTCGTCGCTGGCCGAGGCGGTGGCCGGCGCCGACGTCGTGGTGATGGCCGTACCGTCACATGGGTTCCGCGCCGTCCTCTCGGACGCCGCCGCCCACATCGACGCCGGCGTGGCCGTCGTGAGCCTGACCAAGGGTGTGGAGCAGGTCACGCTGTCCCGCATGTCGGAGCTCATCGCCGAGGTGGCGCCGGCCCATCCCGTCGCCGTGCTCACCGGACCAAACCTGGTGGGTGAGATCGTCGCCGGCCATCCGACGGCCAGCGTCGTCGCGGCCACCGACCCCGCGCTGGCTGACGCGCTGCAGCGGCTCTTCAGCACCGGGTCGTTCCGGGTGTACACCAACCCCGACGTCGTGGGCTGCGAGCTGGGCGGGGCGCTGAAGAACGTGGTGGCCATCGCCGCCGGCGTGGCCGACGGCCTCGGTTTCGGCGACAACACCCGGGCCGCGCTGATCACCCGGGGCGTCGCCGAGCTGACCCGCCTCGGCGTGGCGCTCGGCGGCCAGCCGCTGACCTTCGGCGGGCTGACCGGCATGGGCGACCTCGTCGCCACCTGCACCAGCCGCCAGAGCCGCAACCGCTGGGTGGGCGAGCAGCTGGCCAAGGGGCGGCCGCTGGCCGAGATCACGGCGGGCACGAGAATGGTGGCCGAGGGGGTGCGGACGTCGGCCGCAGTGGTCGAGCTGGCGGCGCGCGTCGGGGTGGAGATGCCGATCGCCGACCAGGTGGTCGCCGTCCTGGCCGGCACGACGCCGGCCGACGAGGTCGTCGCCGCCCTCATGGGTCGCATGATGAAGCCGGAGCTGCACGGCCTCGGCTAGTCCTCGGCTAGTC
>JAHFUP010000117.1 GCA_023265025.1 Acidimicrobiia bacterium | reverse complement strand
GGGGCTCTGTTGCCTGGGCGCCAGCGGTGGCCGCCCTCCCGCTGAGCCTGCCCCCCATATCCGCCGGTCCTTCTACCCGACGCAGCGAGCGAGAGCTCAGCCGACGGGGGTGAAGCTGGTCATGCCGCGTTTCGTTCGGGGGCGCAGGCGACCTCGTGTCGCGGTGGTGGGACAGGCCGTTAGCCCGGCCGCTCGGTCGCGGTGGCCCCCATCTCGGCGCCGAGCCCCCCGAGATGGGCCTTCGGGCTATCGCGCGGGAATTGGCGCCCCTTCCGAGACGGGGGCGTCGCCTCGAGGAATCGTGGTCGTCGGCGACGATCGGTCCCGATAGTCGTTCGGATCTGCCACGAGGCACGCGCCGGTAATCAGGGAGAGCGGGAGAACGGCGGCAAGCAGGCGAACGCCCGCCGAGCGATCTTGGCAACGGGCAGAGCGGGGCAGTCTCATGGGCGTCGTGCGGAGCCGGTCGCCAGCGGCGTCACTCTCGGTCGGGACTCGATGAGTTTGAACTTGGCGCCGTGGCCCTGATCACGGGGAATCACCGCCACTGTCTCCACCAGGATCGGCGGTGGCTGGGCCCCAACATCGAGCAGTGCTTTGGCTAGGGAGTCGCGGACACGCCTTTCCGTCGCCTCGGACTTGGAACGGTCGCGCGCCACGATCAGGACGTGTATGCGACCCTCATCGTGAAGGACCTTGTACTGGCGCAACTCGGCCAGACGGGCGAACGGGCTGCGTAGTGTGATCGGGTGGACTGCCACCTGGCCACCCGCTCGCGCCGGCAGTCGCAGGATGTCGTCACTTCGGCCCTCGATCGACCTCACCCGGCGGCAGGTACGGCCGCAGGGGCACGGGCGCGAGTCGAGGACGACCATGTCAGACAACTCATAGCGGATGAGCGGCTGGGTCCGGTTGAAGAGGTTGGTGAGCAGGAGCTTGTGCCCAACGACGCCGTCAGGCACGGGGCGGCCGTCGGCGTCCATGTTCTCGACGATGAAGAGATCCTCGAAGACGTGCATGCCGCGGTGGTGCTCACAGTCGCCGGCGAGGACGCCGCCCTCGGTGATCCCGTACCAGCTGAACGGCTCCACGCCCCAGGCACGGCGAATCGTCTCGGTCATCTCCGGTGTGCGGACCTCCGAGACCGTCACGACTTTAGCCGGGCGGAACCTCAGCCGGCCCGCCTCGTGCTCGTCGGCCAGCATCGCGAGCACAGACGGGTAGCCCACCACGAGGTCTGGCCTGAAGGCGTCGAGGGCGGCGGCGAGTTCGTCGACCGACCGGCGGGCGTCGAGGCGGAGCACCCGGTTGATCCCCACGCTGACCGAGAGCCCGTTGCGGGTGGAGATGTGGATAGGGCTGGTCGTTCCCACCGAGGCGACCCGCAGGCGGTGAGGGAGGAGGCGAGGGTGGACCCCGACGAGCCGCTCGTTGAGCCGGGCGAAGTTGGCCAGGTTCATGGTCCACTCGGCCTCGGAATAGACGAACACACCGCGGCCCCCCGTGCTCCCGGACGTGGCCATGACCCGATAGCGCCCGAGATGGAGGTCGTCGCCGGACAAGCCGTCGATATGGCGCTCGAGGTCGGCCAACTTCAGGCTGCGGTCGGTCGTCCAGCCATCGAAGTCATCCATCAGGGCGTCCTTGGTGACCGGAGGGAGCGCGGCCAGGGCAACATTCCCGCCGTCAATGCCGCGGTAGTGGTCGCGGTAGAAGGGAGAATGCGCCGCGGCATGGCGCACGAGGATCTCGAGCCGTCCCTGCTGAAGTCGCCGGACTGATTCGGCGTCCATCCGGTCAGCACGGGCGAGCTCCGTTCGGCTCAAACGCAGCGCGCGTCCGAAGTCCCGTAGGCGCCTTGCCCGGACGCCCAGGCCGCCCGCTGCTCCATTGGTGTGGGTGTTCATGTGCTTCGCCTCTTTCGCGTGGCGAGTCCGTCGCGGTGGACTCTGGACCTACGGCTCCGAGAGGACCAGCGAAGCCCTCTCGGTTGTTTCGTCCTGGACCTCGAAGCTGTGGCGGCAGGGCTCGGAGATGGCGGGCGGGACCGAGTGCATCGTGACGAGCGAGCGCAAACGCACCCCTCCCGGGGGGTTGTAGGCCAGCGTCAGGGCGCGGCCGGGGCAAAGGTCGGAGGCGTCCGATGCGACCACCTGGCCATCACCATCGAGGAGCCAGATCTGGGTGCGATGGCACGCGTGGCTGTCGTTGACGGCGGTCGCCTCGACCCGCTGCACCTCGGTCACCGTGACGAGCGCCGTCTTCAGGCTGTGAGGAGCGACGGCTGCGACGGCCCGCTCACCAGGTGCGACGAACACCCATGCGGCCGCAAGGGTGATCGTCACGGCAAGCGCCCCACCACCCAACGACGGGAGCGTCTCCTGCCTCCCCGTTCGCCAGCGGCTTCACCGCTCCCGCTCTGCCCGCCCCGGGTTTCGGGCGGGGACGGAGGTTCCGGGCCGAACCAGGCGACCGGCCGAGCCACGGTCTCGTCGAGCGCGACGAGCAACCCCCAGCCCGCCCCCGAGCCCGCCGTCAGCCGCAGCCGGCGGAAGGCTTCCCGGGCTGCTCCTTCTGATCGGAATCGCTGCACGAGCGCTGCCGGGTGGCTGCGCTCGGCGAGGCCGGGCGGGCAGCGAAGGAGGTAGACGGGGAACGGGGTCGCGTCGGCGGCCTTGATGCCCGGCGCCCCGCACCATCGAGCACGATATGAACCCTGGCGCCTTTTTGGGCGACGGTCACGAGAGCTCGCATCCCTTCGGCGGAGGAGCCCGGTGCCCTGTGGTTCCCCGCTCGCCGCCCCCTCGTAGATGTAGGTGATGGCGACGTCAAGGACGTCTACTGTCTCATTGCGGGCACGTGGGGGGTGGAACCCCCCGAGGTACGTCTCGCCGGCCCCGAAGGTGGTGGGCGCGCAGCTTTCGTCGTAAACGGTCAAGGTGCCGCCGAGCACGACAACGGAGTGCAGGCCGGGGTGGACGTGCCACCCGCTCGAGTGCCCGGGGAGGTAGGTGTCGGAGGCGGTACCGACAACGGGAAACCCCGACTCGGAACTCGCTGGCGCCTCTGCCTGCCTGGCCGCACCGTCGCCGAGGTGCAGCACGAGCATCGCCGCCGCGGCGGTCGCAAGCGCCAGGCCACCCACCATTGCCAGAGCCGCCCATCGCTGCCTGCCCGGCCGCGGTGCGCAGTCCGCGTGGGGTGGCCGCTGACGGCCTTCCGCATTGGCCACTTCCTTCACAGGCGAACCCTGGGCCGAGCCGGTGCATATGCGGTCGAGGGAGTTCTCGACCCGATCTCGACCGGTTCCCGGCACCATCAGGACGTGATGCGATGTGCCACAACGGCAGCAGCGGCAACCAGCGGCTACCGTCGCGGGTGGGACGACCCACATCGACCTCGACGTCCGTGGTGACGGCGGGATAGGCGGCGGATGGAGTTCCGGATACTGGGCCCGCTTGAAGTCCTCGACGAGGAGCGCAGGCGCGTCCGCCTGCCGGGTACGAAGACGCGTGCGCTACTGGCCGAGCTGCTCATCAATGCCAACCGCGTCGTGTCAACCGACCGGCTGGTGGAGGCGGTGTGGGGCGAAGACGCGCCCGAGACGGCGGCGAAGACGCTACAGACCTACGTCCTACAGCTCCGCAAGGCGGTCGAGCCCGGACGGGCGCGGGGGACCTCGGGCGAACTGCTGTTGACCCGCGAGTCGGGCTACCTGCTCGCGGTGCAGCCCGAGCAGGTCGACGCTCTTCGCTTTCAGCGGCTCGTCCAGGAGGGTCGAGATGCACTCAGCGCGTCGGAGCCGGAGCGCGCCGCGTCGGTCCTGGCCCAGGCGCTTGCCTTGTGGCGCGGGCCGGCACTGGCCGACGTAGCCGACGACCCATTCGCTCAACTGGAGGCGGTCCGGCTGGAGGAGCTGCGGGTTGCCGCTCTCGAGGACCGCATCGACGCCGACCTGGCTGTCGGTCGCAGCGGCGAGCTCGTTGCCGAACTCGAGCACCTGGTCGCCCGGCACCCCCTGCGCGAACGACTTTGGGGGCAGCTGATGCTGGCCCTGTACCGATCAGGGCGCCAGGCCGACTGCTTGCGGGCGTTTCAACGGGCCCGCGCCATCCTCGTCGACGAACTTGGCATCGAGCCGGGCGCCGACCTGCGCCGCCTGGAGGCGGCGGCGCTCGCCCAGGACCCGGCGCTCGACTTTCATGTCGGCTCAAGGGGCGTGGATCTCCCACCCGCGCTCGCCGTGTCGGGCGGCGTGTTCGTCGGTCGCACACAGGAGCTGGCGATCTTGCTGGAGGCATGGGACAAGGCGACGGGCGGGCACGGGGGCCTGGTGCTGCTGGCCGGGCCCGAAGGCATCGGCAAGACGCGGCTGCTGGCCGAAGTGGCGCGCCATGCCCATGCCGGCGGCGCGCTCGTCGCGTACGGGAGAGCTGTGGGGCCGACAGCTCATCTGCACCCTTTCGTCGAGGCGCTCAACGGGATCGGCGCCTCGGTCGGCGCCGTGGTCGGGGGGCCGGACGTCGCGGTGCCGGCGCAGTTCGGTATGGCCATGAACGGTTTCCTACGGAGACGGGCCTCCGGCCGTCCCGTCCTGCTCGCACTCGACGACTTGGACCGGGCCGACGAGGCGACGCTGGAGGCGCTGGCCGCCCTCGCCGACGGGCTTTCATCCAACCGAGCGCTCGTCCTCGGTACCGTGCGCGCTGACGATTCGGCCGCGGACCAGGCCCATCTCGTCGGCGCCACGAACGTCGTGTGGATTCCGGCTCTTTCGCGCTCAGAGGTGGTTGAGATCGCATCGCACTACCTCGGCGCGGAGGCGGCTGAGTCAGCGGCAGCGCTCCTCGCCCCTGCCAGCGGGGCACCCTTGATCATCCATCGGGAGGCGGCCCGGATGGCGCGGTCGTTCGCCTCCCGGCGTATCGGCGAGGCGAGCGGGCGGGCCCTGGGCGTGCGTGCCGACCTCCGCCACGTCCAGGATCAGATCGCCGGAGGCGTGCGTGAGCTCCAGCGTCTCCGCACCGAGGCGGCGAGCGACGACCGCGTCGCCGGCACCCTCTCGAGCGTGGCCACTTGTCCATACCGGGGACTGGCCCGGTTCGAGGTCTCGGACGCCCGGTACTTCTTCGGCCGGGAGCAGATGGCCGCCGAGCTCGTCGCCCACGTGGTCGGCGCAAGTGTGCTGGCCGTCGTCGGCCCCTCCGGGAGCGGGAAGTCGTCGCTGGTACGGGCCGGCCTGCTCCCTGCCCTCCGCGACGGGATCGTGCCCGGGGCCGACCGGTGGGCCCAGGTCGTCATGACTCCCGGCCCCCATCCGGCCCACGAGCTGGTCCGGCGGCTAGCCGGCCGGGAGAGCGATCAGATCGACGAGGAGGTCCTCGAGGCGGCGTTCGACGCCGCCTGTGCGGCGTTGCCGGCCGGCGGAGGGCTCCTGGTCTTCGCCGACCAGTTCGAGGAGGTCTTCACGTCCTGCCAGGACCCGAGCGAGCGCCGGACCTTCATCGACTCCCTCGTGCGCGCCTCCGAGCGGTCCGAGGGCGCGGTGACCGTCATCCTGACGATCCGCAGCGACTTCTATGGTCAGTGCGCCGACCACCCCGAGCTGGCGCGGTTGCTGGCCGCCAACCAGGTTCTCGTCGGCACGATGAGCCCGGAGGAGCTCCGCCGAACGATTGAGCTTCCGGCCCAGCTCGCCGGGGTCACGCTCGAGCCCGGTCTCGTAGACGCGATGGTCGCCGACGCGGCGAATGAGCCGGGTGGCCTGCCCCTGCTGTCCACCGCACTGGTCGAGGCGTGGGAGTGCCGGCGGGAGCGCACGCTCGATGTCACCGGGTACCGGGAGCGAGGAGGGGTCAAGGGAGCTGTGGCCCGCCTGGCCGAGTCGGCCTACCGGGAGTTGACGACCGCTCAGCAGGAGGTGGCGCGGCGCCTGCTCCTGCGGCTGGCCGACCCGGGCGAGGGTGATGCGTCGGTCGCTCGGCGCATCACCGTCCCCGAGCTCATCGACGGGCATCCCGACGGCGCCGACATTGTTGCGGCTCTCATCAACCGTCGGCTTCTCACCTCCCACGACGGGATGGTGGAGGTCGCGCACGAGGCCCTGCTGCGGGAGTGGCCGCGCCTTCGTTCATGGTTGGAGGAGGACTTCCACGGCCGGCGACTGCACCACCACCTTCGGCGGGCGGCCGCGGACTGGGCGGAGAGCGGTCGCGAGCCGTCGGAGCTCTACCGAGGGCCGCGGCTTGTCGCTGCGCTCGACTGGTCCGGGCCTCGGCGCGACGAGTTGGGCGGCGTCGAGGGCGAGTTCCTCGATGCGGGAAAGCGGTTGGCGGAGCACGAGGCCACCGAGGCGCAGCGCCGGGTGCAGCAGCAAGCCGTCGCCAACCGCCGGCTGCGCCGACTCGTCTCTGCCCTCGCCGTCGGCGTCGTGGTCGCCCTGCTCGCCGGCGGGATGGCAATGGTGCAGCGCTCGCACGCCAGCCGGCAAGCCGTGCTGGCCGAGTCTCGCGCCGTGGCTGCCCGGGCTGTGGTCGAAAACAGCCTCGACCGTTCCCTCTTGCTGGCCCGCGAGGCGTCGAACCTCGACGACTCGCCTGACACTCGCTCCAGCCTCCTGGCGAGCCTCGTCCGGAGCCCGGGGGCCGTACGAGTTCTGCGGTCAGCCGGCGATCGACTCCAGACCATCGCGCTGAGCCCTGACGGTCGGTATCTCGCCGCCCCCGACAACTACGGCAAGACGTTCCTGTGGGACACCCGCACCTTCGAACGTCTCGACCCACCGCTGGCGGTCAGCGACGTCGGCGCCTTCGGTGTCGCCTTCACGCCCGACAGCCGCACCTTGCTTACGTCGGCGGCCGTCCGGGGCCAGGTAGGTGGCGAGATCCAGCTCTGGGACATCGCGACCCGTCAGCTCACAGATCGGCTCGACAACGGGTTCCGCGGGTTCGCAGACAGGATCGCCATGAGCGCCGACGGCCGCACGTTGGCGGCAAGTGGCCGCGACGCCGTCGCCGTCTGGGACCTCGCCGCCGAGGGGAGACCGCGATTCACCCTCGGCGGCCGGCCCGCGCAGCCCCGTGGCATCGCCCTGAGCGCCGACGGGCGGCTCTTGGTCGCAGCCCATACCAACGGCGTCGTGCTCATCTGGGACGTCCCGTCCCGCACGCTCGTGCGCCAGCTCGAGGGGCTCCCGGGGGCCCTCGCCCTGAGCCCCGACGGCGCCACGCTCGCCGCGTCGACCCAAACCGGTTCGATCTCGCTGATCGACGTGGCCACCGGGACGGTGAAGCGGACGCTCGCCGGGCACTCCGACCTCCTGTGGGGACTGAACTTCTCCGCGGACGGGTCGGCGTTGGTGAGCGCCGGCGACGACCGCACCGCCATTGTGTGGGACGTGTCCAGCGGCAGCCTCAGGGAGACGCTTCGGGGCCATACCGGGCGCGTGCTCGGGGCCACTTTCAGCCCCGACGCACGCCGGCTCTACACCGGGGGTCTCGACGGGACGGCGATGGCATGGGAGCTGAGCGGCGACCGGCGGCTCGGCGATCGGATGTCGCCCCCGGCCGGGATCGAGGTCCTCCCAGGCGGCCAGGAATGGCCGCTGGGCATTCCTCCGTTGGCGGTGAGCCCCGACGGCCGGCTGCAAGCCCTGGGGGACGCCCACGGCGTTGTGATCCTTCGCCGGCTGCCCGGGGGTGAGCAGGTCGGGCGCTCGATGCACGCCAGCGCGCGCGGGCCGGTCGTCCAGATTGCCTTCAGTCCCGACGGATCGCGGCTGGCAACGCCGGCTGCTGACGGGGACACCGTCGTGTGGAACGTGGCCACCCAGGAGGAGGTCGCCCGCTTGGAGGATGGCCACCCAGGGGGCGTGTACGCCGATGGGTGGGCGACGACTGGACGAGGAGCGGTCGTGAGCGCGGCGTGGAGCCCGGACGGCCGGCTTCTGGCGACCGGTGGCACCGACGGCCGCGTCGTGGTGTGGGACGTGGCCGCCGGCGCGCCCGTCGGCGAGCCCCTCCGGGCCTCGGTGGGTGATGGCAATCCGAGTCTGTACTCCGGCTCGGTGTACGACGTTGTGTTCAGCCGCGACGGCCGATGGCTGCTCGCCGCCGTCGGGGCCGCCGGCCACGGTGAGATTGTGGCGTGGTCGATGCCGTCGCGTGCGCTGAGGCACCGCCTCTGGGCCGACACGAGACGGGCGTTGGCCGTCGCCGTCGCACCCGACAACCGGACCATCGCCAGCGTCGGCAACGACGGCAAGGTTCGCTTCTGGGACCTCGTCACGGGCCGGCCGCTGAGCGGATTCCTCGAGGGCCACGGGGGGCCGGCCCACAGCGCGGCGTTCAGCCCCGACGGCGCCATCCTGGCGACGGCAGGTCCGGACGGCAGCCCGATCCTCTGGGACGTCAAGAGCCACAAGCAGCTGGGGTCGCCCTTGCCGGGACCCTTCCAGCAGACCCGGGTCAACGTCGCTTTCGCACCCGACGGCCGCAGCCTGATCGCTCATTACTACGATGGTCAGGCGTGGCGGTGGGACGTCGACGCGTCTTCCTGGCGCGACCGGGCGTGCTCGGTCGCCGGGCGGAACCTGACGAGGGACGAATGGGAGAAGTTCGTTCCGGGCCGGCGGTACCGCCCCACGTGTGACCAGTGGCCGGCGGGTTCATGACCAGGGCCGGGAGCGCCTCGGCCCGTTGCATACCGACCACGGTCGCCTCGGCCAGGTTGACCCTGAAGGGACGGCTCCTGGTCGCGTCATGCTCCGGCACCACATCCACATCACTGGACTAGGCCGGCCGCATCATCGTCGCTGGGGGGTAGCGGGTGGCCTTCGGAGCCAGTTGACGAAGCCTCTCGGTGCAGGACAGGCAGGTGCATTCAGCCCCGACCGGCGGCTTCTCGTGGCCGTCTATCAGGACGGCCATCGGGGTCCTGACCGGGGCGACGACCACGGCGCCACGCGCGTTGCCACAGCGTCAAACGGCCTCGGGCGTGGGTCTCTACCGATCCTCAACCAGTCGGCCTCACCCTCTAGGTGCTTACTCCCGGCGGTAATGGACCGGGCGAGCAGTCCGTCGGGTATCGAGCGGCGCAGCCAGCCCGATGACCACTAAGGAGGAACATTTTGAAGCACACCCATGAGGATTCGAAGCGCTTTCGCGGCCGATCAGCACACCGAACAGTGATGAGGCCCTTCCGGCGACCGGCACGGCCTACCCCCCGCGGCAATACCCCCGCTGGGCTGAAGGGCGCCGTCATCGCTTTGGCCACCGTAGTCACCGTCGCGGCGAGCGCCGGCCCTGCCAGCGCTACCTATCCGGGTACGACCAACGGGCGTCTCGCCTTCGCCATCGACTTTGGCGGCAACGCCGACATCTACTCGGTCATGCCGAACGGCGAGGGCCTCCGTCGGCTCACCGACAGCTCTGGATTCGACGCCTGCCCCGCCTACTCAGCGGACGGCAAGCAGATCGCCTACTGCAGCGGCGTCCAGGCCGCAGGAGGGGTAACCGAGATCTGGGTCATGAAGGCGAACGGGACGGAGCAACGACAGGTGACGACCATCGGCGGGCGGGTGACCTTCCCGGACTTCTCACCCGACGGTGATCGGATCGTCTTCGCGGGGATGGAGCCGGGGGCCACCGACGCCGACGTCTTCGTCATCGGTAGCGACGGATCCGGACTTGTGCAGCTCACGAATACTCCCACCAACGACCGGTTCCCGGCATGGTCGCCCGACGGCAGCCGCATCGCCTTTGTGAGTGACCGCACCGGCATCGCACAGATTTGGGTCATGGACGCGAACGGCAGCGACCCGCAACAACTGACGTTCGACATTGCACGAAAGGACCAGGTGCCGGACTGGAGCCCGGATGGCACGATGATCGCCTACGCAACCCTCGATCCGGCCCTGGGTTCGGATATTTGGATTGTGAACGCTGACGGAGGCGGTCAACGGCGTGTAACCAACGACCAGGCGCGCCAGATCGGCGCGGCGTGGTCGCCGGACGGCACCCAGATCGCATTCCTGAACAACGACGACCGCTTCGTCTATGTCATAAACGCGGATGGAACCGGTCAGCGTGTGGTGCGCCCCGAGGGCCTGCAGTTCGTAGCCGCGTGGCAGCCGCGCGGGCACCGAATCCGTTAGCGGCACCAAACGGGTCGAACGCGGCGGAGCGGCGATCGAGCCGTAGGGAGGCCGGCGGCGGCCGCCCCCCGTGGGCCCGCCAGAGCCACCCTCGACTGAGATCAACCCGCGGGCTCGATGTCAGCCCCCTCTTCGAGCCACACGGAGGGGGTTGACGGGTCGGGACGCCTCATTCGCGTGCGCCGGCCCCGCCGGGACGCCTCGCACGCCGGGCATGGGTGGCCCGGGCTCTCGACGGCGTGGATGGCGCAGCAGGGATGGACCGGTCCCGCTCCGTCGGCCCGCCAGGTGTCCTCGCCGCAGAGGTGGAAGCGGCCGAGCGGCGGGGGCCCGGGTTGGGTGCCCCGCCGCTGGCGATCGTTCACGGCTCGCCCGGCCCGGTTCCGCCTGCCGGGCCGTCCTCGTCGAGGGATGCGATGTCGAGGGCGTCGAGCAGGCCGACGATGAGCTGGCGCACGGCGCTGGTGGCCAGGGAGATGACGTGTGTCACGTGGGCATTGGCCTCGACGAACATCATCACCTTGGCCTCTCCCGGGAGGGGCATGGTGTGGATGGTGGCCTCGGTGTCGATGCCGGGTGCCGGCGTGTGCTGATCGGCCATGACTGGCTCCTTTCGACCCGGTCCCGGCGTTTCCGGGACCGTGGGCTGGACCCACCACGACCTGGGGCGCTGGCAAGGGTCTGCCGGCAGGGCGCCGAGGAAACGCAGCGCCAGCGGAGTCCCGGAGGCCCCTTGCCAGAAGGAGCCCCAGGTCGTGGTAGTGCGGGGGAGGGCCCCCGCAGGGCAGGCAGCAAGGGCCTGTTAGTCGAAGAGCCTGGGTTGGACGGGCCCCGCCGCTTTCGGGGCCGGCGCCCGCGACGCCGTGTATTGGCGGGCGCCGCCGCAGGCACTGTGTTCGTCGCCGCGGCGCCTGCAGGCGCAGTTGCAGTCGGTGCACAGCCAGAGCCCTGCCAGCGGCCCGCGATCGGGTGAGAACCAGAGGGAGGACCATTGCGTGCCGCAGTGACAGCAGCGGTCCTCGGTGCGGAAACGGATGCGCATGTGGCACCTCGGTCGGTGATGTCCACCCCCTCCGTGTTGATCGGGAAGGGGTTGACGAGAACGGGTGTGAGACTGCGCCGCCGGTGTCAACCCCCTTCCGCGTGGGCGAAGAGGGGGTTGACCGGACGGTCCTGATGTGGTTAGCCAGCGGCGTCGATCGCCTCCTCTGAATCGGGATAGGCGTCGACCTCTTCGCCCTCGTCGGGTTCGGGGCCACGGGCGTCGGTTTCGGCGGCGTCCGTGTCGGCCAGCGCCTGCTCGGCCTGAGCCATCTCGGCCTGGAACTCGGCCGTGCGGGCTACGGACTCCTTGCGGAGGCGGGCGGCGTCGGCGGCCTGTTCGACCTCATAGGCCGTGGGCTCGTAGCCCTTGGCGGCCAGGAAGGCCCGGTGCCGCTCGCCTCGGGCGTGGGCCCACCCCCCGGCCAGCGCGTCCTCGCCGTGGACGAGGCTAAAGGCCAGGCAGGCCCGCAGTCGCGACGCCTCTGAGCTGGCGGCGAATGTGCGCAGCACCTCGCCCCACCGGTCGTAGCGGTCGGCCTCGTCGGGCTCGACACCCAGCAGCTTGGCGATGGCCGCTGCTCGTTGGCGTTGGCCTCGTCGAGGCGGTTGGGCAGCACCAGGGACAGCACGTCGGCCTGGCGGACCCATATCTGGATCCCGGCCAGGTCGAGGCTGAGGTCCTGCGGGCTCAGCCAGCCGGCGTTGAGTCCCTCGTAGAGGACGGGAAAAAGCGTCATCTCGGGAGCGCTCCTTTCTTCACGGGGTGCCCCAATCGGCTGAGCCCGGGCCCAGGGTCAAGGCCGCAGAGCGAAGCGCCCGCAGCGAAGTCGAGGCGGGGGGGCCGGGTGCGCCAGCCCCTAGAGGAAAGGCGAAACGCGCCCCCGCAGGGGGCGGCAGGCCTCGACTGCAGCGAGGGTGCGCGGCGTGCCTTGACGCAGTGACTCCGTGCCCCTGGTGCGATCCGCCGATGACGGTGGGCCCGGGCGATGCAAAGCAGCGCCTCAAAAACGCGCCCGCCGGCTTCGTCTGGAACGACCACGGCGCGCGGACGTACGACGTGGTCATCGACGGCGGCACCGTGAGCTGGGAGGCGTTCGCCGAGGCCCTCGGCTCGCATGAAGGGTGGAACCTCCACCGGCATCGTCGACGCGGGGGGTCGGACGCGGAGGTGATCCTCCATCGACCGGCGTCGCCTCGGGGATCAGCCGTTCGACGCCTGATTCGGTCGTGCTCTCATTGACGGGGAGGTTCCGCCCAACGCGTGCCGCCCTCCGGGCGTCGGCCGCGACGGACGACCAGGCGCCGGAGGGCAGCGCTCACAGTTCTCGGCCGACCGCGGCGCCACCTGTAGGCCATGGCGGTCGCGGTCGCGACCGAGACGCAGGTGTCGGCTCCCATGGGACGAAGTCGGCCGGTCCGGCGTCTGTGGTCGTTGCTATGCATCCCCGCGGCTTCGAGCCCATGCTCGCCACCGCGAGGGGGCAGCTGGACGGGGATGGGTGGGCCTATGACCTCAAGGTCGACGGTTCTCCGCACACTTCGGAGGCATGTCAGTCGTCCGGCCGCACAAGTTCTGACGAGCGGCGCGGCGGCGCTTGCGGCGGGCCTGGGCAGGATGCCCGTTAAGTTAAGGACGCCTGGTAGGCGTCCTTATCGGGTGCCCCTCGGCACCGCTTGCTACGACGAGCTTGACAAATGCGGCCAGTCGGATGACTTGGCTGAGGTGGCGGACGGGGTGCCCGGTGGCGCGTGACAGACGGCCTCGAGCATGAAGCCGTGAGCGTCGAGGAAGTACGTCGCGTAGCAGTGCTTCCCGTACTCCGGGAACGCTCTCGGCGCGTGCACGATGTCATCGCCTCGCGTTTGCGCCCAGTCGTGAACCCGATGGACGTCCTCCCGGGTCGCGACCAAGAAGGCAATGTGCTGTAGGCCGATACGGTGCCGGGAATAGGACCCGCCCTCCTGGGCGGGATAGAGAAAGATCTGCGCTCCCTGCCAGTTCGTAGGGACGTAGCCGGTCCCGAAGTACGGCATGTAGCCGACTAGC
>JAHFUP010000116.1:10018-13384 GCA_023265025.1 Acidimicrobiia bacterium | reverse complement strand
GGGATGGCCCGCGTCCCCCCGTCCGCAGTCACCTGGGGGTGCTGCTGACGAGCCGTCACCCTGGCGGATGCCGCGAAGCGGCGCGTCGTCCACGCCGCCTTGGCCCAGGCGCCCGAGCACGGTTCCGTCACGGTCGGGCTTGCAGAGCTTCGACCGGGCGACCCAGTAGGGGGTCTTGTCGCCCGCGCCGACGCCGCGCTTTCCTTGCGACGCCAAGGCCGCCGAGGGCCGAAGGCGCGGTATCAGCCGGGCTGGACGGCGGACGCCGCCGATGTTTCGTCGAGCCAGGCTTCGAGGCTGGCCGGCGTGATGTCGCCGCCGCTGAGGCGGCCGATCTCCGTACCGTCGCGGAACAGGAGGAAAGCGGGCAGGCCCATGACCTTCAGCGTCATGCACAGCCGGCGGGCCGTGGGCGCCTCCAGCTTCACGATCGAGAGGTCGGCGGCGCGCGCCTCGGCCATCTTCTCGATGTGGGGCATCAGGGCGATGCAGGGCCGGCAGTCCGGGCCCCAGACGTCGACCAGCACCGTGCCCTCGGCGACGAGCTCGTCGAAGTTCTCCTTCGTGGCCTCGGCGAGGGTGCTCATGAGATGCGGACCTTCCTTTCGGGTTCAGTCGGGTCAAGCGCCCGCTCAATGTAGGAAACCAGATTGTCGACCGCTTGGCGAACCGGCACCACTTCGTCTCTTCCCATCCGGTGCCCCGACCACTCCGCTTCCGGCGAACCGTTCTTTGTGAGTTGAGCTACCGCAGCGGTCGTCCAGCTCACAAACGACGCCGGCGGCCAGGGCCGGCGCCGGCCCGGCGTCGACCACCACGCCGTTGCCGACCGCCCAGCCGACCAGCGCCCGGGCCGCGGGCGGGTCGAGCCCGAGCGCCAGCAACTGGGCGACGACGAGCAGGCGAGGCGTCGGCTCGGTCGTGATGCGGGCCAGGTGGAGCAGGTCGAATGTGCCTGCCCAGCGGGTGACGGTCCCGTCCGGGAGCCGGAGGGCAGGCCCCAGCGCGACGTGGCCATCGACCGAGAGCGGCACCTCTACGACCGTCGCCCCGATCTTGACGATGGCCGGCACACGGCCCGGCTCGGGCGGGTCAGCCTCCGCGAGGCGCCCGAGCGTGGCGAGGTGCCGCCGATCCTCGGCGGCCACGAGGTCCCGGTAGTACCGGGTGGCGATGTCGCGCCGGGTCGGGTCGCCGGCCCAGGTGACCAGCGTGGTCGCCGCTGCGATCGCCGAGCCGAGGGCGAACCGGATGCCCTGGCCGGCGATCGGGTCGTGGGCCAGGGCCGCGTCGCCGACGGCGATCCGCCGGCCCGACACGACCTCCGCGGCCCGTTGTACGCCGGCGGGCCGGCGCCCCTGGGCGACGAGCGACGCCGGCGACAGCCCGAGCCGCTCGGCGGCGGTGTCGAACATCGCCGGCGTCAGCGGCCCCGAAGCCGGTACGACGCCGAGCCACGTGGCGGCGGTGTGACCGAGGCGGTACGCCCACCAGTCATCGGCCCGCACGACCCGGCCCGCCATGTCGTCCTCCGGCGGGGCCCGGAACAGCCATGCCACGGGCCCTCCGCGCCCGACGACCGGTCGCGACCAGGCCGCAGCACGCCCGGTCGCGTCGACCACGCCTACCGGGTTGCCAGGGATGTCCTCGGGTCGTGGAAGGCGGCGCACCCGCTCCACCGTCGCGCCTCGCATCACCGCCCTGGACAGCAGGACTGCGGCCAGCGCCAGCCGGTCGACATGGACGAACGGCGCCGGCACGCGGCCGGCGGCGCCGTGCCACACATGTGCCGGGCCATCGACGTCCACGGCCGCGGCCTCGGTGGCCACGTCCGGCTCGCCGAGGACGTCGAACAGGTCGAGCGCCCGCCGGGGGATCGCCTCGACGCCGTGCACGGGCGCGGTCGGCCGGACGAGCAGCCCGACCCGGAGGCCCAGGGCTCGGAGCCGGATCGCGGTCGCCGCCGCGGCGATGCCACCGCCGGCGATGACGACGTCGGGCGCACGGGAATCGGCCAAGACGATCAGGTACGGTACGCGCACAAGGCGCCCGGGGAGAGGGGATCCAGATGGCGGCAGCCGTGCGGTCGGTGTTCTTCACCCCTCCGGTGGCCGTCGCCCGGCTCGGGGCCAGCGACACGCCGGTCGACGCCTACGTCTGGCGCGAGGACCCATCGCTCCACGGTGGCGGGCTCACCGCGCTCGCCCCCGCCCTCTCGCTGCGGGTCGAGGACGACGGCACGGTCACGCCCTATCGCGCCACCGATCTGGTGTTTCGCGACGGCGACCAGCTCCGGCCGGTGGCGCCGTTCCTCGAGCTGTGGGTGGAGCAGGCCGACGGGACCGCCGGGCCGCTCACGGCCACGCTGCTGGCCGAGCTGGGCGGCACGCTGGACGACGTCAACTACACCGTGGAGGCGGCCAACCGGAAGGCAGAGCGGCGGACGATGGACGTCAGCTGTGGCTTCGCCGCCACCGTCGCGTTCGACCACGCCACCTTCGCCCCGGTCGACCTGCTCGCCTCCAGCCCTGGGCCGGCGCCCCTCGTCTCGCCGGAGCGCCCGGTCCCCCTCGGTCGCATCCAACCCCTGCGCCCCCGGGCCGACCCGCCAGGGCAGGCGACCCTTCGCGACATCCTCCGCCTGCGCTTCACGCCGGCCAAGGGGCTCGTCTACGGTCCGCCCACCGCGGTCGAGGGCGAGGGCGGCGACGGTGTGACCGCGGAGATCGTCCGACCCGACAACCGCATCCTCAACGAGGGCACGGCGTGGAGCTCGTACTCCCTCTACCAACCGTTGCCCCACCCACAGCCGGCCGACACCTACGACGGCAGCGGCGACCCGACATCGCCCGACGACCAGTCGTGGGGCGTCGTCGACGATACATGCGACGTTGTAGTGACGGCCACCGTCCGTATCGGCGGCGAGACGCACGCCGGCCAGGCCCGCATCTTCGTGGGCCCACCCGACTACGCGCCCGACAAGCGGCCGTTCTACTCCCTGCTCGACGACCTGCTCGACCGCGACGTACCCGACCCGGCGTTCAATCCCCGACGGGCCGAGGTCGAGGTGGCCGACCTCCTCCGCCGGGCGTTCGAGACCGTCACCCTCAACAACGTCGACACGCAGCGCCGGCGGGCGATCCTCGAGAACGTCGCCGTCATCGGAGACGCGCTCGAGGCGGCCGGCAGTCTCGGCACGACCGGGACCCTCAGGGCCCGCATGGGCTTCGAACCCCGCCGGGAGGATCCTCCGCTCCTCAACCGGGCCAGCATGACCGCCGCCGATCGGGGGTACCGGGCCGCCGACCGCAACCAGGTGAAGACCGATACGGCACTGCCGTACAGCGCCCTCGCCGCCGATGCCCA
>JAHFUP010000116.1:0-9918 GCA_023265025.1 Acidimicrobiia bacterium | reverse complement strand
CGCCGGCGACGAGCGCGCCCTTGACGAGCTACGCCGGCTGGCACTGGCCGGCCCGCGGACAAAGAGCCCCGCCGCGATCAGGGACCACCCCCAAGCCGTCTCGCTGGCGCTGGCCCAGTCATGCAACCTGTCCTGCGCGTACTGCTATGCGGATAGCGGGCGCTTCGGGGGAGCCGCCCGCCGCATGCCCGCCGAGGTGGCCGTGCGGGCTGTCGACGCGCTCATCGCCGGCGCCGCCGGCCAGCCGGTCACCCTCGGGTTCATCGGCGGCGAGGTGCTCCTGCACCGCCGGGCCCTCCACGACGTCGTGCGGTACGCCCACGACCGGGCCGACGCCGCCGGAGTCAGGATCCGGTTTTCGATCACGACCAACGGCACCCTCGTGACCGCGGCCGACGTCGACCTGTTCCGCGACCACGCCTTCACCGTGACCGTGAGCGTCGACGGTGGGCCGGCGGTCAACGACCGCCACCGCCATCGAGCGGGAGGCGGTGGCAGCTTCGACCGGGTACGGGCCGGCGTGGCCCCGCTTCTCGCCGTGCCGGGTCGGGCCAAGGTGGTGGCCCGGGCGACGGTGGCCCGCGACGACCTGCGGGTGCACGAGCGCATCGAGGCGCTCGCCGAGGTCGGGTTCCGCCAGGTCGGCGTCAGCCCTCTCCGGACCGGTCCCGACCCCACCCTGCGCTTCCGGCCCGAGGACTGGAAGCCGTTCCTGGCCGAGATGGTGCGGGCCGCGGAGCACGAAGTCGACCGGTTGCGCAGCGGCTACGCGCCCCGGTTCGCCAACCTCTCGGTGGCGATCCGGGAGATCCACGCCGGGTCGGCCCGGTCGCTCCCGTGCGGGTCGGCCACCAACTACGTGGCCGTGGGGGCCGACGGCGACTACTGGACCTGCCATCGCACGGTCGACAACGCCCGGTACCGGCTGGGCGACGTGACCGACGGCCTGTCGCTCGCGGCCCGGCAGGCGTTCCTCGACGGGCGGGCCGTCGACTCCCAGGAGCCCTGCCGCGGCTGCTGGGCCCGGTACCTGTGCGGCGGCGGGTGTCACGCCGAGGTGGACGAGTTGGGACGAGAGGGGTGCGACTACGTGCGCGGTTGGCTTGAGCATTGCATCGGCGTCTACGCAAACTGCCTGGCGGACTTCCCATCGCTCCTCCACGCCGTCGGAGCGGTGGCGTGAAGCCGCTGAACCTGTCGGCCCGCCTCAACTCCGCGGCCACGGGGAACCCGGCGTCGACGACGCTGGCCAGTGGCGTGGCCAACTGCTTCCCCGGCCTCGAGTTCGACCATCGCAACCTCGACCGGCGGTTCTTCCCCGGCCTGGTCGTCGAGTTCGCCGACCCCGAGCGCGAGCGGGAGTCGCTCGGCGGTGCGGTGCTGGCCGTCGACCTCGACGACCCGTTCCTTGAGGAGGTGGCCGCCGTTCGCCCGCAGCTGGAGACCTTGCGTGACGAAATGGCCGGCGACGACCGGCAGTGGTGGCTGGCGAGCGTCACCCAGGAGGGTGTGACCATCGATCCCCGGCAGCTGGGCGGCGTGGCCCTCGACAGCACCGGCACCTGGCGGGTGGTGCGCTCGCTGGAGGCGGGTCCCGTCACCATCGTGCTGCGCCGGTTCCCAGCCGAGGACGGCGCGCCCACCGACGAGGTCACCCTCGACGGCCGGCGCCGGCCCTACGCCGGGGCCGGCGCCATCGACGCCGGGTACCCGGCCGGCGAGCTCACCCAGAGCCTGTGCTCGCCGTGGCAGCACGACTTCCGAGACTGCGGTTGCTACTACTGGGCGTCGAACCACCCCGACATCGCCATCGACGCCGACGCCGGGCCGCGTGAGGCCTCCCGCTACGCCGGGCGGGGCTGGGTCGACTGGCTGCGGGCCCGGCCGGCGCGCCCGGAGTTCCCGATCCTCGCCTACTACGAGATCAGCCACCGCTACCAGGACCTGGCCGTCGTGCTCAAGAACCGCGAGTCGGCCGCGCCGTACGCGCCGGCGGCCGTGGAGCGGGCCCGCGCCTACCGGACGGTCGAGGAGCTGGTCGACGTCCTGCGCAACGAGCTGGCGCCACTTGAGCACGTCCTCATCCTGGAGTACCTCTACGCCTGGTCGTCGGTCAGGCGGCCGGAGGACGTGGCTGCCCTGACCGATGCCGAGCTGGCCCAGGTGCTGCCGGTGCAGTTCCGTGGGGACCTTGACGATCCCCTCGGCGGCCTCCCCGATCCTGCTGCGGCCCGCACCTACCTTCGGAGCCGATTGCGGCGCGACGTCACGTTCCTGCGCGAGGAGCTACGGGCCACGGCCATCAGCGAGATGCGCCACCTGGGCCTGGTCAACGAGCTGCTGCGCCGGCTGGCCGCGGCCGGTATCGGTCCTCCCTACACGCCCGCCCTGGGCGTGGCCTCGCATGTGTTTCGTCCGACGCCGGAGCAGCCCGATGCCACCCGGCCTCGTGCTCTGCGTGCCCTCACGGCCGCCGTGGTCGACGACTTCGTGGCCGTGGAGCGTCCGAGCGGCGGCCTCGAAGGCCGCTACGCCCGGGTGCGCGGCACCCTGCGCCAGCGCCGGTACGCGAAGACCGAGCTGTTCGACATCGCCACCCGCATCGTGGAGGACGGCGTCGACCACTTCGGCATCTTCAACCGCATGCGGGCCGTCGTCGACGTCTACGACCAGTCCCCGCCGGCCCACCTCCGGCCGGCGTTCTCCCCCGGCCCGCCGGACAACGCCCTGGTCGCCCGCGCTCTACGGGCCCAGCAGCAGGTCCTCGCCCTGCTGGCGGAGGGCTACGCCGGCGACGAGCCGGCGGTAGGTCAGGCCCGGCAAACGATGCTCGCCCTGGAGAAGCTCATCGACGACTGCGCCGGCGAAGGCTTCGGGGTGCCCTTGTTCCCGTAGTCCGCTGGGGCATGGCTCGCGGTCATCGGGCTCAGCGGTGGGCGACGAGGTCAGCTGGTCAGTGCGCCCAGCTGCCGCAACATGGTCACGTCGTCCCGAACCACCCAATGCTCCGCCAGCTTTCCGTCGCGCACCCGGTAGATGTGGATGTGTTCAGCCGAGAACCGGCCCGGTGCGTCGATCGCCAGTCCGCGGAACTGCGGCGCCCCATAGGTGCCGGACCAGGTGATCCTGATGGCCACGCGGTCGCCGTCGACCAGGACGTCGGAGATCGTCCAACGCGAGTCCGGCACGGCCGACATGACCCCGCGTATCGCGTCGGCGAACTGACGTCGCCCGCGCTCGGGGTCGGCTTCCGGCTGATGGTTGACGATGTCCTCGGCCACGAGCGCGGCGAAATCGAGGTCCCCACGGTTCCAGCCCTCGTAGAACTGCCGAACGACGTCCTCGCTGCTCAGCTCAACCGTCATCTGACCTCCCCGTGTGCATCGCTCGATGTCGCCGCCTCGGCGACGACCACAATGCTTGCCCTGTCCCGGCTACGCCTGGTTCCGGAAGCCGGCAACCGTAGCGGACAGCGCGTCGGCCTCGAGGACGTCGGCCATCACGCCGATCTGGGCTTCCCAGACGTCGTCGGGTACGTCGGCGTGCACCTCGTCTTCGAGCACGTGGTAGGTGAGGAGGCCCAACTGGGCCCCGGCCAGGGCGCCTGCGTAGGACGGGTCACCCACGATGACCGTCTCGGCGGCGATCTCGGCGCTCTCCGGGTCGGGAGAGCCGAGCAGCACCAGCAAGTCGGCCTTGTCGTGGGTCTGGCTGGCCCGGAGGATCGCCTCCTGGGTCTGCAGGTCCATGGCCCCGGCGGCGGTTCAGACGAAGCACTCGGTGGCCACGAAGACCACCTCGGCGCCGGCGGCTTTGGCGCATGCGGCGATGGCCGGGCCGGAGATCCCGTCACGTTCGCCGACCGCGATGACCTTCTTTCCCTGAAGCAAGTGCTTACCTCCTTTCGTTTCTCTCGAGCAGGACGCTCATTCCATCGGACAGTTGGCACATGCGGCCCAGGAACAGGCTGCCCTTGGCCAGGAGCATGACCTTACGGGCGTCACCGGTGGTCAGTCGATCCAGGGCGTGGGGCAGGTAGCAGAGGGCGGACGCCAAGTGGCCCTGGGTCGGGGCGTAGCCGGGCATCCCCCGCTCGGTCACGAACGAGGCGATGTCGGCCCGCGCGATGTCGCCCTTGGCCGCCGAGAGGGCGGCGATGGTGCGGTAGTTGCGCTCGGGGACGTTGCCTGAGCCCTGGGGCTCGGTGATCTCCGGGTTGTGGAGCTCGGTGGCGTAGTCGTCGATCTCGGTCATGGCGATGCCATGGCGGGAGAGCGGCTCGACGGCCAGCGCCTTCATCACCTCGGCCGCCGATCCGCCGGCGGAGACCTTGTGGCGGCCCACGACGTCGAGGCGGACCTTGGGCGACGTCCCGTCGTCGGCCTCGATCAGGCAGGCGGTGCCGCCGAGGACGTCCTCCATGATCGGCAGCTCCTTGGCCAGGTGGCCCTGGAACTTCATGCCCAGCTTGGCCAGCGACCCGCCGGAGACGACGACCACCCGCTTGAACACGCCGGCGCTGACCAGGGATGAGGCGACGACCAGGGCGGGGACGAAGGCGGCGCAGAAGTTCTTGACGTCGGCGCCCGACGCGTCGGTCAGGCCGGCGGCCTCGGCGACCGTCTTGCCCATGTTGCCGCCGCCCCGCTGGTAGCGGTCGCCGATGGCCTCCTCGCCGCAGCCGATGACGTACTCGACCGACGTGGGGTCGATGCCGGATCGCTCCAGGAGGTGCAACAGGGCGAGGGTGGCGGTCGCCTTGGCCGCCAGGTTGTCGATCAGGACGTGGGCCGACAGCGACTCGTCGTCGGCCTGGGCGCAGCGCATGACCGCGCCGTCGGTGAGGCGGAGGGCGTTGGGCTCGGCGGCTACGGCCTCGATGTCGCCGCCGGCCTTCTCGATGCGCTCCAGGTTGAGCGCCTTGGCCAGCGGGTGGACGGCCAGGGCGGCCGCCGCGGCCTTGGCCGCCTCGGGGGAGAGGGCGAACAGCTCGAAGTCGTCAACTGCGGCCAAGAGGCCGAAGAACTCCTCCTCGGGCATGATCTCGCCGAACCGGCCGGTGCGCTGGGGGGCGCCGGCGTTCGCGCTGTAGGGCCGGGCCGGCAGGTCGCGGGGGTGGATGTTGCCGATCCACGCCTGGTGGGGCGGGTAGGCGGCGGCATCCTCGAAAGTGCGGAGGGCGGCGGCGAACTTCTCGGCCTGCTCGGCGTTCTTAGGCAGCTCCCGCCGGGGCTTGGAGCCGTGGCGGGCCAAGCCCGGCACGTGGGCCAGGACCTGGGTCGCGGCACTGATCACAACGTCGGGCATGGAACTAGTTCACCTCGAAAAGGGTCGGTTCGTGGACGGGGGTGGCGATGGCCTCCAGGGCCCGCTCCATCAGGCGCTGGCGCCAGGCCCGCTCCTCCGCCGGCTCGAGCGAGGGGTCGCCGGCGGGGAAGGGGATCCCGCGGGTGGGCACGATGCGGGGTGCTCCGACCCGCTCGGCGATCGACGTCAGGTTGCAGAGCAGGGCGGTGGCGATGCCCGCCCGCTCCAGTTCCTTCGCAAGCGTTGCCCCGCAACGCGTTCCTGTCCCTCAGGTGGCGGTGAGGATGGCGGCCCGGGCGCCGGAGTGGCGCAGGTCGGCGGCCCACTCCACGCCGAAGCGGCGGGCGTTGGCCACCGAGGTGCCGTTGCCGGCGGTGACCAGGTACTCCTCGTGGAGGTGGCCGATGGCGCCCTCCCGCTCCAGCTGGCGGGCGGCGTCGAGGGGAAGGATGCGGTGGGGGTCGGCGTTGGCCCACACCGTCGAGAAGCCGCCGTGCACCGAGCGCCACTCGCCGGGCACGAGCTCGTCGCGGCCGGCGAGGGAGTACCGCAGCCACTTGGTGGCGCGGGCCGACTCCAGGGCACCGGGGTTGTCGTCGGGCACGAGGGCGCCCTCGGTGAGGATGGCCAGAGTGGAGTTGCTCAGATCTGTGATGGGGGGCGCCGGCGTGACCTTGTCGAAGCGGGGGAGGGGCACCTCGGTGGCGTCGCGGTCGCCGGCCAGACGGGCGAGGACCAGGTCGACGGCCCGCTCAGCCGCGGTGCGGTCAGCCATCCGGGGCCGGCGGGGCGCCAGGCCGACGAGGCCGTCGGCGTTGGTGAGCACCTCGCCGGCGAGAAGCTTCTTCACCGCCGCGGCCAGCGTGTCGAGGGCGGGGCCCATGAGGCGGGCCGCCTCGCCGCTGGCCACCACGGGGGCGCCACCGGCCTCGTCGAGGCCGGGGTTGTCGGGGTGCATGGCCGCCACCGCGTTGAGCCCGGCGGCTTTGGCCGCCGCCGCGACCCGGGCACAGGCCAGGCCGTAGCGGCCGCTGGTGAAGGCGGGGCCGGTGACGACGAGGTCGGGTTGCGCCTCCTGGATGAGGGCGACGATCTCGCCGACGGCGGCCGGCCGGCCCGCGGCGTCGTCGTCGCCGCAGGAGACCGTGGCCACGATCTCGTGCTCGTCGCCGAGCAGCTGGGCCAGGCGCCGGCCGGGGCCGACCGGCCCGGGCTGCGACGCCGGCGGCGACGCGGCGGCGTCCTCCCCGCCGGCGCCGATGAAGAACTGGTTCAGGTAGTGGACGATGCGGGCCATCAGGCGACCGGGGCGGGGGCGCAGGTCAGGCGGCCGCCGCCCAAGCAGCCGAGCGACGCCAGGATGACCGCCGTCGGCAGTTCCATGGCCGACGTGGCCGGAACCTTGAGCAGGGCGAGCTCGTTGCCACCCAGCGCCCGCTCCATCTCCGGCAGGGACAGCCGGGTGTCGTAGTTGCCTGTGCTCACCATGGCCGTGGCCCGCTCGGGGGCGACCACGATCGGCGGCCCGGTCCCGTCGGGCCCCGCCATCTCGGCGAAGAGGCCGACGGTGGCGATGCCCAGGTCCTCCAGGGCGTCCATCTTCAGGGCGATGTCGGCATCGGCGTTCCCCCCGCCCTCCTTGGTGAGGATCACCGCTTCGAAGCCCGCGTCGGCGCACAGCTGGGCGGCGGCGGCGGAGATGCGGGCCTTCTCCGACGCGCTGACCGGCTCGGGCGCCAGGACCACGCCGGCGAAGGCTACGTCCCGGCCGTGACGGGCGCGCAGGGCGCTGGCGATCGGGTGGTTCTGGTGCACCCACGTCGGGTTGCGCAGCGACGGGTGGCCGTACTGGCCGCTGACCACCGCGCCGTCGTCGATCTCGGCGGGGTCGATCAGCGCCGGCTCCTGGCCGTTGAAGCTCTCGCCCCGCACGAACACGTCCTTGAAGACGCCCTGGGTCTGGAGGTTGGTGATGGTCCCGATGCGGGGCAGGCCGTCAACGGCGCCGGGGTCGGGGACGGTCTCCGTCTCGTCGGGCTCGGCGTCGAGGGCCGCTTCGGCCAGGCGGGCGGCGAGGGCCAGGGCGCCGCGGCGCAGGACGTCGTCGACCTCGGCCCAGTCGGCGTCGGGCGCCGGCGTGAACTCGATCACCAGATTGTGGGTGGAACCGAAGGGCGACAGCTCGGCCGCCGGCCCGGTCATGTCGATGACCGCCTCCTGGGCCCGGGGCAGATAGCCGGCGACCACCACGGCCGCCCCCCGCAGGACGTGGGTGGGGCCGTCGACCGGCGGACCGTCGAGCCAACCCGGGAAGACACCGCCGCCGCCCGGGCCCTTGGACCTCGGCTCCACCACGTCGAGCACCTTGACGATGCGGACGGAGTCACCGGGGGAAGCCCAGGTGACGTCGACCGAAGCCAGGCACGGCGCGGCCAGCAGTCGCCGGGCCTCCTCGCGGTCGACCGTCAGCTCACCACCGCTCCAGGTCATGGCGTCGCCGAACCCGACGGCCTGCACGCGGTGGATCGACCTCTTCAGCACGCTTCGAACGGTACTCCGAGGCCACAGGGTGCTCCGACTAGAGTGCGCCCAGGGGGTAGGGGTGAGCGAGGGAAGCCGGGAGCGAGGGGTCGTGGGCGTCAACCTCGCGCTGACCATCGCGTTCGCCCTGTTCGCGGTTATTGAGCTGTCCCGGGTGGTCATCGCCGCCGGCCAGATCGACGACCGGGTCAAGGTCATCGTCACCGAGATAGGGCCCGGCTCGAACGTTGCCCGGCTGGACGAGACCCAGAAGCTCAACGAGACGGGCCGCATGGCCGAGGAGATCCTCGCCGCCGCCCGGCCCCTGTCGGGGCAGGCCCAGCAGATCATCGACACGGCCAAGAGCATCGACGCGACGGTGAGCAAGATCAATCAGAACGCCGGGGAGATCAACACGACGGTCCGGAGCATCAACGTCACCGTCGGCGCCCTCCTCCCCGTCGTCCAGAACATCCACGGCGACGGCACCATCTCGGCCCAGCGGGGCGGCGTCGGCGCCATCAACGTGCGGGGAGGGCCATCGGGGCTGGCTTCGGTCATCGGCGGGATCCAGATCGATCTGAGCCGGGCCGGGATTTTGGGCGCCCTGGTATCGGTGGACCGCCACGCGGTGGCCATCTGCAACAGCACGGCCGTGCAACTCGGTGGCGCCGGGCGGTGCTCGCCGGCGGTCGAGGCCACCGCGCCCTAGCGCGGCCTCAGTCCAGCCACGCCGGCTGGAGCCGCTCCGGATGGAACACCTGCCGGGGCGGCTCGGCGGCCAGGACGAGGACGTGGTCGATGGCGGCCTGCACGACGGTGCGCCGCTGCTCGACGTCCATCGACGGCCACCTGGCCCGTAGCACCCGGCCGCTCCCGGCCAGGTCGCGGAGGGCGGCCGCACGGGACAGCCTCGCCACTTCGGCCTCCGCAGCCCGGGCCCGGTTGCCGACGTTGCGCTTCAGCGAGATCCACTCCTCCTTGCTGATCTCGCCGGACGCCCAGAGGTCCCCGAGCTCCAGCAGCCGCCGGCGGTGGCCGGCGAGCTCCAGGAGCGTCTCCCGGCCGTCGACGGGAGCCCGGGGTACGCCGGCGGCGTCGAGGTGGGCGATCACCATGTCGCCCACCGCATCTTCGGCATGGTCGGCGGTCACCGCGGTGCCCGAGCACCCGCCGTGGGGAGGGCCGGGACAGACGTAGAGGTCGGCGCCGCCGGCCCGCGGCATGCCCCGCATCGTCCCCCCGCAGCGCCAGCACCGCAGTAGCCCCGTCAGCAGGTAGCGCCGCGTGGTCCGGCGCGGCCCCTTGCCACGCGAGGCGTGGAGCGCGAGGAGGCGCCGGTGGGTGTCGTCGTCGAGGATCCGGGGCGGGGCGACCAGCCTGGCCTGCACGAGGAGGCCGGACAGGGAGTTCACCCGCCACGGGCCCCCGCCGGCGGTCGTGAGGCCCCGCTCGTTCCAGTCCTTGACGACCGAGGACAGGGTCTCGCCGTCGAGCACCCGGGTCGCCGCCTCCCGGACGGCGGCCGCCTCGCCGGCGACGACCTGGGTGCGGTCCGCGGTGTGTCCGAAGGCCCGCCGGGACAGGTCGGCCCGGGGCGCGTCCGGGACGGCCACGAGGGTCGACGCTACGGCCGGCCGCCGTCTCACCGGCTCCATGTTCCGCACCTCACAGTCGTGGCCAGCTCGCTCTCCCGGGTTGCCTGTTGCCCCCTCTACGGACCCGTCCACGGAGCCGGATGACCGGGGATTCAGCCTGTCCGTTGCCTATTTCATCCGAGTGACTGCTGAAATAGATGTCTATTTCAGCAGTCATCATTGCGAAATAGATAGTGGTTCAGGCCGTCTCACAAAGAAGTATTGCCACGCGCGGAGTCACGCAATACAGTGCTCGCCACATCCAGTGACCAAACCAATGCAGGGGGGAAGTATGACGAAGCGGTTTCCTTACGCGGAGAGCCGCCCACCGGACGAACGGGGCCAGGCCACGTTCTCGTTGCTGATCGTGGTGGCGGTCGTGGCCGTCGCCGTGGTCCTGCTCCAGCGCACGGCGTGGCACGCCGAGCACATCAACGACAAGGCGGGTGTCATC
>JAHFUP010000115.1 GCA_023265025.1 Acidimicrobiia bacterium | reverse complement strand
GACATGGTTGGTGGTCCTCCTCCTCAACTCGGTTGGGTTGACACCCCGAGCCTGCCTCACGGCAGGGCCCGAGGTGGAGGACCGCCACTCAAAGTTCTACGACGCCCGGGACAACCTCAGGATGGCGCGCCCTACCGGCGTTGGGGGATACCGACATGCCGGCTTCGCCCCGCGCCGTCTGGGCACCAGGCGATGCCGCATACGGTGCGCCAGATCGCCGAATCCGTCGCGGCGACATCCGCACTGCCGCTCGCGATCCGGTGAATATGCGTGCGTGGGACTGCGAGCTCGACGCGGCACAGTGATCAGGTGGCCCCAAAGCGCACACAGACAAGATGCTGAGTGACCAGGTTCTGCGCTGGGCAGCCGGCGCTGTCGACGGAACGCGAGTCGTTTCGACCGAGAGCCTCTCCCGCGGCGACCACCGCCCTTCTGGCACGTTCCGCCTGAGAGTCGAAGGACCGGCGGCCCGGGCCACGCACGTGATCTTGAAGGTCCCCGTCCCGGGCTGGATCCGCGCCGTGTGGGTGATCACGAACGCCCGAGCGCTTCAGCTAGCCGAGACCCATCGCCTGGCGGCGCCGCGGCTGATCGCCGCCGATCTCGATCTCGAGTCGAGCGAGTCGGCGACGGCGGCATCGCTCGCGGTCGGGAGGGCGAGCGGAACCATCGCCACCCTGGAGACCTTCCTGTCCGGTAGCGCCGATCTCCCGCCGACGGCTTCGGTCGCCCGGCTCCGGGAAGCGGGAGCGGCCATTGCCCGGGTCCACGACTTCAGCATGGAGCCGCGGGCCCACCTGCCACACCGCCCCCGGCCGTGCGCCGTCGACGACCGCGCCGCCGAGCGGCGGCGCGGCTCGATGCCGACCACACCTCTGCTGAAGGAGGCCGACGAGCGGGTGAGGTCGCACGCAGTGCCGGCGGCCACGTCGGTGTTCCTGCATGGCGACGTCTGGGGCGGCAACATGCTGTTTGAGGGTGACCGTTGCGTCGCGCTGATCGACTGGAAGACGGCTGGCGTCGGTGATCCGGGGGTCGATCTCGGCAGCCTGCGGATGCAGATGGCCCTTCAGTACGGCCGGGACGCGCCGGCCTATGTGTTGGAGGGCTGGGAGCGACAGGCCGGCCGGGCGGCGATCGCGGTGCCCTACTGGGATGCCGTCGCCGCGCTCAACACGCCGACGGTGATGGACGGCTGGCCGGGGTTCGCGGAGGACGGTCGCCCGCTGGACGCCACGGCCGTCACCGGACGCCGCGACGTGTTCCTCCGCACCGCTCTCGACCAGCTTCCGACACGAATCAGATGAGCGAAACCCGCTGCACGACGCCAGTGTGTCAGCGGTCCACATCGATAGACTTCGCGCAGCAAGCCTCGGCGGGCAGGCGCTCAACTGCACGCGCGGCGCCCGAACGACGGCTGTGTGATCTCGCGCGACGGAATGCGCAGCCGGACCGGAACCCTCACGCCGACTCGGGTCGCCGTGGGCGTCGAGTGCCGAGTGCCGAGTGCTGGAGCCTTGGGGAGGTAGAAGGCAGCCGTCGCCGCAGGCCTCGATGAATAGGGTCGCGGTCATGACCGGCGGCGACTGGAGGGACAACGGGTTCCGGCAGCGTCGGCCCTCCGTCGAGACTCTCGCCTGGGTTGCGGCGTCGATGGGTCGGGGCAGTCGCGTCGTTGGCTATCGCCGATTGACCGGTGGCTACTGCTCCGCGGTCAATCAGGTGACTGTCGAGCGACGTGGGGTTCGAACGTCCGTCGTACTGCGGCAGTACCCGGCCGGGTTTGGCGAAGAGGCGAGCGTGGAGAGGGAGGTCGCCAACCTTGGTGCGGTGGCGGCGAGCGCGCTCCCTGTTCCGCGTATCCTGGCTACCGATGTTGCTGGTGCTTCGACTGGCGGCGCCCCATCACTGCTGATGACGCGGTTGCCCGGTCACGTCCACCTCAATCCTCCGGACCCTCGGTCGTGGATGGCCAGGATCGCGGAGATCGCTGCATTGCTGCATTCCCTCGACCTCCCTGCGCCGACGTTCAGGCCGTGGGCGGACTCTTGGATCGCTCCGCTCGACAGGCTTCAGGTGCCGGTCGACGCACAAGACCCGGCTGTGTGGAAGGCGGCGTTTCGCGTCATGGGGGAACCGCCGCCCAAGGACACTGCCGGCTTTCTCCACTGCGACTTCCTGCCTGCCAACATGCTGTGGTCGCGCGGAAGGATCACGGGACTGACCGACTGGAACGGCATCTATCGGGGGGCGCGTGCATACGACGTCGGGCAGTGCCGGCTATACCTGGCGGCGCTCTACGCGCCCGAGTGGTCGGAGCAGCTTTGGTCCCTCTGTGAGTCGATCGCCGGGGTGACCCTCGATCCGTGGTGGGATTTGTACGCCCTGCTGCACCACGACGATGGCAATGCAAGGTCCATCCGCAGTCAGGTCGCCGGGCGCCGCCCCGTCGATGTGGCCGGCATGACTGCCCGCGTCGAAGTCGCTATCGAGACAACGCTACGGCGGCTCGGATAACTGCGGGTCCGACGGGTGCGCCGGCGTCTCCGACCATAACGACGGCGATGGGAGCAGCGAAGGCGCGCCAGAATCGCGCGCGCATGACCGCAGCTGATCATCAGTCCGGCTCACCTGTCCCGCGTGACCGCGCCGAGCGCGACCACGACGTTGACGCGGAGGCTCGGCTGGCTGTGCCGACGCCCGTCCGGACGGACGCGCCGGGCGCACTGTTTGTGACCGGCATGCCCGGAGCAGGGAGACGACCGTGGCGCGGTCGGTCGCTCGCTCTTTCGCACGCGGCGCCCACGTCGAAGAGGACTGGGTGTGGTGGTGGTTGACGATGTCGGGTGCCGCAGGCACGGGAGAGGACGAGGAGTTCAAGCGCGAGCGCGACCGGTCTTCATGCGGCACCTGGGTTCGCTGGTGGACAACTTCGCGCAGGAGGGGTTCGTGCCGATCGTCGACGGCGCGATCATGCGTCGATCGTGGCTCCGTGATCGTCTCTCGCACGTGCCGACGCGACCGGTATTTCTTGTCGTGCTTGCGCCGGACGATGCCACGAGCAGGTCACCAGACGCTGCGAGAAGTGGGATCACCTTCTACGGCGGGTACCCCGAGTTTGCGAATAGTCTCGACGGAGAGTTTGGTGGCACCGGGCTGTGGGTCGACTCAAGTCGTTTGAGTCTCAAGGACACCGTGCGCGTGGTCCTCGACAACCTCGACAGAGCTCTCCTCGACGACGCATGACCCGCGGGGCGCCCGCCGTCATGCGAGCCGAACGACGGCTCCGCAGCAACGTGCGAGACCTCACTCGTCTCGCGTCGTCGAAGTGCACGGCCGGGCACTATCACTGCCGCCGGCGATGCATTCGCACATGGTTACCGACGGGATCAACGAGTTGGACCTCGCCATCGGCGTCAACGTCGTCGCTCCAGAAGAACAGCTCGGGAGACGCTGTCACAGCTCGTCAAAGGCTGTCACCTTGTCGCCGCGCCAGATGGCCACAGGCTCCCCGTCCTCGAGGACCACACCGGGGTTCCCCGCCGCTCGCCACACCGCTTTCTGCACTTCCCGTGAAGGCACGAGCAGCGAGCGATCCCGGTCCTCCAAGTAGGGGTCGTAGGGAGGAAGGAAGCGTACGCCCTTCACATCGGCGGTGGCCAGCCTTCCGCCGTCGGAGGTGAGGAGGACCCCAGCCTTTTGGCCGTCGACGAAGGTCTCGGTCACCTCACCGCTCAACTCCTCGAGGGACGCGCGGGCGTCGGCGTTGCCGATGCCCGCCCATGCGGCCAACGCCTTCGTCGTCGACGGGCCGTAGCAAGAGAGGTACCGCCGCACGAACTCGGTGCGCCACGGGCGACCCGGCCGGGGAGCTTCCGGCGCGACCAGCACGTCCTCGCTCCGGTAGAACCGCACACCGGTCAGGCGGAACAGCGAGTCCTCTACATGGCTGTCGGGGCACCGCCCCCGACATGGGGGTGTCAAGGCCTCCGGCACCAGACGGGTGACCGCTATCGCAGTCTCGCCCCGCGGGAGAGGACCATCGGCGAGGACAATCCACGTCGCCTCGGCCACCGCGGCCAACGCGTCGGTCGCGGTTACTCCAGCCTGGTCGAGGCGGCGCACAAAGACACCAGGCAGCGCCGCCCGGAGCGACGCCTCGCCGTCGGGGGCGGCACCGGCGGTGAACACGGGCACGTCCACGGGCGGTGCCATCACGACCGTGCCGCGCGGCCCGTAGAAGGCCACGAGCCGCCCGTCGTCGAGGGCGTCGGTCACGTCGTCGTCGGTGACGTCCTCGACCCGAGCGGCCAGCGACCGGGCGGCGTTCTTGGTGCGCCGGAGCCCCACCGGCCGCACCGCCTCGACCAATTCGTCGTGGGGCCGGCGAACGGCCAGCCCGTGTCGCGTCGCGCGGAAGGCGAGCGCCTGACTCCGAGTGACGTCGAAGGCATTGTCCGTCACGCATTCAGTCTGACGCGGCGGTCCATGGGGCGCAGGCCCAAAGGAGGATCGCTCGGACGTTCCAGATCGACGGAAGTGGTCGCTGGTGCGGATCGTTCTGCCGCTACCGAACGCTCGGTGACTACGGGTCAGGGGGGAGTGTCGGCGCCCGTCGATGACGTGAGACGACGGAGTGTCGATTCGAGGTGGGGATCGCCGGGGTGAACACTCAGCATCGCTCCGATGGTTCGGATCCTCTCCGGCCCGTCGAGGTGGTCGATGGCGCGCATCGTGCAGTGAGCGCGATGGAGGGCGAGGAGACGTTGAAGTTCGGCGACAGGGTCGCGGTGGTCGTCCACTCGAAGGTCCACGTGCGGCTCGTCGGGATAGCCGCGGAGTGGATGGGTGCCGGTGACGATGACTGCGGCGGCCTGTTGACCCCGCGCATCGCCGCCGCTGGCCGCGAGGGCAGCGACCATGCGCTCGGCAAGGGGCCCCTTGCTGTCCAAGTACGCGTCGATCATTCGCTGCCACGCATCTGGTTGTGCTGCGGTGTTCGCCTGTGCCACGACATCGCGGGCAGACGCGTGCCCGGCGTGCGGGTCGCAGAACTCTCCGGTGTGCACTGCGTAAGCGCCGCTGAAGTCAATGACGGCGACTTGGCTGGTGCCCCGCTTGAATGGCTCTATGGCGAGTCTCGCATCGGCCCCGCCACCGAGGCGGTCAAGGAGCTCCTCGCCCCAGGCGATCTCGGACGATGCCTGCGCTACAGCGGCTCCGACGCCAGAACGAACGTGGAGGGTACGGCGGCCGGCGGCGATGGCGCAGCTCGTCACTGCGGCGCCGACCACCCGCTCTTCGCGCTCACAGGCAACGATGGACAGGGTCACGCCCTTCAAGGTAACCGGCCGTCGAGTCGCCCTCCCATGCAACGAGACCGTCCAGTCCGCGACGCATCGACGGCTCCGCATGCGCTCGATCAGTTCCCGGTGTCTCAGAACGCGCGCCCCAGAACGCGCCCGGCTCAGCCGACCGGCGTATCCCCGAGGTGCCGGTCTGGGCGTAGGGCCGCATATGCCCACTTCGGTCGTGTCGAGTGGACGTTCGTGCTGAGGTCCACCCATTTCGCAGGGCTACAGCGGCGTCGCCGTAGCGCGCTCAGTTGGGACGTGGTGCAGTGCGCCGCTGTCTTGAACGGACATGGACCCGCATCCGCACCGGGTCCTGCCGGCCCGCCTCCACGAACGCGTCTAGGTCGACCGGGCGAAGGCGTACGAACTTGCCCACCTTGAAGTAGCGGACCCGCCTCTCCAGGGCCAGCCGGCGCACAAAGGCTTCGGTCACCCCGAGATAGGCGGCCGCCGCTGCGACATCGAGCAGGGCATTGCCCTCAACCGGCTGGGTGGACACGTGCCACTCTCTCCCTTCGCCGAGGGCCTCGCCGATACGTGCCCGCCGCTCCGGTGGGATCGGCCACCAGGGCGGCGAGGGCGGCGGCGAGGGCCGAGTCCTCCCGGAAGCGGTGCCAGAGCCGGCCGTCGCCGGCGGCGGTGATGTGGGCGAAGGCCCGGTAGTCGCTCTCGTTGTCGGGGCCGCAGAGGTACGAGACGACGAACGCCCCGGCCCGGAAGTCGGGGCCGGCCCTGGTTACCTCCAGCGTGCGATGGCCGCCGGCGAGCACCACGGTGTAGTGGCCTTCGCCCAGCACCTGCTCGGTACCGGGGTCAGAGGAGGGTTCCATGGCCGGAGCGTGCGCCTTCGATGTTGACGAAAATGTTGCGGCCCGTTCGTCGAACGTTGCGCGTCCGCCGCGTGAGGTGGCCGCAACGTGACCCGCCGGCCTCTGCCGACTTGGGGGCGAAGGCTGGCGTCGCCGGGTCGCAGAGCGGCCCGTCCGCCGCTGGTGACTCCGGGCCTAACCCAAGGGAGAGGCCGAAGGTGCTGGTCAGGGCATTGTTGCCGCGAAATGGTCCAGCGTCGAAGCCCATGGCCGGCAACGTTGCCCGGCCCGGGACGACACGTTGCCGGCCGATGTTGCGGCCCCGCAACATGCTCCGGGCTGGGCTGGCCTGCGTCCGGGGCGACGCTGGGTGGCCGCCAAAAAAAAGACTTGGCCGCGGGTTCACGCGTCAACGTTGCCGTCAACACCGACTCCTCATGCTGCGCGGCCATGGGAGACGGCAGGCTGTTCGAGGCTCTCGATGCCGAGTGGGCGGTGGTG
Organism: Acidimicrobiia bacterium; assembly: GCA_023265025.1. Classification (GTDB taxonomy): domain Bacteria; phylum Actinomycetota; class Acidimicrobiia; order Acidimicrobiales; family AC-14; genus CADCTB01. The sequence goes on along the minus strand of JAHFUP010000115.1, from coordinate 6,749 downwards.
GGCGCCAGCCCTCAGGCTCGCAACGCGTTCGAGAGGTGGGCCATGGTCGAACCCGCCCTGGCCAGCATGGCATCGCCGGCCGAGGCCCTGCGCTGGTGCCGGGCCGCGACGCCCGCCGCCGCCGCTGCGGTGCTGGGTGCGCTGCTGCGTCACGCCGGCGAGCCCCTGGGCGCCCGGGCCGTTCTGCAGGCGGTGGTGCCGGCGTTGCGGACGCTGGCGGCGCGACGGGTCGGTGGCCCCCGCCAGCTCACCCGGCACACGTGGGAGGCAGCCGACGACTTCGATGCCGATGTCGTCGAGGTCGCGCTACGGCGTATCGCCGCACTGGCGGGCACGTCGCCGACGTGGCCAGCCCAGGCGATCTGCGAGTCGACCTGGATGACTGTGCGCGCCGCCTTGGTGCGGTCGTCGCGATGGGGGACGTTCGAGTCGCTCGACGATGACGTGGCCGATGTCGTGGCCAGCCCGGCGCGTTCTGGCGCCGAGGCCCTGGCGCTGGCTGTGGTCGACGCTGTGCAGGCCCAGCGCCTTGCCGTCGACGACGCCCGGGTGATCTACGCCACCCGCGTGCTCGGTCACACACCGGCGGAGCTGGCCAGCGCCGAAGGCCGCAAGGTACGGGCCCTGCGAGCCCAGCGGGTCCGGGCCGAGCGCCGCCTGGTGGACGCGGGCTGGGCTCCAAGACCTCCAGTGCCATGTCGCCTTGCCGGCGCAGGTGCCGCCGCCGAGGGTTGAGTCGCTACAGCCCGAGGTCGAGCCCGGCATCAACCGCGGCGCCCATCCCCGGGCCGAGGTCGTCGACCGTGGCCATGCGGTGGCGGACCAACGCGTCGGAGAGGGGATCGGGGGCCAGGATGTCGTCAATGCGCTCGGCGTCAGCCAGGCCACTGCGCTCCGCGTAGGTGGCGAGGCGGCCGTAGCCGCGGGCGAGACGTTCAGCATCGACGTCGTCGTGGCCGACGGGATGGGCGGCCACCCGGGCGGCGACGTCGGCGCGCAGCCAGGGCGGTGGATGACGAAGGGCATCCGCGGTGACGTTGCGGTCCCGCAGCACGATCGCTTCCTCCAGCGTGGCCACGTGGTCCGCCGGCGGGGCCGGGGTTGCGGCCAGGGCGGCGTCGGCGGCTGCCGCGGCGCTCTGGGCCAGGCCGAGCCGGCGTTGGGCCTGGGCCGGGACCTGGGCACCGACGGAGGGCGGTGACGACGACCGGCGGCCCCAGCGACGGGCCGATGCGGACGGGGGGATGGCCGCCTCGGCGACGCCGACGCGGGCCTCCTCCAGCGCAGCCCGAGCGGCGACCGCCCGGCGCTCGGCGATCGCCCGCCTCGCCGCTGCGGCCCGAGTGCGCTCCAGCTCGTCGACGAGGCTGGGCAGGCGACGGGCGGCGAGGCGGTCGGCCGGCGAGGACGAGTACGGGGTCTCGGGCGCCTTTGCCGCGATCTCGGCCAACAACAGCTCGGCCCGGGCTTGGCGGATGGCCCCCAGGGTTTCGTCGTAGGCGGTCGCCGCCGCCCCGCCACCGGGCCGCACGCCAATGGCGTGGACAAGGCCGTCGTCCGCCGTCGAGGGGGACACGACGTCGGGGCTGAGGCCGAGCTGGACGTGACGGTAGCGCTCTACCGCTCGGGCGCCGGCGTCCCAGGTGGCTCGGCCGCGTGAGGACTCGGGCCGTGCTCCCAGCGTGGCGGCGATGTAGGCGGCCTGGACCTCGACGGCGCGGTCGGCCTGCAACACCAACGCGGCATCGACGGTGGCCAGGCGCTCGGTGGCGTCATGGCGGCCGTCAGTGTCGCCGGCGCGCGCCGCCTGGGCGTGCACGGCCTCGTCGAGGGCGCACTGGGCCCGGGCCACCCCCAGCTCGGCGGCGGCCACGTCCTGGGTGGCCAGCTCGATGCTCTGGGGACTGCGTCGCCGCCAACGGGCCGCATCGGCCCGCTCCAGTCGGCCCTGGGCCAGGCGATGGGCCATCACGGCCGCCGCCAAGGCATCGGCCGCCCCGGCCGCGTCGGGTGCGAGGGACGACGCCGGCGCCGTGACGCCAACCGAAGTGGCCAGGACATCCAGCAGCCCGCCGCGCTGACGGGCGAGCTCGGCAGTCGGCCGCCGCGCCAGTGCGGCGGCCTCGGCCCGACGCAGCAGGGCGGCCGCGGTGGCGTAGTCCTCGCCGGCCTGACCGGAGCGCTGGGGCCCGAGGGCCCACGACGCCGCTGGGCCCCCGGTGATGGGCACCGCGCTCCAGCGGAGCTGGAAGATGGCCACCTCGCCCACGGCCGCGTCCCATACCCGGCGGTGCTCGCCGCCGTCCGGGCGGGGGCCGAGGCGGGCGACCAGGGCGGGATCGGGGCGAACTCGGGCCCGGGTGGCGATGGCCCCCAGCTCGTCGACCAGGGCCCGGCGGGCCCTGTGCGACTCGGGCGTCGCCGGACCGGCGGTCATGGCCGACAGCTGGCCCAGGCTGTGACAACGCCGTAGGCGGGCCACCTCGGGGGCGTCGGCATCCACCTCGGTGGCCAGCTGCTCGGCCTGCTGGGCCTCGAGGCGGGCGGTGACCTCGGCCAGGATGGCGGTGGTGGCCTCCAGCCGGGGCAGGTCCAGGTGCTCATCCCCGGCGGCGAGGAGATCACGGCGGCGCAGGACGTAGAGCTTGGCGTCGGTGCGCCCCCGGCTCAGGGCCACGTAGACGCCGGCCCGCATGGCCGCCTCGGTGGCCAGGCCCCGGCCGGCCTCGTACGTCTCGCCCTGGGCCGCGTGGGTGGTGAGGGCGTAGCTGTGGGCCAGGCGCCCCATGACGCCGGGACGGACCCGGGAGGTGAGATGGCCGTGGTCGACCACGACGCGGCCCCGGCGCTCGAAGTCGACGACCAGGGCCGAGTGGCACAGCTCCTGGGCCAGGCGGACCTCGACGACGGTGCCCCGCTCGCCAGTCTTGACGTAGTCCTTGGCCGCGGCACCGGGGGCCCGCAGGCGGTAGTCGCCCTGGGTGGCGATGACTTCGTCGCCGGCCCGGAAGCTGAGCCCGGGCAGGTCGAGGGCGGGGCCCGTCAGGGTGCCGTCGGCCGCCAGCAGGGCCCGGGCCCGGTGGTTCAATTCCCGGCGCTCGGCGTGGTGATCGGCGGTCATGGTGCTGACGACGAGCTCGGGGTCGGCCAGGCGGCGCTGGCGGTCGCAGTACCAGTCGGCGACCAGGGCGTCGATCACCGCCTCCGGCGAGTCGGCCTCCACCACCCGGCCGCCCTGGCGGAGGCGGTCGATGGCCGCCGCCACCCGGTCCTGGCGGTAGTCGGTCAGGGCCAGGCGCACGTCGGCCATGTCCTGGCCCTGCTGGCGGTGCAGGGTGGTGACTTCGGCCCGGTCGGCGGCGTAGTCCTCCAGCAGCCGCCGCCACGCCCCGCCGGCAGAGACGGCACTGTGCTGGGCCGGGTCTCCGATGAGCCGCAGCGCCCCGCCGCCGCTCTCGACCGCCTCCATGAGCGCCAGCAGATCCCGGTTGCCCAGGGTGGAGCTCTCGTCGACCAGCACGACCGTGCGGGTGTCGATGGTGACCGTGCCGTGGGCCACCGCCGTGAGCAGGCTGGCCACGGTGCGGGCCTCGATGCCGGTGCGGTTGCCCAGGACCTCGGCGTGGGTGCCCTGCACCGCGGTCGCCAGGGCCTTGAACCCGGTGTCCTGCCAGGCCCGAACAGCGGCCTCCAGCGCCGTGGTCTTGCCCGCACCGGCGGGCCCGAGGACGCACTGGACCCGGTGGCCGGAACGGGTGATGGCCCGCACCATGGCCGCCTGCTCGTCGTCGAGCTTGGTGCGCTGGGCCAGCACCGCCTCGACGGTGGCCTCGGGCACCACGGCGACGCCGGCGTGGCGGCCGCGCTCATAGCCGGCGAACAGGCGCTGTTCGACCTCGAGTACCTGGCGGGTCGTGTACAGCGCCTCGCCGGCCACCGCGCTCACCACCCGGCCGTCGCCCAGGCGGATGACATCCGCGGTGCGGCCTTCACGGTCGCCGGCCTCCAGGGTGACCACGGCGTCGGTGGCCAGCCACTCGTCCGCAACATCCGCAATCTGGGCGGCGTCGAGACGGTCGCCGGACCACTCGGCCACGAACTGCAGGACGTCGCGGCGGTCGAACGTCGAGGCCATCTCGGTCACGCCGCGCGCCCCGCCGAGGCGGCGGAACAGCTTGCCCCGGTCCTCCTCGGTCACCAGCCGGGGCGCAGCCTGGCGGCCGTAGCAGGCGGCGGCATGTGCGTCGAAGCCCGCCTCGTCGAGGCGGCGCTTCCACGCCGGGCGCAGGGCCTCGGGATCCACGGCGTGGTCCTTGGCCGCCCGGGTGGCGAAGGTGGCCACCTGGCGGGCGGCGGGCGAGTCCAGCGCCATCGCCTCGGCGTACTCGTCGATCTCGTCGGACCGTTTGCTCATCTCGGCGATGGCGGCCTCGCCCACCCCGGCCACACCGGCCAGTCCTCGCTCGACGGCCTCCCACGCCACGCCCAGGGTCGAGGCCAGCTCGTGGCGCAGCTCGGCGGCGGCGAGGTAGCCGGCCGTCTTGGCGTGGGCGAAGAACGGCCGGCCGTCGAGGGTCATGACGTTGCCGGCCGGCGACTCGGCCATGTTGGCCACCACCACGTGGTGGTGCAGCTGGGGGTCGAGGGCGCGCGAGGTGGCGTGCACGTAGTCGGCGGCCACCACGCCCTGGGCTCGTCGGTGGTGCTTGCCGCGGCCAACCCAGGCGGCCTGTTCCTGCATGTAGTCCATGCCCACGGCCACGGCCTTGTCGATGGCGGCCAGGATCTGAGCCTGGCCGGCGGCGTCGGCGCGGGCCCACAGGATGCTCACCGATTTCGGGGCGGAGAAGGTCAGGTCGTAGCCCACCACGGCGGCGGGGACCTTGCGCTCGGCAGCGAAGCGCTCCACCTCGCCCCGGGCCACCCGCCAGTGCTTCCCGTCCCCGTCGTGGCTGGCGGTGAGGTAGGTGGTCGGAAGCTCGGGGGGCGCCTCGCCGGCGGCGCTAACCGCGGCCTGCTCGGACCGCCGCGCCGCCGTCTCGGTGGCCACCCGCCGCAGGTAGCGGTCGCTGACTCCCAGCAGGGTGGCGGCCTGGGGCAGGGTGAGCAGCTCGTCGGGCTCGCCGTGGGCGGCCACCGCCTCCTCCTCCCGCCCGGCCCCCTCGGCCCGTACCGCCGAGCCACGCGCCCCCACCAGCTGCTCCCCGGTGACTGCGTGCTGTCCGAGCAGCACCCGGCGGAACTCCTCAGGATGGACCTCGCCACCCAGGCGCATCCCGGTGATGCCCCGACCGAGCCAGTGGCCCGGGCCTTCGACAGAGTCGGCGTAGTAGCCGACGATGCCGGTGGTGCCATGCAGCGTCGGCAGCTCGGGCAACGGACTGGGGTGGATGCCTCCGGGCGCCGTGGCCCGCCCGTCGAGGTACTTGACGACGGCATTGACGGCGCCGGCGGCGTTGCCGTCCGCCGCACCCAGTGTGGTGACACGTACGATCACGGTAGGGCTCCGGAAAAATGGTCCTACCTACCTACTGGTGTGTCTCCGGGCGAAACGCTACAAAACTTTCCGCAAAAACTTCATCCGGCACGACGAGCCGTGCAGGTTCCGCGAAGCGGAACCTGCAAATGTGTATGCCTCGGCTCGCTGGCGTTGCGGACCTTCTCCATTCTCCGGGTCGTTCGTGACGCCTGTCCTTGCCTTTGACGTTGAAGGGGGCCGACTGGCTGCGGGTTACGTCGGGCTCGACGTCACATGAGGGCCTGGTGCTCGTCGGCGTCGTTGGTCGACGTGGGCTCGTGCTCGTTCGTTGGGGTGAGGGCCTGGTGCTCGTCGGCGTCGTTGGTCGACGTCGGGCTGGTGCTCGTTCCGATCGAGGGGCCTGGTGCTCGTCGGCGTCGTTGGTCGACGTCGGGCTGCGTTCAGGTGCCGTTGGTGAGGTCGTGCTGCATCGACCGCAGGAGCGTGTCGCGGCGTCCGATCACCTGCGCCGCGAGCCCGTACTTCGGAACGCCGAGGAAGCCGCCGAGCTCGGGACCAGCAGCCGCAGTGACTCGGCTCGGAAAGTGCGGGCGACGGAGGCCGGGTCGTCGCCGAGGTACAGCAAACGGTCGAGGAGCCGGGCCCGAGCTGGTGCGCCTCGCCATCGCCACGGCTCGAGGAACTACGCCTACCGGGTGGCCGAGACGCTGGACACGCTGGCGGCCATGGTGGAGGTGCCCGTCGCCGACGCGGGGGCACTGCTTTCGAAGGGTGGCCTTTCGGGGGACCCCGACACGCTGGCCGCCGTCGAGGCCTACCGAAAGGGCCACCGCGCCCCGGCGCGCGCCGACGCCGGCGAGGTGGCTGCGGTCGCGCTGGCCCGCGCCGGCCGATCGAGCGAAGCGGTCTCCCCGCTGGAGGAGACCGTCGCTACGTTCGAAGCGCTCGACGCCAAGCGGGACCTCGCTCCAGTCCGCAGCACCATGCGGGAACTGGGTCTGCGACGCGGAACCCGTTCAGCCCACCGGACCGCGCGTACCGGATGGGAGGCCTTGACGGCGACCGAGAGCCAGATCGTCGCGCTCGCGGCCCAGGGCCTCACCAATCCGGAGATCGGGCGGCGACTCTTCATCTCGCCGCGCACGGTCCGGTCCCATCTGGCCCATGTCTTCCTGAAGCTCGGCGTGGCCTCCCGTGTCGAGCTCGCGGCTCGGGCCGCGTCACGCGTGTCCTGACCCTGACGAGGGCGGACGGATGCACGCCTGGACTA
>JAHFUP010000030.1 GCA_023265025.1 Acidimicrobiia bacterium | reverse complement strand
CTCTGCGCCGACCTCAGCACCACCGACACCGTCTATCCCGGCACCGACCTCGTCCTCCGCTACAGCGTCAAGGAGCCCTGAGCACCGCAGGGACTACTGCGCGTAGGTCAGGAGTCCTGGAATCGCCATCACCCGTGCCTCGCCGGCGGGGCGGCGTACGGGTCAGGTCACGCTGGCGGGACCGGACGCGCGCAACGTCGGGATGCGTGACGCGTCCCGTAGCTCGACGGCGGCCCGGTCGTAGGCCGACTCGATGGCCCTCGCCAGCGCCGGCGCGGTGTCGAGCCGACCGCCGGCCGCCAGTTCCTCCAACGCGCCGCAGAGGCGGGCCACCTCGACCGCCCCGAGGGCGGCCGACTCGCCACGGAGACGATGGGCCGACTGGCGCACCTTCACGGGGTCGCCCTCGGCGACCGATGCCATGAGCTCGGCCACGTGATCGGGGCCGGTGTCGAGGAATGTGTCGACGAGCTGGGCGAGGAGCGATCCGTCGGGCGTCAGCTGGCGGAGCTCGGCGATGAGGTCGTGGTCGAGAACAGGCCGGACGACGGCCGGCGCCGCGGCGGGGGGCGCCGCGGCGTGATGCCCGCTCCCCACCCACCGGGCGAGCGCGTTGCCAATGTCGCGCGGCTTGACCGGCTTCGAGAGGAAGTCGTCCATGCCGGCGGCGAGGCACCGTTCGCGATCGGAGTCGCTGGCGCCGGCGGTCATGGCGATGATCGGCGTGTGGCGGCCGGCGCCCTCGCTGCGGCGGATCTCCCCGGTGGCGGTGAACCCGTCCATCTCGGGCATCTGGCAGTCCATCAGGATGGCGTCGAAGTCCGTGCGCCGCAGCGCATCGAGGGCTTCGGCGCCGTCCGACGCCACGTCGGCGCGGTAGCCGAGGAGGCGCAGGATGCCGACCGCCACCAACTGGTTGCTGGTGTTGTCCTCGACGACGAGGATGTGACCGCGCAGGTCGGCGGGAGGCGTGGTCGGGAGTGCCGACGGCGTGCGGGTCGAACCCGAGGGAGGCCCGGCACTGGTCAGGATTTCCGACAGCTGTGACAGCCGAACCGGCTTGGTGAGCGACACCACGGGCGACGGCCCGGCGCCGGCGCGGCCAGCGACGGGGGCCGACGTGAGCAGCACCGGCCGGGTGCCGGCGAGGGCCGCGTCGGCGGCGATCCGCCGGGCCAGCTCGAAGCCGTCGATGCCGGGCAGGCCGACGTCGATCAGCGCCACGTCGTAGCGCCGGCCGGCGGCCGAGCCGGCGCCGAGCACGTCGAGGGCGTCCGCCCCGTCGCGGGCGACGTCGCAGTGCAGATCCCAGGCTCGGAGCTGGTCGGCGAGGATGCGCCCCGCGGTCTCGTTGTCGTCCACCACCAGGACGCGCAGGCCGCCCGGGACCGTGTGGGGGTGGGGGTCGGCGCCGGCCTGGCGCCGCAGCGGCAGGGTGAACCAGAACGTGCTGCCGGCCCCCGGCGTGCTGTCGAAGCCGAGGTCGCCGCCCATCGCCGCCACCAGCCGGCGGCTGATGGCGAGGCCGAGGCCGGTGCCGCCGAACCGGCGGGTCGTGGACGCGTCGGCCTGGGAGAACGGCTCGAAGAGGCGTTGGCGGTGGGCCTCGGTGACACCGATGCCGGTATCGACCACTTCGAAGCGGATGGTCACATCGTGGTCCGCGTCGTCGACCGACTCGATGGGCCGCGCCCGCAGGAGCACCTCGCCCTCGGGGGTGAACTTCACCGCATTCGACGCCAGGTTCAGGAGCACCTGCCGCAGCCGGGCCGGGTCGCCGCGGACGCTGCTCGGCAGGCCGGGCCCGCACTCGACGACCAGCTCGAGGCCCTTGCGCTGGGCCGGCTCGGCCACCAGGGCCGCGGCCTCCTCGATCACCTGGACGAGGTCGAAGTCGATGACCTCCAACTCCAGGCGCCCCGCCTCGATCTTGGAGAAGTCGAGGATGTCGTTGATGATGGCCAGCAGGGCTTCGCCGGCTGACTGCACCCCCTCGGCGTACTGGCGCTGCCGCTCGTCGATATCGGTGCTGAGGAGGAGCCCGGTGAGCCCGATGACGCCGTTCATCGGCGTGCGGATCTCGTGGCTCATGGTGGCGAGGAAGTCGGACTTCAGGCGGGAGGACTCCATGGCCGCGTCCCTGGCCGTGGCCAGCTCGTTGCTGGCCCGCTGGCGCTCGGCCACACGGCTGAGCTGGGTGGCCACCTGGCCGATCGTCTCCAGGAGGAGGCCGTCCGGCTCGACCGCGGTACGGGCGAAGAACTCGAGGATGCACGTGACCTCGGTGCCGACGCACACCGGGAAGGCGAACGCACCCTCGAGGCCGAGGCCCGCGGCGGCCTGCTCCAGCCTGGACGGGCCGCCGACCGCTGGCGCACCGTTCCACGCCGGCGCCCGCTTGGAGAGGGCACGACGGACGACGCCGGCGGCCGGCGCCAGGCACGTCGGCGCCATCGCCGCCGCGAGCGGCCGGAGGGCGTCGGCATCGTCAAGGTGCCAGATCGACAGAGGGACCACGACGTCGCCCGTGGCGCCGGCGGGCAGGTAGGCGTGGCCGGCGAGCCAACCGGTGTGGGCGCAGATCTCCCGGACCGCGACCTCGAGCACCTCCTCGAGGCAGGACGCCTCGTTGGCCGCCGTGGCCATGGCCTGGAGCAGCCGGAAGCGGGCGGTCGTCTCCCGCAGCGCCTCCTCGGTCAGCTTCGAGGCGTTGACGTCGAGCACGGTGCCCCGCATGAGGAGCGGTCGGCCCTCCGCGTCGCGCGTGATCTCCGACCGGGCCCGCACCCACAGCACCTCACCGGGCTCCCTCACGATGCGGTACTCCGCCTCGTAGAGGTCGGCCCCGTCCATGAGGGCCTGGACCCGCTCGAGGAACTCGGGCCGGTCGTCGGGGTGGACGTGGGTGACGTAGTCGGCGTATGTCCGCTTCTGGTCCGCCGGGACGTGCCCCAGCATGCGGTACAGCTCGTCCGACCAGCTCAGGCGGTCGTCGACGACGTCCCACTCGAAGCTGCCCACGCCGGCGACCCGCTGTGCCTCGGCCAGCTGCTGCTCGCGGCTGGAGAGGACATCCTCCATGCGCTTGCGCGGGGTGATGTCGCTGATCATGCAGAGTGACCCGACGAACGCGCCGTCGGCGTCGAGAAGGGGGCTGGCGTTCAGGAGGACCCAGACGAGGGCGCCGTCCTTGCGCAGGAAGGCGCATTCGAGTTGGTCACTGATGCCCTGGCGCCGGCGCTCGAGGTTCTTGGCCGCCTGGGCCTTGCCCGTGTCGTCGAGCACGTCGAACAGGGACTTCTGCTCCATCTCCTCGGGGCTGAAGCCGAGGATCTCTGCGATCTTGTCGTTGGCGAAGGTCGTCGACCCGTTGACGTCGAGCAGCCAGATGCCCTCGTTGGCGGTCTCGACGATCCGCCGGAAGCGGCCCTCGCTGGCCGCCACCCGGTCCCGGAGGCGGAGCATGTCGAGGGCGTTGGCCAGGATGCGGCCCATGCTGCGGAGGAGGCTGACCTCCTCGAGGCTGTAGCCCTCGTCCCCGGACCTCGCCAGCAGCAGGCGCGACGGGCACTCGGATGGGACGGACACGACGACGGCGCGGCATCGGCCGGCGCCGGGGACGTCGAGGGCGTCGCCCAGACCGCCGGCCAGGGTGACCAGCGCGGGAGGGACCACGCCGTCCTGGCGGAAGCCGACCGCGGCCACCACCGTCCCGTCCCGGACGACGGCGCCGACCTCGGACTCGAAGCACTCGGCGATCCGCTCGACGGCGCCCTGGGTGGCCGCCGCTTCCGTCGACGACGACACGAGTGCGGCCAGGACCTCCGCGAGCTGCTGGACGGACCGGCTCTGCGGCGCCATGCCGTCAGGCCAGTGCCAGGACGACGAGCGTCTGGTTGTGGAAGCCGCGCATCCCGGTGGTGCGGGCGATCTCCCCGTAGGTGTAGAAGCCGGCGACCGGCGCCCCGCCGGCGAAGGCGGCGATGCGCTCGATCTCGCGCCGGATGCCCGGATCGCCGAGCACGCCCCGCCGGGCGATGCAGTCGAAGGCGAGCAGGCCCAGCGGCGGTCGGCCGCCCAGACCGGCGAGGGCCTCGGCACACGCCCCGTCGGTCGCCTCCAGGACGGAGTGTTCGTCACCCTCCATGATCCAGGCCAGGCCACCCTGGGGGACACTGGCGATGCAGGCGAGGGAACGGTCGGCGAAGTCCGCCCCGGCGACGAAGCGCACCTCCTCACCGCTGCGGCGACTGATGCCGAGCGGATGGGTGAGGGCGAAGCGGGTGAAGGCGTCGGGGTCGTCGTGGATGGCCGGGGGCACGTCGAGCCGGCGAAGGTACACGTCCAGGGCCGGCTGGTCGTCGAGGGTGTGGACCCGGTTGCCATTGCTGCTGGTCACCAGCATGGGATCGCCGACCCGCCGCCACCCGTGTTGCACGCCGATGCCGATGGGGGCGTCGGAGGAGACGGCGGCGGCCACGACGGAGTCCCGCAGGGCCCGGTCGCCGAAGAGCTGGAACGTCGCCTTCATCTTGAGGTCGTCGCCGGCGCAGCCTCCGACCAGGGGTATCTCGGCGCCCACGACCGCGTAGGCACCGCGCACGACTTCCATCTGGTCGCCGCCGAGGCCGTCGGTCAGCAGCAGGATGACCGAATGGGCCCGTTGCTCGACTGCCCCCATGCAGGCGTCCACCGCGGTGGTGGTCGCCCGGCGGAGGTCGCCCGAGGAGTCGGTGCCGACGCCGGTGGCCACCGAGAAGCCGGGGCCGCCGATGGCCACCACGATGACACTGGCGTCCGCCGGCCCTGCGGTGGCGATCTCGCCGGCCGTCGAGCAGCCCACCAGGGGCGTGGCGCCGGCCTGTGAGGCGATGCCCTTGAGCAGGGCGTCGAGGTCGTAGGACTCCGAGCAGAAGACCACCAGCAGCTTGGCGTCGGCCCGGCCCTGGACCGCATCCAGCGCCGCCTTCGCCCCGGCGGTGTAGGCGTCCGGTTCCCCGGAGTGCCCGCACGTCAGCCACCTGTCCCGGAGAAGACCTGGCCCTGCACCCGCGAATGGTCCCATCGACTCATCATCGACAGCACCGGCCCCCGGATGAAGGGCCTTTCTGACTTTTCGGTCAGGCGTCGAGCACGAAGCCGTACGCCGCGCTCCGCCCGTCGGCCGTGTCCCGGATCGTGACCTCGAGCTCCTTGTTGTAGATGCCGTCGGAGGCGTTGCGGGCCTCGCCGGGGAAGTACAGCTGGCTGGTGAGGATCCGCCCGCCGGGGGCCTGCACCTTCACGTGGATGTGGCGCGTGCGGCCCGGGTAGAGCCCGGGGACGACAGTCTCCAGTGAGTAGCGGCCCTGGGCGTCGGTGAACTGGTGGCCGCGGAAGAGAAACCCGGAGTTGTCGTAGTTGCCGCCGTTGTCCGCCTGCCAGAAGTCGACCAGCGCCCTGGCCACGGGCTTGCACGCGGTGGTCACCACCGTCCCCGTGAGGAGCAGCTTGGTGCCGCCGGCGTCGGCGCGGATGTTGGTGCGCTCCGGCGAGTTCGGCTTGAAGTACGGGCCCTCGGTCTGGGCTGGCGTGACGTCGTCGTCGTCGGCGCAGGTGGGGGTGGGGGCGAGCGAGGTGGTCGTCGCCGTGGTGGCGGTCGTGCCTGTGGTGGCGGTGGTGGCGGTGGCCGCGGTCGTCGGCGTGGTGCTCGCCGGCGCGGCTCCGGTGGTGGTCGTCGGTCCGGTCTGGGCCGCCGCGGTCGTGTCGTTGGCACCGCCGCCCCGCCCGCACGCGGCGAGGATGGCGGCGGCGGCCCCGCCGAGGCCCGCGAGGACGACCTTGCGCCGGCCGAGGTCGACGTCGTCTGTGGTGTCGTTCATGGAATGAATTCTCGTCCCGCTGGCTGGGAGACGGCTGGGAGCCTCCTGGAGAGACGTTCCATATTCCTTCTGGCTCAGGCGGTCTCGCCGGCCAGGAGGTAGCGGGGACCGGCCCCCGTGCCGGCGGCCCGGTCGCCGGGATTGCGCAGCCGGCAGCGGTCAAGGGACAGGCAGCCGCAGCCGATGCAGGAGTCCAGCTCGTCCCGTAGGCCTTCGAGGAGGCGGATGCGCTGGTCGAGCATCGGGCGCCACCGGGCCGAGAGCCGCCTCCAGTCCTCCGGCGTCAGCCCGTCGTCGCCTGGGAGGGTGCCCAGGGCCTCGCCGATCTCCTCCAGGGTGAGCCCCACCCGCTGCGCGACCTGGATGAAGGCCACCCGGCGGAGCACCGACCGCCGGTAGCGGCGCTGGCCGCCGTCCGAGCGGCGGGAGGCGATCAGGCCCCGCTCCTCGTAGAACCGCAGCGCGGAGGGGGCGACGCCGGCCCGCTCGGCCACTGCGCCGATCGAGAGCTCGTCCCCGGAGTCCACGGGGTCGAGTGTACCTCAAGTAATGTTAAGGTTTGCCGGGCGGCGAGGTGTAGGCGGGCCGGCGCCCGGGTAGTGGGCAAGGAGCAGCGGGGACGTTCCACGGGCGCCAGCGGACCTCGTGCGGACGCCGCCCCAGTCGTGCTGCCCAGTCGTGCCGCCCAGTCGTGCCGCACCGTGCCGACGAGCCAGGAGGTCACCACCATGGGTTCGACCAGAACGCGCCGTACAACGCGGACGGCGGCGGTCTAGTTGCCGGACCCGTTCGCGGCGTCCGGCCACCCACGGCCGCCCGGCTCCCTGCTCGACGGCCTTCCCGGCCGCCCGGGCTTCCTGTTTCACGACGCCTTCAACCAGGCCGTGCACCTGGCGGCACCCGGGCTGCTCGGCCTGGTCGAGGGCCGCCTGGTCATGGAGCGCTGGAAGCCCCGCAGCGTGGCCTGGCTCGACGGCACGCTCCATCTCTTCGACCACCTCCTCGACGAGTTCGACGAGTACCCCGCGTTCGACCCGGTCCGGGTCGAGCTGGAGGCGATCCGGGACCTGGACGCCCCCTGCCCGGCCCGGAACGCCTTCCTCTACCGGTACCTCGGCGCCCTGACGCGCGAGCTCGAGCGGGAGCGGTTCGCCGGGGCGCGGCGTGCCGCCGCAGTTGCCGGGCCCGGGCCGGAGATCTCGCTGAACGGGACCTGGACCGTGCGCCACCGCGTCGGCGACGGGTGGGCGGAGCGGGATGTCGACCTGCCCGTGAACTGGGAGCTCCTCGCCGGCATCGACGACTACGCCGGCACCATGCGCTTCACCCGGACCTTTCCCTGGTCAGAGGGGGCGGATGGGCCCATCGAGCTGTGCTTCGCCGGCGTCGACTATTTCGCGGACGTCTGGCTGAACGGCTGGCACCTGGGCGGCCACGAGGGCTACTTCGAGCCCTTCACCTTCGACGTGGCGCCGTACCTGCGCGCCGGCGACGTCAACGTGCTGCGGGTGGCGGTGACCTCGCCCATCGACCCGTCCGGGCCCGGCACCCACGTCACCTCGGGCTGGCACGACTTTTCGCCGACCTCCGCCTTCCCGAACCGCAAGACGCTCGTCAAGGGGACGCTGGGGCACCACGACGCCAAGCGCGGCGGTGCCTGGAGCTCGATCACCAGCCAGGACGGCAACACCGGGGGCATCTGGAACGACGTCACGCTGCGCGTCCCCGGCGCGGTGCACGTCCGTCACGGCACGCTCCGGGTGACCACCCTCTCCACGACCGCGGACCGCACGGGCGAGGGGTACCGCGTGGCGACCCGGACCAACCTCACGATTCGCAACGCCACGCCGGGCCGCGTGCCGGCGCAGGTCCGGCTCGTGGTGGAGCCGGCCAACTTCGAGGGCGCCGGCCATGAGCTCGTCAAGAACGTCCGGCTGGCGCCGGGCGACAACGACATCGTCCTGTCCGGCACCCTGGCGCCCGTCCGGCTGTGGGAGCCGGCCGACCACGGGTTCCCGCACCTGTACCGGGTGACCGCGGTCGTAGATGTCGACGGGGCGGGCGCGCAGGCCACGACGGTCGAGACGGGCTTCCGCACCCTGTCCGTGAGCGCCATCGGCGAGTCGACGGGCTCGGACGGCGCCTTCATCGTCAACGGCCGGCCGGTGTTCGTCCGTGGCACGAACCTGCTGCCGACGTACTGGCTCAGCGAGTACTCCGACGAGCGCGTCGACCTCGACTTCGAGCTACTCCGCGCCGGCGGGTTCAACGCCGTGCTCGTCCACAACCTGGTCGCCCCCCGGCGCTTCTACGAGCGGGCCAACCGCCGCGGGTTCCTGGTCGTGCAGATGTTCCCCTTGCAGTGGACATACGACCAGTCCCACGAGGTCGTCGAGCGCATGACCGCCCAGGTCCGGGCCATGGCCGCCCTGCTGGCCAACGACCCGTCCGTGGTCTCGTACGAGGTGCACAACGAGCCCGACATGCGGGTGTCCGAGGACGTCGACAACCGGCTGTTCGACTTCGACCTGCACACCGTGGTGCGCGACGCGGACCCCTACCGGTGGGCGACCACCTTCGCCAGCGGCAACCACGCCTATCCGGGCCAGTTCTACCCGCTTCGGGACGACAACGGCTTCGCGACCCTGCCCGCCCGGTTCCTCGATGAGGAGGTCCACGGCCGGCGGATCTCACGGCACCGGAACATGCCCACCGAGTTCGGCATCCAGGCCATGCCGAACGTCGAGTTGTTCCGCGAGCTGCTCGGCGAGAACCGGGTCCGCGCCGTGTTAGCTCGAATCCGCAACGACCCAAAATGGGTGGCCGCCGGCGCCGAGGACTGGGCGCAGGCCACCAAGACCCTCGATGAGGCGGTGCAGGTCCTCGGGCGGGGCAGCTGGGACCGGGCGCTCAAGGCGTTCGACTGGGCGCTGCTCTGGGACCTGCACGAGCTGACCGAGCGGATCCGGCGGGCCGAACGGGTATCCGTCACGCCGGCAGATGCATCCGGCTTGCTGTCGCTGCGGCTGGCCGTCCTCCTGCTCGACGTCCTCCACTACGGCGGCTTCAAGGGCGAGAACTTCTGGTTCGGCCTGTGGAGGCCGGCGCCGACCCTGGAGGGCTTCGTCGCCGCCGGCCAGGACCGGCAGTACCGGCTGCACAAGGACGCCATCGAGCACTATCTGAACGCGGGTGTGACCGGCCCCGTCACCGGCTGGTTCAGCTTCATGTTCCGCGACGCCGACTGGGAGGCGCCGACCTGGGGCGTCGTCGACGCGGCCTGGACGCCGAAGAAGGCCTACCGGGCGTATCTGGAGAGCAACCAGCCGGTCCGCGTCACCCTGCCCCAGGCGCTGCGGTCGCCGGTGAAACTCCCGGCGGATCCCTGGTTCGCCACCGACCCCGCCGACCAGGGCCGCTTCTCCGGCGAGCCGTGGGCCGGCGCGGCGATGATCGTGGCCAACGACACCTCGGTCGCCCTCGCCGGCGCCACGGTGACCGTCTGGGCGGAGGACGCGGCGGGCCGGCGGGTGGGCGACGTGCTCACGGAGCACAGGGTCGACCTCGCCGCCCAATCCGGCTCCGTGGTCGCCCAGTTTGAGGCGGGCCCCGGCGCCGGCGTCGGGGCCCGCCTGCCCGACGATCTCCCCGGTGGGACGTACTTCCTGCGGGCCCGGGTCTCCTCGGCGGCCGGCGACGTGCTGTCCACCAACTGTTACGAGGTCGTCGTCCCCGAGACGACCTTCGCGTGGTTGGACACCCTTGACGCCGCCGACGTGGCCGCCCTGCTCGACGGGGCCCCCGGCCGGGCGGGCTTCCACTACTGGCACGGCGGCGCCGTCGTCCACCGGGCCAGGCCCGGCCTGCGGGGGCTGCTCGCCGGCTGGGCCAAGGCCGAGAGCATGGGGATCGACCTGTACGACACGGTCCAGGGCGAGCACCTGTTCCGCCACCTCGTCCCCGAGCTCGCCGGCCTCGCCGGCGCGCCGGCGGTCACCGACGTCATCTGGACCATCCGGTCCGAGGTCGTGTCGCCGGCGGTCAAGACCCGCACGCTGCTGCGCTACGCCGAGCTACTCGTGCGCCGTGCCGAGTCGGTTGCCCCGGCACGCCGGCGGCAGGCGCCGGCCAGGCCGCCGGCGCCCTCGCCGTCCCCACCGCATTCGTCCCTCTTCCCACCCGTCGGCCGCGACGTGCCCAGCCCGTCGCGCCGGCGCCCCATCTCGACCAGGAGGCCGCAGTGAAGAATGACGTGTCAGTCCCGACGACCCCACCGTTGGACAGCGGAGCCGTGGAGCGGGTGGTCGCCCAGGCCCGGGCCTGGGTGGCCGCGGAGCGCGCCGCCGGCACGCTCGTCGGCGAGGAGACGCTGTGGCGCGAGGCATACCGCGCCTGGCTCGCGGTGGCCGACGACATGGGGGACCGTGGCGCGGCGTGGGCCTGCATCGCCTCGAAGGTGGTGTTCGACACCGGCAAGGTGCCGTTGAACCAGAAGATGGCCGCCCACGAGGCCTGCGACCTGCTCCGTGGGGCCGCGGACCTCGACGCCGTCGCCCGTCCCCGGGCGCTCGACGACATCGGCCGGGCCCGGGCGCTGCACGACATTGCCCTCCGCAACGACGTCGACCCCGGCCGCATCCGCGGCCTGCTGGCGCCGGGGGTCGGCTACCCGTGGTTGTTCCCCCGCGCGGTGTGGAACCGCGGCGTCGTCGCCCGGGGCCTGGAGGCCATGCTGGCGCCGTTCGACTGGGCGCCCGACGCCGCCCCCGACGCGGCCTGGCTGGAGGACGCCGCGCCCCGTCGGTCGTCGGCCGAGCTTCTCGGGGACCTCGAAGCGAGAGCGCCGGAAGGCTCGGACCTGCGGCGCGACCTGCACGCGGTGCGGTCGTTCGTGGCCCAACTCGACGACGAGGGCAAGGACGCCGGCGTCATCGAGGCCCACGCCTTCATCGCCGCCCTTGCCGGTCACGGCCTGTCGGCCGAGGAGACCGGCGACCGCCGGCGCGAGCTGCTGACGTTGCAGGAGGCGCTCGTCCTGGTCCGCTCCTTCCAGCTGTACCAGCGGGCCGAGGGCCTGGTCGGCCTGGCCGCCGACATCGCGTCGACCGACGCGCACGTCGCCGTCGACTTCCTGGAGAAGTCGGCCGCCATCTACAAGCGGCTGGCCGTCGCCCAGCAGTACCCGGAGCGACTGGTCGAGCGCCAGCAGCAGGTGTGGCGGATGATCGAGGACTTCCGGGTTGCGCACGGTATCGCCGACGAGCGCTCCGACCACGTCCTGTTGGTGGGCACGTTCCACTCGCCGACCGACCTGCAGCGCCTGCTGCTGAGCGTCAATCACGAGCTGATGGGGTTCGCCTACGGGCGGCCCGTGCACGTGGTGGTGAGCGACGACAGCACCGGCGAGGCCCGGGCCCGGAACGAGGAGATCTACGCGGAGGCGGCCCGGTCGGGCGTGCGCATCTCGGAGTGGGGCCTGGAGCGGCGCAACGCCTTCCTCGCCCGGCTCAACGACGACGTCTTCGCCGGCGAGCCGTTCGACGTCAACGACCTGGCCGGCGTGGCCAAGCCAGGGGAGAAGGGCATCCCCTACGGGCGGCTGCGGAACTTCCTCCGCCTCGCCGGGCTGGTCGAGCGGCGCGAGCACGCCCTGGAGGACCCGGTCTTCACCTGGCTCGACCAGGACAACGAGTTGGGCGCGCTCGTGCTGACGCGGGCCGGGACGCTGTCGAAGCGCCACGTCTACAACTACTTCGACCAGAAGAGCGGCATCTTCGACGACCCGCGCGTCCTCGTCGGCGGCGGCGGCTACACCAACGACGCCCTGGAAGGCGTCGAGAAGTTCTGGGTGGCGTGGGGGATCATGCACACGACCCTCGGCCTGGCCCGCGAGCACGCCCCTCAGGCCGCCGCCATCCTCTCGCCCAAGGCGGACATCACCCGCTTCCGTCCCTGGGACCAGCCCGACACCCTGGAGCGCCTCCCCCGCGAGGGCGAGGACGTGGAGACCATGTCCGACCAGTTCCTGCTCCTGGTGAGCACGCTGGTCGGTACCTTCCGCGGCAAGTACGACAACCAGGTGCAGATCTACCACCCGTGGACCGACGGCGACGTTGCCCCGGGCGACGAGCGACTGGTCGAGGAGATGCGGGCCTTCGCCGGCATGCCGGGTGGCAACACCAGCTTCGGGACCCAGGTGCTGGCCAGCCCCATCCCGTTCCTCACGGTGTGCGGGCGGGGCGAGGACATCTTCCACCTGTGGCAGCTGGAAGCGGCGCACGGCCCGGGGTCCTGCTTCCTGACCCACACCCCGGTGCTGCACACCCGCAACGTGAAGGCCGGCCGCGGCAACCTGATGTCGGAGATCGTCAACTCCTTCAACGGCCGCATCTTCCGGGAGCCCCCGTACCTGTGGGCGGCCATGTCGTCGCTGTTCACCGGCGCGCCGGCGGCCGATGTGGAGCTGGAGACGGCCGAGCGCATCGAGGGCCTGCGGGCCGAGGCCAAGGCCAGCATGAGCGCGGTGAGCGCGCTGGCGGAGGCGCTGGCGCCCTACCTCGACGAGACGGGTGAGTTCTGGTGGGTGGCGCGGGCCGAGAGCGACCCCCGTAGCGCCGAGGTCCTGAGCGAGCTGCGCACCGTCGTGGGCGAGTTCAAGGACGTGGAGCGCTACCACCGCATGGCCGACGAGCAGCTCCTGACCCTCGACGACGTGAAGCAGCTCACCGCCGACTTCGTCGCCGCCTACCCGCACTGGGAGACGGTGGTCGAGCGGGTGGGCGGGCTGCGCCCCGGTCTGGGCACGGAGGTGTCGGGCCTGGCCGGGACGCGGCCGCTGGAGGGCTACGGGTCGCCCATGCGGGTCGACGGCGGGGTGACCACCGTCGCCACCGGTCGACCCCGCGCCGCGGAACCGGCGACGCTCGGCGAGCCGGTCGACGACCTGCCGTGGCAGGAGGCGCTGACCTCGGCGCTGCTGCTGTTCCGCCGGTACGAGCAGGGCGTGGCCGAGGCGGGATCGCCGCTCCGGTGGGAGGAGCGGGTCGAGCGGCTGGCCCGGGCGTACGACCACTACGCCGGCGGGCTGGAAGACGCCCCGGCGCGGCTGTGGACGCGACTGTTCCGCGACGCGCTGTTCGTGCCTCACTCCGCCCCGTACCGGGTCCTCACCGCGCTGCTGGACTCGGAGGAGGCCGACGTCGACCTCCACGGGCTGGCCCGGGACCACGGCGCCGACCCCGAGGTGCTGCGCGACGCCGTCGCGCGGGTGGCCGCCGGCGTCTAGATCGGGGGAGGGGTACCGTTCGCGCCGTGGCCGCCAACCCCTGGCTCGAACGGCGGGTGTTCCATTGGGCCCACCAGGGCGGCGCCCGCGAGGGACCGTCGAACACGCTCTGCGCCATGCAGCGGGCCCTCGACGCAGGAGCCCACGGCCTCGAGCTTGACGTTCACCGCACCAAGGACCGCAAGCTCGTCGTGGCCCACGACGACGAGCTCCGCCGGACGACCGGTGCGGAGGGGAGCATCTCGACTAGTACCCTCGACCACCTCCGCACCCTCGACGCCGCCCACCAGTGGGCCGAGGGCGAGGTGGCGGTGGACGGCGCGCCGCCCGAGCGGTACCCGCTGCGCAACGACGGTCCCGGCCCCAGGACCCCGGACCTCGGCATCCCCACGCTGGACGAGGTGCTGGCCCGGTTCCCCGGCGTCCCGCTGAACCTGGAGATCAAGCGGTGGCGGGGCGCCCTGCCGCTGGCCAAGGCCCTCAAGGGGCTGGGCCGCGACGACATCATCGTGGTGTCGATCCGGCCCTGGGCGTTGTGGCTCTTCCGGCTCCGCGCGCGCGGGGTGCGGGTGGCCCCGAGCCCGGTGGGGCTGTTCGCCTTCTGGCTGGCCTCCCGGGTGAGGTTCCCCCTGCGGTTCCCCGCATCCGTCGCCATCCAGCCACCGCTGCGGCGCAAAGGGAAGCTGTTCGCCGACCGCCGGCTCGTCGACGCGGCCCACCAGGCGGGGCTGGCCGTCCACGTGTGGACACTCGACGATCGGGCCGAGATCGAACAGGCCATCGACACCGGCAGCGACGGGATCATGACGGACCGGCCGACCGTGCTGGCTGCGGTCCTGGCCGAGCGCGGCGTGGGCTGGGGCGGCGCCACCCGGGAGTAGGTGCAGGTCCGGCGGTACGCTCCATCCCGATCGGGCCGGCGAGGACACGAGGGACCGCGGTGCCGCGAAGGGATGACGAACGGAAGCCTCGCCGGCTCCGCCAGATCCTGCGCATCGCGGTGTCGCTCGGGTTGGCGGTGCCGATCTTCGCCTATGTCCTGGGGTCGGCCGCCGACTTCTCCGAGGTGCGCACCGCCGTCTCGTCGATGACCGGCCTGGAGCTGGCCACCCTTGGACTGGTCGCAGTTTGGAACCTGATGACGTACTGGATGGTCATCGTGGCGGCCACGCCGGGGCTGACCTACCCGCAGGCCGCGGTGCTGGTCGAGTCCACCACGGCCGTGGCCAACGCCGTCCCCGGGGGCAGTGCCGTCGCCGTCGGCCTCACCCACGGGATGCTCGGCTCCTGGGGCTTCTCGCGGTCGCGAAGCACGCTGTCGGTGGTCGTGTCGGGGCTGTGGAACAACTTCGCCAAGCTCGGGCTGCCCGTGCTGGCCCTCGCCCTGGTCTCCCTGCAGGGCGACGTCGGCGCCGGCCGGCTGACGGCCGGCGTCTTCGGCATCGCCGCCCTGGTCGGCTGCGTGACGCTGTTCGCCATGGCCCTGCGCCGGGAGGCCTTCGCCCGAGCCGCCGGCGACCGCGTGGCCGGGTGGATGTCCGTCGTCCGCCGGCGGCTGGCGAAGGAGCCGCTGGAGGGATGGGGCGACGCCATGGTCAAGTTCCGGGCCCGCACCATCGGGCTCGTGAGCGACGCGTGGAAACGGCTGACGGTGGCGACTCTGGTCAGCCACCTCTCGCTCCACCTCGTCCTGCTGGTTGCCCTCCGCCACATCGGAGTCTCCGACGACGAGGTCGGCTGGGCCGAGGTGCTGGCCGCCTTCGCCTTCGTCCGGCTCCTGACCGCCATCCCGATCACGCCCGGTGGGCTCGGGGTGGTCGAGCTCGGCCTCATCGCCGCCCTGACCGCCGCCGGCGGGGACGAAGCCGAGGTGGTGGGGGCGGTGCTCGTCTTCCGGGGCCTGACCTACCTGCTGCCGATCCCGCTCGGCCTGCTGACCTACCTGTACTGGCGCCGGAACACCTCCTGGCGGAACTCGGCGCCGCCGCTCCCGCCGTTGCCCGCCGACGAGCCCGCCGTCACTGGCGCCACATAACGTGCTGCTCAACCACCGCCGGGCCCTCCGGCTCGTCGGCGTCAGCGCCGTGCTCACCGCCGTCGTCCTCCTGCTGGTGGGAACGGACCCGAACCGCGGGTTCGTGCAACACGTCGACGACTGGTTCCTCGACGTCATGGTCAGCGCACGGGTCGACCCCCTCGTCTCGTTGGCCAAGGCGCTGGCCTTCGCCGGCAGTGTGTGGGTGAACTGGCCGATCCGGGTGGTGGTGATGGTGGCGCTCGGCGTGCGCCGGCGCTGGTTGCAGCTGAGCGCGTTCTTGACGTCCGTCGTCACATCCGAGCTCCTGATCGGGTTCCTGAAGGGGGTCTACGAGCGACCCCGTCCGGTCGGCGGGCTCCTCGCCACCCACAGCTGGTCGTTCCCGTCGGGGCACGCGGTCGCCGGTGCCGTCACCGCGGTCGGGATCGTGATCGTGACCCTCCCACCGGGCCC
This sequence comes from Acidimicrobiia bacterium, assembly GCA_023265025.1. Taxonomy (GTDB): domain Bacteria; phylum Actinomycetota; class Acidimicrobiia; order Acidimicrobiales; family AC-14; genus CADCTB01. The sequence goes on along the minus strand of JAHFUP010000030.1, from coordinate 40,007 downwards.
GAGGCGCTGGCGGTGGGAGGTGTATGCCTCAGTGTTCGCCGGCCTCATGGCCCTCAGCCGGACCTACCTGGGGGTCCACTGGCTCTCCGACGTGCTCGCCGGCACCCTCCTCGGCGTCACCCTCGCCGTCGGGTGGCCGGCGCTGCTCCAAGAGCTGCGGGAGCGCCGGGCGCGGTCGACGCTCGCCGCCGGCGCCGTCGTGCCCCCGCCCGCCGGCCTCGCGCCGGAGAGCCTGTGAACGGTCGGCTTCGGACCGCGGCGGGCATCGCCGGCCTGGCGGCCACGCTCGTCCCGATCCGGCGGCATAGCATCGGACCGCGGGAGCAGCAGACCTTCCGTCTGGTCAACGGCCTTATCGCCGCCGTCCTGATCGGCACCCTCGTCACCCTGCTCCTGACCGTGAGCCTGTTCGCCCAGGTGAGCCTCCTGTGAGGGGCGTGCGATGTCTCGTCCTCGTGACCGCGCTGGTAGTGGCCGGCGCCGGCTGCGGGGCGGTGGAGGGCGAGGCGGCGCCCACGTGCGTGCCGAAGGGCGCCGACACCCTCGCCCTGGTGGCCCAGTCGGTGCCGACCGCGACCGAGGTCCCGTGCATCTCCAGCTACCCAGCCGGGTGGCACTTCGCCTCGATGTCGGTGCGCAACGGGCAGACCCGCTTCACCCTGGACTCCGACCGGGCCGGTATCTCGGCGGTGAAGGTCTTCCTGGAGCCGCGCTGCGACGTTGTGGGCGCCACCGAGATCCCCAGTGACGAGCCCGGCACCCAGCGGTACGAGCGGATCATCTCGGTCGTCGACCGGTTCAAGGCCGTCCGGTCCTACGCGTTCGACGGCGGCTGCATCACCTACCGGTGCGACTTCGCCCGCCAGGGCCGCGCCCTGGTCAACGAGGTCTCCGTCGCCATCGGGTTCATCGACCGGGACGCCGTCGACGCCCTCGTGCGTCAGCGTTCCGGCGGCGCCCTGCACCTCTGAGCTAAGGCCCGACGGCCCCGCTCTGGATCTCGCAGGAGGCCGCGGTGGTGAACCCACTGCAGGTGTCCGTGCCCTCGCCACCCGCCAGCCGGTTCGACCCGAGGTCCCCCGCCAGCTCGTCGGCACCGGCTCCGCCGGACAGGTCGTCGTCGTCCGCGCCACCGCAGAGGGTGTCGGCGCCGTCGCCGCCGACGAGCTGGTCGGCGCCGTCGAGCCCGAAGATGAGGTCGTCGCCGCCCCCGCCGGCGATGCGGTCGGGGCCCGTGGTGCCGTAGATGACGTCGGGTCCCTCGGTACCCACGGTGACGGTGCCGGGCTGGGCAACGATCACGTTCTTGCCGGTGACGGGCGTGCCGGTGGCGGGCGGCGCGTCGCAGGCCGACGGGATGACGGCCACCCTGAGGACGATCCCCTGCCCCAGTCCAAAGAGCTGCTCGCCGGCGGCGAAGGTAGTCCCGACGACGGGGATGGTGATGCCCGGCCCGCCGAGCGTCCCGAGGACGACGTCGGTACGACCGGGCTGACCCTCGTTGAAGATGACGACGGCGACGGCGCCGGCCGCCTGGGCGTTCGCCGCCTTCACTGCGAACGTGCACGTCCCCCGCTGGATGATGGCGATCGACCCGGCGGGGAAACCGGCGAAGTCGGCGGCTTCGCAGCCGCTGGTGGAGGTGTTCGGTGTCGCGGCCGGCGGGATCTGGACGTCCACGAGCCGGCCGGCGGCGGTGAAGTCACCGGAGCCGGAGAACGCCAACGGGGCGGAGGGATAGGGCTGCGAGATCGGTGCCACCAGCTGGAGGGTCGACGTCGCTGCCGCGGCCGGGCCGGCGGACATGGCGACCATCGCCGCGCCGGCGACAGCCACGGACAGAAGCACCTTGGGCATGAGGCGAGATGTGCGCACGGCGGGCACTGTAGCCACGCCGGTGAGGTCTACGGCAGGGTGAAGATCGGGGTCAGCGCCGGCAGCCCGGTGTAGCGGCGCTCGTCGAAGGCAGGGGCGACGAGCGTCGGACCACGGGCCGGCGGGGGAGGGGTCCGGGTGGCTGCGGCCATCTCTGCCGCGGCGGCGGTGGCCATGCGCAGCTGCCGGGCGGCGAGCAGGCGGGTCTCGGCGCCACATATGACGCCCTCGCCCTGGTTGTGGATGTTGGCGCCGTACTTGTACGCCGCGTCCTCGGCGGTGGTGATCGACGCCGACCGGGCGCAGGCGCCGGCCAGGAACACCGAGTCGAGCTGGGTGGCCGGCGCCATGGCCTCGAACGGCGCGCCGAGCACGAACGGCTTGGCCGCCACCCGGACGACGGTGACGGCGTGGTCGACGTTCACAGGGCGGGTGGAGGCGAACGACCGTCCCTCCTCCTGCCGGCCGGCCCACCGGGGCAGCGGCGCGCCGTCGGGCACGATGACGACGTAGCGCTGGGGGTAGTTGCGGGGCCGCACGTTGTAGGTGAGCGGCGCCTCACCCTCGACCTCGAGGACGACCTCCCGGCGGAGTTGCTCGAAGTACCGCAGCGCCTCGACCGCCGCCTTCTCGTCGATCCGGAGCCCGTCGACGAAGGACAGCACGTGGGTCAGGTGATCGCCCGTGTCGAGGAGGTACTTCGACTTCAGGCCGTCGACCGGCAGCTCGGGGTACTGCGAGTTGACCAGCACCACGCCGGGATCCTCGGCGGTGGACACCGGGTCGGCGCCACCGCCCGACGAGTCCCCGCCACCGCAGGCGCCGGCGGCGAGCGCCACCGCCAGCAGCAGGACGCCTCTGGTTCGCACTAGTTCCCCGATGCCGAGAAGTGCTGGTAGTCGGGGTTGGCCCATACGCCGCCCCACGACCAGCCGCCGGCGGCGAAGGCGGCGACGAGCTCCCCGCCCCGCACGGCCATCCCCGGCCGTGCGTTGCTGCGGTCGATGAAAGGCGCGCCGGACGGCGGCAGGACCTCGCCGTCGAGGATGTAGGGGTTCTCCACCGGGTTCACGTCGATGGCCTTGCCGTAGGCGTGGGCCGACCAGGTCGGGGGCCCGGAGGCCACCGCGTTCCGGCAGTTGAAGGCCGAGGTGTTGTCGGCGGCGATGGAGGCGTCGTCGCTGCCGCCGTAGACGTCGATGAGCTCCATGCGCCGGATGGGGAACCGGCGCTCGTAGAGGCGCCGGAAGACGTCGGTCACCGAGTCGGCCTCCGAGGCGTGCACGACGAGGGCCCCGTTGTGGGGCTGGCTGTCGAACCCCCAGTACGACAGTTCCAGCTTGCGGAGGTCCGCGGGGGCGACCGGGCAGCCGGGGCGCCACGACGAGGGGAGGTCGGCGGCTGTCACCCGGATGGTGTTCGAGGTGAACGCCGGGCCGGCCGGGGCCGCCGTGGTCGCCGGCGCCGGCCTGGCGGTTGTCGTGGTCGCCGGCCGGGTCGTCGTCGGTGCCGGTGCCGCAGTGGTTGTCGTCGGCGCCTGGGTTGTCGCCGGTGCCAGGGTGGTCGGCGGCTGGGTCGTCGGCGGCTCGGTGGAGGTCGGCGTCGGCGTCGCCGCCGTCGTGGCCGGGGAGCTCCCGCACGCCGCGGAAACGAGGGCCAGCAGTGCGATCGCCATCCACGCCGGCCGACGGTTGCTCACCGCTTCCTAAAGTAGTGACTCATGCGACGTTCCTGCGGCCGGGCGGCCGTCGCGCTCCTCGCCGTCCTCCTCGTCGCCGCCTGTGGGCCGGGGTCACCCGGCGAGGCCGGCGCCCCCGGAACGACGCTGTCCGAAGAGCCGACGACCACGGCTGCGCCGAACCCAACCCCTACGACAGCCCTCCCGACCACCACCACCGCTCCTCCGACTACATCCATCCCCCGCACGACGGCGGCGCCGGCCACCTCCGGGCCGGCCACCTCCGGGCCGGCCACGACCGCACCTACCGCCGACCCGGCCCTGGCCCGGGCCGGTTCCGCCGGCCAGGCCATCGTCGTCACCGCCACCCGGTACGGGGCGACGACCGCCACGCTGACCGCGTACGAGCGGCAGGGGGACAGATGGGCGGTGGCCTTCGGGCCGTGGCCGGCCAATGTCGGCACCCGCGGCATCGCCCCGCCCGGCGAGAAGCGGGAGGGCGACGGCCGTACGCCGTCGGGCGTGTACGGGTTCGACTTCCTCTTCGGCGTCGCCCCCGACCCCGGTGTGCAGTTTCCCTACCGGCGGGTGACCGACCGCTCCATCGTCTGGGACGACGATCCCGCCAGCCCCCGCTACAACACCTGGGTCGACGTCGACGAGCAGGACGCCGGCGTGGAGCCCGAGCCGATGTACGTCAGCCCGGCCTACGACCACGGCGCGGTGATCGCCTACAACACCGCCCGCACGCCGGGGCTCGGCAGCGCGATCTTCCTCCACGTGTCCACGGGCGGTCCCACCGCGGGCTGCGTCTCCCTGCCGGCCGGCCGCCTGGTGGAGGTCCTCCGCTGGCTCGATCCGATCAGATCGCCGCGGATCGTGCTCGGCGTCACCGCTTGAGCCGGCGGGTCGTCATCGGTGTGGGCGTGCGGTTTAGCTGCGGACCGGCGCCTTGGGCGGCGCGACCGGCAGCGTGGGCTGCGCGGTCGCCACCAGCGGGAGGCTGATGGTGATGGTGGTCCCCTCGCCGGGGATCGACGAGACCGTGATCCACCCGCCGTGGCCCTCGATGATCATCTTGGTGATCGACAGGCCGAGCCCGGTCCCAGGGAGGGCAAGGTGGGCCGACGACGACGACCGGAAGAAGCGGTCGAAGATCTTGGGCTGGTCCTCCAGCGGAATGCCGAGACCGGTGTCCGCCACCTCGATGTGCACGAACTGGTCGGCGCGGCGGGCGGAGATCCGGACCTGGCCGCCGTCGGGTGTGAACTTGATGGCGTTGGTCAACAGGTTCAGGAGGGCGCGATCCAGCCGGCGTGGGTCGCCGGTGATCATGTCGGCGTCGACGGCCACGTCGACGGCGACGTCGAGGGCGCGGGCCGACAGGTCGGGCACGACGGCTTGGTAGACGTCGTTCAGCAGGGCCCGCACCGAGACCGGCGCCAGAGACAGGCGCATGGTGCCGGATTCGAGGCTGGCCATCAAGAGCAGTTCCTCGATGAGCCCGAGCAGGCGCTCGGCGTTGCGCCCGACGATCCCCAGCATGCGCGCCTGCTCGGCGGTCAGGTCGCCACCGAACCCGTCCCCGAGGATCTCGACGTATCCCAGGATGCTGGTGAGCGGCGTCCGCAGCTCATGCGACACCGACGACACGAAGTCGGTCTTGACCCGGTTGAGCTCCTCGAGGCTCTCCCGGATCTCCTGCTCCCGGACCAGGTAGCCGGCGTTCTGCATGGCTCGCGCCGCAATGCCGGCGACGACGCCGAGCATCTCGAGGTCGGTGTCGCCCAGCGGGTTGAAGCCCAGCGGCTGCCCGACGACCAGCCACCGGGACGGGATCGAGCCCGGGATGGCGACGCCGATCTCGCCGTTGTTCGGACCGCCGGCGTCGATGCGGGCGTGCCGGCAGCGCAGCAGCGACGTGCTGGCCAGGACCACGGCCCGCTCCACCTCGGCGAGGTCGACGGAGGCGTGGATCTGGCCGGCGGCGGCGAACAGCTCCTCGGCCCGCTGGCTCTGCCGGCGGGCATTGGCGTGCTCGCGCAGGACGAGGTTGAGTGCAGCCATCGGGATGGCGGCGAGGACCAGCGCCCAGGACCGCCCGGCGCCGCCGATGGCGGTCAGCAACCCGAGGGCGGTGCCGCCGGCCCACACCAGCACCCGGAGGTCCAGGCCTTCGAGGACCACCTGCATCGGCCGGCGGTGCTCGTTGAGGGAGATCACCAGGGAGACGGCGGCGGTGTTCAGGAGCAGGAAAACGCCGGCACCGATGATGGCGGCGCCGGCGTCCAGCGGTGTCGGTGTCCCCCCGTCCAGGGGGGTGAGGACGTGCATGGTCGCCAACCCCAGACCGACCGCGGTGAGCGTCTGGCCGATGTTGAACGCCGCCCTCGTCAGGGGCCGCCGGCGGACGATGTTGCCGACCACCATGGCGGTGAAGAACACCCCGATCGTCCCGGGCGCCGGCAGGAGGAGGGCCATGGCGACAAAGAACGCCTCGTCGAGCTGGAACGCCTCGGTCTCCTCCCGCCGCAGGACCAGGAGGGGGAACGCCCAGCCCAGAGCGAGCAGGATGGTCAAAGGCACCAGCTCGTAGGCCGGGCCGAGGCCCTGCGACGGCACGAGTGCGGCGGCCACGACAAGGGTCACAGCGCCGGTCAGCGAGAAGCCGACGACGGTGGCCCGGACCTTCGGAGGCAGTGACATCTGCTACTCCCAGGCTCCGTACCAGGAGGAGCCGTACCAAGACGAACCGTACCACGAGGACCCTTCGAACTGGCCGTACCAGGAGGAGCCGTACCAGGAGGATCCATACCAGGACGACCCGTACCACGAGGACCCGTACCACGAGCTGCCGTACCACGAGGACCCGTACCAGGACGAGCCGGTCCACGGCGTGGTGGTCCAGGTCTGAGGCCGCCACTGCTGGAGCTGGGCGGTGAGGAGGCCCATGACGGGGCTGGGGAGCACTCCTGTGGTCCGCACCCGGATCGAGCCCCGGCTGGCGTCCAGGCTGCCCAGGCCGGTGGAACGGTCGAGACCCTGGTTGGCTGTGCCGGCGGGGGCACTGTAGGAGGCGTTGTAGACGTCCACCAGGCCGGCGCCGACGGCCATGCGGTCGGTGGAGGCGTCGGGCCGTGCCGTCGACATCAAGGCGTATTTCACCCGGTCGGGCGCCATGGCCGGGTTGGCCTGGAGCATCAGGGCCACCGCCCCTGAGACGGCGCCGGTCGCCATCGACGTCCCGCTGCCGCGGCGGTAGGCGGTACCGATGTAGTTGGGGAACTCGGTGTCGATGGCGCTGCCGGGGGCCCGTAGCGAGATCATGTGGGCGCCGGGGGCGACGACGTCGGGCTTGGCCAGGCCGTCGGCGGCCGTGGGCCCGTGGCTGGAGAAGCTGGGGACCGCGTCGTCGCCCAGGCCGGGGGTGCCCTGGTCGTCGATGGCACCGACAGTGATGACCCACGGGTCGTCGCCGGGCTTGGAGATGGTGCCGGCGGCCGGGCCCCGGTTGCTGGCGGCCACCACGACGGCGATCCCCGACGCCCACGCCTTCTCGACGGCGAAGTTCAGCGGGTCGGTGCGGTAGGTCTGGGTGCTGTCGGTACCGAGCGAGAGGTTCAGGACCTTGATCCCGTAGCGGTCCTTGAACGAGACCGTCCACTGGATGGCGGCGATGACGGTGCTGACGTCGGCGGAGCCGTCACGGCCGGCGACCTTCACCGAGACGAGGTTGGCCCCGGGGGCGACGCCCGTGTACTTGCCGTTCGATGCGGTGCCGTCGCCGGCGATGATCCCGGCGACGAAGGTGCCGTGCCCGTAGGAGTCACCGCAGCCGGCCTCGCCGGAGAGGTTCTCGCAGGCGGTGACGGCGCCGGTGATGTCGTCGGTGACCGGGAGGACGCGGCCGGCGAGGTCGGCAACGTTGGCGATGCCGGTGTCGATCAGGGCGACGGTGACGCCGGCGCCGGTGGCGCCGGCCGCCCAGGTGTCGTCGGCCCGCATGACCTTGTCGTAGACGGAGTTGGGCGACGCCGAGTCCCCGCCCCCCTGGACGTTCACCGGGCGGTCGAGGCTGACGGCCCGCACGCCTTGCGCGGTGGCGAGGGTGGCGATGCCTTGGGCGGGGACGGTGGCGGCCAGGCCGTTGATCAGGGGCAGGTGGCGCCGGACGGTGCCGCCGGCCTCGGCGACGGCCCGCTCGCCGGCGACGCTGTCGCCGCGCAGCTGGATGATGACCTGCGCCGAGCCGGTCGTGAGCCCTCGGAGCTCACGGTCGACGTCCGCCGATGCGACCGAGGAGGGCCGGGCGACCGCACCGGTGACCGCCGGCGTGAGGGCGGCCATGCCGGCGAAGAGGGCGGTGACGACGACGCCGGCGCGGAGGCGCGGAGCACGGACGAGCGCGCGGGCGTCGCGGCGCGATCCGCTCCGATGGGGATGAAATGCAACCGGTGTCACCTTGTCCCCCTTCTGAACCGTGCTGGGAGCACACCGCCGTATCGGTGGCATCGGGAGAAAGCTTGAGGATTTCGCCGTGCTCAGTCGTCGGCGGGGGAGCGGCCCAGCACCTCGCCGTTGCGCAGCACCGACACCGGCCCGTCCTCGCTGACGGCGATGACCGTTGCCCCGGGGTCGTCGAAGCTGTAGCGCCGGCCCGATGTGTGCCGGGTGCCCCGGAACGCCTCCACGGCCTCCTCCGCCGCGCTGCTCGGCACCAGCCGGACACCGAGCCGGCGCAGCGCACCGTCGCGGTCGAAGACGGCGGCGCCGTCGATCTGGGCCAGGGCGTGGCGGAGGGGCGCGAGCTGGTATGCCTCCCGGATCTGCAGGCGGGGCGGCGTCGGCAGCCGCTCCTCGACCGGCGGCCCGGGATCGGTGTCCGAGCGATAGATCAGCAGTGAGCCGATGCCCCGTGATCCGAGGTCGTGGACCGCGAACTCGAGCAGGGCCCCGAGCACCTCCGGGTTGCCGTGGTCCGAGCTGGCGGTGACGGTGTCGATCCAGCTGCGCACGGGCGGCTCGTGGTGCCACGCCAGCCCCTGCCAGCGCAGGACGCCGAACCGCCCGACGACACGGACCGGCCCAGCGGGGTGGCGCTGGACGAGTGTCGCGTCGAGGACCTCGGCCAGGACGACGAGATCACGCTCGGAGCCGGCGGGACGGTCGAAGACGACCCATTCGTCGGTCCCGTCGGTGCGGCGAAGGACCCAGCTGGAGAGCCCGTCGGCGAAGCGCCGCGCCGCCGACAGCGGCTGGTTGGCGATCTGACCACGCATGATGTCGAGGGCGGCGCCGGCCGCCCATGTCCCCGGATCGGTTCTCGGCTCCAGGATGGTGCCGAGGCTGGCCACTCTCCGCTCGTGGACGACGGGACGCAGCGCGTAGTCGATCTCATGCAGGAGCATCTCCTGCAGCTCGCCGGGCTCCTGTGGTGGCAGGCCGCTCTCCTCGAGCTCCTCGGCGAGGCGGCGGAGTCGCCGGGCCACGGCGTCGGGGGCGGCGGACATTTGCGGCGGACGCTACCCGCCGCGTGCGTACACAAGTCCGACAGGATCCCTTCATCTTCATGGAACGAGGCGGATGCCCGAACGCAACGTCTGCTCCCTAGGTTCGGCCCCAACGTCGTCTATGGAGGGGATACCGACTTGAAAACCAAGAAATGGGTGGGCGTTGTCATGCTGCTGGCCGTCGTGGCCGCCGCGTGCGGCGATTCGGCGAACGACAGCTCGAGCGGCAGCGGGCAGACGGGTGGTGCGACCGACGGCGGCAGCACCATCAAGGTGGGCATCCTCCACTCCCTGAGCGGCACGATGGCGATCAGCGAGGTGTCGGTGCGTGACGCCGAGCTGCTGGCCATCGAGGAGATCAACGCCAAGGGCGGCGTCCTGGGCAAGAAGATCGAGGCCAAGGTCGAGGACGGCGCGTCGGACTGGCCGACCTTCGCCGAGAAGGCGCAGAAGCTGATCTCGGTCGACAAGGTCGCTACGACCTTCGGTGGGTGGACCTCGGCCAGCCGCAAGGCCATGCTGCCAGTGTTCGAGAAGAACAAGGCGCTGCTCTGGTACCCGGTGCAGTACGAGGGCCTCGAGACGTCGCCCTACATCTTCTACTCGGGCGCCACGACCAACCAGCAGATCATCCCGGGTATGGACTACCTCAAGGCCCAGGGCAAGACCAAGATCTTCCTGGTTGGCAGCGACTACGTCTTCCCCCGTACGGCCAACAAGGAGATCAAGGCCTACGCCGCGGCCAACGGGATCACCATCGTGGGTGAGGAGTACACGCCCCTCGGCCACACGGAGTACTCCACCGTGGTCAACAAGCTAAAGGACGCCAAGCCGGACGCGGTGTTCAACACGCTGAACGGCGACAGCAACGTCGCCTTTTTCAAGCAGTTCAAGTCGGGCGGCCTGACCGCCGCCACCATGCCGGTCATGTCGGTCTCCGTGGCCGAGGAGGAGACCCGGGGCATCGGCGCCGAGAACATCGCCGGCCACCTGACGGCGTGGAACTACTACCAGACGACCGACACGCCGGCGAACAAGACATTCGTCGCCGCCTACAAGGCGAAGTTCGGGCAGAACCGGGTGACCGACGACCCCATCGAGGCCGGCTACGTGCAGGTCTACCTGTGGGCCGCGGCGGTCACCAAGGCGGGGACGACCGAGGTCGAGGCGGTGAAGAAGGCCGCGGACGGCATCACCTTCGACGCCCCCGAGGGCAAGGTGACGATCGACGGCGCCACGCAGCACATCTACAAGACGGCCCGGATCGGCGTCGTCCAGCCCGATGGCCTGATCAAGGAGGTGTCGGCCTCGCCGACGCCGATCAAGCCGGACCCGTACCTGAAGAGCTATCCCTGGGCCGCCGGCCTCTCCTAGCCGCCGGCACCTCTACATCACCATGGACATCTACCTCTCGCAGGTCTTCACCGGCCTGAGCATCGGGTCCGTCCTGCTGCTCATCGCCCTCGGGCTGACCTTCACCTTCGGCCAGATGGGCGTCATCAACCTGGCCCACGGCGAGCTCATCATGGCCGGCGCCTACACCGCCTACATGGTGGGCGGGGTGTTCGGCGAGAGCGTGTCCCTGCTCGTGGCCCTGCCAGTCGCGTTCGCGCTGGCAGGGACCATGGGCCTCGTCCTCGAACGGGTGCTGATCCGGCGGCTGTACGGCCGCCCGCTCGACACCCTCCTCGTCACGTGGGGCGTCAGCCTGCTGCTCCAGCAGGTGGCCCGCGACATCTTCGGCGCCCCCAACGTCAACGCCAAAGCGCCGGAGTGGCTCGGCGGCGGCGTCGTCGTCGCCGGCGCGACGCTGCCCTACGCCCGGCTCTTCATCATCGCCCTCGTCGCCCTGTCGGTGACCGGCATCTGGCTGTACATGACCCGCCTGCCCCAGGGCCGGCGCATGCGGGCCGTCATGCAGAACCGCCAGCTGGCCGCGGTCAGCGGCATCGCCACCCAGGCCGTCGACCAGCGGACGTTCTTCATCGGCTCCGGCCTGGCCGGGATGGCCGGCGTGGCCCTCACCCTGCTCGGTCCCATCGGTCCCAGCCTGGGCACCGCCTACATCGTCGACGCGTTCCTCGTCGTGGTGGCCGGCGGCCTCGGTCAGCTCCGGGGCGCGGTGTTCGCCGCCATCGGCCTGGGCGTCATCCAGTCGCTGGTGGAGTTCAAGACCCAGGCCAGCCTGGCCAAGGTGCTCTGCTTCGTCGCCGTGGTCGCCCTGCTCCAGGTGCGCCCCCAGGGCCTCGTCTCCGTGCGCAGCCGGGCCCTCACGTGAGCGAGCGAATGCGAGCGAACCAAATAGCACAGGGCGCCGGCGGTTCGCCGGGGCTGCCGCCGAAGGCGGCGACCCGGTGACCGCCCTGCTGCGCTCCCGGCGCACGCACGGGCGCGCCGTCTTCCTGCTGATCGGGTTCGTCGGTCTTGTGGTGCTGCCGGCGGTCATGTCGGAGTTCCGGCTCGGCCTGCTGGCCAAGTACCTCTGTTTCGCCATCGTCGCCGTCGGCATCGACCTGGCCTGGGGCTACGGCGGCATGCTCACCCTCGGCCAGGGCCTCTTCTTCGGCCTCGGCGGTTACGCCATGGGCATGTTCCTGAAGCTCCAGGAAGCGGGACCGGACGGGCTCCCGGACTTCATGTCGTACAACGGGCTCGAGAAGGTGCCGGCGTTCTGGCAGCCCTTCCGGCACGCGTGGTTCGCGTTGCCGGCCGTGCTGCTCATCCCGATGGGCGTCGCCGCCGGCCTCGGCGCGCTCGTTTTCCGCCAGCGCATCCGGGGCGCCTACTTCGCCATCCTGACCCAGGCTCTCGCCGCCGCCTTCGTGATCCTGCTCATCGGCCAGCAGGGCTACACCGCCGGCACCAACGGCCTCACGAACATGAAGACCATGTTCGGCTACGACCTGAACGACCCCACCAACCAGCGCAACGTCTACCTCGCCGTCGCCGTGTGCCTGGCCATCGTCTACCTGGTCGCCCGCCAGCTCGTGCACAGCCGCTACGGCCGGCTCCTGATCGCGGTGCGCGACGGCGAGGACCGGGTGCGCTTCCTCGGCTACAACCCGACGGTCGTGAAGGTCCTGGCCTTCACCGTGTCGGCGGGCATGGCCGGGCTGGCCGGGGCCCTGTTCGTGCCGGTGGTCGGCATCATGTCGCCAGCGGCCTTGGGCATCGTGCCTTCATTGGAGCTGCTGATCGGTGTCGCCGTCGGCGGCCGGGCCACGCTCGTCGGCGCCATCGGCGGGACCGTGCTCGTCAACTACGCCAAGACCGGCCTGTCAGAGCACTTCGCGTCGGGATGGCTCTACTTCCAGGGCGCCCTGTTCATCCTGGTGGTGGCCTTCGCCCCCAAGGGCCTGGCCGGCATCCGCGACGTGATCCGCCGCAGGGCTCCCGCTCCGGACATGCCCATGACGATCGAACCGGCCAATGTCCTGGAGGCGGTCGGATGACAACGCTGCTGGAGGTGCGGGATCTCGAGGTCGTCTTCGACGGCTTCCGGGCCATCGACAACCTCGACCTCACCGTCGCCGAGGGCGAGGTGCGCTTCCTCATCGGCCCGAACGGCGCCGGCAAGACGACGCTCATCGACGTTGTCACCGGTCTCACATCGCCGGCCGGCGGGACGGTGACCTTCGCCGGCCAGTCGCTTCTCGGGCTGCCCGAGCACAAGATCGTCCGGCTCGGCGTCGGTCGCACGTTCCAGACCGCGTCGGTGTTCGAGCAGCTCACCGTGGTGGAGAACCTCGACCTCGCGGCCAACTTCCGCCAGCCACTGCGGGCGCTCCTTCGGCGGCGCAAGGGCGTGAGCGACGCAGTCGACGCCGCCCTGACGACCGTCGGCCTCGTCGACCAGGCCGACAGGCTGGCCGAAGTGCTCTCGCACGGGCAGAAGCAGTGGCTGGAGATCGGCATGCTCCTCGTCCAGGACCCGCACCTGCTGCTGCTCGACGAGCCCGTCGCCGGCATGAGCAAGGAGGAGCGCACCCGGACGGGGGAGCTCCTGCACGAGATCGCCCGCACGCGGACGGTCGTCGTCGTGGAGCACGACATGGAGTTCCTCCGCCGGTTCGCCAACTGTGTGACGGTCATGCACGAGGGCTCGGTCCTCTGCGAGGGGACCGTCGCCGAGGTCCAGGCGGACGAGCGGGTGCAGGAGGTCTACCTCGGCCGCAGCCGGGACAAGCGCAGCACGGCGGAGGTGGGCTGATGCTCGTCGTCGAGAACCTCGACGTTGCCTACCGGCGCACCCAGGTGCTGTTCGGCGTCTCCATGGAAGTGCCCGACGGGGGCCTGGTGTGCGTCATGGGCCGAAACGGCGTGGGCAAGACCACGCTGCTGAACACGGTGATGGGCGTGCTGAAGCCCTCGAAGGGGCGGGTGACGTGGGAGGGCCGCGACATCACCGGTATGCGCCCCCACGAGCGGGTCAAGGCCGGCATCGGGTACGTCCCCCAGGGCCACCCGACGTTCCCGCAGCTGACGGTGGCCGAGAACCTGGGCGTGGTGGTGGAGTCGAGCGGCGCCGGCGCCTCGGCCAAGGCCGCGGTCGACGAGGCGCTCGACCTGTTCCCCCGGCTCAAGCCGTTGCTCGGCCGGCGGGCGGGCTTCCTGTCGGGCGGGCAGGCGCAGCAGCTGGCGCTGGCCCGGGCCCTCGTGACGCGTCCCCGCCTGCTCGTCCTCGACGAGCCGACCGAGGGCATCCAGCCGTCGATCATCCTGGAGATCGAAGACGCCATCGCTGAGCTGCACGCCAGCCGGGGCCTGTCGATTCTGCTGGTCGAGCAGTACGTGGAGTTCGCGCTGCGCCTGGCCGACAGCTACGTGGTGCTCGACGCCGGCGAGGTGGTCGCCTCCGGCGCAACGTCCGAGCTGGCCGACGACTCCTCGGTGCGCCGGCTCCTGGCCGTATGAGCCGGGCAGGCCCCCCGCCGCGTGTGCAATGTTGTACCGCTGCGGTACGACATTGCACACTCGATCAGAGCGTCGCCCGCCAGGTCTCGAAGTCCTTGTAGAACGCGGCCGGCGTCACGCCGAAGGCTTCGGCGAACGCCTTCTGCCAGTCGCGCTGCTTTGCCATCGAGAGCCAGAAGGCATGGGCCACGGCGTCTTCGCCCCGGACGGTGGTCAGGCGCTCGCACCCAAGCCACCCGACCGTGTAGGCGGCGCCGGTCCCGCCGATGAAGCCGGCCTGGCCGGCGGTCTCGAGATCCTGCAGCACCTCGCTGCTCTGCGTCGCCTCGTCGACGACGTACATCCGTTCCAGCTTCTCATCGACGAATCCCCGCCGGGCGCCGGCCTTCACCGCCAGGTACTCGGCGCAGCCTTCCACCATCCAGCGGGGGACGAACGAACGCTCGGCGCGGTCCTGGCTCTGGAACCGCACCTCGGCCTGCCACTCCTGCAGAGTGTGGTTGTACTCGTGGAAGAGCGCCTCGCGGCGGACCTCCTCCGGCACCTGTTCGTAATTGCCGAGGTAGATCCAGATGTGGCCGCCAGGGGCGGCGAAGGCGGTCTGGCCCCCCGCAAGCTCGAGCCGGGCGTCCTCGATGGAGATGGCGAACTCGGCGGTGTAGGCGGTGATGAACCGCTCGGCGTCGCTGTAGATGTGCAGCGTCAGCGGCCCGCTGTCGCCGAGATCGGCGTGGGCCCACTGCAGGGTCTCGACGGTGAAGCGCTGCGTCTCTTCCGAGACCGCACCGTCGAGCCGGAACCGGACCGGCCGGTCGCCCGGCTGGAGGCGGACGACGTCGTCGACGGGCTCCGCCGAGTCGCCGCCTCCGCCGCCACATCCGGCGAAGGCAAGCATGACCGTGGCGACCGCCGCCCGCCACCGCCGATTTGCCATCGGCTCCATTGTGCCCGACGTCCTGATGTAATCAGCGTGTCGTCACTTGGAAACGTGCCGGAAACGACCGGACCCTACGGTCGAATCCGTGCGGATCAGTGTCCACGAGCAGGAGCGCCTCATGATCCACGTGGCCGCCGGCCTGGCCAGGGAGCGGCGGGCCCGGGGCCTCCGGCTCAACCACCCGGAGGCGGTGGCGCTGCTCACCTCGTTCGTGATGGAAGGCGCCCGCGACGGCCGCTCGGTCGCCGATCTCATGGAGGCCGGGCGGACGGTGCTGTCGCGCGCCGACGTGATGGACGGCGTGCCGGAGATGATCGCCGAGGTCCAGGTCGAGGCCACCTTCCCCGACGGCACCAAGCTCGTCACCGTCCACCACCCCATCCCGTGACGCCCCCCACCGCAACTGGTGACGATCGAACAGGCTCTGGCCTGTCCGATCGTCACCAGTTGGTGCCGGGGGAGGTGATTCTCGGCGACGGACCGGTCACGATCAACGCCGGCCGGCCGGTCACGACCCTGACCGTCGTGAACGGCGGCGACCGGCCGGTGCAGGTCGGGTCGCACTACCACTTCGCCGAGGCCAACCCGGCCCTCGAGTTCGACCGCCGGTCGGCGTGGGGCCAACGTCTGGCGGTGCCCGCCGGCACCGCGGTGCGGTTCGAGCCGGGCATCGAGCGCGAGGTCGACCTGGTGCCGCTGGCTGGCGCTCGCATCGTCCCCGGGCTGCGGGGTGAGGCCGGCGGGCCCCTCTAATGGACTTGAGTCGCGCCCGGTACGCGCTCCTCTACGGGCCGACCGCCGGCGACCGCATCCGGCTGGCCGACACCGACCTGCTCATCGAGATCACCGAGGACCGCAGCGCCGGCGGCGACGAGGCGGTGTTCGGCGGAGGCAAGGTCATCCGGGAGTCGATGGGCCAGGCCCGGACCACCCGGGCCGAGGGTGCGGCCGACACGGTGATCACCGGTGCCGTCGTGCTCGACCACTGGGGCGTGATCAAGGCCGACGTCGGGATCCGGGACGGGCGGATCGTCGCGCTCGGGAAGGCCGGCAACCCCGACACCATGGACGGCGTCGACCCGGCCCTGGTCATCGGTCCGTCGACGGAGATCATCTCCGGGAACGGCCGCATCCTGACCGCCGGCGCCCTCGACTGCCACGTCCACCTCATCTGCCCGCAGATCCTGGAGGAAGCGCTCGGCGCCGGCATCACGACGGTCATCGGCGGCGGCACCGGGCCCGCGGAGGGCTCGAAGGCCACCACGGTCACGCCCGGCGCCTGGCACCTCGCCCGCATGCTGGAAGCGCTCGATCCGTGGCCGATCAACGTCGTGCTTCTCGGCAAGGGCAACACGACGTCGGCGGAGTCCATGTGGGAGCAGCTCCGGGCCGGCGCCTCCGGGTTCAAGCTGCACGAGGACTGGGGTTCGACGCCGGCGGCGATCGACGCCTGCCTGCGGGTCGCGGAGGAGGCCGGTGTGCAGGTTGCCCTGCACAGCGACACCCTGAACGAGGCCGGCTACGTGGCCGACACCCTGGCGGCCATCGCCGGCCGGGGCATCCACGCCTACCACACCGAGGGCGCCGGCGGCGGCCACGCGCCCGACATCATCACCGTCGCCGGTCACGCCAACGTGCTGCCCTCGTCGACCAACCCCACCCGGCCCCACACGGTCAACACCATCGACGAGCACCTCGACATGCTGATGGTCTGCCACCACCTCAACCCGGCGGTGCCCGAAGACCTGGCCTTCGCCGAGAGCCGCATCCGGCCGTCGACGATCGCCGCCGAGGACGTGCTCCACGACCTCGGCGCTATCTCCATGATCGGCTCCGACTCCCAGGCCATGGGCCGGGTCGGAGAGGTGGTGCTGCGCACGTGGCAGACCGCCCACGTGATGAAGCGCCGGCGGGGGTCGCTCGCCGGCGACCCGTCCACCAACGACAACCTCCGCGCCCGGCGCTACGTCGCCAAGTACACGATCTGCCCGGCGGTGGCCCACGGCCTCGACGCCGAGATCGGCTCGGTCGAGCCGGGCAAGCTGGCCGACCTCGTGCTGTGGGAGCCGGCGTTCTTCGGTGTCCGACCGCATGCGGTGCTGAAGGGCGGGATGATCGCGTGGGCGGCCATGGGCGACGCCAACGCCTCCATCCCGACGCCGCAGCCCGTCCTGCCCCGGCGGATGTTCGGCGCGTCGCCCCTCGCCGCGGCGGCGACCAGTGTGACGTTCGTGGCGCCGGCCGCGATCGACGACGGGCTGGTCGACCGCCTGGCGATCCGCCGCCGCCTCGTCGCCGTCGCGGATGTCCGCCGGCGCACCAAGGCCGACATGCCGGGGAACGACGCCCTGCCACTGATCACCGTCGAGCCCGACACGTTCACGGTCCGCATCGACGGCGAGGTGGTCGAGCCGGATCCGGCCACCGAGCTGCCGATGGCCCAGCGGTACTTTCTGTTTTGAACCTGCTCCTCCTCACCGACGGCCGGTTCCCCGCCGGCGGCCACGCCCACTCCGGCGGGATCGAGGCCGCGGTCATGGCCGGACGGGTGACGGGCGTCGACACGCTCGGTGTGTTCCTCGCCGGCCGGCTCACGACCGCCGGCCGGGTGGCCGCCGCGCTGGCCGCGGCCGCCGCGTGCGGGGCCCACGACCTGGTCCGCCTCGACGCCGAAGCGGCGGCCCGCATCCCGTCGCCGGCCCTGCGGGCGGCCTCGCGGACCCAGGGCCGCCAGCTCCTGCGCACGGCACGGGCGGTCCTCGACGCCGGCGATCTGCCCGACGAGCTGCACCACGCCGTCGCCATGGGCGTCGTGTGTGCGGCCACGCCGGGTCTCGGCCCGGTCGACGCCGCCCGCTGGGCGGCCTACGACGCCATCTCCGGGCCGGCCAGCGCCGCCGTCCGCCTGCTGGGCCTCGACCCGTTCCGCGCCTGGGGTGTTGTCGCCGCCCTCCTCGCCGAGGCGGAGGAGATCGCCCGCGAGGCGGCTGCCGGCGCGCATCACCCGCTCGATCTGCTCCCGGCCTGCTCGGCGCCGCTCCTCGACATCGGCGCGGAGCAGCACGCCGTCTCGGAGGTGCGTCTCTTTGCTTCCTGATCGTGAGCGACCGGTACGAATCGGCATCGGCGGGCCGGTGGGCAGCGGCAAGACCGCCCTCGTCGCCGCCCTGTGCCGCGCCCTCGGTGCCGAGCTCGAGCTGGCCGTCGTCACCAACGACATCTACACCGACGAAGACGCCGAGTTCCTCAAGCGGGCCGGCGTGCTCGACCCCGAGCGCATCACCGCGGTCCAGACCGGCTGCTGTCCCCACACGGCCATCCGCGACGACATCTCGGCCAATCTCGCCGCCGTCGAGGCCCTGGAGGACCGCTGGCGCCCGCTGGACGTCGTCCTTGTCGAGAGCGGGGGCGACAACCTCACCGCCACCTTCAGCTACGGCCTGGTCGACCACCAGGTCTTCGTGCTCGACGTGGCCGGCGGCGACAAGGTTCCCCGCAAGGGCGGTCCGGGCGTCACCAACGCCGATCTGCTGGTCATCAACAAGACCGACCTGGCGCCCATGGTCGGTGCCGACCTCGGGGTGATGGCCGGCGACGCCGCAGCGAAGCGCGGGGAGCGGCCGGTGATCCTGTGCTCCCTGGTCGAGGACCCGGCGGCCGCCGGCGTGGCCGGCTGGGTGCGGGCGCAGCTCGCCGCCGGGTGAGGGCGCGCGCCCGGGTCGTCGCCGAGGCCGACGGGTACGGGGGCACCCGCCTCACCGCCCTCCGATCGGAGGCGCCGCTGATCCTGCGCGAGACCGCCGGCGCCCTCTACCTCGTGGGCGGCGCCGGCGGCCCGCTCGGCGGCGACGACGTCACCCTCGAGATCGAGGTCGCCGCCGGCGCCTCGCTCACGTTGCGCACCGCGGCGGCATCGCTGGCCCAGCCGGGGCGTGGGCCGTCACGGATCACCGTGCGGGCCGACATCGGCGCCGGCGGCGAGTTGCGGTGGTTGCCCGAGCCACTCGTCGCGGTCCGGGGCTGCGACCACCGCATGGAGGCGGCGCTCACCCTGGACGCCGGCGCCACCCTGGTGTGGCGCGAGGAGCTGGTCCTGGGCCGCCACCGGGAGGCGTCCGGTTCGGTCGTCACCCGCACGACGGTGGACCTCGACGGCGCGCCGCTCGTGCGCCATGAGCTCGCCGTCGGCCCCGACCACCCGGCCGCCGCCGGCCCGGTCGTGACCGGCGGCGCCCAGGCCGCCGGCTCCGTCCTGCTCGTCGGTCCCGGCCTCAGAGCAGCCATGCCGGCCGTCCTCGGCCCGACCGCCGCCGTGCTCCCGCTGGCCGGCGCCGGCGTGCAGGTCGTCGCCCTCGCCGGCGACGCACCCGCCCTCCGCCGGCTGCTGGACGACGGCTTGAGGGTTTGCTTTCCCGACGCGCCGGGCACGAACCGGGCATGGAACTCATCCTCATCCTCATCGTGCTGCTCCTCCTCTTCGGCGGTGGTGGCTTCGCCTACCGCGGTCGCCGGCGCGGCCTGTAGTCCCGGGTCGCCGCCCGGGCCGGGCGGTCCGTAAGCTGGCCGTGTGCGCAGCCGGGAGATCGTGGGTGATCTCCTCCGGCGCGCGACGCTCACCGCCCCGGACCTCTTGTCCGCCGACATCGCCGCCGCCCTGCAGGAGGCCGGCGGCCACCATCTGGTGCTCTACGTCGTCGACTACGAGCAGACCATCCTGCAGCCGGTCGGCATCGCCGTCGACCTGCTCGTCGAGGAGCCCAAGGGCGTCAACATCGAGGGCACGCTTGCCGGCCGGGCGTTCCAGCTCCAGCAGGTCGTGACCGCCGAGATCGACGGGGCATGGCGGGTGTGGGTGCCGGTGCGGGAGCGGGCCGACCGGATCGGCGTGCTGGAGTTCGGCTTCGACAAGGTCAACGAGGAGCTCCTGGCGCTCTGCGACGACCTCGGACTGCTCGCCGGCCACCTCGTCCACACCTCCAGTCGCTACACCGACCTCGTCGAGCTCCGCCGCCGGCGCCGGCCCATGAACCTGGCCGCTGAGATGCAGTGGGACATGCTGATGCCTCCGCTGGCGTTCTCCTCGCCCGAACTGGCCATCGCCGGCATTCTGGAGCCCGCCTACTTCGTGGCCGGTGACGCCTTCGACTACTCCCTCGACGGCGAGCAGTTCTCCTTCGCCATCCTCGACGCTATGGGCCACGGCGTGCACTCCACGCTGGCCAGCGCCCTTGCCCTCGGGGCGTTCCGGCACGGCCGGCGCCGGGGCCTGGAGCTGAACGTCATCGCCGAGCAGGTCGACGACGCCCTCATCGAACACCTCGGCGAAGGCTTCGTCACCGGCCACATCTGCCATCTCGACGTGGGCACCGGTGTCTTCCGCTGGGTGAACGCCGGCCATCCGCCGCCGCTCTTGATGCGGGGGGCCAAGGTCGTCGGCGAGATGAAGGCCGAGCCCTGCTTGCCCCTCGGCCTGGGCATCGAGATCACCCAGATCGGGGAGGTCCACCTCCAGCCGGGCGACCGCATCCTGTTCTACTCGGACGGCGTGGTCGAGGCCCGGCCGCAGGGTGGCCGGGAGTTCGGTGTCGAGCGCCTGATCGACGACGCCGAGGAGTACCTGGGCAGCAGCGTGCCGGTCGCCGAGGTCCTGCGGCGGCTGGTCCGGCGTCTGCGTGAGCACCGCGGCGCCGAGCTGGAGGACGACGCCACCCTGGTCTTCCTGGAATGGAAGCCCGGGCGCTAGCCCGGCTAGAGGGACGACACTCGCGCGAACGAGGCAAGTTTCGCCGGTGGCCGACGCCGCCGCAGGCGGCCTCCCCGGCTGCCGGCAGACAAGAACGGCGGAGGGCGACCGGCTTCGCCGGCCGCCCGGAGCACCTTGATAGCTCCGGAGGGCGAGCGGAGCTCGCGCCGCCTCCGCCCTGTGCCTTCCTCCTGTCCGCAGCCGGTCGGGCCGCCTTCGGCGGCGACGGCAGCCACGGACCAACCCCCCGAGAACGGCGCGAACGTTTGTGGTCAGCGCACGAGCGGCGGGGCGCTAACTTCCGACCAGGCGCTCCAGCGGGCCGTCGGGGCGCAGCGCGAGGTCCTTCACCAGGTGGACGATCGTCCCCGCCTCGGGGCGGGACTCGAAGCGCACCGAGTCGACCAGCGCGGCCATGAGGGCCATCCCGCGTCCCTGCTCCGCCGATGGGCCGGCCATCGACACCGCGAGGGAGTCGGAGTCGAAGCCGCGGCCGGCGTCGACCACCCGGATCGCGCAGGTGCTGTCCTCGATCACGACGTGGACCTCGTACTGGTCGTCGGCGTCCGAATGCTTCACCACGTTGGCCGCCGCCTCGGTCAGGGCCAGGGTGACGTCCTCGATGGTCCCGGTCTCCACGCCGAGCTCCTCGAGAGCGGCGGCGGCGATGTGACGGACGACCGAGAGCGTGGACGAGTCCCGGGGCAGGCAGAGCATGAGCGAGATCCTCACGGATGGTCCTCTCATGAGGGGGACGACCGGATCACTGACACGATGGGCACGCAGGCGCCTCCTTCGCGTCGACGACCTCCCACGTCTCTTCCGCCTCCCCGCCGCTCCGAAACCCCCTACTGCGCGTCGCCGGCGTCAGACGGCGTCGACGCCGAGGACGTCGATCGCCGGCGCCGAGCTGCCGTCGAGCTCGAACCAGACCACCTTGCCGTCGGCGGTGGGGGTGGAGCCCCAGTCGGTGGCCATCCGCTCCACCAGCAGCAGGCCCCGACCGGTGCCGGACATGATGGAGTAGTGCTTGCGCACCGGCAGCTGGGCGCTGCCGTCGTGGACCTCGACCCGCAGGTGATCACCGTCCGGGCTCACCACCACGACCAAGGGCGTGCCGGTGTGGAGGACGGCGTTGGCCACCAGTTCGCTCACCAGCATGGTGGCCACGTAGGACAGGTGGTCGAGGTGCGCCGTGCGCAGGACGGCCTCGACGAACCGCCGGGCCTGGGCCGCGCTGGCCGGCGTGGAGGGGAAGCTCCGGCGCTGCTCCAGCTCTTTCATGCCGGTCGCACGCGGGCGACCAGCACGGCCATGTCGTCGTGCGGGCTGTCGGTGAAGAGGTTCCGGGCCTCCTGCTCGACGCGGGCGGCGACGGTGGCAGCATCCGCGCCGGCCGCGTCGCGAAGGACCCGGGCGACCCCGGTCTCGTCGAAGAACTGCCGGCCCTGGTGGCGCTCGACGATGCCGTCGGTGAAGCACACCAACGTGTCGCCGGGCCCGAGGTCGACGTCGACGTCGTGAAGCTCGATGGTGGCGGAGGCCCCCAGCAGGCTCCCGGACCTCCCGACCGCCTCGACGGCGCCCCTGGCGCGGGCCACCAGGGGCAGCGGGTGCCCGCCCGAGCAGACGACGACCGAGGCGCCACCCGCCTTCGGCTCCACGACGGCGACGGCGACCGTGCAGAAGCGGGGCTCGGTGAGCTCCCACGGCGTCTCCTCCGACGAGTGGAGCGCGGCGAGGCGGTCGGCCTCGGCGGCCAGCAGAACCCGGTTGAGGTGGCTCAGGATGGTCGAGGGCCGGGCCTCGTGCATGGCGATGGAGCGGATGGTGTGGCGAGCCAGGCCGGTCACCGCGGCGGCGTCGATGCCCTTGCCCCGGACGTCGCCCACCACGAGCACCCAGCGGTCGCCGTCGACCGCGAAGGCGTCGTAGAAGTCGCCGCCGACCTCCACGCCTTCGCCGGCCGGCGCGTACCGGGCGCCCAGCTCGAGGCCCGGGATGGCGGGCAGGCTCGGCGGCAGCAGGCTGGCCTGGAGGCTCCGGGCCACCCGGCTGCGGTCGGCGAAGAGACGTGCGTTCTCGATGGCGGTGGCCGCCCGTACGGCCAGCTGCTCAGCCAGCTGGAGGTCCGCTTCCTCCAGCTGCCTCCCGGCCTCGGCCACGAGCGTGAGAGCCCCCACCGCCCGGCTCTGCGAGCGAAGGGCGATGACGGCCGAGGTCGAGCCCTCCATACCGTCGACCGCAGGATCGCCGCCGTCGGCCATGCGGCGGAGGTGCTCGACCTTCGTGGAGTCGATGTGGGACACCGCGACCGGGCGGCTCGTGCCCCGATCGTCGACCAGCTGGATGGCGCAGCCGTCGGCGAGGCGCGGGACGGCGAGGTCGACGACCTGGGCCAGCGTCGTCTCCAGGTCCAGGAACGACGACGCCAGCGTCGAGGACGCCTCGGCCAGGAACGCGAGACGCTCCTGGGCCCGCTCGGCCGCCAGCCGGGCCTCACGCTCGGCCTCGGCCGCCTCCCGGGCGTCCTCGTACAGGGCGGCGCGGCGCAGCGCGGTCGCCGCCTGGGCCGCGAGTGCCGAGAGGATCCGCAGGTCGGCGTCGCTGAAGGAGCGGCGCTCGGGGAAGCCGACGACCATGGCGCCGAATGCGGTGCCGTCCTCGTCGATCAGCGGGGCGACGGCGACCGCCTTGTCATCCATGACCGGCGTGTCGCGGAAGACGGGGTAGCGGGCGTCACGGTCCTCGGGGCCGTTGAGGAGCACGATCTCGCCCCACCGGATGGCGTCGCTCGCCGGCAGTTGCGCGGCCAGCGGGAACGTGCGCCAGCGGGACTTGACGTCCTCCCGGTAGCCGATCTCGTGGACGATGTCGACGTTGTCGCCGTCCTCGGCCACCAGCAGGATGGAGCCACTCCGCCCGCCGAGCGCCGGCACCCCCTCGGTGAGGACCGCCTGGGCCACGGAACGGGCGTCGACGGCCCGGATGAGCGACATGGTCACGGCCTGCAGGCCTCGGAGGCGGGTGGCCGTCGTCTCGGCGTCCGCCCGGGTCGACCGCTCGACGGCGAGGAGGTGGGTCCGCTCCTCGTCCGCCAGCCGGCGGGCGGTGATGTCGGCCATGCAGCCGATGCGGCCGGTGACGACCCCGTCCTCGTCGAGGGTGACCTGGCCGCGGCCCTGGAGCCAGTGGACCGACCCGTCGGGCCAGACCACGCGGTACTCGAGGTCGTAGGCCCCCTTCTGGTCCACCGCGCGGTCCAGCATGGCGAGGACACGGCTGCGGTCGTCCGGGTACAGCATGGCGGCCCAGGACTCGTACGTGCCGTCGAAGGCGCCGGGCCCGAGCCCGAGCAGGCTCTCCGCGGTGGCGTCGAGGCTCACCGCGGTCGTGGCCCGGTCCCACCGGAGGATCCCCAGCCGGCCGGCGGCCAGCGCCAGCCGCTGCTCGTCGCGGGAGGCCCGCAGCTCCGCCTGGAGGCGACGGTCCTCGGTGATGTCCTCGGACTCGCCCACCACGGCGATCACCCGGCCGTCGTCGTCGAGGACCGGCCGGTCGACGACGTTCACCCGGAGGACGTGCCCCTCCTTGTGCCGGGTGAGGAAGTCGCCGCTCCACTGGCCCCCGACCGGGAGCCGCTCGAAGACGTCCTCCACCTCCTCGGTGTCATCGAGGGGGACGAGGACGTCGAGGATCTTGCGGCCGACGACCTCGTCGGGCGACCACCCGTAGAGCAGCTGTGCGGCGCGGTTCCAGTAGAGGATCGTGCCGTCGGTGTCGGTGGCGACGACGGCCCGGCTGACTGCGTCCAGCACCGCGCCGGGCGTCATGAGGAGCATGCGGTCACTCATGGTCGGCTCGACACCGCGCAAGTGTAAATGGGCGCGCTCCCACCCTGGCGGCGCGTCACCAGGAACCGCCTCCGCCCCCACCGCCGCCGCCCCCCGAGAACCCGCCGCCGGAGAATCCGCTCCCGCCCGAGCCCGCCGGCGTGGAGGTGATGGTGCCGGCGGTGGTGACGGCGAAGCCGTCGATGGAGTGGGAGAAGCCGACCGCGGTGAACGCGCCGGAGCCGCCGTACCAGTTCGGCTGGGGCAGCTCGCCGTCGATGCCGGCGAAGGCCCGGGCCCACTTCTCGGTGGCGCCGAACACGATCGCATAGGGCAGGTATTCGGAGAACAGGTGCTGCTGCTCGGCGAACCGGGCCCTGTCCTTCTCCGACTCCAGGATGAAGCGGCGGAACCCCTGCACCCGCCGCAGCACGCCGGTGCCCTTCGCCGTGCGGCGGGGCATCCGCTTGGCGGAGGCCAGCAGGGCGATGGCGCCGACGACGAGGGGGATCCCCAGCAGGCCGGCGTGGGTGAGCGCGGCGAGGACGGTCGCGATGGTCAGGGCGAGGAGGAGGGCGAGCACGCCGATCACCCGCCACTTCGTCCTCACCTTGTCAGGCCGGCCCACGAACCACCCCTGGTCGACGGCGTCGTCGTACAGCGCCTCCTCCACTTTCTGGAGCCGGGTGGCGAAGGTGTTGCGCAGCTCGGAGAGCTCCACCTGGTCGCCGCTCTTGAACAGACCGTCGAGGAGCGAGCGCTCGTAGACGCGGAGGTCGCCGCCGTCCTTCAGCTTGGTGAGGGTCCAGTCGGGTTTGCCGAACCAGCCCTTCTTCGGGACCTCGTCGATGCGCAGGTAGCCGCGTACGGCCAGGTCGACGATGGTGGCCGTCACGTCGAGGGTGTTGGCCGCCTCATCGACGAGCGTGCCGACCTGGCCGGGGCGGAGGCCGTCCGGGGGGACGAACTCGACCGGCGTCTCCTCCCGGCCAATGGGGCCGAACGACGGGCGCACCGGCTCCTCCTGGCCGGCGGTGGCGAAGGCGGCGTCGACAGGGGAGCCGGCGAAGCGGCGGTCCCGGCCGGACCGCCAGGCCAGGCTCGCCACGCCGCCGACGGCCGCAACGAGCAGGGCCAGGGTCAGGGCGACCGTGGCCGGCGTGGCCGAGAAGGCGCGGGACAGGCTCCACTTCTCGTCGAGGACGGGGACCGGCTCCGGCATCGCCCCCTTGGCGAAACCGACCACCACGGTGAGCCCCTCGCCGGCCCGGAGCCCACCCTGGGAGAAGCCGGCCGCCGGCCCGGCGCGGTTGGCCTCCGAGCACGGCAGGCGCGAGCCCTGCCCGCCGCCGAAACAGGCGACCTGGGCGATCGCCGCCGGCGCCGTCACCCGGACAGTGGCCCGCTCGATCGGGACCGTCCACTCGGTGCCGATGGCGTTCCAGTACAGCTCGTCGTGCTCTGGGAAGCCGTTGAGGGCGGCGTCGACCCGGTAGACGATCCGGTAGCGGTGGGCGCCGGTGATGGTCTTGTCCGGGTCGCCGATCTTGAGCCGGGTCTCCCTGCCGATGCTCTCCTGCTTGTACTTGGCGGGGGTGCCGGGCGACCCCTCGACCGAGATGACCTTCAGCGGGTAGATGCGCTCGTAGCGGCTGTCGTAGTCGAACCGAACGGGGATCTCTCGGAAGATCCCGTGGCGCTGGAGGAACCCGAAGTCGTAGTCGATCGTCTCAGTGACCAGGAGCGACCCCGTCGACTCGACCTTGATGTCGACGTCGTAGGCGGAGATGCGCTCACTGCCGATCTGGGTTCTGGCGATCTGGGCGCCGGCCGGGCCGGCGCCGGCCAGCGCGACGAGGACCAGCGCGATGAGGGCGGCCGCCGCCCACGGTGGACGCCGGTCAGTCACCGGCGAGGTCGTCCGACTCGCCGAGCCGGGCGACGAGGTTGCGGTGGGCCGTCCGCAGCTGCTCCAGGTCGGCCCGCAGGTCGTTCACCGCCTCCTCGAGTGCGGCCAGGCGGTCGGCCCGGTGCGTGGGGCGGTGCTCGTCGCCGTCATCGTCGTCGCCGGCCAGCGCCTCGGCGAGGTCGCCACCGAGCAGGTGGGCCCAGCGGCTCTCCTTCTGGCCCGGCCGGCGTTCGAGGCGGGCGGCGAGCGGCTCGTTGCGGCCGGCGAGCTCGCGCAGGGCGTCGTCGACCTCCTCCTGGGTGGCGAAGGGGTGCAGGCGCTCGGTGCGGGACCGCAGCTCGCCGGCGGTCTGCGGGCCCCGAAGCATGAGGACCGAGAGGATGGCGAGGTGCTGGGGCTCGAGGGCCAGCATCTCGTCGAGGACGTGGCGGAACTTGTCGGCCCGGTTGGAGCGGCTGTAGACGATCCGCACCACGTTCATGGCCCGCAGGTTCTGCAGGGCGTTCTCGACGGTGGGCTCCTCCAGCTTGGTGACCGGGTTCCGGTTCGACGTCTGGTTGCACGCGGCCATCAGGGCGTTCATCGTCAGCGGGTAGTTGTCGGGAGTCGCCATCTCCTTCTCGATGAGACAACCGACGACCCGTGACTGCACCGGCGTCAGGTTCACGGGTGCAAGGGTACGACGCCCGGCGGGGAATGATGCGACCCGTGGCCCTCACCCTCAGCGTGCTCGACCAGTCGCCCGTCCCGGAGGGCTCCACGGCCGCCGAGGCCCTGCAGCAGACGCTGGCCCTGGCCCGGGCCGCGGAGGCCATGGGCTTCCGCCGGTACTGGGTGGCCGAGCACCACGGCACCCGCTCGCTGGCCGCGACGTCGCCCGAGGTGCTGGTGGGCGCGGTGGCCGCGGCCACGTCGACGATCCGGGTCGGCTCGGGCGGGGTGCTGTTATCGCACTACAGCCCGCTCAAAGTGGCGGAGACCTTCCGTACGCTCTCGGCCCTGCACCCCGGCCGCATCGACCTGGGCGTCGGCCGGACGCCGGGTGCCGACCCCGTGACCGAGGCCGCGCTTCAGTACCTGCCGGGCGTCCGGGGCGACGAGCGCTACGTCGACAAGGTCGTCGATCTCATCGGCTTCCTCCACGACGGGCTCGACCCCGGACACCCGTTCGAGAAGGTGCGGGCCATGCCCGACGGGGTGATCGTGCCCCGGCTGTGGATGCTGGGGTCGAGCAGCCACAGCGGGGCGGTGGCCGCCTACCTCGGCCAGCCCTTCGCCTTCGCCCACTTCATCACGCCGGAGTTCGGGCCCCAGGTGGTGGCTGCCTACCGGCGGGGCTTCCAGCCGTCGGAGTCGGCGCCGGCGCCCCAGGCGCTGGTGGCGGTGGCGGTGATGTGCGCGGACACCGATGCCGAGGCCCGCCGGCTGGCCCGCTCGGCCGAGGTGTGGCGGCTCCGTCCGGAGGGCACCGAACGTGGCCCGCTGCCGTCACCGGAGGATGCTGCCGCCCGGGTCCTCACCGACGTCGAGGAGGCCAAGGCGGCCCAGGCGCGAGCGGGCACGATCGTCGGCGACCCGGCCCACGTGCATGCCGAGCTGACGTCGCTGGCCGGCAGCTTCGAGGTGGACGAGCTTCTCGTGGTGACGGTCTGCCACGACCCGGCGGCCCGGCTGCGCTCGTATGAGCTGATCGCCGAGGCATTTGGCTGCAGTTGACCGCTCATACGCGGCCAACTGCAGCCAGTTCGACGGTGACCGCCAGCCCGCCGGCCGCCGGCGCCTCGGCCCGCACCGACCCGTGGTGGGCGGTGGCGACGGCCTCGACGATCGACAGCCCGAGCCCTTGGCCCTTGCTGCTCCCGACGCGGTCGGGCGTGAGGCGCCGGAACGGCGCGAACAGCCCGGTGACCTGCTCCGGTGGGATGGGCGTGCCGCCGTTGCGGACGGTAAGCCGCACCCGGCCGCCGGCGGCACCGGTCGCCACCTCCACCCAGCCGCCGGCGACGTTGTGGCGCACCGCATTCTCGACCAGGTTCGCCGCCAGCCGTTCGAGCAGCACGCGGTTGCCGGCGACCGGCGCCGGCGCCAGGTCGCACCGCACCGTGAGGCCGGCGCCGGCGATCTCCGGGCCGGCCTGCTCGACGGCCGCCGCCGCCAGCTCCGCCAGGTCGACGGTCGCCGTCGGCCCGACGCCCTGCTGGCTCCGCGCCAGGACGAGGAGGCCGTCGATGAGCCGCTCGCTGCGGTCGACGGCGACCCGCACCGACGCGGCCATGCTCCGCAGCTCCTCGGGCGTGGCGTCGGGGTCGGCCAGCGCGACGTCCACGAGCGTGCGCTGGATGGCGAGTGGCGTCCGTAGCTCGTGCGAGGCGTTGGCCACGAACCGGCGTTGGCTCTCGAACGCCGACTCCAGCCGGCCGAGCATGCCGTCGAAGGTGTCGGCCAGCTCCTTGAGCTCGTCCGCCGGCCCGTCCATGGCCAGCCGCTCGTGCAGGTTCGTGTCGGACAGCCGGCGGGCGGTGACCGTCATGGCCTGGATGGGGCGCAGCACCCGGCCGGCCAGCCCCCAGCCCAGGCCGACGGACGCCAGGGCCATCAGGCCGAGCGCCAGCCCCGACTGGATCACCAGCTGGTGGAGGGCGTCGTCGCGCAGCTTCGCCTCGAATGTCGCCAGCACCTGGTCCAGCGGCCGGCCGTCGGAGACGAAGACCCGCTGGCCCGGCCCCGGCGCAGTCACCGGTTGCAGGAAGTCGAGTCCGTCGGGGGCGGGAGCGACGAAGCTCGACCCGACCTGCACGCCGACCGCGCCCGCCCTCTGGTCGAGGCTCCGCCTCACCAGCGCGAAGTTCAGGGTCAGCAGGACCGCCCCGGCCAGCAGGAACATGCCGCCGTACACCAGCGTGAGCCGGAGGCGGATGGTGGGCTGGAAGCGCACCGCTCAGAGGATCCGGTAGCCGGCGCCGGCGACCGTCTCGATCACCGGCGGATTGCCGAGCTTGCGCCGCAGCTTGACCATCATCACCCGCACTGCGTTGGTGAACGGGTCGGCGTGCTCGTCCCACGCCCGCTCCAGGAGCTGCTCGGCGCTCACGACCGCCCCGTCGGCGCACAGCAGCACCTCCAGCACGGCCAGCTCCTTGTTGGTGAGGCGCAGGAACCGACCGTCGCGCGACGCCACCCGCCGCGCGGGGTCGAGGCTGATCGCGCCCCGCTCGATGACCGGCGGGAGCGCGCTGCCCGCCCGCCGGGCCAGTGCCCGCAGCCGGGCGACCAGCTCGGCGAACGCGAAGGGCTTGGCCAGGTAGTCGTCCGCACCGAGGGTCAGCCCCTCGACGCGGTCGTCGACGCCGGCCGACGCGGTCAGCATGAGGATGCGGGGCGCCAGCGGATCGGCGGCCAGCTGCCGGCACACCTCGTCGCCGTGGACGACGGGCAGGTCGCGGTCGAGGACGACGACGTCGTAGCGGTTGACGGCGATGCGGTCCAAAGCCGTCGCGCCGTCGTGGGTCACGTCGACGGCCATCGCCTCCCGCCGCAGCCCGCGGGCGATGGCGTCGGCCAGCACCTCCTCGTCCTCCACCACCAGCACTCGCATCTCGACCTCATGGTGTTCGGGGTCGCATAACCGTGGCATAACCGCTGCGGTTTACGGCCGCGACAGGCCCGATTCCGTAGGACTGCCCGTGCCGGCGCGGCAACCGTCCGCCCGGCGGAGGAGGCAGACATGCATCGACGGGTGAGGACACTGCTGGCGCCGGCCGGGTTGGCCCTGTGCCTGCTGGCGACGGCCTGCGGCGGGTCGCCGAGCGAGTCGGCCGACGGCGTGGCCTCGGCCGGCGACGGCTCCACGGCCAAGAAGGCGGCGGACACCAAGGAGACCGACCCGCACCAGGCCGGCCTCGACTTCGCCAAGTGCATGCGCGAGCACGGCGTCGACATGGGTGACCCGGTCGCCGCCGACGGCGGCCGGGTGATGATCGGCCCCGGGCCCGGCAGCGGCGAGGTCAGGGCGGGCACCTCGGGGCCGCCGGCGGGCTTCGAGGAGGCCGACGGCGCCTGCCGCCACTTTCTCGAGGACCTCATCGGCGACGGCCCCGGTCCCATCGACCCGAAGGAGCAGGACCGCGCCCTGAAGCTCGCGCAGTGCATGCGGGACAACGGCGTCGACATGCCCGACCCCGATTTCTCGGGTGGCGGCATCCGCGTGACGATCGGCGGGCCGGGCGGCGGGGGTATCACGCCGGACTCCGAGGTGTTCCAGGCGGCCCAGAAGGCGTGCGGCCCGCTGTTCGGCCCTCCCGGCACCAGCTTCAGCAGCGGCCCGGTGGCGGTGGCCGGAGCGCGGTCGTGAGAGGGCGGATCGTCGCCCTCGGCCTGTCGGCCACGATGGTGGCCGGCGCCGGCGTGCTGACCGCCGGCCGGTGGGACGGCCGGGGCAGCGAGGCGGCGGCCGCCACCGACGACCCCGCCACGTCGTCCGTGGCCGTGTCGAAGCAGGACCTCGTCGCCCGCACGGAGGTAGATGGCACGCTCGGCTACTCCGGCGACCTGAAGGTCACGGGCCAGGGGCAGGGGACGGTGACGGCCGTGCCGAAGCCGGGCACCGTCGTCGAGCGGGGCCAGTCGCTCTACTCGATCGACAACCGGCCGGTGAGCCTGATCTACGGCGACCTGCCGTTCTGGCGCCGGCTCGCCGTCGGCATGCCCGACGGCCCTGACGTCAAACAGCTCGAGCAGAACCTGGTGGCGCTCGGTCATGCCACCGAGGCCGAGGTGACCGTCGACGAGAAGTTCACCGCGGCGACGACGACCGCGGTCAAGCGCTGGCAGAAGGCACTCGGCGTGGACGAGACCGGCTCGGTCGGGGCCGGCCAGGTCGTGCTCCTCCCCGGCGCGTTCCGGGTCGCCGAGGTCAAGGCCGAGAAGGGGTCGCCGGTGCCTCCCGGTTCGGTGGTGATGACCGGGACGTCCACAACCCGGGTCGTCACGGTCGACCTCGACGCCACGAAGCAGTCGCTGGCCAAGGTGGGCGACAAGGTCGACGTGAAGCTGCCCGACGGGCGGGTCACGCCGGCCACCATCGCAACGGTCGGCACGGTGGCCCAGACCAAGGGCCAGGGCGACTCGGCCAAGCGGGTGGTGACGGTCACGGTCAGCCTCGACGACCCGGCCGCCTCCGGTTCCCTCGACCAGGCCCCGGTGAGGGTCGGCGTCACCACCAGCTCGCGCAAGGGCGTGCTGGCCGTGCCGGTCAACGCCCTGCTGGCCCTGGCCGAAGGCGGCTACGGCGTGCGCCTCGTCGACGGGACCGGGCCTGGCCGCATCGTCGCCGTCTCCACTGGGCTGTTCGCCCGGGGGATGGTGGAGGTCAGCGGCGAGGGACTGTCGGAGGGCACCCAGGTCGAGGTGCCGGCGTCATGAGCGGGACGGCGGTTGTCGAGCTGCGTGGCGTGGTCAAGCGCTACCCGGGGCTGGAGGTGCTGCACGGCGTCGACCTCGCCATCGACGCCGGCGAACTGGTGGGCATCGTCGGTCCGTCGGGGTCCGGGAAGTCCACGCTGCTGCACGTGATGGGGACGCTCGACCGGCCCTCCGCGGGCGTCGTGCGCATCGCCGGCCAGGACATCGCCGGCCTCCGGGACCGGGCGCTGTCGGCGCTGCGGGCCCGGACCGTCGGGTTCGTGTTCCAGCAGTTCTTCCTGCTCGACGGGATGTCGGCGCTGGACAACGTGGCCCAGGGCCTGCTGTACCACGGGGTGCCGGCCGGGGAGCGCCGGCGCCGAGCCCGCGAGGCGCTGGAGCGCATCGGGCTCGGGCACCGGATGTCGCACCGGCCGGCGCAGCTTTCCGGCGGTGAGCGCCAGCGGGTTGCGATCGCCCGGGCCGTTGTCGCCCGGCCGGCGCTGATCCTGGCCGACGAGCCGACCGGCAACCTGGATTCCCGGTCCAGCGACGAGGTCTTCTCGATCCTGGCCGAGTTGAACGGCGACGGCACCACCGTGGTGGTCGTCACCCACGACGGTGAGCGGGCGGCCCGGCTGCCACGGCTCGTCGAGATGCTCGACGGTGCCGTCCTGTCCCCGGTGCGCGTGTCATGAGCGGGATGGCGGTGGGCGACGTCCTCCGGGTGGGCAGCGTCGGCCTGCGGACCCGCCCGCTCCGGACCGGTCTCTCCGGTCTCGGCATCGCCATCGGTATCGCGGCGATGGTCGCGGTGCTCGGGATCTCGTCGTCGAGCAAGGCCGACCTACTGGCCCAGCTCGACCGCCTGGGCACCAACCTGCTCACGGTCAGCCCAGGGCAGACCTTGTTCGGCGAGAACGCGTCGCTGCCCAAGGAGTCGGTGGGGATGATCGCCCGCATCGGCCCGGTGGAGTCCGTGAGCGCGACGGGGAACGTGTCGGCCATCATCCGGCGCAGCGATCTCATCTCGTCCCAGCAGTCCGGTGGGCTGGCCGTCCGGGCCGCCCGCACCGACCTGCTCGGCGTGCTGGGCGGGACCGTGCGCTCCGGGCGGTTCCTCGACGCGGCCACCGAGCGCTACCCCGCGGTGGTCCTCGGCTCGGTGGCCGCCGAGCGGCTCGGCATCCGCGGCGCCGACCCGTCCGTGCTCGTACTGGTCGGCGACCAGTGGTTCACCGTCGTCGGCATCCTCGCCCCGATCGTGCTGGCCCCGGAGATCGACCGCTCGGCGCTGGTCGGCTTCCCCGTCGCCGAGTCCCTGCTCGGCTTCAGCGGCAACCCGACGACGATTTACACCCGTTCCGCGGAGGACCAGGTCGAGGCGGTGCGCGATGTCCTGCCGGCGACGGCCAACCCCGCCAATCCCGAGGAGGTCAAGGTCAGCCGCTCGTCAGACGCCCTCGAGGCCCAAGCGGCGACCAAGAAGGCCCTCACCGCCCTCCTGCTCGGGCTCGGCGCCGTCGCCCTGCTGGTCGGCGGGGTGGGGATCGCCAACGTCATGGTGATCTCCGTCCTGGAGCGCCGGTCGGAGATCGGCCTGCGCCGGGCCCTCGGCGCCACCCGCCGGCAGATCCGCGGCCAGTTCCTCTCGGAGTCGCTGCTGCTGTCCGTACTCGGCGGCGCCGCCGGCGCCGGCCTGGGCGGGGCGGTGACGTGGGCCTACGCGTCCAGTCGCTCGTGGACGGTCGTCGTGCCGCCAGTCAGCCTGGCCGCGGCGCTGGCCGCCGCCGTCGCCATCGGCGGCGTCGCCGGCCTGTACCCCGCGGTCCGAGCGGCCCGGCTGGCGCCGACCGACGCCCTCCGGTCGGTGTGAGCTCGGTCGCACCGCCGGCGCCTGTCCGTCCCGCCCAGGTGCTGCGTCGTCAGCCCGGCGGCGGCCAGCGGGCGATGGCCTCCACGATCGACCGCCGTATCCACCACGTGGCGTAGGTGGAGAACCGGAAACCCTTGGTCGGGTCGAAATGCTCGGCCGCGTGAAGGAGGCCCAGATTGCCCTCCTGGATCAGGTCCAGGAGCGACAGCCCCGGCGTCTCATAGGAGCGGGCGATGCGCACGACAAGGTGGAGGTTGGACTGGATCAGCCGGCGCCGGCGTTCGGCGGCGAGCGCCTGCGTGTCGGCGCGGATCGACTCGGCCAGCTCCCGCTCCTCGGCCCGGCCGAGCGGGCGGTACTGGGCAATGGCCGCCAGGTAGGTGGCCAGCAGGTGCTCGCCGGCCACCTGATCTGCCCGGGCCCGCACGGGAAACCCGAACAGCCGGGTCACGACCGGTTCGCGGGCCAGCGCGTCCAGGAAGACGTCGCCCCGCCAGGCTCGGATCATCTCCCGGAGCCGGTCCAGCCCGATCCGCTGGAGGTCGACGATCTCCCCGAGCTCGGCCGCAGCCGTCGGGTCGGACAACCGCAGGCGCTCGGCCAGCCGGGTCAGTCGCCAGGGGAGCCCGCCGGTCTCGGCCGCCGCCGAGTCGAGCAGCGTGAGCAGCCGCCGGCGCACGTCGGCGGCGTCGACGCCGTCGGGCAGCACGCTCTCGTGGCCGGCGTCGAGGAGGCCCAGCAGCAGATGGCCACCGTTGATCTCGGGGTGGCCGAGGACCACCGATGCCCGGAACGCCTGCTCGAGAATCCGCCGGGTCTCCGGCTCGAAGGCCGGGATGCGGACCGGGACGGTCGGCGCCGGCGGCGGTGCGCCCGGATCGGCGCCGGCGGACGGGTCGGCGCCCAGGGCCAGGGCCGCCGGCCCCGTGCCCTCGCGGAACAGCCCAAGGAGGAGGTCGCCGGGCGAGGCGAGACGCCGACCGTGGCGATACGAGCGGAGGACCGCCCGGCCGATGGCCCGCCAGGCGTCGTCGGCCAGCAGGTCCCGCAGCGCGCCCTCCAGGGGGTCGCGGGCGGTGACCAGCGGGTCGAGCCACGCGGCGACGGCGGCGACATCGGTGGCCCCGCCGGCGATGCCGGCCAGCATCGCCCGGGTCCCGCCCGGGTCGAGGTCGGCGTCGAGCCCGTTGACCGCCAGGAGTTGCAGGGCGGCCAGCAGGGCCAGTCGCCGGCTGCGACTCGGCACCGGCCCGATGGACACCAGTCCGGCGAGCAGCACCGCCGCCGCCTCGTGCGGGGGACGAGGCGCCTGCGCCTCGGCGAGGAGGGCCTCGACTTCGGGGGTGTCGAGGAGTTCGAGCAGCTTCGGCGCCTCGACGTCGGAGACCTCGGCGGCCAGCGCCACGAGGTCGGCGAAGTCGAGGCTCCTCACTCGTCGTCCGCCACGAGCCGCAGCACGTCGGCGTGCCGGCTCAGCGAGTCCTGAAGGAGGCGCTGGAACTCGGGGTCCCGCCGGCGCTCGTCGACGTAGCGGGCGATAGCGTCCCGCACCACCCCCGACACCGGCCGCCCCTCCACCTGGGCGATCACCCCGAGGCGTTCGGCCAGGTCGAGGTCCAGCCGCAGGAGGATGTTCTTGGTGTCAGCGATGATATCAGTATATCAGGCTGTCAATCCTTCTTGCGCCGGCGCTTCCACCATGGGGCCCGCTGGCGGTCGCGGTCGACGCCCAGCTCGGCCATGATGCGGGGGCCGGCGGCGTTGACGATCTCCTCGGCCTCGTCGAGCAACTCGGCCGCGCCGTCGCCCAGGCCGGGCGGCTCGGGTGGCGTCGGCGGGGAGAGGAGGTTCCCGTGGGCCCAGTTGACGTCGGCCAAGCGCGGGGCGAAGCCGGCGCAGTTCTCCGGGCAGCGCCAGGGCGCCTCGGGGGCGAGGTCGATGTTGCACTTCCGCACCGTCTCGCCGGTCGGATAGGTGCGGCTCTCGTAGTTCTTGCAGTCGGTCCGCATCGGCATGGGATCCATCTTTCCAGTAATTCTCGAAATTCGGTTGACGCGGGGTGTACGGGGTCGACACGATGTACCCATGCGAGTAGTGGCCTGGCAGCACGCGACCAAGCAGCACGGCGTCGGTTGCGACGTCGCGCGCCTGCGACCGGGCACGGATCTCGCCATGACCATCGCAGCCCACGCCGCCGAGCGGTCGTTCGGCATCCACAACTACATCGAGCGGCCATGGGGCCCAGGAGGCGCATCAGGGGGGTGACACCCCCCACCTCCACAGAAGGCCCCAAGGCCGCCGGGAAATTTCCCCGGCGGCCTTTCTCATTGCCGCAGCACAGACCGACTGACCGACACGACACGGAACACACGCACAGAGAGGAGCGAGCAGATGCTGGCCGAGCGGCGGGAAAACGAGGAGTTTGACCAGGGCCAGGACGAGGCGTGGCTGTGGGCCAACGCGCGGTGCAACGACGGTACGGGGAGCCTGGTGGCACTGTTCTTCTCCGAGCAGCTGGACGACATCGCTCGGGCCAAGGCCTTCTGCGGTGGCTGCCCGGTCCAGGAGGCCTGCTTCGAGGCCGCCCTGATCCGGCGTGAGCCCTACGGCGTCTGGGGTGGGCGGCTCTTCTTCAAGGGCAAGGTGCTTGCCGTCAAGCGGCCCCGGGGCCGTCCCCCCAAGCACCCCCGCCCGGAGCCGGTCGTCGCCGACACCGGCACCCAGACCCTTATCGCCTGACCCCCTCAGGCCGGCACACCTGCCGGCGGGCGTCCGTCGCCCGCCGGCGGGAGGTGTTGGCCGCAGCCCAGCCGTCGAACGCCGGCCGGTAGGCATCGCAGACCGCGGCCAGCACCTGGGTGCGGGCCGGCTCCGGCAGGCGGGGGAGGGCCTTGACGAGGGTAGGGACGGCGTCATCGGACAGCTCGGTGAGGTAGCCGGGATCCACCTTCTGGGTCCTGACGGCCCGGTCGACGTTGTGCCGCACGACGACGGCTTCGGGGTTCAGCACGTTGAGCCCGAGGAGCAGAGTCAGGCCGGCGACGATCGCCGCGCCCGGGAACCACGCCCGGGTGGGGGCGAGGCCGGCGAGGGCGCCGCCGGCGAGCACGAGCACGAAGCCGATCCAGACCGCGAAGACCGAGCTGTACAGCCGCAGCATGGTGAGGCCGTAGGCGTCCTGGTACAGGCCGAGGCGCCGGAGGGCGACGCCGACGATCACGAGCGTCAGCGCGATCGCCGCCTCGGCCAGGACGATGAAGCGCAGGCGGTAGGCGGGGTCGGACAGGTCGGTGACCGCCCGCAGCCCGACCAGGGCGACCAGGGTGATGCCGGCGACGGCCAGGAGCTGGAAGAAGCCGGTGCGGGCGTACTCGGCGTAGGTGAGGCCGGCGGTCTCGAGGACGTGGCGGCCGCCACCGGCGAGCACCACGACCTGGGCGACGGCGAAGGCGGCGAAGAGGGCGAGGAGCGAGCCGAGCACGACGGTCGTCTCGACGTGCCCTAGGCGGAAGGGCAGCGCCGGCGCCGCCGGGGGGCGCTCGGCCGCCGTCACCCGGAGTAGCCCGGTCATGCCCCAGGCACCGATGGCGAGGAGCACGGCATGGATGATCGCCTTCTCCGGCGACCCCCACTGGAAGAAGCCGGCGAACACCGCGTCGGCTGACGCCAGCAGGAGGCCGAGGACGACCAGCAGTGGCAGGGCGAGGACGACGCCGCGCAGGACGGCCGCCGACCGGTGCCGGCTCAACGGCGCGCCAACGTACGCCGGCGCCGCGATCCCGTGCCCGAGGGCGTGGATACCGCGGACGACCAGGTTGGGGATCGGTAGGTCGAACAGGCTCCCCCCGCCGGCCAGCGAGGCGCCGAGGACCAGTAGGCCCCCGATGGCCAGGACGTCGAGGGGCAGGAGCCACGGGCTCATCCGCAGGGACAGGAAGATCCCGAACGGGACTGTGGCCGCCACGATGCCGGCGGCCTGCCCACCGACCACCCGTCCGGCGACGACGACGCCGGCCGCCACCGCGATCACCAGCATGGTGCCCGCGACGCCCGCGACCCCCGAGCGCACGGACAGGTCGGTCAGGACGGCGGCGACGGCGGCGGCGGCGAGCACCCGGCCGTCGGCCGGCCGCCGGACGCCCAGGCCCATGGGCCGGGACGGCGTGTCGAGGCGCATGCTCATCGTGCCGCGCCCGTCGGCAGGACGACCACCATGCGGCAGCCGTGCGGTTGGCGGGACTCGACCCGGATGTCGCCGCCATGCAGGTCGACGATCCACCGGGCGATGGCCAGGCCGAGGCCGGCGCCACCGTCCCTCGACGACCGGGCCGAGTCGGACCGGTAGAAGCGTTCGAACACCATGGTCTTGTCCTCCTCGGAGATGCCGGGGCCCTCGTCGCAGACTTCTATTGTCACGCCGGCCCGGTTCTTTGTCGCCCGCAGCTCGACCGTGCCGCCAGCCGGCGAGTGGCGCAGGGCGTTGTCGAGCAGGTTGCTGACGACCTGGTGCACCCGGGCCCGGTCGCCGTCGGCGGTGGCCCCGGCCGGATCGACGGTGACGGCGACGTGCACGTCGGTCGTGCGCAGCCGGGTCTCGCCGGCGGCCTCCTCCAGGAGCGGCCCGAGCTCGAAGGGCCGCCGCTGCAGGGGCACGGCGCCGGACTCCAGCCGGGAGAGGTCGAGGAGCTGGGCCACCAGCGTCCCGAGCCGCTCGACCTGGCGGAGCATGGTCCGTAGTGTCTCCGGGTCGGCCGGCTCGACGCCGTCGATCATGTTCTCGAGCACGGCCTGCAGCGCGGTGATCGGCGTTCGCAGCTCGTGGGAGACGTTGGCCACCAGCTCACGCCTGACCCGGTCGACCTCGCCGAGCTGCGCGGCCATGCCGTTGAACGCCCGGGCCAGCTCGCCGACCTCGTCGTGGGAGCTCGCCGTCACCCGCCGGCCGTAGTCGCCCCGGGCCATGGCCGCGGCGGCGGCCGCCATCTCCCGCAACGGCGAGGTCATGCCGTGGGCCAGCACCTGCACCAGTCCGAGCGAGAGAGCGCCGGCGGCCAGGGCGCTGACCACCGGCGACACGCCGGCGCCGGTCCCCACCGACACGACCACCACCGTGACGGCCACTGCGGCCACGATGACCGCGCCCAGCTTCATCTTGATCGACGACAGGGGGTCGAGCGGCCTCACGTCGTCTCGAGGGCGTAACCCACGCCGTGGACCGTGCGGACGATGCCGCTGCCGAGCTTGCGGCGCAGCGAGCGGATGTGGGAGTCGACGGTGCGGGCCCCTGACCCGTCGCGGTAGCCCCACACCTGGTGCAGCAGCAGCTCCCGGGAGGCAACCGCTCCGGGGTGGTTGGCCAGCCACGACAGCAGGTCGAACTCGGTGGGGGTGAGGTGGACCTCCTCGCCGGCCCGGCGCACCCGCCGGCTGCTGGAGTCCAGCTCGACGTCGCCCACCGTGAGCACGGTGGCCTCGGCGACACCGGTCCCCGGGAAGACGAGCGTCCGCTCCATGCGGCGCAGGATGGCGTGGACCCGGGCCACCAGTTCCCGCGGGCTGAAGGGCTTGGTCATGTAGTCGTCGGCGCCGACGGCCAACCCGATGAGCATGTCGGTCTCCGAATCGCGGGCGGTCAGCATCAGCACCGGCACCGGCCGGTCCTTCTGCACCTGGCGGCAGACCTCGAGCCCGTCGAGGCCCGGCAGCATGAGGTCGAGGATCACCAGGTCCGGCCGCAGGTCCCGGCACAGGGCCACGCCGGCCAGCCCGTCGCCGGCGATCTCGACGGTGAAGCCCTCGCTGCGCAGGCGGGCGGCGACCGACGACGCGATCGACGCCTCGTCCTCGATGACGACCACGGTCCGGTGCTGCACAACTCCAGAGTACGAAGCGGATGTGCAGGAGTCCCGAGTAGCGCGTGGAGATTCTGTGCAGACTCCGACCATGAGCACCGAAGAGCAGACCGAGGACAGCCGGCCCGACGACGACGAGGCGGCGCCCGACGAGCAGCCGGAGGACACCGCTGAGTCGCCCGAGCCCGAGGCGGAGCCCGAGCCGCCGGACGAGGACGCCCGCCTCGAGGAGATCACCGAGCGGATCGAAAAGGCGCGGACGCAGGCCGAAGAGGCCGGGGTGCTCGTCGACGAGGACAAGGAGACCTTCGTCGAGAGCGGTGCCACCGAGGAGGAGGACGACCAGACCATCGCCCCTCCGGGCTAGTCAACATGGAACGGCCGGCTCCGTTCCGCATCTGCGTGGATCATCCGCCACGCTGAGCGGGCAGAGCCAACATACGGAAGGAGCCAGCCGTGCCCATTTTCCACCCCGACACG
>JAHFUP010000029.1:42180-55720 GCA_023265025.1 Acidimicrobiia bacterium | reverse complement strand
CCAGCGAGAACGTCGCGCCATATTCGCGGAGCCACAGTCCAGCAGCTGGGGGCGGCTCAGACGATGGCTGGATCGCCTAGTCCCTCGGGCGCTCTGCGTCTTCTTCATTGTGCATCGTGAACACGACGTCCTCGCCGTACTCCGCGTGAACCTGCTTCTCCGCGTCGGCGACCGTTTCTGCGAGGTAGGTCGGACGGATGCCTGGCTCATCATCCCGGGGCCAGACGATGGCCTTGTAGATCTTCACGACGTACATCGTGCCCGCGGCCCGACGGAGGTGTCGCCCTGTTGCCTGACGACGCGCAGCGCGTTGGTCGCGAAGCGGCCCAGAATGACGCCGCCGCAGGGGGGGACACGCTTGCCCATACCGCCGGCTGGAGGACGCAGGCCCGCATGCGTCCTTCACTGCTCTGGCAAGCTGGATCGATGGCGACCGGGCCTTGGCCCTACCCCTTCCGTCCAACCCCTTGGGAGGACATCGCCCGGTTTCTCGGCAGGCTCGCCGAGACCCACGATGAGTTCGGGCACATGGCAGCCGTGGCCGACAGCGTCGTTGCCTCCGGCTCTACAGACAGTCTTGCCGGCTGCACCTCGATGCACGACATCCTCGTCGTGAGCACTCCCGTGCGCGAGCCGCCTTACGACCTCGTAGTAGTGCGGGCCCCAAGCTCACTTCGCCCACCGCGGGCCGGGTGCGTGCTCATTGAGCACCTGACCGGAACCGGGCGGAACGACAAGATCGAACGGCCGACCGCCGATGCCGTCCCCCTCTTCTGGCGCTTCATGATCGAGAAGTTCGGTGTGTACCCAGCCGCCGGTGCTCAGGGAAATGACGACTGACGGCTGATCGGAAGCGGGGTGTCGGACAAACGCGCCTCTCGTCCACGGAACCCGGCGCGTGTCCCCAAACAACAGCGCGATAGAGAAGGGAGCACCATCCCCGACCGCCGGCTTCCGGTTGCGACAGCACGGCGCGTCGGCTAGCCGGCGATCACGATGCCAGCGAAGCGGCACCGAGCTTCTTGGACATCATGAAGCCGACGTGGCAACCGCTGACCATGTCTCGCACCGCGTTGAGCAGGTCGAGACGAGGCTCGTCGAGCTCGACGAAGAGCTGCGGGATGTCGTTGAACGACGAACGCCAACCGGGGAACCCGTGGCAGACAGAGCTTGAAGAGCAGATTGGGACGGTAACATGCGCGGCCATCATGGTCGGCGGGAGCGATCTCGGACCATGGCAGAACGCGGAGACGAGGGCATTCCTAAACGAGTTCATGAATCGAGGGTGTCCTGTCATTCCCGTCTTGCTTCCCGAGGCGGGGGCCATTCCGGACCTGCCGATCTTCCTTAAGCAGATGACTTGGGTCGACCTTCGCAAGGAATACGATCAGAACTTCAGAAAGCTCGTCACGGCGATTAAGAGCCGCCGTTAAGGGATGTCTGTCAACTGCTGTATGACGCACATGTCGCCGTTTCGCCCGATGACTACGGCGCGGAATTGCCGGATGTAGCGCTGCCGTCGCCGACCGTGAACCGCTCGGCAACGCACGCGTGAGCGGCAGGCCCCGTGCGTCCGCGGAGCCGGCAGGCAGACTGCCCGGTAACCGGCGAAGTCGTGCGGCCACAGTGCCCGATAACGGTCGCGGCGCTGCCGTGGTCGACGTGCTCTCCGAGAGCAGGCGGTAGCACTTCGCCTGGCAAGCCGCTCGCCCGAGGCCCCCAAGGCGTGATGGTCCGTCGGCCCCAGTCGGAGACAGTCGGAGGCCCGGCGGCGCGCTGGCCGTCCTGGCGGCTCTCACGCCCCTCCTTGCCGCCATCTTGCCTGGCTAGGGATCACCGGGGCCGATCCGGACGAATTTGCCTTCCCAGCCCCGAGGGCAGACATCTCGAGTGCGCCCACTGTCGCCGGCTGGCGACCGCCGCTGATGCAGATCGCCGTCGGGACCTCTTGAGTTCCCACCGGCCAGGGCTTCAATGCCTGGACCGGCTCTTTTCCTTGTTTGTCGGGAAGGCGGGACTTGAACCCGCGGCCTCAGCGTCCCGAACGCTGCGCGCTACCAAGCTGCGCCACTTCCCGGAAACTCCAGCGTACTTCAGTGCAGCGGCACTGTGACCGGGCGGTACGCGGTGTCCTCGTAGGTGCCGCCGGCCAGCAGCGCCGACATGGCACGGCCGAGGCGCATCGGGTCCAGAGGCTTGACCACCCAGCCTTCGGCGTCGGAGCGGCGGGCCAGGAAAACGTCGGCCCGGCGGTCCAGCAGCATCAGCACCGGGACGTGGGGGAGGCGGCCGGCGCCGGCCTCGAGGTGCAGGTCGAGGGTGGTCGCCATGCCGCCCATCCGGCCGATCTGGCTGTCGACGACGATGAGGTCGGGCTTGCGGCCGTTGACCACGAGCCGTACGTCGGTGCCGTGGTTGAGCTCCCGGACGGTGACGCCCGTGTCGGGGACGGCGGCCTTGACCGCCTCACGGACGCTGTACGAGTCGCTGACCACGAGGAGCTCGGGCATGTGCGGAGGGTACTGCCCCTAGCCCATGGGTAGCATCGAGCCGTGCTTCACATCGAGCTTGATAAGCGTGAGGACTACACCATCTGCCGTCCTGTTGGGGAGCTGGACGCCTACACCGTGGGCCAGTTCCGTGAGGCCCTCGGCGAATTGGCGTCTGAACCCAAGCTCCTCATCGACATGTCGGAGGTCCCGTTCGTGGATTCCGCCGGCCTGGGCGCGCTCATCGGCGGCATCCGCAGGGCCCGCGAGGCGGGGGGCGACGTGGCCGTGTGCTGCAACCGTCCCACGCTCGTCCGCCTCCTCCACACCACCGGCTTCGACCGGATCGTGACCGTCACCGACACCGTGGCCGAGGCGGCCGAGTCGCTGACCAGCGGCCACGGGCAGTCGGCCGAGGTCAGTTAGCCAAAGACGAACCCGGCCACCCGAGAAAGCCCCGGGAGGTCGTGGACATCCGTTTCCAACTCCGGCACGCACACCGCCGGCGCGCCCACCCGCCGGCTCAACCCGGCGACGTGCGCCTCCTCGCCGTCGGACAACCGGCCCAGGTCAGCCAGGTTCTGATAGAGCGACGACAGCCCTCCACCAGTCGCCGCCGGCGCCACCGCCGGGAAGCGGGGGTGCATCCGGTTGACGATCAGGGCGTCGACGTCGATCCCCGCCTCCTCCAGCTTCTCGGCGAAGAACTCGGTCTCCCGGGCCGCGTCCCGCCGGGGCGACGTCACCAGCACGAACGCGGTGCACGGGTCGGCCAGCAGCGCCTGCACGGCCTGGGCCCGCCGGCGGAAACCGTCCTCCATGCCCTCGAACGCCTGGAAGAAGGTCACCGCGTCGGTCACGACCTCGGAGCCGACCACCTTGCCGATCGTCCGCAGGAACGCCTGGGTG
Source organism: Acidimicrobiia bacterium (assembly GCA_023265025.1). Classification (GTDB taxonomy): domain Bacteria; phylum Actinomycetota; class Acidimicrobiia; order Acidimicrobiales; family AC-14; genus CADCTB01. Next base: position 52,322 of record JAHFUP010000029.1, on the reverse strand, counting down.
GCAAAGTTCACCGCCCGCATGCCCGTCCGGGCCGGGATCATCAGCAGGCGGAACAGGCGGTTGTCGAGCAGCCGGGTCAGCCGGCGAGGGGCGTCGACGAAGTCCAGGGCGTTGCGGGTGGGCGGAGTGTCGACGACCACCAGGTCGAACCGGTCGTCGTTGTGGAGCTCGAACAGCTTCTCCATGGCCATGTACTCCTGGGTGCCGGACAGGGCGCCGGCGATGTTGCGGTAGAAGCGGTTGGCCAGGATGGTCTCGGCCTGGTCGGGGTCGGGGGCGTACTTGGTGACCAGGCCGTCGAAGGTGCTGCGGGGGTCGAGCATGAGGGCACACAGCTCGCCGGGCCAGTCGCCGTCGATCCGCCGCGCCGCGTCGGTCAGGGTGCCGAGCCCCAGGGCGTCGGCCAGGCGCTTGGCCGGGTCGATGGTCACGACCACCGTCCGCCGGCCCCGCCGGGCCCCCTCCACGGCCAGGGCCGCGGCCACCGTCGTCTTGCCCACCCCGCCGGGCCCGCAGCACACGAGGATCTCCCGATCGGCGACGAGGTCGGCGACAGACACCTACGCCACCTCGGTCCGGGCCGGCAACGCCTCGATTGCGGCGGCCAGGGCCGAGGCCAGCACGTCGATGTCCGCCGGCTTTAGATCGACGGTGAACAGCGTCGGCAGGTGGAGCTGGGGCAGTGGCAGGGCGCCGGCCAGCCGGGCGACCTGCGCCTGCTGCAGCTCTTGGCGCCGGCGCCGGAACTCGGCGGCCGCGGCCAGGACCGGAGCGTCGGCGCCGGCCGCAACCGGGTCCGCGTCCAGCCCGGAGAGCACGGGATAGAGCCCGTTGACGACGACCGGCGCCAGGTCGACGCCCACCCTGTCCTCCAGGGCGAAGGCGGTCTCGACCACCTCGTTCACCGGCGTCTCCTCGGCCAGGGTGACGAGCATCACCCGGCAGCGGGACGGGTCGGTGAGCATGGACAGCACGTCGTCGGCCTGGCTCTGCAGCGGCCCGGCGCGCACGATCTCCTTCAGCCCCTTGGCGCTCATCAGGAAGCTGACGGCGTGGCCGGCGGCGGGGGCGTCGAGGAGGATCAGGTCGGCCACGCCGGCCCGCTCCAGCTGCTTGACCTTGCCCAGGACGAGGATGTCCTTGATCCCCGGGACCGCGGTCGACACCACCTCGACCAGGCCGCCCCGCACCAGCCGCTTGGAGATGCGGTGCAGCCCGTGCTCCTCGAGGTACTCGACCAGGGCGACGTCGGGCGTCAGCGAGCGGGCCCGGATACGGGGGGCCATGTCGCGCTCGTCGTACTCCAGGTCCTCGGCCCCGAAGGCGGCGGCCAGGCCGGTCTTGCCCTCGACCTCGACGATGAGCACCGAGAGCCCCAGGCCGGCAGCCATCTGCGCCATCGCCGCGGTGACCGTGGTCTTCCCGACGCCGCCCTTGCCCGCGACCACCAGGACGCGCGACTGGCCGCAGAACGTCCCGGGATCCACGCCGGTCGAGCCTAGGAGGCGAAGGCGTCGATCAGATGCGGTTGCCCATCGGCACCCGGAGGTCCTGGCCCGGGAAGATGCGGTTCGGGTCGGCCAGCTGGTTGCGGTTGGCGTTGAAGATCCGCAGGTAGAGGCTGGCGTCGCCGTAGGCCTCCTGGGCGATGCCCGACAGGGTGTCGCCGCGGACGACGGTGCGGACGGCGAAGCCGTAGTAGCCCGGGACCAGGTGCTCGCCGAAGACGACGGGGACGACCACCACGCCGACCGGCCCGTCGCCACCGGCGTCGAAGACCTCGACGAAGCCGTCCGCGGTCGCCGGCACGTCGGGGAGGGGCACCGCGATCTGGAAGTTGCCCCACACGCCGGTGCCGCCGGTGTTGACGTGGGTGCGGGCCAGCTCGTGGGCGCCGCCGTCGCGCACGCGCACGCCGATCGTCGCCTCGAAGCCGGTCCCCACGCCGGCCACCTGGACGTGCTGGTCGACGATGTCAAACGGCTGGGGCTGCAGGACAGTGATATGCGGGTACATCGTCATCGCCGTGCCTCCGTTCCCCGACGGGACGATAGGTCACGGAGCACCTTCTCGCCCAAGGTCCGGGTCGCCCGACGGTTCATCTCGGCGCCCGCCACCGCGCCGGCCATGAGCGGGGCCAGGGCCGACATGTTGCGCATGGCCCGCATGGCCAGCCGGCGCTGGAGCATCCGGGTCAGCTCCCGCCGTGAGCCCCGGCCGACCACCTCGGCCAGCCCGCCCGGCCGGATCAGCGCCCGGGCGGTCACTCCCCGGCTCTCGGCCCACGCCCGGACGATGGCCATGCTGCGCTCGCTGGCCGTCCCCTCCACGGGCATCCCGTAGACCTCCTGCAGCTCGGCGACCAGCTTCATCTCGACGGCGACAACGGCCAGCGTCTCGACCAGCAGCTCGCCGGGGATGGCCACCCACGTGGGTGGCGCCAGCTCCTGGACGCCGGCCATGGCCCCGGCGACGGCGCCGAGGCCGGCGGTCGTCCGGCTGGCGGCCCTGACGACCTCGCGGGCCAGGCGGTCGCCGGTCAGGCCCGCGTGCAGAGCGCGCAGGGTGGCGGCGTCACGGACGGGGATGTGGGGGACGGCGTCGAGCGCGGTCTCGGCCAGCCACAGGCCGGTGGCGAGGGACTTGGCGCCGGCGGTCTTCATCGACGACCGGGCCAGACGGGCCACCTGGGCCAGGGTGCTGCGATCGGGTTTGACCCCGGCCAGCCCGCCGACCGCCCGTCCCAGATCGTCCTCGGTGGCCATCTGTCGAGTGTGTACCCCGCCTGACGGCTGGGTACCGTGGGCCATCCGCAAGCTGCTGTTCTCCGTGCTGGCCCTCGCCACCGTCGCCCTTTCCGCCCCGGTCCCGCCGGCGGCGGCGCGCGCCCAAGAGGCGGCGGGCACGGTCGACGTGGTCGAGGTCAGCGGCCGCATCGACCCTGTGGTCAGCGACTTCATCCGCCGGGCCATCGCCGGCGCGGCCAAGGCCAAGAGTGAGGTGCTGGTGATCCAGCTCGACTCGCCTGGCGTCCTGATCAGCGGCCCGAAGTTCGACGCTCTGGCCGAGCGCATCCGGACTTCGGCGGTCCCGGTGGCGGTCTGGGTCGGCCCGACCGGCGCCTCGGCCTCGGGCGCGGTGGCGACGATGCTGGCCGCCGCCGGCGTCGCCGGGATGGCGCCGGGGACGAAGGTCGCCGGCCTCAAGCCCGACGAGGCGCGGGCGGTGGGCCTGGTGTCGACCGTCGCACCGACCCTCGGCGAGTTCGTCGTCGGCCTCGACGGGGTCGACGTGGGTGGCAGGGTCCTCCACACGGCCCGGGTGGTGCCCGAGGGTGACCTCCTGCGCCGCCAGCAGGCCGGCGACGTGCGCTTCGCCAAGCTGGGGCTCACCGAACGGCTGCTGCACCTGACCGACACCCCGTCGGTCGCCTACCTGCTGCTGCTGGTCGGCCTGCTGCTGATCGTGTTCGAGTTCTTCACCGCCGGCGTGGGCGTGGCCGGTATCACAGGCGCTGGTTCGCTGATCCTGTCCAGCTACGGGCTGGCGGTGCTCCCCACCAGCGGTTTCGCGCTATTCCTGGTCGCCCTCGGGGTGTTCGGCTACTCCGTCGACGTCCAGGCCGGCGCCCCTCGCGCCTGGACCGGCATCGGCGCGGTCAGCCTGCTGATCGGCTCGTGGAAGCTGTTCCCGGGCGATTTGGCCGTCCCCTGGCTGGTGATCGTGCTGGTCAACGCCGGCGTGGCCCTGTTCATGCTCTCGGGCATGACGGCCATGCTGCGGGCCCGGTTCTCGACACCGACCATCGGCCGGGAGTCGATGATCGGCCAGATGGGCGAGGCGACCACCGGCATCGACCCCGAGGGCATGGTCGACCTCAAGGGCGGCAAGTGGCGGGCCCGCACCAACCGGGCCACGCCGATCCCCGCCGGCGAGCGGGTGCGGGTCGTCGCCATCGACGGGCTCCTGCTGGAGGTCGAGCCCGAGACCGGCGGCGCCAAGGACGCCCACCACTGACCCGAACTGGCTGCAGTTGGCCGCATATACGCGGCCAAGTGCAGCCAAATCGGAGGGGGTGGGGTCAGGCGATGAAGGGCACCAGTTGGGCGCCGGCGGCCACTTCTTTGAGCATCTCGGTGATCTCCCGGTAGATGGCGCCGACTTCGTCCATGTCCGAACTGGACACGCCCCGGTAGTTCGCTCAGCCGGGCGCCACCGAGATGGGCACTTTGTGCTCGAGGACGGTCTGTAGATTGGCCAGGGGCTTGCCGTCGATGCGGTCGCGGACGGCCTTGCGGATCAGACCGGTCCCCGGTCCGGCCAGGAAGATCTCGCACTCCAGGCCGGCCTGCGCCGCCCGGCGGGCCAGGCTGAACGCCCCCCAGGCCTCGTCGTCGCGGTCGGGGCTCACCGTCGAATAGAAAATGATCTTGGCCATAGCCCCATGGTCCCACCACCCGCCCGGTGCGTGCGACCAGCCACTATGTGCAAACGGACCCCTTGTCGGCCGGTTCGGAGGGGCGTACCGTTACCCGCCGGGAGGAAAGGGGGACGCGGGTTGAGTAGCCAACGCGTCGAAGAGATTTGGCAGCAGCGGGCAGCCTGTAAAGGCCCGCAGTCAGCCGTCTATTTCCCGCCGTCACAGGTGGAACGGAAAGACGAACGTGAAGCCCGGGAGGCCCGGGCCAAAGAGATCTGCGCCATCTGCCCCGTCCGACGGCCCTGCCTGGACTACGCACTCGCCATCCGTGAGCCGCACGGCATCTGGGGCGGCCTGAACGAGCTGGAGCGCAAGCAGCTGATCGCCCGCGCCGGTTAAGCGGCGGGGAGGCGGGGACCGCCGATGCGCAGGTCCCCGCGACGGCGGGTGACGCCGGTGGCGTCGAAATGGGCGAGTAAGGGCAGCGCGTGCTTCCGCGTGGTGCCCAGCCCGTCGCGCACCTGGGCCACCGTGACGCCCTCGGGGTTCTCGACCAGCAGCCGGGCCACCAGGGCGGCGGCGGCATCGATGGCGGACGGGGCGAAGTAGACCCCTTCCCGCTCGACGACCAGCCCGCGCCGGACCAGCTCGGCCAGCTCGGCCCGGTTCACCCCCGCCGGCTCGGGCGGTGCGAACGGCGCCGCCTCCAATGCGGCCACGAACGGGTGGTCGGCCAGAGGGTCGACCGCTTCCGCCGGCCGGATTCGGCCGCCGTCGACCACCACGCCCTCCAGCAGGGGCAGGACGGCCCGCTGGCGGTCCGTCAGCCCTGCCCTGTCCACCCCGAGCGGGCCGGCGCCCTCGATCGCGGCCCGCAGCTCGGCCAGCGCCGCCTCCTTCGCCGCCGGCGCCACCACCCAGCGGCCGACGTTGGGCTCCCGGCGGTCGCCGGTCATCCGCTCCAGGTCGTCGGCCGACACCCAGCCCCGCTCGGCCACGACCCGGTCCACCGACCGTGACGGGTGGGCTTTGGAGGCGGCCAGGACCGGCGCGACGTCGAGCACCTCGCCGCCGCCGACCGTCTCGTCCCGCCCGCTCTCCCGCACGATGAATCGGTCACCGGGGAGCAGGGTCACCGGCACCGGCAGGTGGAGGCGGACGGCACCGACCTTGCCGGGTGCGATCGCCTCCTCGCCGAGCACCCGGAGCCGGACCGAGTGCTCGCCGGAGCCGAGGTACACCTGGTAGGCGCCCCGCCGGCTCACCGGGTGGTCGAGGCCCTCGAGCACCTGGAGGGAGGCGTCGAAGGTGCGGGTCGGCCGCCACTGGCCGGGCTTGACCAGGGCGTGGCCCCGGTGGACCTCGTCGTGGGACACCCCCGACAGGTTGATCGCCACCCGGCTCCCCGGCCCGACCTGGTCCCGCTGGCGCTGGAGGCTCTGCAGGCCCCTGACCCGTACCTTCGCCATCGTGGGCAGGACCACCAGCTCGTCGTCGACCGCCAGCCCCCCGCCGGCCAGCGTGCCGGTGACGACGGTGCCCGACCCCTTGGCCGCAAATACCCGGTCGACCCACAGTCGGGGCCGGTTGCGGTCGACCGAGGCCGGCGTGGTGGCCAGCAGGGTGTCGAGGGCGGCCCGCAGGTCGTCGACCCCCCGGCCGGCGGGGACGTCGACCTCGACGATCGGCGCCCCCTCCAGGAACGTGCCCGCCACCTGGTCCTCGAGCTCCATGCGGGTCAGCTCGCTGGTGTCGTCGTCGACCAGGCCGACCTTGGTCATGGCGATCAGCCCGTGGCTGACCCCCAACAGCTGGAGGATGCGCAGGTGCTCCTCGGACTGCGGCTTCCAACCCTCGGTGGCGGCGACCACGAACAGGCAGGCGTCGACCGCACCCACGCCGGCCAGCATGTTCTTGAGGAAGCGGACGTGGCCGGGGACGTCGATGAACGCCAGCTCGCGGCCCGAGGCGAGGGTGGTCCACGCGAACCCGAGGTCGATGGTGAGGCCCCGGGCCTTCTCCTCGGCGAAGCGGTCGGGGTCCATGCCGGTGAGGGCCAGGACCAGGGTCGACTTACCGTGGTCGACGTGGCCGGCGGTGGCGACGACGTGCATCTAGCCGGGGCCCCCCGCCAACTGGTGACGGTTCGACACGCCCTGGCCTGTCGAAGTGTCACCAGTTCGGTGGTGGAGGAGGGCGGCGGCCAGCACCGGGTCGTCGAGGGGGTCGACGGTGCGGAGGTCGCAAATCGTCATGCCCTCGTGGACTCGGGCGACGACCGGTGGGTCGTTGGCCCGGAGCCGGGCGGCGTGGTCGCCGTCGAGGGCCACGCCGGCGGAGGGGACGTCCTGGCCCGGGACAGAGCCGCCGCCGGCAACGGCCACTGTGTCGACGACCTTGCCCACGCCAAGCCGCTCGGCGCGGGCCCGCAGCGCCTCGACGGGCGTCGCGGCCATGCGCCAGAACGGGATGGCGTCGCCGTCGCGCCGGAGGTAGGCCAGCACCGTCTCCTGGAGGGCAGCCAGCACCAGTCCGCCCGGCCGCAGGGCCCGGTTCAGCGGGTGGCGGGCACACAGCGCCACCAGATCGGCCCGGCCGGCGATGATCCCGGCTTGGGGCCCGCCCATCAGCTTGTCGCCCGAGAACGTCACCAGGCCGGCGCCGGCGGCGAGCGTCTGGCGGGCCGCCGGCTCACCTGCCAGCCACACCGGCGGGCCGCCGGCGAGCCACGGCGTGGACGCGTCGAGCAGGCCGGAGCCGATGTCGGCCACCACCGGCGGGCCGAGGGTCGACAAGGGCGCGACACCCACGTCCTCCGTGAACCCCACCATCCGGTAGTTCGACTGGTGGACCTTCAGCACCAGCGCCACGTCGCCGTCCAGCGCCGAGCGGTAGTCGGCCAGCCGGGTGCGGTTGGTCGTGCCCACCTCGACCAGGCGGCAGCCCGACTGCGCCATCACGTCCGGCACCCGGAACCCGCCGCCGATCTCGACCAGCTCCCCCCGGGACACGATCACCGACCGGTCGCGGGCCAGGGCGGCCAGCACCAGCATCAGCGCCGACGCGCCGTTGTTGACGACCAGGGCGGCCTCGGCGCCGACCGCCCGGGCCAGCAACCGGGCGGCGTGGTCGCTGCGCGACGCCCGCTTGCCGCCGGCCAGGTCGAACTCCAGGTTCGAGTACCGGCGGGCCGCAACCGTCGGGAGCGCCGGCAGGGGTGCCCGCCCTAGGTTGGTGTGAAGGATGACCCCGGTGGCGTTGATCACCGGCCCCAGCAGGGCGCCGGCCATCGCCTCGGCCCGGGCCCGGGCCGACGACGGGTCGCCGGCGGCGATGGCGGCGCGGGCCGCGTCGACCAGCAACGGGTGGGGCAACCCGACGTCGGCCAGCTCACGGGCGAGGGCGTCGACCGAGGGCGGGCGGGTCACGACCAGACGATAGGCCGGGTGGCGCGCGAAGCTAGGGCCCCTTGGACTGGAACCTCGACCCGATCCGGGTGGGGAAGGCCGTCGCCACCTTTCTCGTCGTCGCCATCCTCATGCCCCTGGTGACCGCGGGCACCGCGCTGGCGTCCATCGTCTACCTACCCCTGCCCGCCCCGCCCCTGCCGACGCCCAAGCCGGGCATCGAGTCGCGCATCACCCACATCTACGACGCCACCGGCAAGGAGATCGGGGTCCTGCGCAAGTTCGACACCAGCATCCCGGTGAAGGCGTCGGACATCCCCGAGGTGCTCAAGCAGGCCGTCGTCTCGGTGGAGGACAAGCGCTTCTACTCCCACGGCGGCATCGACCCGATCGGCGCTCTCCGGGCCCTGTGGGCCGACCTGCGGGGCAAGCGGGTCGTACAGGGCGGGTCCACGATCACCCAGCAGTACGTCAAGAACGTCTACACCTCCGGCGAGCGGACGCTGGCCCGCAAGATCCGTGAGGCCGTCCTCGCCAGCCAGCTCGACCGCAAGGTCACCAAGGACGAGATCCTCTACCGCTACCTCTCCGACATCTACCTGGGCGGCGGCGCCTACGGCATCGGGGCCGCGGCCGAGTCGTACTTCAAGAAGCCGGTCAACGACCTCAACGCCTCGGAGTCGGCCATGATCGCCGGCCTCATCTCCGCCCCGTCGGACTTCGAGCCCCGCACCAACCCGACCCAGGCCGAGATCAACCGGGTCTTCGTGCTCGACGAGATGATGCGGCAGAACCGGATCGACCCGGTCGCCCACGCCGAGGCGGTGTCGCAGCACCTCTTCTTCCCGACGGCCGAGAACCCGAAGCCGAGCGGGCCGGCGACGATCGTCCACCCTCTCGAGCTGCAGTCGGCCACCCAGCCGTACTACGTCGACTACGTCCGCCGGTACCTCTCGGCCAAGTACGGGGCCGACATCGTCTACCGCGGCGGGCTGCGGGTGGAGACCGCCCTGGACCCCAAGCTGCAGACCCTGGCCGAGGAGTCGGTGAAGAAGGCCCTGTCGGGCACGTCGGCCCCCCTCGAGATGGCCCTCGTCACCGTCGAGCCCAACACCGGCTACGTGCGGGCCATGGTCGGCGGACGGGACTTCTCGAAGTCCCAGGTGAACCTGGCCCTCGGGAAGTGCCCGGACGGCTACGAGGCCCCGAAGGAGGGGCCGATCTGCCTGGACGGAGGCGGCTCCGGACGCCAGCCGGGATCGTCGATGAAGCCGATCACCCTGGCCCGGGCCTACGAGGAGGGGATCGGCCCCGGTCGGGTGTACTCCGGCCCCGGCACCTACACCGTCCCCAACTGCCGGAGCGCCGACTGCACGATCCACAACGTCGAGAGCGGCTCCTACGGCGCCATCTCGCTGAAGCAGGCCACCGCGTACTCGGTGAACACCGTGTTCGCCCAGCTCATCGTCGACGTCGGCATCAAGGACACCGCCGAGATGGCCCACCGCCTCGGCCTCACCATGGTGCCGGCGGACGGCATCCAGCCGATCGGCGAGTCCAAGGGCGACCCGTACGGCGTCAGCCTCACCCTCGGCGCCGCCGAGGAGTCCCCCCTCGACATGGCGTCGGCCTACAGCGTGTTCGCGGCCCGGGGCCTGCAGTTCGCCTCCACCCCGATCATGAAGGTGACCGACGCCAACGGCCGGGTCCTGGAGGACAACACCAAGCGCCAGGGCAAGCGGGTGCTGGCCGAGGCGGTGGCCGACAACGTGACCGACGCCCTCAAGGGCGTCATCAGCGGCGGCACCGGCACGGGGGCGAACATCGCCCGGCCCGACGGCCAGGCCGGCAAGACGGGCAGCACCGACAACAACACCGACGCCTGGTTCGTGGGGTACACGCCGGCCCTCGCCACCGCCATCTGGATGGGCTACAGCGACAGCAACCAGAAGTCGCTCAAGAACATCAAGGGCGTGTCCACCGTCTACGGCGGCACGATCCCGGCGTCGACGTGGAAGGACTACATGGGCCAGGCGCTGAAGACGGCTCCGCCGGCGGACTTCCCGAAGCCGGCGGCCCTCTCCGGCGACATCGGCGCCGGCCCCCGCCGGCAGCTCGAGGACCTGCGCCCCCAGGTGGTGGAGCCCATCTACGTCGACCCGCCTGTGACCCTTTTCCCCCCGACGACGATGACAGTCCCCCGGACGACGACGACGTTCCCGCTGTTCGGGTTCCTCACGACCACGACGAGACCGCCGGCGACGACGACAACGACAGTGCCGCCGACGACGTCGACGACCCGCCCGTTCCCTTAG
>JAHFUP010000029.1:0-42080 GCA_023265025.1 Acidimicrobiia bacterium | reverse complement strand
AGTCCCCCGGACGACGACGACGTTCCCGCTGTTCGGGTTCCTCACGACCACGACGAGACCGCCGGCGACGACGACAACGACAGTGCCGCCGACGACGTCGACGACCCGCCCGTTCCCTTAGTGCCGCGCCCGTCAGGCACGAGCGATTCTCACGCCGGCCGCCCTGTGCCGCCGGAGGCGGCCCCGACCGGCTGTCGTCAAAAGGCCTTTCAGTGCGAGTGGGCGCCGGCTCCGCCGGCGCCCCGAGCGCGATTGCCTCGCCGGAACGGAGCGAAGCGAGTGACGGCGACCGTCACTCGTGCGAGTGGGCGCCGGCTCCGCCGGCGCCCCGAGCGCGATTGCCTCGCCGGAACGGAGCGAAGCGAGTGACGGCGACCGGCACTTAGCCGCGCGTCGTCGTGGTGGCGTTGTTGCCCGTCGGCGCCACCGTCGACGGGACCGAGGCGGTGCCGTTCCCGCAGTTGAGCACCCGCTCACAGGCGGCCGAGATCGGGACGGCGAAGAAGTCGGTCTGGCCGGGGAACGTGGGGTTCAGCGCCAGCGACGCCATCCCCAGGACCTGGCCCTTCTCGTTGAGCAGCGGGGCGCCCTGGCGGCGGGCGTCGATGAAGATGTTGTGCTGGATGCTGGCCGGCGACACGGCCGAGACGACGCCGACCACCGGTGCGCCGGCGCCGCCGCTCACCACGTAGACCCTGTCACCCGCCTTCACCGCCGGGTTCTCGTCACCCCAGGGCAGCGACGGCGCGGTCCGGCCGGTGACGAGGAGGGCGAGGTCCTTGTCCTCCTGCCAGGTCCACAGGGTGGCCTTGATCTCCGAGCTCCCGTTGCGGACCACGATGTCGGGGCCCGGGATCCGGGTGGCGGCCCGTACGATCGCCAGCGACGTCAGCAGGTAGGTCTGGCCGCCGAAGGAGCCGGCGATGAACCCGGAGCCCTCGACCGGCCGGCCGTTCTCGTCGAGGCTGCTGACCGACCAGACCGTGGGGCCGGCCTTCTTGGCGATGCCGTCGGCGTTGAGGATCTCCGGCGGCTTGGTCGTCGAGGGGCTGTCCGGGTCGGCCGAGGCCGGCACGGTCGGCGCCACCCGGGTCTGGTCGGCGGGGTCGACCGTGGCGATCTGGGCGTTCTCCGACGACACGTAGATCAGCGCGCCGATGAACCCCGCCAGCATCGAGATCAGCAGGGAGATCACGATGATGCCGAACGCACTCGGCGGCCAGAAGTGGCGGCGGAGGAACGGCTTGCGGTCGAGGTCGGTGAGCTTGGGCGTCTGACCGGACGACTGGAACCAGCGGGAACTCTCGAACATCGGGATCGCACGAGAGTACCCGGCGGTACCATGGGAGCTATGGTCGGCGTGCTTGTCCTGCTGTTTCTGGTGGTGCCGCTGGCTGAGCTGTACGTCATCATCCAGGTGGGCCAGGCCTTCGGCGCCCTGAACACCATCGCCCTGCTGATCATCGTCAGCGCCGTCGGCGCGTGGCTGGTGAAGCGGGAGGGCATGAGCGTCTGGAAGCGGTTCCAGCGGCAGGTCGAGGCCGGTTCCGTGCCCGGGCGGGAGATCGCCGACGGCGTGATGATCCTGTTCGCCGGCGCGCTGTTGATGTCGCCGGGCTTCCTCACCGACATCATCGGGATCCTCCTGCTGCTGCCCCCGGTGCGGGCGGTGGTGCGCACCGCGGTCATGCGGCGCGCCGCCCGGCGGGCCGGCATCTACCGGGTCGACGGTCACCTTGGCTGACCTGTCCCCCGGCGTGGCGTCGGCCATCAGCCCGCTCGTGCGCCGCATCGTCGCCCCCAACGCCGGCCCCCTGACCGGCGCCGGCTCCAACACCTACCTGGTCGGCGTGGACGAGATCGTGGTCGTCGACCCGGGGCCCGACCTCGCCTCCCACGTCGACGCCATCGTCGGCTGCGGCGGCGACAGAATCCGCTGGATCGTCGTCACCCACTCCCACTCCGACCACGCCGGCGCCGCCGGCGCCCTGGCGGCGCGAACCGGTGCCGAGTTCGTCGAGTCCGTCGACGAGGGGTTCGGCATTGAGGCCACCGAGTTCCGCCTGGCCGCGCTGCGGACGCCCGGGCACACTGCTGACTCCCTGTGCTGGCTGCTGGAGGAGGAGCGCATGCTGTTCTCCGGCGACACGGTGATCGACGGGTCGTCGGTGATGATCGCCCCGCCGGCCGGCGACATGGCCGCCTACCTCGCCTCCCTGGAGCGCCTGAGCGCCCGCCGGCTCCGGCTCCGCACCATCGCCCCCGGCCACGGCCACCTCATCGACGACCCCGCCAACCGCCTGGCCGGCTACATCGCCCACCGGCTGGAGCGGGAGGCATCGATCGTCGAGGCCCTCGAGGCCGGCGCCGCCACCCTCGACGAGCTGGTGGAGGCGGTCTACGTCGATCTGGCGCCGGCGCTCCACGAGGCCGCCGCCTCCACCGTCCACGCCCACCTGCTCAAGCTGGCCGCCGACGGCCGGGCCACGCGGTCAGGTGGCGCCTGGCACCTGCGAGCCGCCTGACCCCTCCTCGAACTGGTGACGGTTCGACAGGCCAGGACCGGCTTTTCCGTCACCAGTTGCCTCAGGTCTTGACGGGGCCGAGGGCGGCTTCGACGGTCGCCAGCATCCGGGCGGTGCAGCCCGCCATGTCGACGGGGGGCAGGAGCTCATCCGCGATGCGGTCGGCGGCGGCGGCGAAGGCGGCGCCGGCGGCGCCGTCGGGGGCGGCGACCGACAGGGGCTGGCCCGAGTCGTTGGCCGCGCTGACCGCCGGCTCCAGGGGCACCTGGGCGATGAGCGGTACGCCGAGGTCGGTGGCCAGCGCCTGGCCGCCGCCGGAGCCGAACAACGAATACACCTCGCCGTGGTCGCAGGTGAACGTGCTCATGTTCTCGATCACGCCCAGGACCTTGAGGTAGGAGCGACGGGCCATGTCGGCCACCCGGATGGCGACCTTCTGGGCGGCGAGGGCCGGCGTGGTCACGACCAGCACCTCGGCGCGGGGAAGGATGCGCCCGAGGGCCATCTGGACGTCGCCGGTGCCGGGGGGCATGTCCAGCAGCAGGTAGTCGAGGTCGCCCCAGGCCACCTTGGTGAGGAACTCCTCCAGGGCCTTGGCCAGCATCAGGCCGCGCCACATGATGGCCTTGTCCTCGTCGTCGACGACCAGGCCCATGCTGACGACCTTGAGCTTGCCGGCGCCCACCTCGATCTCGTGCGGGCGGATGAGACCGCCATCGCCGGCGCCCAGGCGGACGTTGATCCCGAGCATGCGGGGGACGCTGAAGCCCCATATGTCGGCGTCGAGCACGCCCACGGAGAATCCACGGGCGGCCAGCGCGGAGGCGAGGTTGACGGTGACGGAGCTCTTGCCCACCCCGCCCTTGCCGCTGGCCACGGCCAGGATCCGGGCGGTCAGGGGCACCTCGGTGGCCGGCGCCCGGTTGGCGGCCGACTTCCGGGCCCGCTGCATGACCGCGCTGCGCTGCTCCTGGTTCATCTCGCCGAAGTGGACCTTCACGCCGGCCACACCGGGCAGGCCCGAGACCTTCGACACCACGTCGTCGCGGATCTGGACCCGCAGCGGGCAGCCGGAAATGGTGAGGGCGACGGTGACCTCGACCCAGCCGTCGTCGTTGACCTGGACACCGTTCACCATGCCGAGCTCGACGATGTCGGCGCCCAGTTCCGGATCGACCACACCCCGCAGGGTGGCCATCACATCGGCGTCGGTCGGGAGCATGCCTGGATTTTACCGGGGTTGACCGGTAATATCGAACCCGTGGAGGAGATGGGCCGGTTGGACGTCCTGAAGGCACTGGGCGACAACACCCGGTACGCCATCTACCTCGAGCTGGCCCGGTCGAGCACCCCTCGCTCCACCGCCGAGGTCGCCGAGACGCTGGACCTCCACGCCAACACCGTCCGCCCCCACCTGGAGCGCATGCGGGAGGTCGGTCTGCTGGACGTCCACACCGACAACCGGGGCTCGGTCGGCCGTCCCCAGAACCGCTATGCCCTGGCTCCCGATGCCCCGTCGCTGGGCCTGGAGCCGCCGGCGTTCCCGGTGCTGGCCCGGATGCTGGCCGACGTTGCCGCCGCGGCCGGCGCCGCCGCCGACCTGAGCGCCGAGGCCGGCGCGGAGGAGGGCCGGGCCCTCGCCGAGACCTACGCCACCCGCCGGGTCCGGGCCGGCTGCGTCGACGCGGTGACCGCCATGCTGGCCGACCTCGGCTTCGACCCGGCGGTCGTCCACGAGGACGGCCTGGCCACCATCGCCTTCACCCACTGCCCGTACGCCGAGCTGGCCGCCGCGCACCCCGAAGTGGTCTGCCACCTCCACCGGGGGCTGGTCGAAGGATTCGTGGAATCGATCGGCGGCGCCGGCGTTGATCGTTTCCGGACGCTCGCCGACCGGGATCCCTGTCAAGTTGAGCTTTCGATCAGGTAGTCTGGATACCAGTAGAAGTCTGTAGGAGGACTCAAACCATGCTCACTCTGTCGGGCGCTGCATCCCTGAAAGTCAAGGAGCTCATCCAGGCCGAGGGCGACGAGGAACTGGCCCTCCGCGTTGCCGTACGTCCGGGCGGCTGCTCGGGCTACAGCTACGAGATGTATTTCGACAAGGACTTCACCCCCGACGACACCGTCTCCGACGACGGTGGCGTCAAGGTCGTGGTCGACGCGGCCAGTGCCCCGCTGCTCAAGGGTGCCTCGCTCGACTACAAGGACGGCCTCCAGGGCGCGGGGTTCGCCATCAACAACCCCAACGCCACCCGTAGCTGCGGCTGCGGATCGAGCTTCTCCTAACGCGCTGAAGCCCCTCGGGCCCTATACGCCGGTCGTGCGGGCCGGCGACTGGTTGGCCGTGTCCGGGCAACTGGGCCTGGTCGACGGCGCCCTGGTCAACGGCGGCGTGGCCGACGAGACCCGCCAGGCCCTGGCCAACATGGCCGCCCTGCTGGAAACCGAGGGCGCCGGCCTGCCGTCGGTCGTCAAGACCACCGTCTACCTCCGCCACATGAACGACTACTCGGTCATGAACGAAGCCTACGTCGACGCGTTCGGCGACCACCGCCCGGCCCGGGCCGCGGTCGCCGTCGCCGGCCTGCCGCTCAACGCCCTGGTCGAGATCGAAGCCTGGGCGTACTCGCCGGCCCAGGGGTAGCATGCCGCCATGGCGGCGGTGAGTGCCGCGGCTGCTCGAGCGTCTCGATCGACGTCACCCGCCGCTGGCTGAGGTTCATGAACGTTCACCCGAGGTTCGTCGCGACCGTGGAAGCCCGGGAGGGGCTACGTCCTAGGGCGGGGTGACGCCGAGGCCGGCGTCGATCCGCCGGCGGACCTGCTCGGTGGCCAGGAGGCCGGCGACGCTTCCCATGGCGACCAGGACGGCCAGCACTCCCTGCCACCTCCGAAGCGTGTCCAGCGCCACCAGGTCGCCGGGCAGACCGGTGCGCAGGGCGACAAACGCCAAGAAGAGGACGAACGAGGAGAGGGCAGTGAAGCGCTGCCCGCCGGTGAGGCTGTCCCGGTACCAGCCGTGCAGCTCGGCCATCTCGGGCGCCATGCGGCTGGACTCGAGGGTGGCGCGCTTGGTCGCGGTGATCTCGATGCAGGCGATGAAGGTGAACGTGGCCATCAGCAGTGGCCACCACGCCAGGTGGGCGAGCTGCGCCGACGTGGCTTCCGGTCCCGCCACCGGCATCAGGATGGCGAAATGGCTGTACTCGGCCACTCCCAGCAGGAACGGCATGACGACGTCGGTGATGTTGGGAGGCCGGGTGATCACGAGCGACCCGACCATGATCCCGTCGTAGTTGGCGATCATGGAGACCAGGCCGGCCACCCAGTAGAGCGTGGCGACTGTCTTGACGCTCGTGGCCGTGTCCGCGGCGTAGATGGCGAGGATCGACGTCGCCGCCGCGTACAGCACCACACCCTTCAGAATCGAGACGATGAGGTGGTAGTGGTGGGCGTACTGGTCCGCCACCCGGGCTTCCGCCATGACCGAACTCTACGAGTGAACGGGGGGCCGTGCCTCCGCTAGTGCGGAAACGCACCTAGTGAAAAGAAGTGTTCAGGCGCGCTAAGAATGCGTCCGGCTGGAAACCATCTGAGGGGCGTTTATGAAGACGGCTGCACTTCGTCGACCGGCGGCTATCGGCTTGGGGTTGAGCGTGTTGCTGGCCATCGCCGGCACCCCGGCGCAGGGCGAGGTGCCCAAGGGCCGGGTGAGCGAGAACACCCGGTTCCAGAGCGAGAACCAGGACCCGGTCCGGGGCCGGGACATCCCCGGCTTCGCCGTGGACCCAGCCGACCCCCGCCACGTGGTGATGATCACCGAGGAGTTCCTCACCGGCCAGTGCGACTTCGCCACCAGCTTCGACGGTGGCCGGACCTGGCCCAACACCGGCCACCTCACCGTCCCAAGCGACTTCGCCGACCCGCCGTGTCGCACCTACGACTCGGGCGGCTACGCCCACTTCAACAAGAGCGTTGTGTGGGGCACCGGCCAGAACGTCTACACCACCTACGCCTCCCACCGGGGTGAGCAGCAGCGCCCGGAGACCGGCACCGCCGCCGGCGAGGGCGACTCGGCCATCGTCAACCGCTCGACCGACGGCGGCAAGACATGGGAGCGGGGGGTCGTCGCCATCCAGGGCGCCCGGGACTCCCGGCCCTTCATCATCCGCCCGGGCGTGGCCGTCCAGCCCCGGGCCTCGGGCGACAAGCTCTACGTCGTCGGCTGGTACGTCGTGAACCCACTGAACATGGGCGCCCAGGGCGGCCAGGGTGACCGCCGTGCCGTGGTGGCCAGCTCCGAAGACGGCGGCAAGACCTGGGGCGCGCCGGTCGAGGCCCAGGCACCCGACGAGAAGGTCCGGGAGATCACCCCGCCGGTCGTCGGCAAGGACGGCTCGGTCTACATGGCCTGGCGCAACCGTGACGACCCGGCCACCGCCCCGCACCCCGTCGTGGTGGCCAAGTCCAGCGACGGTGGGGCGACCTGGACCCGTACGCCGATCCAGGACGCCACCGTGGCGCCCACGACCGCGCCGGCGCCGGCCGGCAACGCCGGCTTCCCGAAGATGGCGGTCGACACCAGCAGCGGCACCCTGTACGTGGCCTACCTGGGCTTCAACTTCGGCGACCTCGACGCACTCGTCCAGCGCTCCACCGACAACGGCGCCACGTGGTCCCAGCCCGTGCGGGTCAACGACGACCCCCGGGGCAACGGCGTCCGCCAGTTGGCGCCGGACATCTCCGTCGCCCCCAACGGCCGGGTCGACGTGGTCTGGTTCGACACCCGGACCAACCTCCCGAGCCCGGTCATCCCCCGGCCCGCCGGCCAGGGCGACGTCTACTACGCGTCCTCGACCGACGGGGGGCTGACCTTCTCGGGCAACCGGCGCATCACCGACCGGTCGATCAACCTCGACGATGGCACCCTGGGCCGCAACGGCACCTACACCTGGTGGGGCCCCGACTCGGTGCCCCTGGGCAACGACTCCGTCCTGTTCGCCTGGGGCGACGCCCGCAACGGCAACGTCGACAGCGCGGCCAACGACGTGTTCCTGGCCACCCTCCGACTCGGCGAGCCGGGCCCGGCCCTCACCACCGAGCTGCCCAAGGCCAGCCCGGCCAACCTGTCTGTGGCCGTGGCCCAGATGGCCTACCCGGGCGGCTCCGAGCGCATCGGGACGTCCTTCACGTCCAAGCTCGTCGTCGTCCACAAGGACGACGTGGCCGGCGCCTGCGCCGGCGCCGTCCTGGCGAGGGCCAACCACGCCCCCCTCCTGGTCGTCGACGGCAAGTCGCTGACCAAGGAGCAGAAGGCCGAGATCGGTCGGCTCGGCTCCACGGGCCTGTACGTGATCGGCGACGAGGCGTCGATCCCCCAGAAGCTGGTCGACGAGATCACCAAGGCCGGCGTGATCACGAACCTCGCGGCCATCCCCACCACCACCACGCCGCCGCCGCCGACCACGGTGGCCGGCGCGCCGGCGACGACCACGACGATCCCGACGTCGACCGCCGACAAGGCCAAGGTCATCCGCCTCACCGGCGCCACGCCGGCCGACATCGGCAAGGCGGTGGCCGGGGCGATGGACGTCCGCACAGCCGAGGAGAAGACCCGCTCGGTGCCGGCGTTCGGTGGCGCAGTGGCGGTGAACCCGGCCAGCAAGGAGTCGGCCGCCGGCCTCGCCTTCGCCGCCGCCCTGCGCATGCCCGTGCTCTTCGTCGACCGGGACGGGGTGCCGGCGCCGACGGCCGAGGCCTTCACCAGCGCGAACGTCCAGAACACGTGGGTGATCGGCGGGCCGGAAGCCATCGCCGACAGCGCCCTGACCCGCCTTCCCGGGGCCAAGCGCCTGGGTGGCGCCGACGTGGCGGCCACCTCCGCGGCGGTCATCAACGAGTTCAAGTCCCGCGGCCTGCCGGTCAACGTGGTCTACGTGGCCGACGAGTCACGCCCGGTGGACGCCGCGGTTGCCGCCGCAGCCATCGCCCGCACCGGCGGGATCCTCCTCCTCACCCCGGGCGGCGACACCGGGGCGGCCGAGGAGCAGATCAAGGCTCTGAACCTGACCGACCAGGTCGACCAGCTTGTGGTGGCCCAGAGCGCGTCGCCCGGCGACGTTCCGTGGGCGCTGATCGTGGTCTTCGCCGTCCTGGCCGCCGCCGGCATCTTCCTGCTCGACCGGGCCTCCCGGAAGAACCGGGAGAACAAGGGACGGGCGCCGGCGCCCGATCCCTCTGTCCCCCGCAAGGCCAAGCACTAGCCCCAGAACGAACTGGCTGCACTGACGGTCGTATGCGCACGTCAGTGCAGCCATTTCGGGAGTTCGAACAGCAGGACTCCGGCTGCCGCTCCTACGGCGTCGAGGTCGACGGACGGCGGCTGTTCGTGAAGGAGTCGGTCGAGGAACGGGCGGTGCCGGCGCTGCGGCGGGCAGTGGCCCTGCATCGGGCCGTCCCCCACCCGGCGATCATCCCGCTGCTGGAGGTGACCGAGGCCGGCGCCGGCCTGAGGCTCGTGTACCCGTGGGTCGACGGCGAGGTCCTGTACGGCGCCCCGTGCGCCGGCCGCCGGCAGCGCCTCGACCCGACCGGGCCGCACGCCCGGTTCCGCTCGCTCCTGCGGCCCGACGTGCTCGCCGCGCTCGACGCGGTGTTCGACGCCCACCTGGCCCTGGCCGGCGCCGGCTTTGTGGCCGGCGACCTCTACGACGGCTGCCTGATCTACGACTTCGACGCGGCGAGGGTGTGGCTTTGCGACCTCGACGAGTACCGCCCCGGGCCGTTCGTGGTCGAGGGCGACCGCATGCCCGGGTCGACGCGGTTCATGGCGCCCGAGGAGCACCGCGGCGCGGCGACGATCGACGAGCGCACGACGGTGTTCAATCTCGCCCGCCTGGCGCAGGTCCTCCTGGACACCGGCGACCTCGACGGCGAGTTCCGTGGCGGCGCCGGCGCCGGCGACGTCCTGCGGCGGGCCACCCAGCCGGCGCCGGCCGAGCGGCATCGCTCCGTGGCGGAGTTCGTGACGGCCTGGCGCCGGGCGATCTGAGTGGCGACCTACTCGGTAGAAAGAGCTGGCCCTGACGACCTCGTCGCCGTCGCCCGTCTCATCGACCGGCGGCCGGACCTGTCGGCGACCGACCTCACCGGGCGCCAGCAGGCCACGTGGGACCGGATGATGCGGACCGACGACCTCACCGTGTACCTGGCCCGCGACGGCGACGACGCGATCGGGACGACCGCGCTCCTGGTCATGCCCCACCTCACCTACGCCTGCCGGCCGACGGCGTTCATCGAGTCGATGTACGTCCGGGACAAGCACCGCCGGCGAGGGGTAGCCCGGATGATGATCGACCGGCTGCTCGCCGATGCGACCGACGCCGGCTGCCACAAACTCCAGTTGCTGACTCACAAGCGCCACGCCGCCGACGGCGCCCACGCCTTCTACCGCTCCATGGGATTCGAGGCGGAGGCCGAAGGCTTCCGGCTGTATCTGGGCGACCGATAGCCGAGCGCTGGGAGACCGGGTCGTCGCAACCGTGGCCGCACTTCGCGAACCGCGGCATCAGGCGCACGCGCGAAGCCGATCCCCTCGGCGTCCCGTCGGGCTCGCCGTCGGGTCACGGGTGGCGGTGGGGATCGCATTGATCGCGCTCTCCGACCCAGGCGACGTCGTGAGGGACGTCGGCGTCTCTATGGCTAGTGGTGGACGACTACTGGGCCAAGCATGGCGCCGGTAGGGCGGCCCCTGACGATCGAAGTCGTAGTCGGCGTCGGCGGTGTACATCGGCGACCGCTAGAAAGGCCCCATGCCGAAGCTCCGGGTGCACAACATGGCCATGTCGATCGACGGGTACGTCGCCGGCCCCGACCAGAGCGTTGAGACCCCGCTCGGCGCCGGCGGGGAGCGGCTCCACGAGTGGGTGTTCACCACCCGCACCTGGCGCACGATGATCGGGGAGGAGGGCGGCGACGAGGGGGTGGACGACCGGTTCATGGTCCGCGGTAACGAGGGGATCGGCGCCACGATCATGGGGCGGAACATGTTCGGCCCGGTCCGGGGCCCGTGGCCCGACGAGGAGTGGAAGGGCTGGTGGGGCGACGAGCCTCCCTACCACCACCCCGTGTTCGTCCTCACCCACCATCCCCGCCCGCCCATCCCGATGGCCGGCGGGACCACGTTCCACTTCGTCGACGACGGCATCGAGGCCGCCCTCGAGCGGGCGTTCGATGCCGCCGGCGGCGCCGACGTCCGGCTCGGCGGTGGGGCCGCCACCGTCCGCCAGTACCTCCGGGCCGGCCTGGTGGAAGACCTCCATGTCGCCGTCGTGCCGATCCTCCTCGGCGCCGGCGAGCGCCTCCTCGAGGACCTGGGCGGCGCCCCAGACGGCTACGAGTGCGTCGAGTTCATCGCCTCGCCGGCCGTGGCCCACATGCGCTTCGCGCCCAAAGGCCGTTAGGCATACGCTCCGAAACGAGGTCGCCGCCAACGCCGGCGGGACCTACCGGGACCTACCTGCGGAGGTGCATGCACATGGACGGGAAAGAGCTCGTGCGGCGGATCTTCGACGAGATCGTCAATGAGGGCCGCGTGGAGGCGGCTGACGAATTGATGGCCGAAGACTTCGTGGACCACGGTCCCCTGGGCGACGTTCAGGGCCGGGAGGCGTTCAAGGCCACGATTACCGCCTGGCTTTCCGCGGTGCCCGACGTCCACTGCGAGGTCGAGAACTTCTTTCAGGAAGGCGACCTCGCCGGCTGGAACGTGCGCACGACCGGCACCCACACGGGCGACGGGCTCGGCTTCCCCGCGACGGGCAAGGCGTTCGAGACGCTCAGCGCCAACATCGGCCGCATGCATGACGGGCAAGCGGTGGAGCACTGGTCCGAGCAGGGACTGTTCGCGATGATGGCGCAGATCGGCATGCTTCCCCCGATGGGCGGGTAGCCGCCCGGCGTTACAGGGTCATGCGATAGGCCTCGAAGTCGGCGTAGAACTGGTCGAGCGACGTCCCGAACACGTTGGCGAACACCGTGTGCCAGTCGGTTCCGGTCCGGAGCACGTCCCAGAAGTCCCGCTACCGCCAACCACGCCGTCCCCCGCCGCACCGGTCCCATTCGGTCGGCCGAACGTACCCCACGCTGGTTCATCCAGGGGTATCGTCGACAGAGAGCGCCAACGGAGCCGCCAATGACCGAGACCGCAGGACACCCGCTTCAGGAGCTCGTCGAGGTGGTCATCCGCTTCGCCGGCGACTCCGGCGACGGCATGCAGCTCACGGGCGACCGGTTCTCGGTGTCGAGCGCCATCTTCGGCAACGACCTGTCGACGGTCCCCGACTACCCGGCGGAGATCCGGGCGCCGGCCGGCACCCTGGCTGGCGTATCGGCGTTCCAGATCCACATCTCCGACCACGACATCCTCACCCCCGGCGACTCCCCCAACGTGCTCGTGGCCATGAACCCGGCCGCCCTGCGGGCCAACCTCAGGGACATGGCCGCCGGCAGCACCCTGATCGTCAACGCCGACGCGTTCGTCGACCGCAACCTGACCAAGGCCGGCTACGACACCAACCCACTCGCCGACGGCTCCCTCACCGGCTTCACGGTCTTCGAGGTGCCGATGACCTCGTTGACGCTGGAAGCGGCCAAGCCGAGCGGCGCCAAGTCCCGCGACGCCGAGCGGTCGAAGAACTTCTTCGCCCTGGGCCTGCTGTCGTGGATGTACAGCCGCCCCGCTGACCTGACCCTGAACTGGATCGCGCAGCGGTTCGCCAAGGCGCCGACCGTGGCCGAGGCCAACACGCTGGCGTTCAAGGCCGGGTACAACTTCGGCGAGACCGCGGAGCTGGTCGGCGGGCCGTTCACCGTCCGCCCGACCGCATTCCGGGCCGGCACCTACACCAGCATCAGCGGGAACACCGCGCTGGCGTGGGGACTGATCGCCGCCGGCCAGCTGGCCAAGCTGCCGGTGCTGCTGGCTTCGTACCCCATCACGCCGGCATCGGACATCCTCCACGAGCTCTCCAAGCGGCAGAACTTCGGCGTCCGCACGATGCAGGCCGAGGACGAGATCGCCGCCATCGGCGCCGCCCTCGGGGCGTCCTTCGGCGGGCACCTGGGGGTCACCACCACCAGCGGGCCAGGGATGGACCTCAAGTCGGAGACCATGGGCCTGGCCATCAGCCTGGAGCTGCCACTCATCATCGTCGACGTGCAGCGGGGCGGGCCCTCCACCGGCCTGCCGACCAAGACGGAGCAGGCCGATCTGCTCATGGCCATGTACGGCCGTCACGGCGAAGCGCCCTTGCCGATCATCGCCGCCCGTACGCCCGGGCACTGCTTCTACGCCGCCATCGAGGCGGTCCGCATCGCCCTCAAGTACCGCACGCCGGTCATCCTGCTTTCCGACGGCTACCTGGCCAACAGCGCCGAGCCGTGGCGGCTGCCGGAGGTCCACGAGCTGCCCGACATCAGCGTCGACTACGCCGCCGGCCCCAACGCCACCGACGCCGACGGCAACCCGGACTTCCTCCCGTACCTACGCGATCCGGTGACGATGGCCAGGCCCTGGGCTGTGCCGGGCACGCCCGGCCTGGAACATCGCATGGGCGGCTTGGAGAAGGCCGACCGCACCGGCGACATCTCCTACGAGGGCGCCAACCACGAGCTGATGGTGAAGGCCCGGGCGGCCAAGGTCGCCGGCATCGCCGCCGACATTCCGCCCCTCGACCTCGACGACCCCGACGGCGACGGCGAGGTGCTGATCCTCGGCTGGGGCTCGACCTACGGCGCCATCGTCGCCGCCGTGGAGCGGTTGCGCCGGCGGGGCAAGAAGGTGGCCCGCGCCCACCTCGTCCACCTGAACCCGTTCCCCGCCGAGCTCGGCGAGGTGCTGGCCCGGTACCCGAGAGTGCTGGTGCCGGAGAACAACCTCGGCCAGCTCACCGCCCTCATCCGGGCCCAGTTCCTGGTCGACGCCCGGGTCATCAGCAAGGTGCAGGGCCAGCGGTTCCTCTTCTCCGAGATCGAGGCCGCGGTGATGGCGGTCATGGAGGCCGGTTCATGACGGACGTCAGCGTCCCGCTCACCACCAAGAAGGACTGGGCCAGCGACCAGGAGGTGCGCTGGTGCCCCGGCTGCGGGGACTACTCGATCCTCACCGCCGTGCAGATGCTCATGCCCGAGCTCGGCATGCGCCGGGAGAACACGGTGTTCATCTCCGGCATCGGGTGCTCGAGCCGGTTCCCGTACTACATGAACACCTACGGCATGCACTCCATCCACGGTCGCGCCCTGGCCATCGCCAGCGGGCTGGCCGTGAGCCGGCCCGACCTCGACGTCTGGGTCGTGACGGGCGACGGCGACGCCCTCTCCATCGGCGGCAACCACCTGATCCACGCCCTGCGGCGCAACGTGAACCTCACGATCCTGCTCTTCAACAACCAGATCTACGGGCTGACCAAGGGCCAGTACTCCCCGACCAGCGAGGAGGGCAAGGTCACCAAGTCGACACCATTCGGCTCCGTCGACCACCCGTTCAACCCCGTGAGCCTGGCCCTCGGCGCCGAGGCGACGTTCGTGGCCCGCACCCACGACCTCGACCGGGCCCACATGATGGAAACCTTCCGCCGGGCCCACGCCCACCGGGGCGCCGGCTTCGTGGAGATCTACCAGAACTGCAACGTCTTCAACGACGGCGCCTTCGAGAAGATCACTGCCCGCGAGGCGAGGCCGCGGATGCTGATCCCGCTGGTGCACGGCCAGCGGGTGCGCTTCGGCGATCAGAACGAGCTGGGCGTGATGGTCGACAGCCAGGGGCAGGCCCGCATCGTCAACGTGGCCGACGTGGGCGAGGACGCCATCCTCGTCCACGACGAGCGCCACGACGACCCGGGCCTGGCGTTTCTGCTGTCGCACCTGGCGAGGGGCCCGTCGGAGCCCACGCCGATCGGCGTGTTCCGGGCGGTCGAGCGCCCCGACTACGGCACCCTGCTCGACCACCAGGTCGTGACCGCGAGCGAGCGGTTGGGGCCGGGGAACCTGGCCGACCTGCTGTCGTCGGGCACCACCTGGGAGACCTGAGCCGCCGGCCCCTACTCGCAGCCGGCGGTGGTGTCGCCGGCCTCCTGGCCGGGGTCACAGGCGTCGGTGCCGGCGCCGCCGGCCAGGCGGTCGACCCCGAACCAGCCGTAGAGCGTCCCGTCGCCGGCCAGGTCGGCGAGGTCATCGTTCCCGCCGCCGCCGGCCAGGATGTCGTTGCCCACGCCGCCGTTGAGGCGGTCGTTGCCTGACCCGCCGCACAACGTGTCGTTACCGTCGACGCCGTAGAGGTCGTCGTTGCCGCCCAAGCCGAAGATGACGTCGTCCCCGCCCATCCCGGTGATGCGGTCGTCGCCCTCGGTGCCGTAGATCACGTCAGGGCCGGCGGTGCCCACGGTCACCACGCCGGGCGTGGCGAAGATGGCTCCCGGACCGGGTGCCGGCACGATGAAGCAGATGGTCGGCGCCGGGACCGCCACGCAGGGGTTGGCGACGTACTGGGCGCCGGTCGCGTAGAGGTTGCCGGGGATGTCGCAGACGAAGGGCACCACATTGACGCCCTCGATGAAGCCGCCCAGCGTGCTGAAGGGCGTGAGGTCGTTCGGATCGGTCGGGACGGCGGCCTCGTGGTGGAGATGCGATCCGCTCGCCCGGCCGACGTCGCCCTCGGCCCCGAGGATGTCACCGACGTTCACCGGCAACCCAACCACCCAACCGAGGGCCGTCACCGTCCCGGTGCCCAGGTGGGTGTACTTGGTCCACTCGCCGTTGGGGTGCTCGATCCAGACGTAGTTGTTGTACTCCTGGCAGAGTCCCACGACCACGCTGTCCGGGATGGCCGGCGTGCCGTCCTGGCAGCTGTGCTCCAGGGCGTCGTTCTGGGCCGCGCCGTTCTTGTCGACACCGTCGCCGGCGCCGGGGAAGTTGCCGTTGAAGTCGACGACGGCCCGGATGATGCCGGAGGCGGCGGCGACGACGGGCTGGCCGGTGCCGGCGCCCATGTCGATGCGGTCCAGAGGGCTGTGGTCGTGGTGGTCGGCGAAGACGGTCACCGCGATGCCGTCGTCGAACGGGATGCGGTACACCCCTTCGGAGATGGTGAAGCTGTGGGCGGCGCCAGCGGGGCCGGCGACCGGCACGATGCCGGCGGCCGTCACCACGATCGCAGCCGCGAGCACCCGGCCGATCCGCCGTAGCTGACCTGCCAGACCCTCAGTCATCACGTCCCCCTTGGAATTCCAGCCGACCCTACCGCCGCGGGCGCGATGCTCACGGGTTGCGGAGATAACTGCGGAACTTCGGGCCGAGCCACGGCTTCCGGCCCCACGCCATCAGCTTTCCCTTGGCGATGGCCGAGTACTGGCTCTGTCGTCCCCACGCGACCAGCAGGAAGGCGATGGCGTCGGCGGAGATGTGGCAGTCGACCCGTTCGGAGGACGGAGGCTCGATGACCAGCGACCCGTCGTCGAAGGTGAAGCGATACCGACTGCCGCCCCTGATCCGGACGTCGTACACGGCCCGGACGCCGGCGGCCGCCTTCTGGTCCACCATGGCACGAGAGCCGAGCGCTCCGAAGACCGGCCAGATGAAGCCGTCGAAGATCAGGCCGGCGTGGGCGGGCTTGATCGGCCAGTGCTGCCCGTCGGCCTTGGCGATGTCCCGCCCGTGCATCACCGCCTCGTTGAGGAGATGGCAGGTGAACACCGGCATGGGCATGGACGTGCCCTCCACCAGCCACGCCCGCCGCTCGTCTGCGGTGTGGCCCCGCGCTTCCTCGAAGAAGGCCGCAGCCCGGGCCTCGATCCGGTCGGCCAGCACGCGAGGGTCCCGCTCGGGGTCAGCGCCGACGCCGGACATGGTGGTCTCGCCCAGGTCCCAGACGTCGCCGATCAACGACTCCCCGTGGCGCCCGGCCAGGTCCGGCAGCAGCTCGTGGGCGGCAGAGATGTCACCCCGTGCCAGGCCGGGGACGATCACGAACGCCTGGAACAGGTGCATCGCCACCTCGGCCAGCGTCCAGTTCCCGACGGCGTGCGCGGTGGGGTTCTTCACTGTCCGGAGGAGGGCGACGACGCGCGCCACCTCCTCGCGCAGCGCGGCCTGGGCCTCCGCCCAGTCGACCATTTCCAGCCCCGGCATGCTCGCTCCAGTCCCCCGCCGCCCGGCGACGCTAGCCCGATCGGGTTTGTCACCGGTAGACGCCGGCCCAAACCTACTTCGATCGGCGCTCACCGATTCACCGCGAACGCGGCCGAGCGCCGCTTCCTCGAGGACCGCCGGTGCTCCCTGCCCGCGGCCTGACCGGCACGCGCTCATGCCGCGCTCGCCGGCGCGTGGCCATGGCGGGGGTGACGCGGATCATCCGGTGGCACGAAAGCCCGTTTGCCCCGCCCCTCGACGAGGCGCCAACCGTCCAGGCTCTTGAGGTCGTGGTAATGGGGACACAACCTGTCCAGTAGATCGAGCGCGGTGAAGTGCGTCGCGGCCCAGTCCACCCGATGGTCGGTCTCCAGCCACGTGGACGCCGAGCAGCCCTCGGCCGCGCACGTGGGGTACAGCCACTCCAGTGCGGTCTGCTGTTTGGCGGTCGCCCGCCGGCCGAGATGGGCCACGCCCACCACCGCCTCCCCGTCGGTCACCACCGCAGCGAGGAACGGATCGCCTGAGTCGAGCAGTTCCCGCACGGCGGAGACGGCCACCGGCCCGAAGCCGGCGATCTCACACACCTCGCCCTCGATCACCCGCCCCCGCAGCAGCGCCGGCAGGTCGATGCGGACGATCGTCTTGGCTCCCGAGCGCGCCGGCCGGGACGCCGGCGCACACACCGCCTCAGCCAGAGCATCGGCGGCATGGGCCTCGGAGGGCTCGGAGCGCCCTTCGGACCGGGCCGTGCGGAACAGCCGGTCCCGCAGAGGCAGCAGGGCGGCCATGATCGCCGCCCCCACCTCGGGGTTGTCGCGCATGCGGAGATTCCAGCCCCCTTCGGCGTCACCCCAGGTGCGCAGGAACCGCTCGTCGTGGATCTTGGCCCGCCGGGCCTCGGGGTCGGGCAGCGCCGCCGCCTTGGTCCGGGCGCACTCTTCCCGCAGCTCGGCCAGCGACGACGTCCGTGCCTTCTCCAGCAGCCGATCGGCGGCCGAAGCATCGATCGCCGCCGCATCGGCCACCGCCGCCGCCTGCTGCGCCGACAAGGAACCAGCACGAGCCGCGGCGTCCACCGCCGGCAACTTCCCCAGCCGGCGGGCGGTCGTGATCGTCTCCGACGCCTGGCCCACCGACGTCCCCGTCGAGCGGGCCAGGTGGTGGGCCGGCGACCGCTCCCCGGCCCGCTTCCACGCACCACCGTCGGCCGCCCGGGCCGCGGCCAGGCCCTTCACCGTCGCCGCCATCCGCTCGATGGCCGCCGCCTCGGCCACCGCCACGCCGGCCTGCTCGCAACTCAACAACGACGCGTCGAACCCGGCCGCGTAGCGACCCATCGCATCCCGCAACTCCGCCAACCGCTCGCACATTGCGACTATCTCCACGCAAGGAGGGCCGGACCAGCGAGGGAGTGTCGTCTCCCACGAACGTATGTTCGTAGATTAGCGGACCGACGCGGCCGGCGCAAGACCGAGAAAGAAAATCGAGGGCGGAGC
Organism: Acidimicrobiia bacterium; assembly: GCA_023265025.1. GTDB lineage: Bacteria > Actinomycetota > Acidimicrobiia > Acidimicrobiales > AC-14 > CADCTB01. The sequence goes on along the minus strand of JAHFUP010000029.1, from coordinate 23,869 downwards.
GCGCCAAGTTGTCGCCGCCGATCTCACTCCGATCTCCGCTGCCACCGAACTGGTGACGATCGGACAGGCCCTGGCCTGTCGAAGCGTCACCAGTTCGGTCAGGGGCGACGCTCTACCGGCGGCTTTGCAACCCGCTCCAGTTGGCACGGCCGCGTGCGACAGCCCGAAATGAGCGACGAGAAGATCACGGGAAAAGGGCCCGCGGCGAAAACTGACGGTGTGCGATCCCCAAAGCGAATCGATCGGGCCGGCGAAGGTTGCGCCAGTTGTCAGGTGCCGTCCATGGGCTCCCAGATGAGCTCGGACACCTCGATGACGACGTCAAATTGGTCGCCCTGCGTGCCCACCTCGCCGGCGAGGACGCAGAAAGCCTGGTTCAGCCGGCTGTACCGGGCGTCGTCACTGAGGTGCGTGATGCTCCCGAGCAACTGGCTGGGGCCGTCACCTGACGCCCGGCCGTAGCCGTGCCAGGCGAAGTAGACCGTGGCTCCGTCGTCGGTCTCGATCACGCCCCGGAAGTCCGGCGTCTGCGTGCCGTCGGTTCGCTGACGGGGCGAGTTCGCGGCGCGCAGCCGTCCCGACAGGCGACCATCGGTACGGCCCTCGATGAGCAGGAACCCCTGTCGCTCGGTGCCGCCGGCGCCGTCGAGCTTGACGCTCCACCGGTCAGTGGGCGCGAACGTGCCGCGGTAGAGCGGCTCGAGACGCACGGGGCGGGCGCCTAGGTGGCCGCGACGCCGGCGACGGTCGTCGGCAAGCCACCGAGGGAACCGACCGGCGACAACATGCCGTCACCGTCGACCGCCCACCCGAAGACGGTGCCCGAGTCGGCGTCAATGGCATACAGGTAGCGGCCGTCGGACGTGAGGACCTCATCCCGCAGCCCGGGCCGCCCGTCCACGGTGATCGCCGCGGCGGCGTCGTCGAGGGCGAGGGTGCCGTCGCCGGCGATCGAGTACCTCGAGACGGCGCCGTCGGCGAAGTTCGTCGTGAACGCGAAGCGACCGTCGGCGGTCACGACCGCCCAGCAGATCTCGCTGCGGCCGTTGCCTGCGGACGTCGTGATCGGCGTGACGTCGGTCCCGGACACGCCGTAGGACGACGCCGCCGCCGCTCCCTTCTGGGCACGGAACGCCTCGGTGACCACCAGCGTCCCGCCGGCGGTGATCGCGAAACCGTAGGGAGTCGGGCCCGACGAGGCGACCGTCTGGCGCGTTCCGAGCGTGCCGTCGGCACCCACCGGGATGGCGCTGATCGAGTCCCTGCCCCGCTCGGTCACGATCAGCGCCGACCCGTCCGGCGTGAACCCCACCTGCGCCGGATCCGCGTCGGGCGCCAGCGTCTGCTCGCCGCCGGCGATCGGCTCCAACCCACCCTCGCCGAGCCGGAAGCCGGACACGCTTGGACCGCCCGTGGCCAGTACGTAGACCAGACCGTTGTGCTCGGCGACGCTCTTCGGCGCCGGTCCTGCGGGCGTCGTCCCCAGAAGCGCCAGGCCACCATCGGCGTCGACGCTGAAGACGCTGACGTCGCCACTGGCGACGTTGGTGACCAGGAGGAAGCCTCCGTCCCCGCTCAGCACCACCGACCCCTGCGACGTCAGGTGCGGCTGCCCGTCGCCCGCCCCGCCGGTCTCGAAGGACGGGCCCTGGGTCAGCGCTCCATCCGCTCCCCGCCCAAAGGCCATCACCCGGTTGGTGTTCTCGTTCGTCTGCACGTACACCGTGCCGCCGGCGGTCCCGTCTGACATGTGCCCTCCCCTGTCGCCTCGGACGTCGTACAGCACCTGTCATCGGCGGGGCATGAAGCGTTACACGGTGAGCGTCATGCCCTCGGCCGCGGCCATGACCTCCTCGGTGGCGCCCCGTATCGCCGACCGGGCCTCGACCACCAGGGCATCGAGGTCGTCGTCGGACCTCCACGGGTCGTGGTGGAACAGACACAGGCGCCGGGCGCCGGCCTCGGTCGCCACCCGCAGCGCGTAGTCGATCGTGGAGTGACCCCAGTCGGCCTTGGCCGGGAACTCGCGCGGTGTGTACTGGCCCTCGTGGATCAGGAGGTCGACGCCGTCGCACAGCTCCAGAACGGCTTCGTCGACCTCGTCGAGCCCCGGCGGCGCCTGGTGGTCGCTCACGTACGCCAACGTGCCACCGTCCCAGCTGATGCGGTAGCCGACCGTCGGCCCGAGATGCGGCACGGGCCGGACCGTCACGGTCGCCCGCCCGATCGGGAACTCGTCGTCACACACCTCGTGGAACCGAAGATCGCCCAGGATGTCGTCGAGCGGAACCGGGAAGTACGGGGGATCAACCAGGCGGGCGAACGCGTCACGCAGGGAGCCGGCGTCCTGGCGGGGCCCGTAGACATCGAGCTCGGTGCCCCGCTCGTGCACCGGCGGGAAGAAGGGAAGACCTTGGACATGGTCGAGGTGCAGGTGGGTCACCAGGGCGGTAGCGCGGAAGGGGCGGCCATCCTCCCGTCCCTCGGACACATCCAGCCGCGGCAGGCCCGTCCCCAGGTCGAGGAGGATCGGCGGCTCACCGGCGACGTGCAGCGCCACCGCCGCGGTGTTGCCCCCGTAGCGCCGGTTGGTGGGCGACGGGCAGGGAAACGAGCCCCGCACCCCGAGGAAGGTGACCCGCATCAGCCGGCCGCTGCAGCGTGGGGCGCGCCCACGCCGGCCAGCCCTCGACTTCCTACGTCACGCTGTGCCATCGCGTCGCCCCTCCGTCCCCCGCGCCACGTGCAGCAAGTGCGGCACCGCCAGCCTACGAGATCGCCTGCGCGGAGACCGTTGCCGCCGGCGCTGCGTTGCGCCGGCGGCTACTGCAACAGCGCTTCGATGCCCATGGAGAGCGCGAGGAGCACGGCACTTATACCGAAGGCCTGAATGGCCTTGCGGATGCGGCGGTACTTGGCCAGCACGATGGTGCTGATGTCGAAGACCCGATCGGCGAGCCGGTCGATGTTGTCGGTCTGCGTGGCGGCGCGGACGAGGGCGGCACCGAGGTTGGCCCGTATGACCGTGCGGTCGGAGGTGTCGAACCCGAACGCGGCGGCGTGGCCGAAGTAGGCCAGCTTCTCCCGGTTGCCGTCGTTGCGGAAGCGCGGCAGCAGCGACATCGCCAGCCAGTAGATGCCGGCGGCCGACGCCGCCAGGCTCATCCACAGCACGCCCTCGGCGAGGATCGAGTGCATGGTGCTGGGGGACCAGCTGCCGCTCTCGGCGCCGGAGATCACCGCCCCCAGTGCGATCACCGCGGCACTGAGAAGCCACACGGCCTTGGCCTCGGCCTGCGCCAGCTCCTGGCGGGCCTCTGTGACCAGGCTCTCGGCCAACCGGCTGACGCCCTCCATCCCGCCATCGGCGGGCCCGGCAACGTCGTGCGGGGCCGCCTGACTCCCTGGTTCGAGCGGCGTACCAACGAATCGTTCCACGCCCGGCCGGCTCCCTCCGCTCCAGACTTGCACCCGAGGTTACCTCGCGGACGCTTCGAACCGGAGTGGGCTCGGGGCGTCTCAGCTGCCGGCCAGCTCCGCCTGAAGCCGGCGGGCGTGCCCGCTGGCACCGATCGATGCGAAGAGCCTCTGCGCCTCAGCCAGCGCGGCGGGATCGCCGTCGAGGCGGGCCAGCGCCTCCCGGACGAACGGCTCGAACACGCGCGCCCCGGTCTCCTCGATGACCGCCAGCGCCGCCTCAAGGTCGACACGCACATCAGCATCGGCCGCGCCCCCCGCCCGCCGGACCGTGGCTCTCGCCAGCAGGACCTGCGCCTCGGTGACACGCGCCTGCTGGGTGCGGGCGACGGCAACCGCCTCGTCTGCCGCGGCTCCCGCCCCGGCCAGATCACCGTTGGCCGATCGGGCGCGGGCGAGCGCGGCCAGGACCGGGGCCTCCTCGAACAGCCCGCTCTGGGTGCGGCGACCCTGGTCGAGGGCCCGCTCGCAGGCGGCGATGGCCTCGGGGGCCCGGCCCTGAGCCAGGTTGGCGATGGCCAGAGCCCGCAGGGCGAGGACCAGGGCGGTCACATTGCCGCTGTCCTCGGCGATCTTCACCGCCTCGACAGCAGGGCTGACGTCGACCTCCTCCCCGGCCAACCAGGGCAGCTGGGTGAAGAGCGACAGCGCCCATACGAGCGTTTCGGACTCGTTGCGCCGGCGGGCGATCTCGATGGAGCGCTCCAGCGCCGAGGAGGCCTCGGTGAGCCGGCCCATCCTGGCCAGGATGGAGGCCCGGAACTGTAAGGCCCGGGCCAGCACGCCGTGGCCGAGCACGACGGCCCCTCGGGCCTCGTTCCCGTCACAGACCTCGACCACCCGATCGGCGGCGGCGAGGGCTTCGGGAAGGGGGCCGACATAACTCAGGGCGAAGCACAGGGGGATGAGGAGGGCGGCGCGGACGTCGGGGTTGTCCGTCTGCTCACCGAGTCGGGCGCCCTCCCGGCACCCGGCCAGGCCCCCGACCACGTCGCCGGCGAAGGAGAGGGTGGCTCCGTAGGCGATCGACGACATGCCGAGGAGGCCGACGTCGCCCAGTCGCTCAGCCCGCTCTCGGGCCTCGGCGTGGAGGACCCGGGCCTTGTCGGGCCCGATCCCGATGCGGGCGCCGAACTGGAGCAGGCGGATCCGGGCCCGCACGCCCAAGGCCAGGCCCTCGGGCGTCTCCTCGATGCCGTCGAGGTGGTCGACGACCGCCTGGAAGCGGCGCAGGGCGTCCACCAGGTCGGTCCGGAGGGCGAAACCGGCGGCGCGCATGCTCCAGCGGGCGGCCTCCAAGGGCCGCTCGGCGCGCTGCCAGTGCCACGCCAGGACGGCGGACGTCTCGTCGAGCCGGTCGGGCACGTTCTCGGCGAGGGCCTCGGCGACCTCGGCGTGCAGGAGCTTGCGCCGGCGGCCCAGGAGGGTGGCGTACGCCACCTCCTGGGTGAGGGCCTGCCAGAAGCGGTACTCCGGGACGGAGGCGTCGGGGATCTCCTCGAGCAGCTTCGCGTCGCACAGCGCCCGGAGCGCAGCAGCCAGGTCAGCGCCGGACAGGTCGGTGAGCCGGGCCAGGACGGCCTCGGGGAAGGTCCGGCCGATGACGGATGCGGTCTGCAGGAGCTCCTTCTGCTGCGGAGGCAGCCGGTCGATCCGCGCCGCGACTACGGCGTGCACGCTCGGGGGGATGCGGATCTGGTCGAGCGCGCAGGTGAGCTGGTAGGCGCCGGGCTTCCCCGTCACCGTCCCGCTGTCCAGCAGGGACCGCACTACCTCCTCCACGAAGTACGGGTTGCCGCCCGTCCGCTCGGCCACGAACCCGACCAGCGGCACGAGTGACGGGTCCCCGCCCAGCAGCGCGCCCATGAGATCGGCGACCGCCCCCTGGTCCAGCGGCGCCAGCGACAGCTGGCGGTAGAACGGCTGGCGCATCCAATCGGTGGAGAACTCGGGGCGAGAGTTGGTGAGCACGAGCGTCCGGCTACCGGGGAGCGACTCGACCATCCGCTCGAAGAAGCCGACGCTCTGCGGGTCGAACCACTGGAGGTCCTCCAGGAGGAACAGGAACATGCCCTCCGCGCTACGGCTGGCGGTGATCTGGCCGAGCATCTCGAAGATCCGGCGCATCCGCACGTCCGCAGCCAGCGTCGGCGGCGGGGCCGCGGGGTCTGAGACCTCGATGAAGTCGAAGAACAGCGGCAGGTCGTCGGCCAGGTTGGGCGCCAGCGCCAGGATCCTGCCGCCGACCTTGGCCCGGACCTCGGCCGGCGTGTCGGTGTCGGCGACCTCGAAGTAGTCGCGGACCAGCGAGAGGACCGGGAGCAGGGGGACGCTACGGCCATGGGAGACCCCCGCGGTGCCGCGCACTTCGATGCCCCGCTGCGCCACCGAGGCGCAGAACTCCTCGCACAGGCGGCTCTTGCCCACGCCGGCCTCGCCGACGACGCCCACGATCTGGGGCTGCCCCTCGCCGGCGAGGGCGAGCGCGTCCTCCAGCATGGCCAGCTCCTGGTGCCGTCCGACGAGTCCCGTGTCAAGCCGACGGTGCGCCGTGCGGAACCGCGTGTTGGCGCCCTCGAGGACGTAGACGCCGAGCGGTTCCCTCACCCCCTTCACCGCTTTCGGACCGAGGTCGGTGAGGCGGAAGTCGTTTTCGACGAGGCGGGCGGTGTACTCGGTGAGATAGGCCCGTCCTGGCTCGGCCATGGCCTCCATCCGTTGGGCCAACCCCACCGTGGGGCCGACGGCGTCGAGGCGGAGGTCCCCGCCAACCCGTCCGACCACGGCCTCGCCCGAGTTCAGGCCGAGGCGAACGTGCAGGACCAGGCCGCGGGTGTGGAGCAGCTCGTCGGCATAACGGGGGATGGCCTCGACGAGGTAGAGCGCGGCCAGGCAGGCCCGTCGAGCGTGGTCCTCCAGAGCAATCGGCGCGCCGAACAGGGCCATGATGCCGTCACCCGTGAACTTGTCGACCATCCCGTCATAGCGGCGGACGCCGTCGGCCAGAAGGCGGGCGAAGCGGTCCATGATGCCCGCCCACTCCTCGGGGTCAAGGTCCTCCTGCATGTCCATCGAGCCTTTGATGTCGGCAAAGAGGACGGTGAGCTGCTTGCGCTCGCCTTGGAGCTCGTCAGCGGCGACGGGTGCCGACGGGGTCTGCGGGCGGGGGCTCTCCTCCCCCCGGAGCGGCTTCCCGCAGTAGCCACAGAAGCGCTGGTCGGGCTCGGCGGGGCGCCCACACTCCGGGCACGCGAGCGTGAGCCGGGCGCCGCAGTTCGTGCAGAACGTCTGGTCGTCCCGGGTCTGCGCTCCGCACGCCCCACAGGTCATGGCTACCAACCCCCTCGCCCACAGGATAAAGAATCGTCGCGCCCTGCAAGGGCGCAGAGCCCAGTTGCCCGTTGGGGAGGACATTCATTGACCGTGGGCCCGCGCTGTGTTAGCAAGCGGTCGGCGAGTAGAGAGGGGCGATCATGAGGCGTTTGGCCGGCACGGTAACAGCGGTGCTCTTGCTTGGCGTGGTCCTGCAGGGGGCGCCCGCATCGGCCCAGACGGCGAGTGCGGTGTCGGTCGCCCAGGCCTTGATCGCGGCTGAGAACGCCCACGACGTGCCGGCCGCGGTGGCCCTGTTCGCTCCCGGGGCCATCGTGGTCCACGCCACCGGTCAGCTGGTGACGACGGCGGAGATCACCGCGTGGCAGCGGGAACTGGCCGCGGGGAACTTCCGCGCCGACATCAGCACGCCCGTCGCCGTCACGCCGGAGGTGGTGACGTTCACCGGCACCGTGTCGCTCGACTCGTTCCGGTCGCTCGGCATCTCCTCCCTGGCCGCCAGGTGGGACCTCACCGTCCAGCTCGGCAAGGTGACCACGTTCACCTTCGCGTTCACGCCCGAAGCCACCGCTCGCCTGCTGGCCGCGATAGCCGGCGCCGGCGCGCCGGCGGGAGGTTCGGGCGGCTCGTCGGCCACGCCGGCCGCCCCGGCCGCGGCACGGACCGGCACCCTGGCCCTCACCGGCGCCGACCTCACCGCCGCCGCGGTGGGCGCGCTGGCGGTCGTGGCCGGCCTCCTGCTGCTGGGCCTGGCCCGGCGACCCACGCACTCGCGCTGAGGCGTCCTTTAGCTCGTCGGCGCCTCGGCGAGGTGTGTCCGCGAGCCCTCGATGGCCTCACGGACGACGTCTGTCATGCCCAACGCTCGCGCACCTACCCCGGATTGCAGGCCACTGGGCGGACCGGCGTCGCCCTCGTCGCCTTGAAGTAGTCGACGAAAGCCCTCGCCCGGCAGGCGTTGGGCTCCAGCGCGAAGACATGCTCCATGTCGTCGAGGACGTCGCCGGTCAACGACCAGCCGAGCGGGAGGGCGCGCCCCGGGTGCCCGTAGAGGCCCATGGTCAGGACCGGGATGCCCCGGGCGCACATGGCGTCGATCAACGCGTCTTTGCTGTCGGACTCGTCGTGCGGCGCAACGAACTTGCCGAAGATGCCGGCCCAGAGCACGCGCAGCGGCTCACCGAAACGCACCGAGCGGTCACCGCCCACGACCGGTGTCGGCGACGTCTTCACGGACGGTGGTCCGGGCCCGACGGGGGGGTTGGTGGGCGGGCACTGCGGGATGGGCTTGCCGATCTCGCCGTTCTCGATCTGCAGCAGCACCGGCCGAATTTCGGGCATCGCCGCGGCCCGCCGGCCGTTGTACAGGTCGATCAGCGGCTGCAGCTCCACCCACAGCTCGGCGACCTGGGCGGTCCCCGAGTTCTCGTGGTAGCCGCCATCGACGACGTCGACGGGCGAGCCGTGACGGGGTCGGCAACCGGGTGGGCGCTCGTAGCCGATCCGTCCCGACGGGGTCACGAGGGGGAACCGGGACGAGAGGAAGGCGGCGTCGAAGAACGGGATGTCCTCGCCCGGGCACAGGACGTCGCGCAGGCCCAGTGACCTGTCGTGGCCGGCGTCGTCGGCGGTGAGCGGGGAGATGTCGAAGCGGCTGCCCGAGCGGACGACCGTGCCGTTGAACAGCATGAGGGGCGTGCTCTGGGCGCAGGCCGTCGAGGCCTGCAAGAAACCGAGGTCGCGGATCGCGATCCCGGCCGCGGCCGGGCAGCGGCCTTCGTCGACCTGGCCGAAGGACGAGGCCCAGTCGTCGATCAGCGTCTCGGCCCGGTCGTGCTCGGGTACGACCCCGACGGCCGCCAGCCCCATCTCTGCGGCGAGCATTTGCCCGAACACCGGTGCCACGTGGTCGGGCTCGGCCACGGTGCGGGCCCAGCCCACGGCCGGTCCGCTCTCGACCCTCGCACTGGGCGCCAGCCACGCCGCGGCGGCGGTGGCGACGCCGACGCTTCCCCCTGAGGCGCCGCCGGCGGCGAACACGAAGGGCCAACGGTCGGCGCGCTCGAGCGTCCTCGGATCGGCACGGGGATCAGAGCTCTTCGGGCAGCTCTCCACCGGTCCGGCGAACAGCATGCAGTCGAGGACGCGGTCGGTCCAGGCCGCAGCCCGGACGCCACCGCCACTGGCGGTCACGAGGACCAGCGGCAGGACCTGGCGGCTGGGTTCGAAGCGGATGACGTCGTCGATCCACCGGCACAGCTCTCCGGCCATAGCCGCATGCTCGCCCCCGCCCTTCACGATGGCGTCCAGCGCCCCGCTCCGTGGGCACGCCGCCGCCGGCGCCGCGTGCGGTGCCACCGCCAGGAGTCGCACTGAGTGGGACGTCGCCGCTGCGTTCTCCAGGGGCACACCGGCGACGTTCACGAGCAGGAGCCACGTGACCAGCAAGCCGATCACCGGCGTGCGGTGGAAACCGAGGGCCCGGAAAATCGCCGGCTGGTCAGTGGACCGCGTGAAGCGACGGATCACCCCGGCGATGGCGGCGACCGACGCCAGGCTGAGCACGGTCAGCCCGATCGGACGAACGGCCCGGCCGACCGACGTCGCCGCGTCGGGCCAGACCGTCAGGGACAGGAGGGCGATGACCGAGGCCAGGGGGGCGACCGCACCGATCGGCACCATCGGCGGGATGCGGGGCTTGCGGTCCTCCGTCGGGCCCGACCTCGGAGCGCCGGTGGCGGCGAGCGCCGGCACCCAGGTCGAGCCGGCCGATGCTGAGATGTGCCAGAGCCCCAGCACCCCGCCGATGAACAGGAGGGCCTGGAACGCCAGAAGGAACACGGGCGGGTTCGACCCGGTCGTGGCCAGCACGCCGCCGAGGACCCGGAACGAGATGACGAGCAGCCCGGCCACGACGAACAGCCAGGAGACCACCAGCGCACCGGTCCCGTCGGCATCTCCGACGGGCTCGCCACTGGCCGGCTGATCGACGGCGACCCGCGCGATGTAGGCGTACAGAAGCCCTGCGCCCAGAAGTACCGGGCCGGCGGCGAGGACGACGAGCCATCGATGGGCGCCGGCGTCGAAGCGCCAGCCCAGGACGAGCAACGGCACGCTCAGGAGGAGCAGCCCGGCCGCACCGCGAGCCGTCCGCCGGGCGCTCTTGGGGAGGACGGCCCGTCCCGCCACGCGCGAGAACCCGCCGATCACGCCCATCACGACACCGAGCACGAGCAGCGCCGACTGCGTGTCGGCCACCACCATGAGCACCGCGCCGGCCACCGTGAGCCCCGCGCCCCACAGCAGGAGCTTGCCGGGGTTCGGGTCGGCGCCAGGCGGCTCGTCGAGGTCGCCGAGCGCCTTCAGCACCACGTTGAAGACCACGAGGGTGCCCACGAGGACGGCCAGCCGGGCTGCCTCGCTCCGGCCGTGCCCGGAGGTGAGATCGCGGCGGAGGAGGTCCTCGATCTGGGCGCCGATGTCGCCGATGTTGAACAGGACGAAGAATCCGATCGACACGCCCAGCGCGAGCCGGCCCGACGCGGGGGAGGCGCGATAGGTCGCCACGCGCCGCCGGGCACCCTTCAGGAAAGGTCGCCAGGCGAACGGCACGAGCACCGCCAGGCACACGAATGGGAGCCAGGGGAGCCAGGGCAACCGAGGGTCGGAGACCGCTGCAGGATCGTCGAGGTGGACGGCGATCGAGAGGTCGACGGCGACGACAACCGACGCGCTGAGGGCGAAGAGGGCGACAAGCAGCTTCGGGAGACGGCTGTGCGCCAGGCGGCTCACCCCGACCCACAGCACGACCGCCAGCACGGCGATCAGTGCCAGCGCCACCGCGCTCCGTTGGTGGATGAGGGTCGCGGCCTTGACCGGTTGGAAGTCGTGCAGCACACCCTGGGCCGTCCGCCACTCCTCGGCCGCGGCCCGGGCCTTGGCGCCGTGCAGGTCGCCGTAGGAGTAGGAGGGCGAGCCCGGGCCGTGCAGGCCGCCAAGCTGGCGCTCGATGGAGGAGCGGAACACATACAGCACGACGGCCAAGGCCACACCGCCGGCCAGCACGTAGTCCCCGAGCGGCCCGCGCCGGTCTTTGCCGGTGGCCGCCCTCTTCCCCTCCGACATGCCGCCCTCCCCGCTCCAGCCGGTCCTGAGGCTATCCATCAGCCTTCCGATCGGATCCTTCCGCCGGCACTGTCTCATGAGACGGTAGGTTTGACGGCGGAGGCGGCGATGACGGGAGCAGATGACCTCATACGGCGGGGGGCGAACGACCTCGGCGGGCTACCGGCCGAGCCAATCGTCATCTCGGACCACGAGCTGCTGCCGTGGGAGAAACGTTGCCATGCCCTGCTCGACGTCCTCGCGGAGAACCGGGTGGTCAATACCGAGGAGAAGCGACGGGGTATCGACGACCTGGGATCGGAGCTCCTCGGGAAGCTGACCTACTACGAGAAGTGGGTGCTGGCGGCGTCGAACGTCCTGATGCAAAAGGGCGTGCTCACCTCCGATGAGATCGCGCAGCGGGTCGAGGCGGTGCAGGATCGCCTGGGGATGGCACGGTGACGGCCCGGTTCGGCCCCCGGGAGGAAGTCACGGTGGCCCGGCGCTACCCGCCCGGACATCTGCGTACGCCGTTCTATTGCCGCGGCAGGACCGGCGTCGTCGAACGGGTGCTGCCGGCGTCGATCAACCCGGAGGAGGAGGGCTTCGGCATGTACGACAGAGCCCAGGTGCCCCTGTACCGGGTGCGTTTCCGCCAGGTCGACCTCTGGCCCAGCTACGCCGGGCCGGCGCACGACACCGTCGACATCGAGATCTACGAGCACTGGTTGGTGAAGGCCGAGTCATGACGGCCCACGACCATCCCCACGCCGCGGTCGGCGAGGGCGACGAGCTCCCCGGCTACTTCGAAATCCTTGAGATCGCGCTCCGAGAGCTGCTCATCGAGAAGGGGCTGGTGTCGGCCGACGCCCTGCGACGCCAGATCGAAATCCTCGACTCCCGCTCGCCGGCCCTGGGCTCCAGAGTGGTCGCCCGGGCGTGGGTGGACGCGGCATTCAAGGCCCGGCTTCTGGCTGATGGGTCGGCGGCGTGCGAGGAGCTGGGCGTCACCATGTACGACGGCACCAAGCTGATCGTGCTGGAGAACACGCCCGAGGTCCACAACCTCGTCGTCTGCACCCTTTGCTCCTGCTACCCGCGACCCGTCCTCGGCCTGCCGCCGGACTGGTACAAGAGCCGGGCCTACCGGTCGCGCGCCGTCCGCTGGCCGCGCTCGGTGCTGGCCGAGTTCGGCACCAACCTGCCTGATGACGTCGAGGTACGGGTCCATGACAGCACCGCGGCCATGCGCTACCTCGTGCTGCCGATGCGCCCGGAGGGAACCGACGACCTCGACGAGGACGCGCTGGCCGGCTTGGTAACACGGGATGCCATGATCGGCGTGACGCGGGTCGCTACGCCGGGCTGAGCTGTTCGCAGACGGCGTCGATGAAGGGGAGCACGTGTGATCCCGAGTCACCCGTGACCAGGTCACCATCGACGACGACGGGCGCGGGGTCGTAGACGGCGCCGGCGTTGAGGATGTCGGCGAGCACGACCCGGTGGCACGAGACACGCCGGCCCTTGAGGAGCTCGGGGCACGGCGTGAGGATCCACAGGCCGTGGCAGAGCGCTCCCTTCACAATGGAAGGCGTCCTCATCGCCTGCGCGAAGAACTTGACCGCAGGCGGGCTGCGGACCTCCTCGGCCCAGTCGGTCGCACCTTCCGGCGGTTCGAAGTAGCGGAGGCGCACGCTGGGATAGTTGGCGCCCATGATCACCGCGTCGTAGTCGTCCACCTTCACCGAATCGAAATCGATCGAGACCGTGAGGGTCTCGAGTGGCTTGTCGACCCTGTCCACGTCACTCACGAACGTGACCTCGGGGTTGCCCCACAATCGGGATACCAGGTCGACCGTGGCGCCACGCTCGGCGAAGACGCGCTGGTACGCGGCGATTTCCTCCGGGATGTACTCGCTCTCGACCAAGACCGCGACCCGCTTGCCTTCGAGGTTGCTCATGATGACTCGTCCGCCTTTCTCGTTTGTGCGGCGACCTCAGAGGAGGGGTCGCTTGACCTCCTCGGGCGTCGGCTCGTGGCCGGCGCCGTCGCCGTCGATCACGAACTTCGCCGGCAGTTGATCGCCGCCGTGGAGCCGAGCCAGGGTGAGCAGGGCGGCCGGGTAGCCGTCGGGGGTGGTGCGAGCGCTGATGAACGGACCATCGGCGACGGCCATGTAGGGCGTCCCGTTCTTGGACAGGAAGCCGCCCTCGGGGCCCGTGTACTGCTTGATCATCTGTTCCAGGGTGAACACCGCAGAGCCGTAGTTGGGGCTGTACTCGCCCTCGGCCACGACGTTGGCGGTGAAGTCCGTGTAGTCGTCCTGCTCGGAATGACCGGTCACCAGCCGGCCCGTGACGAGGGGGACGGCGGTCTCGGGATCGGTGGCCTGGATCAGCACGCCGACCCCGTAACAGATTCCCGCCACGGGACGCTCGAGCGCCACCATGAGCTGGATCAGCGGGCGAATGGAGGTGTTCCCGCCGAGGTCCATGTACGCGCCGGCGCCGCCGACGATGAACATGGCCGCGTACTCAGAGGCTTCGCGCAGCCCCGCGGCCAGCTTCTCGCGGAAGGGCTCGCGGGACTCCTCCCCGTCATGCGGTCGGGGCGTCGAGGGCAGCCATGCATCGAGGCTGCGGGGCGTGTTCAGGCGCTGTCCGTCGTCGGTGGTGGGATCGTTGTACTGCCCGCCCAGCGCCGCCTCGGCAGGGGAGACCTGCGCCGCGTTCCAGGCCTGATCCTTGAACGTCGTGTCCGTGCTGACCCCGTACACGAAGGGTCGTTCACCACGCGGGGTGACGAAGTCCACCTCATAGCCGGCGGCGCGGAAGACGCGATCGGTCAGGGTGAGCTCAGAGCTCCAATACCCGTGCTCGGGAATGACCCCAAGGACCTTGCCCGGGTTGTCCGGGATGTCCACCTTGACGCCGGTGAACCGCTCGATCTCGCTGATGAGGAAGTCCTTGTCGAAGGTCCCGTCGACCATCCGCTGCGCGATGTCCCCCACCGGCGCCTTGTCCTCGAACTCCATCTTGGGGAACACGACCGCCCTCGCATGGCTCTGGGCGATCCTCTCGGCCACCTCAGCCGGCGATCCCTGTGCTTCTTCCATGACGTCCTCCTCGAAGATGTTACGGCGAGCTTGCTTCAGGCTAGGCGGTCCAGGAAGGCGGTGGCGGCGGCACGACCGTTCTCGAACAGGCGGAGCCGGGCGCGGTTGTCGACGTCGAACTGGGTGGACGGGACCTCCGACGTGTCCACCTGGATGGTCCGCCGGCCGGCGGTATCGGCGCCCAGCGACGAGCGGTACCAATCGCCGGTCATCGTCGCCAGGCACCGGACACCCAATCGCACCGCCGTGTGCACCGGCCGGTCATCACTGTGGGGCGGGGAAGTGCTGACCTTGACGCCCCACGTAGGCCAGCGCGGCGGCTCGCCGTCGGTGCGGTCGAACACGGTGATGGGGTAGTTGGAGAGGAGGCCGCCGTCGACCCACGTGGCGGTGCCGTGGTCCGTCTCCACCTGGACGGGACGGAAGAAGAAGGGGATCGACATGGACGCCCGCACTGCGTCGGCGATCGGCTGCTCGTCGGCGTCGAGCCCGTAGAGCGGATAGTCCCAGGGGAGGCGGACGAGTACCCGGTGGGTGAGGTCGGCCACGTGGATGGTCAGGGAGTACCGCTGATGCTCGGCCAGCGAGGTCCCCGGGTCGTCGTCGATGCGGAGGTCGGCGAATGTCCGCACGCCCACCTCCTCCAGGGCAGGGCAGAGGAACTCGTAGAGGTAGTCGCCCGAGTGCAAGCCGCCCCGGCGCAGCAGGTCGACCGCGCCCGAGACCGGTCCTGAGACGCGGCCGGGCCGGCGCCAGCGAAGGAACTTCGAGTTGTCGACGCGCAGCGACACGTCGAGCATCCCGCTGAGGTCGCGCCCGGCCTTCTGGTAGGCCGCGATCCCGGCGGCGATGATGGCGCCACCGCTGGTGCCAGCCACCCGGGGGAACGTGTAGCCGGCTTCGGCCAGGACGGTCACCGCGCCGAGCAGGGCGATGTTCTTGACCCCGCCGCCCTCGAGCACCAGGTCGACCTTCTTCACATGCTCAGGCAAGGCGGCTTCCGTTCTGGCTCGAGGCGCACAACCCGGTTCGAAGGATACGGGTCCTGCCCACCACTCGCCGGCGGAGCTCCGCCGGCGGTGGGGCATCGAGCAAGGTGGCGAGATCGGCTTCATAGACCTCGGCGACGCCGCTCTGGTCGTGCCGGGAGGGAGGGTCGAGGCGCGTCAGGAGTTGCGGCGAGTGCTGAGGGATCGCTACGACGTCGGCCTGGCGTCGATCGACGATCCTGATCTCGCAGTTCAGCAGCCCTGATCCTTGGCTGCCGGAAGTGTCCTCATCCTCGACGACCGTCTCCTGATCGAGGAGCTACTGGTGGGGCTCTCAGACGCAGCTGCGGGTCTCTCCCTGCAGACGACCACCTACTGGTACTACCGGGCGTGCCGAGCCGCCGTCGCCGGCGCCGGCGGACATCTCTCCGGGCCATTTCAGGAGCTCGCCGGGGACGAGCAGGGACGCGCGATTCTCAGCCTGCTCGACCTGCGTCCGCACATCGCATTGCCCGACCCTCGCTCGACTGGTCCCGCTATGGTGGCCGTGGCCGGGCGACACCCCCGCCTCAATCTGCTCAACGTTGAGGCCGTCGCCGTCTCCCGGCTTCTGTCCGGGACGATCTGGCTGTCCGAGGCGGCGGCGGAGGAATCAGTGCGCCGCTCCGTCTGCAGTGACATGAAGCTCACTGTTCAGACGTTCCTGACCCTCGACGGCGTGATGCAGGCCCCCGGCGGAACTGAGGAAGATCCCAGCGACAGCTTCACCCACGGCGGCTGGCAAGCCCCGTTCTCCGACGCGGCCGTCGGCGAGTTCGTCACCGAGCTCAACAGCCACGCCAGCGCGTTCCTGTTCGGTCGTAGAACCTTCGACATCTTCCGCGGCTACTGGCCTGATCAGACCGGCCCCGCCAACTCCATCGCCACGGCGATCAATTCGCAGCCCAAGTGCGTCGTGTCCAACTCGCTCAGTGAGGCCGACGCCACGTGGCGCGGCGAGCACCCCGACACCGCTCGTCTCGTGACCGGCGACGTCCTCGCCGCGGTGCGGGCGCTGAAGGACGAACCCGGTGACGAGCTGCAGATCTGGGGAAGCGGCAAACTGCTCCAGGCACTGTTGCGGCACGAGCTCGTCGATCGCTTCCGCCTGATGACGTTTCCGCTGGTGCTCGGCTCCGGTCGTCGCTTGTTCAACGACGGCATCCTCCCGGCGATAATGCACCCCGTCGACCTTGCCGTTACCGATCTCGGCGTCGTCATCGGCACCTACGAACCAGCCGGTCCGGTTCGCCACGGTGAGATGTAGCCGGAGGCCGATGGCGATGAGGGGATCGGAGGCCCGAAACGCTCAAATGTCGTAGTAGAGGTAGCATTATTCGGGCCGATTTCGGGACCTGCGAACACTCCCGAAAAGTGCCTCTGACCTCCTCTTATTCACGACCATCGATGACCGGTCGTACCCTCTTTGTCCCCTACGATGTGCACCAGATGTGCACCAGCACCGGTGCAGTCATCTCGTCACTCGGGGATAGCGAGCTCCCGGGTCGGCTTGGTGGTTCCGATCCGTAGCGCCCAGCGCGTCCCCGGCGTCGGGCGGCGCTGTGCGCGACGTGAGAAGGTCGCTCGCTGAAGGTCGCAGACCGTTGGCCCCATGCAACGGCCAGTAGCCGGGACGTGGCCCGCTCCCGGGGGTGCGGTCACGACCTGCTCGGGGTCTTCCGAGGGGACGGGACGTACGATCGCGTCGTGGCGTACACACGGATCACCGTCGACCCTGCTCTCATGGGCGGGATGCCGTGCATCAGAGGGATGCGCGTGCCGGTCGCGACGGTGGTGGCGATGGTTGCCGACGGCATGACTGCCGAGGAGATCCTTGCCGACCTCCCCTACCTGGAACGCGAGGACATCGAAGAGTCATTGCGGTTCGCGGCCGAGGCCGTCCGCGAACGGGAGCTCCCCCTCACGCGCCCAGCGTGAGGTTTCAGGTCGATCTCAACCTCTCGCCCCAGCTCGCGCTTCGACTGTGCGACCTAGGACATGACGCAGTGCACGGGAGCGATCTCGGCCTGCTTGCCGCGCCGGACGAGGTCGTCCTTGAACAGACAAGACTGGAGGGGCGCGTCCTGATATCCGCCGATTCGATTCAGACTTTGGGACGATCCTGGCGTCGACGGGTGCCTCTTCGCCGTCAGTGATCTACATCCGGCGCACGCATGGCCGCCGACTCGACCAACTCGTCGAGGTGATCACTTCGAGCCTGTCCGTTGACGCGCTCGGCGAAGGCAGCCTGGTGGTGATCGGGGAAGGCACGGCCCGGATCAGGCGACTGCCGATCCTTTGAGGAACTGGTTCCGCTGACCGTAGCCGCCCTTCCTGAATACGAGTCTCGACCGGCGGCAGCGTTCGCACCCCGTGGCAGGTAGCCCGCCGCCGGCGGCCACCGGATGGCTTCCGAAAGGGTGCCGGCCGCGATTATGGGGCGCGCGGTATGTGCCGAAGTCGTGCATGCCAGTGCGGCCGCCGACACCGGTGGGATGGGGCACGGCCCTCAACCGCACACCCAACTCGCTGCGAAGACCGCGAGGTTGCGGCGCGCGGCATTCCTGCCCCCCTAGAGGTGAGTCCGGTCGGTCAAGACCCAGGGCCAGGCGACACAGTGCGCTTCGCCATGGCAGTGAAGCGGAAGCGGGCGCGCCGGGCTCAGACCGCGACCTCCCACGTCGTGATGGGGTCGCTCAATAGATAATCCGTGTGCGCGAGCGGACGGCTCGTAGCATGCTGGCATCGCCGACTCGAAGCAGCTCACTCGACCCATCCCGATAACCCTGGACATCCACCAGGTCGTCGCGCTCGCAGAAGGTGGGCGACTGCGTGTTCCAGCCTTCCAGCGTTCGTTCGTCTGGGATGCTGACGACGTCCGGAAACTCTTCGACAGCATCTGGCGAGGGTTTCCAATCGGAACGCTACTGCTGTGGCGGCGCGAGGCGGACGCTGGGGAAGCGGCGTTCGGCCCGATCTCGTTTTCCGTCCCTGGGTCAACCGAGGCGTATTGGGTCGTCGATGGTCAGCAGCGCGTTACCTCTCTTGTAGGCGTTCTTTCCGCTGCAGCACGTGGATCCGACGACCGCTTCGAACTCTGCTTCGATCTCCGGCGGGCTAGATTCGTTCACGCCAGTCGAAAAGGGTCGCCGCATTGGTGGCTCCCCGTACGTGTCACCCTCGAAACACGCGTTCTGCTCGCCTGGATCCGTGAGAATGGCGAGGGGCTCTCTGAGGATGAGCTCGACCTCGCCGACGCACTCGGCGGAGCGTTACGCGACTACAAGATTCCCGCATATGTCGTCGAGCACGACGATGACGGCCTATTGCGAGAGGTGTTCGATCGAGTTAATTCGGCTGGCAAGAGAATCAGCCGAGCTCAAGTGTTTCACGCCCTTTTCGCGACAGGAACCGTTCCTGGTAACCCCGCGAGCGTCGTCGAGTCGCTTCGCCATGAAGGGTTCGGGCAACTCGAGGACGACCGGGTTGTCCAAAGCCTCCTCGCCATTCGCGGCGGTGATGTCCTGCGTGATCTTCATGACGAGTTCGGCCCGAACGAGGACCGAGCGGCTTGGTTCGACGACACCGAGCGCGCACTCAGCGGCGCCATTTCGTTTCTTCGTCGTCAGGGTGTCCCGCACCTTCGGCTCGTACCATCGACGTTCCCGTTGCCCGTCCTCGCAGCGTTCTTCCATCTTCACCCGGCTCCCGATCCATGGAACGAACGACTCCTTGCACGCTGGATTTGGCGCGGATGGACGCACGGCTTCGGCAAGGGAGGGCAAACCGCACCGTTGAGGCAAGCCGTCCGAGCTGTGCATCCTCGCAAGGGTCACCCAGAGCTGGCGCCGACCGAGTATGAGGCTGTGCGCGCTTTGCTCATCTCGGTGGCGGACGACCCACCGCCGCCGATCGACGTCGGCCGTTTCCGCACCGACACGGCCTTAGGCCGGTTGATCCTTCTGGCTCTTGCGTCGCTTGAACCCAAGGACCTTGACGGCGAGGTAATCGACTTGGCCGAGGTCCTGGAACGCCAAGGCGTGGGCGCCGTCACGGATCTAGTGAGTGGACAGAGAACTCAGGCGGCCGCTCGTGGCTTCTGGCCAGTCGGAGCACCAGGCCCGACGGGCCACGAGGTCCCTGGCGTACTGTCGAGCCACGCAATTGATGACCAGGCCGCAGCTGCACTCCGCTCAGGGGCGGAAGCGGAGTTCCTTCGGCGCCGTAGCCTCATCATCCAAGACCTGACACATCGATACCTGAACGTGCGATTGGAACACGGCAGCCCGATTCGTCCGGCCCTGGCCGAGCTTCTCGTGCCCGACGAGGACGGGCAGTCCCCACACAACACATCACTTGAAGACCTGGACGCTCCGTGAGCGCCGGGCCGTCCTCGCCGGCGGACCCGTCCGCTCTTCGCATTGAACTTCAACGCCCAGACGGAAGCTGGTTGACCGTCGGATACCTGAAGCGGGCAGGTGAGGTTAACTGGTTCGAGAGCATTCCCGACTACTGGGAAAGCGACCGGCGCGTGGTCCTAGGTCAGGTATTCGAAGAGCGCGGTCGGACATGGCGTCCGAGCGTCCGCGTCGCGCTCCCGACGTGGTTCTCGCACCTTTTGCCTGAAGGCAGGCTTCGTCAGGCTGTCGCTGAGGCGGCTGAGGTAAATGAGCGGCGCGAGTTCTTCCTCCTTTCGCGAGTCGGACACGACGATCTTCCGGGAGCGACACGCGTCGTGTCGGCGGATACAGACGAAGGAGCGGCACCAACACTGGAATCGGATGAGGTGGTCGATGAGGACGATGTCGCGGTTCTGAAGTTCAGTCTCGCCGGCGTTCAGCTGAAGTTCTCAGTTGTGCGGGATGGAGAACGCGGCTTGACTGTTCCGGCTCGCGGCCAAGCAGGCGAGTGGATTGCGAAGCTTCAGGACCAACGTCCAGGATTTGAGGGCGTGCCTGAGGCCGAATTCGCCGGTCTGGAACTCGCACGCCGGGCCGGGATCAATGTACCCAATACGGAACTCGTCGACGTGAGTTCGATTGCCGGGCTTCCGGACTGGTCCACCAAGGACACCAAGACTGCGCTCCTCGTCGAACGGTTCGACAGAGCTCCCAACCGGCGACGCGTCCATGTCGAGGAACTCGCGCAGGTGTTGGACATCTCCACCGGTAATTATCTCTTCAAGTATCGCAGAGTCAACTTCGAAACCGTGGCGTCTGTTACGTCAGCGTTGTGCGGCCCCGACGCAGTTGGGGAGGTGGTCGACCGCATCGTGCTGAATGTCCTTCTCGGGAATGGCGACGCGCACGCCAAGAACTGGGCGTATAGGTATCCCGATGGCCGGACTGCCGAGCTCGCGCCTGCCTACGATATCGTTCCGACTGTTCTGTATATACCAGGTGACGATCTTGGGCTTAAACTAGGGGGGTCACGGAGCTTCGATGATGTGACTGTGTCCAGCTTCGATCGGCTCGGCGTGCGGGCAGGCTGGACACCAGCGGACATCCGGCAGCGTGTTCGTGATGCCGTTGATCGGATCATTGATGCCTGGCCCGCACTGAACGACCACCTTCCCGAACCAGCCTATCGAACTTTGACCAGGCGGCGAGACCACCTGCCGTTGCTCCACTAAGGGGCAAGCCCGCTCGGTTGACTAACGAGAAGCCCGCCGGGTATCCGGCGAACTCGGGTGACCGCAGCACCCGATGACACTCAATGGGCGGCCTGAGAGTTCACAGGCCGAGTTCGATGCCCCGGTCAAGCTCTCTCGCCGTCGGCGGCGGGGTCCAAGTGCCGGGCCGGCCGCGGCCGAGTCCTCGTTCCGGCACACCACGGCCACGTTGCAGGCGTTCGTCGAGGACCTCGATATCGCTGGCGAGGTCATCGAGGCGCCGGGCAGCCTCCGGTACGGCGCCGTCCACCGAGCAGCAGCTCCGCCTGCACGTGTACCCGACCCTCGGTCATCGTCCCATGGCGGCCATCCGCCCGAGCGAAGTCCAGGCCCTGGTTCAGCGGCTCGCTTCACAGCTGGCCCCGTCGACGGTCGAGGTCATCTACGGGCGGGTGGTTGCGGTATTCCGGGCGGCCGTGCGCGATCGGATCGTGACCACCAGTCCCTGTGTCGACATCCGCAAGCCGGCCAAGCCGCCGGCCTCGATGCTTGAGGTTCTGTCCCGCGACCACGTGTTCGCTCTGGCCGAGTCGATGCCGGAGCGATATCGGGCGCTCGTGCTGGCTGGGGCCGGCACGGGCCTGCGCCCGGGCGAGCTGTTCGGGCTCACCGTCGACCGGGTGGACTTCCTCCGGCGGTCGATCCGGGTCGACCGCCAGCTCGTCCGGGTCCGGGGCAACGGCGTGGCGCTCGCCCCACTGAAGACGCGGGCGTCGTACCGCCGAGTCCCACTGGCGGCCACGGTGGCCGACGTCCTGGCCGCCCACCTCAGCCAGTGGCCGGCCCACGACGAGCCCGCCCTGCTCTTCACGAACGAGCGCGGCGCGCCGATCCAGCAGAGCCCGTTCGCTGTCGTGTTCGACGCCGGCGCCCGTCGGGCCGGGCTGCCGGGATGGCGACTCCACATGATCTCCGGCACTACTTCGCCAGTGTCCTGATCCGCTCTGGCGCCTCCGTGAAGGTCGTCCAGGCCCGCCTCGGGCACTCCTCAGCGAAGACGACGCTCGACGTCTACGGCCACCTGTTTGCCGACGAGGAGGACCGCACCCGGGCCGCGATCGACGCCGAGTTTGGCTCGCGATGTGCACCAGATGTGCACCCGCGGGGTGCCCTGACCACACAACCGCAGTTCAGAGGGGGTGCAAGCTAGATATCGTAGATCTGTCTCTGCCTACCCACTGACCTGGGCGAGTGCCGAAGAGTGGTGCTGACCTGCGGAAACGCTTCACGGCACTTCACGCCGAATCGCATCGATTCCGGACCTCGCGTGTCACGCTCGTGTCACAGCCGGCGGCTCGTAACCCGGATACTCCTGTCTCGGGTACCGGGGACGATGCTCCCCGGCTTCGCTCCTGCCTGGCGGGAGGCGGGGCGCCTGCGGCTGAGCTGGCGAGACGGCTGGTTGTCTCACCGTCCCCGTAATGTTGGCGTCATGGTCGTTCTCCGCGAGTTCCTCTACCGCCGTGATGACCTCGTCGGGCAATTCCTCCAACAGCTCGAAGGCGGCGAGTACGACGAGGAGCGGATCAAGGAACAGTCCGGGCGAACGTCGGCCGCCGGTGGATCGGCCGGCGTCGGCCCGCTGTCCCTCTCTGCTGAACGGCGCAGGGAAGGTGCGAGCGCGACCGAGTTGACCATGCGGCAAACCGCCGCATCCCGCTTCAATCGACTCCATGCGCTGCTGTCGAACGACGATGGCATCCAGCCGCTGACCTCGTTCGACGATGCCATCTGGGAGCAGATCGTGTCTGGCGAGGTGGTCGAGGTTGAGGGTGTCCTCAAGCTCCTGCCCGGTGTGCTCGAGATGCAGCAGGCCTCTGGCATCGGCTCGTTCCTCCCACTGATTGAGACGATGACAGACTTCCCCGACGATTGGCTTCCGGACGCCTTCGATCGGGGTGAGGTCGAGCGAGTCGGCGGACAGCTGTCCGCCGTTCAAGGTGTCGCCCAGTATCTCGCGACCAGCGCAGTGCCTTGCACCGTCGTTCCGAGAGGCGCACCGACCTGCAAGTTCTTCATTGAGCTGAAGCGGGACAGCCTCCAGGGCGAAATCGCGGATCTGGAAGGTGAGGTGACCTTGCTGGCCCGGATCACGCGGAAGATCGCCAGGGGGAAGCCGGAGACCATGGGGCAGCCCATCCCTGGAGTTTCGTTGAATCGAGAACAACGACGTAAGGGCAGGTCCACAGGGGCGCTGACTGTCCGGCTGCACTACCCGGCCGCCATACTCTCGGCGATCGCAATCTACCGATAATGACGGTGCTCATCGCGGCCATGCCGCCGCACGAAAGGCCACGGGAGAGGCTGATCGCTGGCGGCGCCGAGGCGCTCTCTGAGCGCGAGTTGCTCGCGCTTGTGCTGCGGAATGGCACGCAGGGGGTCAGCGCCCTCGATCTCGCCGGCGAGTTGCTGGCCGAGTACGGGAGCCTGGGTGCGTTGGCCGTCGCTCTTCCCGAGGAGCTGGCCAGGCGGAAGGGGGTTGGGCCGGCGAAGGCGGCGGCGCTGGTGGCCGCGTTCCAGCTCAGTCGTCGGGGGACGTACCTCGCCGAGGAGGCGGTCGTGCTTCGGAACGGCGAAGACGTTGCCCGTGCTGCGCTTGCAGCGCTTGCCGGCCTGCGCCGTGAGCGTGTGCTCGTCCTCGTGTGTGACGCGGCCAACCGGGTGCGGCGCACAGTCGTGGTTGCCGAGGGTTCGATCGACCGATCGCTCGTGTCGGTGAGAGAGATCCTGAACGCCGTCCTCCGCCATGACGGCCGGGCATTCGCCCTGGCGCACAACCACCCGAGCGGTGATGCCGAACCCAGTGGCGCCGACCGCAGGGCCACGATGGACGTTGCCGCTGGGGCAAAGTCAGCCGGACTCCGCTTCCTCGGCCACATCGTCGTGACCGACAACGACTGGCGGGCGGTCAGCTGAGGCCGGCGAATGCCTCGTTCATGGCCGACGGCAGGAGCGCCCCGAGAAGGTTCTTCTGATGACTTCGCATCGCTGTTACCCTCACGATTCGGTCGCGGAGGCTGTCTAGGCGACCGACCAAAGCTTCCACGTCCGGCTCTGCGACGATCGGAACTTCGAGCGTCGATAGGAGGCCCGAACGGAGGCGTGGAAGCTGGAGGCTGTGGGTGAGGTCGATCGCCTGC
>JAHFUP010000028.1 GCA_023265025.1 Acidimicrobiia bacterium | reverse complement strand
CTGGATCGACCTCCCGCCCGACCACGGTGCCAGGCTGGCGCTGTCCACCGCGTCGATCTCGGTCCTGGGCTGGGAACGGGACACGGCGGTCCTCGAACGGTGGAACGAGACCGACTAGTCATCAGTGCCCTGACCACAAACGTTCGCCGCGTTCGTGGGGTTTCCCGTCCGTGGCCGCCGTCGCCGCCGAAGGCGGCCCCTCCGGCAGCGGACACGAGGGAGGGACAGGGCGGAGGCGGCGCGAGCTCCGCTCGCCCGCCGGAGCACGATCACTTCGACCGAATGGAGTGAGCGAAGCGAACGAATGAGGTCGAGGCACTAGATCGCCCCTGCGACACGCCGGCGCCGGCGCTACTATGAGGGAGCGGTCCTCCCCGCCGTTCGTGTGACGTGCAGGTTGCCCTGATGGCTCTGACTTCTCAGTCAGGGGAGGACCGCCCATCAATCCCTCCGGGCGCGATGATCGGCGTCATGGGCACGACACCGGCGGGCCGGCTGCGGCCCGTGAGCGAGGCGCCGGCCGAGGGCGAGCTCGTCGAAGGGATCGTCGCGGTGCGCCAGTTGGTCGTCGAGCAGATCCTGAGCGCACCGAGCGCGGTCCCGCACGAGTACCTGCAGGACGACGACGAGTGGGTGGTCGTCCTCGCCGGCGCCGCCGTGCTCGACGTCGCCGGCGAGCGGCTGGAGCTCGGTCCGGGCGACTGGGCGTTCCTCCCGGCCGGCGTCCGGCACACCGTCGTGGAGACGAGTGAGGCCACCAGCTGGCTGGCCGTCCGACTTCAGCCCGACTGACCGACTGCCAGGTCCGGCGCCGCCTCCGGCTCGAGGCCCTCCGTCACCTCGACCGCCGGCTTGCCCCGCTCGACCCGCCAGGTGCTGAAGGCCGCGGTCGACGCCGCCAGCCACGCCAGCCCGAGGACGACGCCGCCGACCACGTCGGTGATGAAGTGGACGCCCAGCGCCAGGCGGGAGAAGCAGATCGCCACCACCAGGACGATGGCGGCGCCGACGGCCACTGGGCGGTACCGCCGGGCGATCACCGGCAGAAACACCAGCAGGAGGGCGCCGTAGGTGAACGTCGACGACATGGCGTGGCCGGACGGGAAGCTCTTCCCGTGGGCGCTCGCCACCGGGTCGACGAGCGACGGCCGGGCCCGGCTGACGACCTCCTTGACGACGGTGTCGAGCAGCCCCCCGCCCAGGACCGTCACCAGCAGGAAGACAGCCAGGCGCCGGTGGCCGCGGCGCCACACCCACACGACCGCCGGCGTCACGATCACGTAGAACCAGATCGGCGACCCGAAGAAGGTCAGGAACTTGAGGTCGCTGACGAGCTGGTCGGAGTGGCGCACCCACTCGTGGAGGTGCCTCGCAGCCGACGTGTCGAGACGGACGAGGGTGCCGTTGCGCTTGACCTGGTCGAGCAGGAACCCGAACGGGATGGCGACCAGCAGGAACGCCAGGCCGAACAGGGTGACCCGGAGGCCGTACCGGCCGTCAGGGTCGAGCCGCCTGCGGACACCGGCCCGGAGCCCGGTCACCCGTTCAGTCCCCGGGGACGTACACGCGGAGGGGCTCGGTGGCCTTGGTGATGGTGAACGCCTCGGGGCCGTCGAACGTCTCGCCGTCACGGGCCAGCCGGAGCCGGCCCTCCAGCGACTTCACGTGGAGGCTGGTCACGAACCGCTGCTCGTACGCGCCGCAGGTCGCCAGGCGGCCGGTCATGACCGACAACAGGAGCCGCGTCCGCGAGAAGGGGTGGCTGCCGTCGACGATACGGATGTCGAGCTCGCCGTCGTCGAGCCGGTCCCGCCAGCTCGGCGTGAAGCCGGCCGGGCGGTACCGGCAGTTGCCGATGAAGATCATCCAGACCCGCCGGCGCTCGCCGTCGATCTCCAGCTCCACCGGCTGCGACCGGCGCAGGACGCGCCCGAGGGCCACGACCACCGCCGGCCACTTGCCGATACGGTTCTCCAGCTTCTCACGGGCGTCGACCAGGTCGACGTAGCTGCCGACGCTGGCGGTGTTCACGAAGGTGTGGCCGTCGATCACCGCCCGGTCGACCGAGACGGCCCGGCCCTCCCGGACGGCTCGGGCCGCGTCGGCGATGCTCTCCAGCCCGAGGGCGTAGGCGAAGTGGTTGAGGGTGCCGCCGGGCACGACGAACAGCGGCTTGCCGACCTCCGCGGCGATGGATGCCGCGGCGTTGACCGAGCCGTCGCCGCCGGCGACACCGATGGCGCAGCCCCGGCCGGCGGCGTCCTTGAGCGCCGCCTCCAGGTCGTCGCCCTCCTCCAGTTCGACCACCTCGGCCTCGGGCAGCTCGTCCCTGAGCTCGGTGGCCGCCTTCCCGCTGGAGCCGGCCGAGGGATTGACGACGATCACCAGTCCCCTGCCCTTCGGGGACGGCTCCACCTCCGCCGGCTTCAGCGCGGTTCGCACGTGGGCGGCCTCGTGCGGCGCGACGGGCCAGAGCCGGCGGGTCAGCAGGCCGGCGCCGGCGCCGAGCGCGGCGCCGGCGGCGACATCGCCGGGGTGGTGGGCCCCGGAGTGGATCCGGGAGTACCCGACCAGGGCGGCGAGGCCGACCAGCGGCCCGGCCAGCGCCGGCACCTCCTGCCCCGCCCCGACCGCGAAGGCGAAGCCGGCGGCGGCGTGGCCCGAGGGGAACGACGATGTGCTGGGCTGCTCCCGCCACGGGAGCCGGCTCGCCGTGGGCCGCCGGCGGCGGACAGCCAGCTTCGCCGGCCCGTTGGCGACCGCCGAGGCCAGGGCGGCGCCGAAGAGCCCGCGCAGGGCGGCCCGCCGGCGGAACCGCCCGCCGCTGAGGCCGAGCACCGCGGCCAACGCCAGCCAGAGCTTGAAGCGGTCGGCGGCCCGCCCGAGCAGGTCCAGCCCGCGCCCCGTCAGAGGGCTCAATGCCCGCCGACCCGGCGGTAGCGGGCCTCGGCGAAGGAGTACAGGCCGTAGGCGGCGAGGCCGAAGGCCACCACCACCAGCAGCGCCGGCCCGTACGACCGGTCGGCCAGCCGCTTCAGCGCCCCGTCGATGCCCACCGCCTGCTGGGGGTCGTGCTGGCGGGCGGCGGCGACGAGGAACACGCCGATCAAGGTCCATACGACCATGCGGGCGACCATCCCGACCGTCCCGACGGCCCGCACCCACCTACGCTCCGACGCACCCATCTCGTAGGACTTCAGCCGCTTGCGGAACTTGCCCGACAGCCCCCGCCACCCGACGTACAGCCCGCTGCCGATCAGCACCAGCCCGATGCCCGTCACCAGCCACATCCCACCCGGCCAGTTGAGCACTCGTGCCGTCCAGTCGGCCTCCGCCTGCTGTGAGGTCGCCGTGTTCGACCAGATGAAGAGCTTCACCGCGCTGGCGAAGAAGAACGCGTACAGCGCGCCGCGGGCCGCGTACCCGAGCCGCTTGAACATGGCCTTGCGCCCGTCGGGCTCGTCGCGGGGGCCGACCCCGGCCTCGACGAAGCGCCAGGTCGCATAGCCGGCGAAGCCGATGGCGAGGGCCAGCACGAGGACCCGGCCGAAGGGCTGGCGGACGACGGCCCGCAGCGCCCCCTGCTTGTCGGCGCGGGTGTCGTCGTGACCGCGGGCGACCTGGGCGGCCAGGATGGCGACGACGATATAGAGCAGCCCGCGGGCCGCGAGCCCGGCCCGGGCCAGCCGCTCCAGCCACGTGCTCTCGGCCGCGTCCTCGAGGAAGTCCTCGGCCCGCTCCTTCGCCTGCTCCACCTCCAAGCGAACCCCCATGTAGTGGGTGTGTCCGGCCGGCAGAGGTGGCAAACCGGGCCGGCGTCAGTCCCTCACGGCCCGGACGATGGCGTCCACGTCGTCGCCCACCTCCAGTCGCTCGGCCCGCTCGATGCGCAGGCCCTTCAGGTCGGCGGCGATGGCGTCGGCGGTGAAGAGCCGCGCCGGGTCGCGGAAGCCGCTCGCCCGTGTCGCCTGGTCGGTGTGGTAGCCGGCGACCAGGACGATCCCGCCCGGCGCCAGGGTGGCGGCCGCGGCCCGCAGCAGGCGCCGGCGCTCGGCCGGCTCCAGGTGGATGAACATGAACAGCACCAGGTCGTACGGACCACCGGTCGGGTCGTAGCCGACCAGGTCGGCACAGACCCACCCGACCGTGCCGGGTGCGCCGGCGGCCTCGACCCGTTGCCGCCCCCGGTCCAGGGCCACGTCGGAGAAGTCTACCGCAGTGACGTCCCAGCCCCGCGCGGCCAGCCACAGGGTGGTCCGGCCCTCGCCGGCGCCGAGGTCGAGGGCCCGGCCGGGCGGTCGGTCGCCGACCTCGCCGGCGAGGAACGGGTTCGGGTCGACGGCCCACAGGATCGGCTGGGCCGCGTACTTCTCGTTCCACTGGTGACGGTCCATGCCGGCAGTGTGTCAGGCGCCACGCGATCGATCTCGTAGCCTCGTGGGTGTGGCCGACGCCGAAGCGCTCGAGACCTACCTGAACGACCATCTCGCGGCGTCGGCCGCCGCCGTCGAGCTGGTGGAGCGCATCCGATCGGCCAACGAGGGCACAGCGCTCGACGCCTTCCTCGAAGGGCTCGGCCGCGAGATCGAAATCGACCGCGGGACGCTGAGCGAGGTCATGGCCCGGCT
Source organism: Acidimicrobiia bacterium (assembly GCA_023265025.1). Classification (GTDB taxonomy): domain Bacteria; phylum Actinomycetota; class Acidimicrobiia; order Acidimicrobiales; family AC-14; genus CADCTB01. Next base: position 51,431 of record JAHFUP010000028.1, on the reverse strand, counting down.
CGGGGTTCCCCGGAGCACGCCCAAGCAGATCGCCGGCAAGGTGATGGAGACGCTGAGCCGGCTCCGACTGAACGCCCGCGTCACGGGCAGCGCCGACGTCACCCGGCTCATGGAACTGGAGACGCTGTCCCTAGGGATCGAGGGGAAGGCGGCCCTCTGGCGGGCGCTCGGGCAGGCGGTGCCGGCCCGCCCGGAGCTGGCCGCCTTCGACCTGGCCGAGCTCGCCGGGCGGGCGGTGGCGCAGCGGGCCAGCCTGGAGCCGTACCGCCTGGAGGCGGCCGGCGCCGCCCTGGGCCCCGGCGGGAACTGACCGCAGTCCGTCGTGGGGAACACCCGGCGTGGGGCGATCGCGCTGGCCGCGGTGCTCCTTCTGTCCGCCTGCGGGAGCGACTCGAGCCCGGAGGCGGCGCCGGCGGGAGGGTCGTCGACGACAGGGGCGCCGGCGACCACAGGCGCACCGAGCACCACCCGGCCGGCGCCGGCGACCACGACCACCACTGCCCGAGCGGCCGACCCATGCGCGGTCGGGCGTCAGTCGCCGCCGGCCGGCGACGTCGCCGCCAACTTCGCCACCGCCCTCGCCTTCGCCCCGGACGGCCGGCTCTTCTTCGCCGAGCGCTCGGGGGCGGTAAAGGTCGTCCAGGGCGGGGCGACGCGCACCTTCGCCACCGTCTCGACCGTCACCACCGAGGCCGGCGGTGGCTACAGCGAGCGGGGCCTCCTGGGGCTGGCGGTCAGCCCGACGTTCGCCACCGACCGGCTCGTCTACACGTTCCACTCGTCCACCAACCGGGCCATCCAGCAGGTGACCCGGTGGACCGACTGCGCCGGCGAGGGCCGGGACGCCAAGGTCATCGTCGAGCTGCCGGGGGGCTCGGACTGCTGCCACAAGGGGGGCCGGCTGGCGTTCGGGCCCGACGGCAAGCTGTACGTCACGCTCGGCGAGCTGCACGCGGCGGCGGCCGCGCCCGACACCTCCGACGTGCGGGGCAAGGTGCTGCGCTACAACCCCGACGGCACCGTCCCCGGTGACAACCCCTTCGGCGCCGGCAACCCCGTCTGGGCCGCCGGCTTCCGCAACCCCTTCGGCATCGCCATCTCCCCCGCCGGCCGGCTGGCCGTCACGTCCAACGGCCCGACGGGTGACGCCGGCGCGCCGGGTACCGGTTACGACATGGTCGCCACCAACGTCGCCCGCGGCAGCGTCTACCAGTGGCCGGCGTGCTACGGGTACAGCCACCCGATCCGCGGCGCGTCGTGCGACGGCGTCGAGCCCGAGTGGAGTAGCGAAGCCCGCGCCAACGTCCCGACCGGTGCGACGTGGGTCAACGCGTCCGGCCCAGGCGCCACCGCCGGCCGGCTCGTCTTCTGCTCCCTGAACCAGGGCATGCAGATCCTCACCGACGGCACCCCGCACGCCACCGTGACCACGGGCGACGGCGGCTGCCGCCTCGACGTCAAGCAGGGCCCCGACAACGCCCTCTACTTCTCCGACGCCGACACCATCCACCGCCTCGCCTGACAGCCCTGCTCCGTGGGCATTTCCGGTCGTGATTCCGGCCAAAATCGCAACTGCCTAGCGGCGCGACCTCGCCGCCACCGGCGCCGGCGCCGGCGGGTCGTCGTCGCGATGGTGGAGCGACGAGGCGACGTCGCTCACGACGACGACCACGGCGAACCACAGCACGCCGAGGGCCCACCCGCCGAGGACGTCGGTCAGCCAGTGGACGGCCAGCGTCAGCGGGGCCAGGCCCACGACGATGGTGAGGCTGATGGCCGCGGTCATGGCGACGACCTTGGAGCGCCACGACCGCAGGGCACCCGAGGCGACGAAGGCGACGGTGAGCAGGCAGGCCGCGGACCGTGTCGCCTGGCCCGACGGGAAGGCGAAGCCGGTCGCCCCGGACAGCATGTCGGCCACCGGCGGCGGCGGGCGGTGGACGGCGACCTTCACCACCTCGACGAGCAGCCAGGACCCGCCGGCGGCCAGCGCCGGCAGCACCAGGTCGCGTGTGCGCCGGGTCTTCCACCAGACCAGGCCGGCGAGGGCCATCGTCAACACCGTCAGGACGACCGTCCCGCCCAGGTCGGCGACCAGGCGGGACACGGTCGTCAGGTCGGGCGCCCGGTGGTCGAGCAGGAACGAGTACACCGTGCCGTCGAGCCCCGCGAGGTCCTTGCGGGAGATGACGTCCTGCACCACGATGCCGAAGGCGCAGCCGACCACGGCAACGAGCGCGAGCCCCGCGGTGAGCGACAGCCCGAACGCGGCATTCGGCCGGAGCCGCCGGCCCACGTAGGACAGCTGGCGCTCGAAGCGCCCCAGCACCCGGGCCACGCCCGGACGCTCGGCCTGGACACGGGCCCAGGTCCGGACCGCCCCCTCCCGGCGGACCACGGCACGGGCGGTCATGACCACGACGACCACGAGGACGACGAGCAGCAGCAGGACGATGCTGGTCCGGCCGGCCCACTTCGCCACCTGATGGTACGAACCGCCGCCGGCATACCCCAGAAGGACGAAGCCGGGCGCCCAGATCAGCCCGCCGGCCGCGTTCCAAGGCAGGAACGTGCGGTACGGCATGCGGGACAGGCCGGCGATCGTCGGCACCATGGCCCGCAGGACCCCGACGAAGCGCCCGAAGAACACGGCCCGGCCGCCGTGCTTCGCCAGGTATGCCTCGGCTCTCCCCCACCGTTCGTCGCCCACCCACTGTCCGAGCCGGCTCCTGCGCAGCGTCGGGCCGACGTGCTTGCCGATCTCGTAGCCGACGGAGTCACCGACGATGGCCCCGACTGCGGCGACGACGATCATCACCCGCAGGTCGGCCCGCTGTTGCGACGCCAGGAACCCGCCGACCAGCAGCGCGGCCTCGCCGGGCACGACGAGGCCGATCATTGCCGACGCCTCGAGCAGCGCGAGGACGCCGACGAGGACATATCCCCACGGCGAGGCCAGGTCGGCCAGGCGCTCGAGGAGGCCCGCGATCACGGCGTGCTCCGGCTGTGCACCTCCCAATCCTCCGCCAACCGGCGGCTCGACTGCACGTCGCCCATTCGTCCGCGGCCGGCAAGCCTCATGTCGACGTCGACAGCAGGCCCAGGATGAGGTTGTTCTGCTCGACCAGGTCGCGGTTGGCGGCCGCCAGCTCGGACACGAGGTCGTAGAGCTCGTCGATGCGGTCCGCGGCCCGTGAGTCCGTCTCGAAGTCGTGCTGGGCGAGCTGGGACGCGATGTGGTCGGAGCGCTTGGCCGCGATCAACAGGATGGCGCCCTGCATCGCGGCCAGGCACGACAGGCAGAGGTTCAGCAGGATGAACGGGTACGGGTCGAAGCCGTCGCTGCGGTTGTAGAGCATCCAGATGGCCAGGAACACCAGGGCGGCGAACACGAACGGCCAGCTCCCCATGCCGTTTCGCATCCGGTCCGCGGCCCGCTCCCCGACCGTCAACTCTTCGCCGCTGATGACCGCGGGATGGTGATGCCAGAGTGACCGGGGGCGCCGGTCGCGCACGCGTGGGGTCATGACTCGGTTCTACGCCCGGCCGGGAGGTTCCGTTCCTGGTTTGACGGAATCTTTACGACCCGTTGTTCATCCGGCGGTCACACGCAGGTGACTCGCGGGTCACCTGCGTGGTCCAGAATTCGGGCGTGCTCGACGTCGACCCCCGGCCGGTGACGATGGCCCGCGGGCCGGCGAGCGGCTCCCCGGCCCTGCAGGCCGACATCGCCCGGTTGAGCGGGCTGCTGGCCGAGTCCCTGCTCCGCCAGGACGGGCCGGCGCTGCTCCAGCTCGTCGAGCGGGTCCGGGCCCTCACCGCCCAGGTGTCCGGCTCCGGGGACGCCGAGGAGCTCAAGGCCATGCTGGCCGGCGTCGACCTGCAGACCGGCATCCGCCTGGTCCGGGCCTTCTCCGCCTACTTCCGCCTGGCTGACGTCGCCCAGCAGGTCCACCTCGTCGACTCGCTGGCCGTGCGCCGGCTCCGGGACCGCAGCGGGCTCGAGCAGACCATCGACAAGATCGCCGCCGAGGGCGTCCCCCGCGAGCTGCTGGAGACCGTCGTCGCCGACCTCGAGCTGCGCCCGGTCTTCACCGCCCACCCCACAGAGTCGACCCGCCAGTCGATGCTCTCCAAGCTGCGCCAGGTCGCCGAGCTCCTGCATCAGGGGCCTCGCAACGACCGGTACCTGGCCGAGGTCATCGACCTCATGTGGCAGACCGACGAGCTCCGGCAAGGGCAGCTGGAGCCGGGCGACGAGGCCAGCACGGTCGTCTACCACCTCGACGAGCAGTTCCGGCACGTCGTCCCGGAACTGGTCCACGACCTGGCCCGGGAGCTGGCGCGCGTGGGCATCGTGCTCCCGCCGGCGGCCCGGCCGGTGCACTTCGGCACCTGGGTCGGCGGGGACCGCGACGGCAACCCCAACGTCACACCCGAGGTGACCCTCCGGGTCCTGCGGCTGCAGCACGAGCACGCCATCGACAACCTCCTCGCCATGGTCGCCCACCTGTCCCGCGACCTGAGCAGCTCGACGCGGGTGGTCCGCATCTCGCCGGCCCTGGCCGCGGACCTGGCCGGCGACCGGGAGCGGTTGGGGGACGTCTACGCGACCAACGAGCGCCTGCGGGCCGAGGAGCCGTACCGCCTCAAGTGCGCCTACATCCATCAGCGGCTGGTGAACACCCGTGAGCGGGTTCGGGCCGGCGGTGCGCACGTGCCGGGCCTGGACTACCTCGACGCCAGCGTGCTGCTGGCCGACCTCACGATCATGGCCGAGTCGCTGGCCCAGCACCGCGGTGAGATGGTGGCCGCCGGCCCGCTCGACCGGGCCATCCGGGCCACGGCCGCGTTCGGCCTGCACCTGGCCACCATGGACGTGCGCGAGCACGCCGAGCGCCACCACGCCGTGCTGGCGTCGGTCTACGACGGCTTCGGCGACCTGCCCGTGCCGTACGCGGGCCTGCCCCGTGCCGAGCGAGTGGCGCTCCTCTTCGGCGAGCTGGCCAGCCGGCGACCCCTGATGGGTGCGACGACGGTGCTCGACGCGCAGCCCGCCACCACGATGGCGACCTTCGCCGCCATCCGGACGGCCCTCGAGACCTTCGGCGACGGGGTCATCGAGAGCTACATCGTCTCCATGACCCGCGACGTCGACGACATCCTGGCCCCGGTGATCCTCGCCCGCGAGGCGGGCCTGGTGGACGTCCACGCCGGCGTAGCCCGCATCGGGTTCGTCCCGCTCTTCGAGACGGTCGAGGAATTGCGCCAGGCCGGCGCCATCGTCGACCGCCTCCTGGCAGACACCGCCTATCGGGAGCTCGTGCGCATCCGGGGCGACATCCAGGAGGTCATGCTCGGATACTCCGACTCCAACAAGGACGCCGGCATCACCACGTCGCAGTGGGAGATCCACCGCGCCCAGCGCAGCCTGCGCGACACCGCGCAACGCCACGGTGTGGTGCTGCGACTGTCGCACGGCCGGGGCGGCACGGTGAGCCGGGGCGGCGGCCCGACGCACGAGGCGATCCTGGCCCAGCCCTACGGCACCCTCGAAGGGCGCATCAAGGTCACCGAGCAGGGCGAGACGATCGCCGAGAAGTACGGGCTGCCGGGCGTGGCCCGCGACAATCTTGAGCGGGCCGTGGCCGCGGTGCTCGAAGCCTCTGTGCTGCACCGCGAGTCACGCGTACCCCTCGACGTCCTCGCCGGCTGGGACGCGACCATGGACGTCGTCTCCGGCGCCGCGTACGGGGCGTACCGGTCGCTCGTCGAGCAGCCCGGTCTGATGGAGTACTTCCTGACCGCCACGCCGGTCGACGAGCTGGCGGCGTTGAACATGGGCTCGCGGCCGACCCGCCGCCCCGACGGCCCGGGGGGCCTCGGCGACCTGCGAGCCATCCCGTGGGTGTTCGGCTGGAACCAGTCCCGCCAGATCATCCCGGGCTGGTTCGGGCTGGGCACCGGGCTCGCCGAGGCGGTGCGCCTGGGTCACGGCGCGGTCCTGGCCGACATGTCCTCGACGTGGCACTTCTTCCGGACCTTCGTGGCCAACATCGAGATGACCCTGGTCAAGACCGACATGGACATCGCCGCCCACTACGTCGGCAGCCTCGTCGACCCGTCGCTGCAACCGCTGTTCGCGGTGATCCGGGAGGAATTCGAGCGCACGAAGTCGGAGATCCTCAGCCTCACCGGGCAGGACGCGCTGCTCGACCGGTCCCCCGATCTGCGCGACGCCATCGCCATCCGCAAGCCCTACCTCGATCCGATCTGCTACCTCCAGGTGGCACTGCTGCGCCGGCTCCGCGACGCACCCGAGCCCGAGCCGTTGCTGCGGCGGGCATTGTTGATGACGGTGAACGGGATCGCCGCCGGCCTCCGGAACACGGGATAGTGGCAAGGATCGACGAGCTGCTGGACGAGGTGCGGGCCACCGGCCCGGCGCGGCCCGGCGCCGGCGAGTTGCCGGCGCTGGTCGAGCGGGGCGCCCTGATCGTCGACATCCGCCCCGTCGAGCAGCGGGCTCGTGACGGCGCGCTGGCCGGCGCCCTGGTCGTCGACCGCAACGTGCTGGAGTGGCGCCTCGACCCGACGTCGCCCCACCGGCTCCCCGAGGCGTCCGACCCCGACCGGGAGATCGTCGTGGTCTGCAACGAGGGGTACGCATCGAGCCTGGCCGCGGCCTCGCTCCGGCGGCTCGGGCTGCGCCGGGCGACCGACCTCGACGGCGGCTATCAGGCGCTCATGGTCATCGAGGGCCGGCAGGTCCGGTAGAGTCGATGACATCGGTGGTGCCACTGCGGCGCCCCGGGGTCGAGTGCGAGTAGCGCATAGCAGGCGCAAGGTTTCCGTTCTTCGGAGCGTGTGGCCGCAGCATCAACGGCCAACGCTCCGAAATCGAAAGGGAACCTCAAACACATGCCCACCAACCCCGCCGGTCGCGCCACGCGCCGTCGCGGCCGTCCCGGCCAGCCCTCCACCCACAGCGCCACCCGCATACGGGTCGAGACGCCGGCGCCCGCCTTCGACCTCGAGGTCGTCGACGCGCCACCGGCCGACACCACCTTCGAGGCCCTCGGGGTGCCGGCGCCGATCATCGCCGCCCTCGTGAAGTCGGGCTGCCCGACGCCGTTCCCGATCCAGGCCGCCACCCTGCCCAGCTCGCTGGCCGGCCGCGACGTCCTCGGCCGGGCCCGCACGGGCAGCGGCAAGACCGTCGCCTTCGCGGTGCCCACCGTCGTCGCCCTGACCACATCGGGCAAGGTGCGCCGGCCCAACTTCCCCCGGGCACTGGTGCTCGTGCCGACCCGTGAGCTGGCCGCCCAGGTGGCCGCCACCATGGCGCCGATCGCCCGGGCCATGGGCCTGAATGTCGCCGTCGTCCACGGCGGGGTCAGCCAGAACCCCCAGGTCGCCGCGCTGCGGGCCGGCGTCGACGTGCTCATCGCCTGCCCCGGCCGCCTCGAGGACCTGGCCCAGCAGGGCCACTGCAAGCTCGGCGCCGTCGAGGTGTGCGTGCTCGACGAGGCCGACCATCTCGCTGACCTCGGGTTCCTGCCCGCGGTCAAGCGCATCCTCGACCAGACGCCGGCCGGCGGCCAGCGCATGCTGTTCTCGGCCACCCTCGACCGGGCCGTCGACCTCGTCGTCCGCCGCTACCTCACCAACCCGGTCACCCACTCCGTCGACAGCGCCGACTGCACCCCGCCCGACCTGGAGCACCACGCCTTCACGGTGACCCCGGCCGACAAGGCCGCCGTCGTCCGTGAGCTGGCGTCGGGCAAGGAGCGCACGCTGCTCTTCACCCGCACGAAGCACGCGGCCAAGAAGCTGGCCAAGGACCTGTCCGCCCAAGGCATCCCCGCCGTCGACCTCCACGGCAACCTGTCGCAGCCCCAGCGCGACCGCAACCTGGCCGCCTTCACCAAGGGCTCGGCCCGCGTGCTGGTCGCCACCGACATCGCCGCCCGCGGCATCCACGTCGACGACATCGCCCTCGTGGTGCACGTCGACCCCCCGACGGAGCACAAGGCGTACCTGCACCGCTCGGGCCGCACGGCCCGCGCCGGCGCTAAGGGCACGGTCGTGACGGTGATCCTGCCCGACCAGTCGCGTGACGTAGCCACGATGATCCGCCTCGCCGGCATCCGGCCGGCGTCGGCGCGCATCGGACCCGGCGCGGCCGAGACGATGGCGCTGACCGGCCCCTTCGCCGAGCCCGTCTACCTCCCGCAGCCGGTCGTGACGCCGCCGCAGCAGCAGCGCCCCAGCCGCTCGCCGTCCGGCCCGGCACGGGCCCGCGGCGGCCTTCCCCGCCAGGGCACGGGGGGCCGGCGCCGAGGGCGCTGACTCGCACTGGTGACGGTTCGACAGGCTGTGGCCTGTCCGATCGTCACCAGTTCAGGGGGGTGCCGGCGTCGGCGCTCAACTGGTGACGGTTCGACAGGCTGTGGCCGGTCCGATCGTCACCAGTTCAGGGGGGTGCCGCGGGCCACAGCCAGCGAGGTGTCGAATCCGGCAGGCGGCGTTCGTAGTCAGGGTGAGGGACGGAACGAGCCGCCCTCCTCACCTGAAGGAGCCGACCACGACCGCCACCATCACCCCGACCACCACCTCCACCGCCCCCGCCGCCGGTTCCACCAAGGCCCGGTCGCTGTGGCGCACGGGCGCCGGCGCCGGCCTGGTCGCCGCCGTCGCCACCGTTGCCATCGCCGGCTGCGCGCACGCCGCCGGCGTCTCCCTCGAGACCGCCCCCGGCGACGCCGTCCCCGTCCTCGGCTTCGGCCAGCTCACTCTGTTCTTCACCGCGGTCGGCGTCCTGATCGCCAAGTCCATCGGACGCCGGGCCCGCCAGCCCCGCGCCACGCTGGTCAAGGTCACCGTCGCCCTGACCGCCCTGTCCCTGGTCCCCGACCTGATGATCCCCGCCGGCGCCGTCACCAAGGTCACCTTCATCCTGACCCACCTGGTGGCTGCGGCCATCGTCATCCCCGCCCTCGCCGCCCGCCTGCCGGAGGAGTGCACGTCCTGACCGTCGACACCGACCGAACCACCGAGCGGGGCCCGCGGGGGCCCCGCTTCGTCGCGTCCCGTCAGCAGCCGGGCCCGGTGGGGCGGTCGGGGATGCTGGGGTCGTCGATCTCGATGTGGACGTGGGGCCACGCCGGCCGGTACGAACCCTCCTCCACCTGTGACTCGAACGGCAGCCTGGTGGCCCGTGGTGCGACGACGGTGACGCCGGCCTGGACGCGGGCGCCGGGCCGCACCCGCACACCGTCGATGTGGAGCATCTTGACCTCCCAGCCGGGATGGTCGTCGGGCTCGATGACGAGGAAGTCGTCGGAGTACTGGCAGTAGAGGACGTACGTGCCGGCGTAGCGGACCGTGCCGGTGACAGGTGCCCGGATTTCGGCCTCGGGGTCGACCATGACATCGGCCGCACCGCGGGCCGTGGTGTCACGCGCCCGGGCCTCGAGTACGAGGCTCGGTGCCGAGGTCGGAAGTGACTGCAGCTGCCGGGCGCCGTCGAGGTTCGACTCGTGAAAGCCGATGCGCTCGACCCGCGCCGCCGGGTGGCGCAGGACCACGCCGCCGGCGGTCGCGAACGGAGTGTAGGCCTGCTGGGTGACGGGCCGGGCCGGCGCCATGGCGGTCGTCGTCGTGGTGCTCGTCGTCGACCTGGGGGTGGCTCTCGTCGTGATGGTCGTGGTGGTGATGGTCGTCGTCGTGCTGGTGGAGGTCGTGGTGCTGGTCGACGTGGTCGTGCTGGTGGACGTCGATGTGCGGTCCAGGAGCACGGCCTGGTCGCTGGCCGCGCCCGAACAGCCCGTGAGCAGGAAAACCACGAGGAGGATGCCGACGCGACGCGCGACCACCACCCGACCGTACCCACCCTGGCTACGACGAAGGAGCCGCCCCGGACTTTCGCCGACGCCTGGACCGGAGCCACGCGCCGAGGACCGACGGCGCCGGCGGAGGCTGACCACTCGCTTCGCGGTAGCGGTTCAGCTCCTGAGTTGACCCAGGCGGCCGCTGTGCATGGGGGCCGTGCAGTGGAAGGCCACGGTCTGGCTGACAGCGTCCCACTCGTCGTACGTCGCGCGGACCCGGAACGGGCCGCAGTCGCTCCACTCCGCCCTCCAGCGCCGGCGGTGACGGATGACGGTGAACCCGCTCGCGTCGATCTCGAGCCGGTTGGGCCGGACCAGCCTGACGAGGTAGATGAGCGATCCGACGACGCCAAAGGCAAGCAGAGCCATCCAACGAGGCTCCCCTGGAAGACCATCAGCACGCCGATGGTCGCGAAGCAGCACCTTCGTCGACTTGGCGGCTAGTCAGTGCCCTCACCACAAACGTTCGCCGCGTTCGTGGGGTTTCCCGTCCGTGGCCGCCGTCGCCGCCGAAGGCGGCCCCTCCGGCCGCGGACACGAGGGAGGGACAGGGCGGAGGCGGCGCGAGCTCCGCTCGCCCGCCGGAGCACGATCACTTCGACCGAATGGAGTGAGCGAAGCGAACGAATGAGGGCGAGGCACTAGAGGGCTAAGTTGCCGTCACCGATGGCGGCGATCTACGTCTCGTCCAGCTTCACCGACCTCCGGGAACACCGGGAGGCGGTCTACGAGACGCTGCGCCAGATGCGCCACGACGTGATCGCCATGGAGGACTACGTCGCCAGCGATCAGCGACCGCTGGCCAAGTGCCTCCAGGACGTCGAGGGGTCCGACCTCTACGTGGGCATCTTCGCCTGGCGGTACGGGTACGTGCCCACCGAGGACAACCCGCTCGGCCTGTCGATCACCGAACTGGAATACCGGCGGGCGGCCCAACTGGACAAGCCGTGCCTCATCTTCCTGCTCGAGAAGGGTGCGGCCTGGCCGCCGCCCATGATGGACGCCGTCACCGGCGAGGGCGACAGCGGCCGGCGGATCCTCGCCCTGCGCGACGAGCTCGAGAAGCGCTACCTGCGGGCGACGTTCACCACCCCCGACGAACTGGCCAGGAAGGTCAGCGTTGCGGTGCAGCAGGAGCTGGTCCGGGTCCAGGAGGAGCGCATCGCCAGCGGCATCCGCCAGCAGCGGGAGATCAACGCCCAGGCCAGCGAGCTGCGGGCCCAACGGGTGCGGGACAGGGTCGTCGGCCAGCCGATGCTCGACGTCGCCGACCGCTTCCGTGGGCGGGTGACCGAGCTCGAGGAGCTGGGGCGCCTCCTGGCGGAGCCCTCGACGAACCTCGTGTCGGTGATCGGTCGGGCCGGCATCGGGAAGACGGCGTTGGCGTGCAAGGTGCTCGAGGGCTTGGAGCAGAACCGGTGGCCGCACACTGCGGAGGAGACGCCCGTCGACGGGATCGTCTACCTGGGCACGCGCACCACCGGCGTCACCCTGGAGCGGGTCTTCCTGGCGTGTGCCCAGATGCTCGGTGGCGACAGGGAACAGCAGCTGCTTCGCACGTGGAGCGAGATCAGCGTCGACCTGGACACCAAGATCGACAGGCTTCTCCGAGCACTCGCCGGCGGGGTGTATGTGCTCCTCCTCGACCACCTCGAGGATCTCCTCGACGACCAGGGTCGGATGGCCGACGACACGCTTCGCGAGTTCCTCGAACGCGCCCTCGTCGCCCGCCACGACGCCCGGCTGCTGATGACGTCGCGGATTCCGCTCGCCCTTCCTCCGGAGGCCCGCGCCCAGGACCATCAGCTGCCGCTCGACGCCGGCCTCGCCCCTGAAGACGGGACGGCAATGCTGCGGGACCTCGATCCGGGTGGGTTCCTGAAGCTGCGGGACGCCACAGAGGAGGCCTTGGCGAAGGTCGTCGATCGTTTGCACGGCATTCCCCGAGCACTGGAGGCGGTGCCGACGCTGCTCACCAAGCGACCGTTCGACACCCTGGACGAGGTGCTGGCTCGGTTCTATGGCGAGGACGACATCATCAACGCCCTCGTGACGGACGCGTACCGGACCCTCGACGGCGACGGGCGCAAGGTCGTCGATGCCCTGGCGGTGTTCGGCCGGCCGGCACCACTGTGGGCGGTGGAGTTCGTCGTGGCGCGCTTTGCCCCGGGCCTCGACGTGCCGACGATCCTGACCCGGCTCGTATGGTCCCGGATGGTGACCGCGGACCGCGACACCAAGACGGCGTCCTTGCATCCGGTCGACCGGGACATCATCTTCGAGCGCCTCGCCGACGACGGTGAGTATTCGCGGCGGGCACTGGAGCGTCGGGTGGCCGAGTACTACGCCCAGCTGCACACCCCGATGGCGACCTGGCGAACGCTGGTCGACATCGAGCCCTACCTGCTGGAGTTCCAGCACCGGCTCGCGGCCGGCGACGTCGACGAGGCGGCACGGGTCCTCTCCGAGGTCGACATCCCGTTCATGATCTTCAAGGGGTTCACCCGGCGGGCGGTGTCCATGCGCACGGAGCTGACCGGCCGGATCGAGGACCGCCGCCTCCAGCTGCTCCACGCGGCCGCCTTGGGCCAGGCGTTCGTCCTGCTTGGCCCCCCGGAGAAGTCGATCGAGTGGATGGAGGTCGCCGCCGCGATCGCACGCGAGCTCGGCGACCGCGAGCAGGAGCGCCAAGCCAACGGTTGGATCGGCGAGGCGAACCGCCGCCTGGGACGCGTCGACGAGGCCGTGCGCATCCTCCGCCAGGTGGTGGCTGACTACGACCCGACCATCACGGCCCCCGACCGCTCGGCCCTCCTCGAGTACGGCCTCGCCTGCGCCTACGCCGGCGACTTCGAGACAGCCGTGGCGACCGGCAACCGCCTCCTGGAGCTGGCGACGCAGCTCGGCGACGTCAGCGCCGAGGCGCGCGGCCACGACACCCTGTCGCTCGCGCTCCTGGGCCTCGGTCGCAACGCCGAGGTCCTCGAGCACACGGCCCGGGCCATCGAGCTGTACGCGACGACCGAGGAGGACGACCCCCTTGCCTACGTCCTCAACGTCCAGGGGATGGCCTACGTCGCCCTCGGCCGGCTGGACGAGGGGCTCGACGCCCTGCGGCGGGCCCAGCGCGACGGCAAGGAGGAGGACAACCCCCGGGTGGAGGGCTTCTCCCTCTTCAACCTGGCCTGGGCCACGCGCCTGGCGGGCGACCTGGCTGCAGCCGTCGACCTCGCCGGCCAGGCGGCTGCGATCCTGACCTCGATGGGCGCCGCCGAGGCCGCGGCCGCCGGCGCCTTCCGGGACGGTCTGGCCGCGGAGCGGCGGGGCGCGCAGGCCGAGGCGGCCGCCGCATACCGGGAATGCGCTCGGATGGTGCAGAAGGCGCCCGACCTCGTCGCCTCGAGCTACTTCACCTCGGCGGCCGACGCCCTGGCCTGAGGCGCTTCGATGGTCCATGCCGCACGGCCCGTGCGCCGCGAGCCACGATAGAGACCATGGCGGACAGCGACATCGGAACGGCGGCGCCCGACCTCAAGGATCCGGCCCGAGCCATCCTCGCCGGGCACCAGGCCACCGTCGACGAGATCGTCGAAATGAGCGACGGGCTCAAGGCCGGCAAGGACTTCGAGCTCGCCCGCCGCCTCCTTACGCTCGCCCGCGAGCGGGGGCCACACCCGCCCGAGCTGGAACGCCGACTGCGGGAGAAGCTCGCCATCTGCATCTACAAGGACCCCGAGCTCAGAGCCGAGGACGCACTCGACGAGGCCTTGGCGATGCTCGACGTTGACGGCGACCTCGATGCCAGCAACCCCCAGGAGACGCTTGGCATCGCCGGCGCGATCCACAAACGCAGGTGGGAGGTCGACGGCCGCGTCGAACATCTGCATCGGGCGCTGGAGTTCTACCAGCGGGGCTGGGAGCTACGACCGAGAGGCGACTACCGGTACACCGGCATCAACACCGCCTACGTCCTCGATCTCCTCGCCCACCTCGACGAGCAGGAAGGCGACGGAGCGTCACAGGCCAAAGGGCGTCGTCGCGAGAAGGCACGCACGGTTCGGCTGGAGATCGCCGACGAGCTGGAGGGCATGCTCCAGCGCGGCGATGACCTCAACTGGTGGTCTCTCGCGACCCTCGTCGAGGCGCACTTCGGGCTCGGCAACGACGAACGCGCCCGGGAGTTGTTGGAGGGCGCCCGTCCGCGGGGCCAGGTCGACGACTGGGAGCTCGAATCGACGGCGCGCCAACTGGCGTCGCTCGCCCGCATCACCCGGGCGCCGTCAGATCGCCAACCGAAGCGCAGCGACGTCGCAGTGCTGAAAGCGCTGATCGGTGGCGAGGCGGAGCACGTCGTCGCCGCGTTCGGCGGCAAGCTCGGCGTCGCGCTGTCGGGTGGCGGGTTCCGGGCGTCGTTCTTCCACCTCGGCGTCCTTGCCGCCCTGGCCGAGCTCGACGTCCTCCGCCACGTGGAGGTGCTCTCCTGCGTCTCGGGTGGCTCCATCGCCGGTGCGCAGTACTACCTGCGACTCCGCCGGCTCTTGGCGGACACCCCGGACGGACAGGTCGACCGGGAAGCCCTGATCGGGGTCGTTCGCCAGGTGCAGGAAGACTTCGTCGGCGGCGTCGATGCCAACATACGCGCCCACGTCCTGGTGTCCTCGTTCCTGAGGTGGGCTCGCCCCGGGCGAACCCGCACGACTCGGGTCGCCGAGCTGCTCGACACGCACCTGTTCAGCAGGGTCGACGGGATACACGGACGACCCCTCCGCGACCTGATCGTCCAGCCGCCCGACGCGCCGGTGGACTTCAACCCGAAGCGTCACAACTGGAGTCGGTCGACCAAGGTCCCCGTCCTCATCCTGAACGCCACCACGCTCAACACCGGCCACAACTGGCAGTTCGCGGCCACATGGATGGGTGAGCCGCCGTCGACCATCGAAGGGCAGGTCGACATCGGCAGTCGCCTCCAACGCATGTGGCTGAAGGACGAGGTCCCGGCCGCCAACCGCGACATCACGCTGAGCACCGCGGTCGCCGCGTCGGCCTGCGTGCCGGGCCTCTTTCCCCCTGTGCCGATCGAGGGCCTCTACCAGGACATCGTCGTGCGCCTGGTCGACGGCGGGCTGCAGGACAACCAGGGCAGCTACGGCCTGCTGGACCAGGACTGCCGGCTTGTGTTCGTGAGCGACGCCAGCGCGCAGAAGGACACGAAGGAGAAGCGGTACTGGCGCCCGTGGAGTGTCCTGCTCCGGTCGAACACCATCGCCATGGGGACCATCCGGACCCGGCTGTACCGCGAGCTCGACAGCTTGCACCGCTCGTCCCGTCTCAATGCGTTGTGGTACGTCCACCTCGGCAGGGGGCTCGATCGTGCCCCGGTCGCCGTCGCGGGCGCCAAGGCTCCCGCGCCGCCGGCTCACGCCGGAGCGCAGATGACGCCCTACGGCATCCCGGCCGAGGTGCAGCGGCGGCTCATGGCTCTGCGCACCGATCTCGACCGCTTCTCCGCCGACGAGGCGGACGCGCTCATGCTCAGCGGCTACAAGATGGCGAACTGGTGCCTCAAGGAGTCCGGCCACCCACTCGTGGCCGTTCCGAACCAGCCCGCCGACTTCCGCTTCCGGCGGATGGACAGGGTGATTGGGGTTGACGCCCCGCGGGAGGAGTACGAACGGCTGTTGGACACCCTCGACGACGGAAGCCACCGGTGGTTCCGCCGCACCTACCGTTTGCGTCGCCAGCTGAGGCGGCGGCCCAGCGCCGGCGGCTGATCCCAAGGAGCCAGGAACATGGCAATCGACGAGAACTCGCCGCTCGAGTTGATGATCTCCTCCCGCTGCCGGACGGAGATCCGCAAGGACGCAACCGGCACCCTCGAAACCCTGACCGAACTACGGCTGCGGGCGAAGAAGCGGCTGGAGGAGACGTTCACCGCCGGCGTCGAGCGCCTCTTCGACGTGTGGATCAACGAGGACGAGACGAAGGCGACGTGGGACGAGTCGTGGTACTCGGCGAGTGAGAAGCGCGCCCGCCGGGCCGAGGTCGTCATCGTCCTGTTCACCGGTGACCCTGGGAGCCGGCTCGGGGGCACCCTGGGCGTGTGCCACGCCGAGCTGATCGCGGCGGTGGCCGACACCGCCACGAAGGTCCGGAGCATCGACCTGCGGCCGGCGATCGTCACCGAGGGGGAGATCGACGAGCGCTTCGTCGCGTACTTCGACGAGCAGGCGGCGTCGCGCATCCAGGACAAGGCGGCGACCGGCGACGAGGCCGTCGAGAAGATCTGCGGCCAGGCCCTCGCCGCGGTGCGCACGCTCGGCCATCACGGGACGCTCGACGTCCGCCGGCGCTCGAAGGGTGGTTCGGAGATGGCGTGGGAGCGGCTCGGGTTCGACGAGCGGAAGCGGGAGATGGAGGCCGCGCTCGACGGCGCGCTGCGCGACGTCGTCCTCGCTCCGGCCGACGGACCGCCTCCGCCCGAGGGAACAGGCAGAGCTCTCGTCGGCGGCCTCGGCGGGCGTCGCGTCCTCTTCGTGGGCCACGGCGCGCCGCAGGGCCTCGCCCTGTCGATCTCCCGCGAGATGGTCGGTCAGCCCTTCCTGCGCGACCACCTGCTCGCCGGCGGGCTGGAGCCGAAGCGCAAGGACGGCGTCGTCGGGCCCGTCCACGTGATCGCCTCGTTCACGACGACGACGGACGCGCAGGCCCGCCGGCTGCTGGGGTTCCCCGACGCCACCGTGGTCAAGGACACGTGGGGCGTCTGGGTGTCCGACGCCCTTCAGCGCATCCAGTTGGTCCTGATCGACCGCTGTACGAGCCCGTCGGCGACCCGGGCCCGCGTGCAGCAGGCGGTGCAATGGCTCCGGTCCACCGGTGAGGACACCACGCTCGCCGAGCGCGCCGGGAGGCGGGCAGCCATCGTCAAGGCCATGGCGGACTGAGGCAAGCCGCCGTTACTCGGCTTATCGGTAGGCGCGAGCCTGGAGGCTGTAGAGCTCGGCGTAGAGGCCGGCGGCGGCCAGAAGGTCGTCGTGGGTGCCGTCCTCGGCGACCCGACCATCTCGTAGGACGACGATCCGGTCCGCCATGCGCACGGTCGAGAAGCGGTGGGAGATCAGCAACGTGCTGCGCTCGCCGGGGGCCGCCACCCGTTCGAACAGCAGGTGCTCGCTGAACGGGTCAAGGGCGGCAGTGGGCTCGTCGAAGACGAGCAGCAGCGGCGATTCGCGCATGAGGGCCCGGCTGACGGCGAGCTTCTGCCACTGCCCGCCCGACAGGTCGACGCCCTGCCAGGCTCGACCGAGCTGGGTGCCAAGCCCACCGTCCAAGGCGGCGACCACGTCTTCCGCCCCGGCCGCGTGGATCGCCCCCAGGACCGCGGTGTCGTCGTCCATGCGGGCCAGGTCGCCGACGCCGACCGACTCCCGTAGGACGAGCTCGAACCTGCAGTAGTCCTGGAAGGCGGCGCACACCCGCTCCCGGTACGCGCCCACGTCGAAGTCGTCCACCGACGTGCCGTCGACGCGAATGGCGCCGGAGTCGGGCTCGTACATACGCAGGAGCAGCTTGGCGAGGGTGGTCTTGCCCGACCCGTTCTCGCCCACAACAGCGACGGTCGTGCCCGCGGGCACGGCGAACGACACCGAATCCAGCACGACCGCGTCGGTCCCGGGGTAGCGGAACGAGACCCGGTCGACGCTCAGGCCCGATGTGGCGACGGCGGGCACCGCCACCGCCGGCTCGCCGGAACGCCGCCTTCCTCCGGCGACGGCCGCGTAGTCGAGGAGCCACACGTAATGACGGCCCGTTCCGATCATGCGCCGCAGGTAGGCGAACTCCTCGGCCGCGTTGGCGACCTGGCTGTTGATCGCCGCCGCCAGCGTGATGGCGAGAGCCACGTCGCCGGCGGTCGCAGCACCCGCGACCGCTCGTTCCAGCACGAGGGCGATGCCGCCGATGTAGCCGGCGGCGAAGACCACACGACCGGTGGCCTGGAGCAGCGCCGACCTCCACCCAGCTCTGGTCATGACGCCGTCGATCTCCTCGGCCAGACGCCGGTGGCGGCCGATCAGCTCCTCGGTGAGGCCGAACACCCGAACCTCCTTCCCGGCGGGCGCGGCAGTGAGAAGGTCGAACAGATCCCGGCGCCGGCGGGTGAGGCCCGCGGTAGCGGTCGTGGCCGCGTCGGTGACCCGTTGCGCCCGGGTCTGGGCGACGAAGGACGCCACGGCGACGACCGGCAGGAGGAGCATGACCGGATGGAGGCGGGCCAGGAGCACGACGGTGCCGGTGAGCTGGACCCAGATGCGGACGTTGACGCCCAGCACGTAGGCGGCGAAGCCGATCCGCCGGCGATCCTCGCGGACGAGCGCGATCCGGTCGGCGTACTCGGGCCGCTCGTGGTGCTCGATCCCCGGCAGCCCGCCGGCGATGGTCATCAGCTCCTCGTCGAGCAGCTGCGCCGTCCGCTCGGTCACGGTGATGGACGCCGACCACTGTCGCATCCCGAACAGGTACGTGAGCTGGCCGACGCCGACAATCAAGACGGCCGCCACCACCACGCCGGAGCGGTCCCCGTCGACGACCGCGTCGAAGAGGCGCTTGATCCCGACCATCGACGCCAGCCAACAGAGCTGGCCGATCACGTTCAGGACGAGCACCAGGACGACGCCTCGACGGTCCGCGCGCCACGACGTACCGAGCAGGGTGGCGAGCGACCTCCGCCAGCCGACCGCGCTCATGCGCCGAGCAGGCGATCGGCCTGCACCGCGAACATGCGGGCGTAGGCGCCGGCGGCGGCCATCAGTTCGGCGTGGGATCCCCGTTCGATGACGCGCCCGCCGTCGATCACATAGATCAGATCGGCCCGCCGGACGGTGGAGAAGCGGTGCGAGATAATCACCGTCGTCACGCCGCGCGTGATGTCGAGGAACCGGTCGTACAGCTCGGCCTCGCCTCGCGCGTCCAGGTTGGCGGCCGGCTCGTCCAGCACCAGGATCCGGGCGCCGGCGGCTGCCGCGTACAGGGCCCGGGCGAGCACGACGCGTTGCCACTGGCCGCCGGAGAGGTCGGTCCCGTCTTCGTACCCCGGCGCCAGCACCGTGTCGAGGCGTTGGGGCAGGGCACCGAGCGTGACAAGGGCTCCGGCCCGCCGGGCCGCCTCCTCGACGGCCTCGTCGACGCCGGCTTCCGCGCCCCCGAAGTCGATGGCCCCGAAGGCGATGTTGTCGCGGGCCGACACGGGATACCGCACGAAGTCCTGGAAGACGCAGGCGATCCGCCGCTGCCACGTCTGGCGGTCGATCGTGGGCAGCGGCCGTCCGTCCACGGTGATCCGGCCCTCGTCGGGCTCGTAGAAGCGGCAGAGCAGCTTGACCAGCGTCGTCTTCCCGGCGCCGTTGGCCCCGACGATCGCGATCGAACGGCCGGCGGGCAGGACCAGGTCGAGGCCGGCGAGCGCATCGTGGTCGACGCCCGGATAACGGAACGTCACGCCCTCGAACGTCACGCCCTGCGCCGGCGCTGCGGGGTCCAGGACAGCCGGCGAGACGTCGTCCGTACCGTGGTGCTCGGCGTCGGCGACCGCCGCCTCCAAGTCATCCACCGCGGGCAGCGGAATCGTCCCGTAGGTCAGCAGGAGGTTGTCCATCCCGAACTGTGCGAGCACCTGGATGCCGGCGATGGCACTGGCGTACAGGGCGAGCCCCCGCAGGCCGAGCCCGCCGCGCGCCGCTGACAGGCCGACGGTGACATAGGCCAGGAGGTTCACGGCGACCGTGGCCCACGTCGACACCGGGCCGGCTCGCTGGGCCTGCCGGCGGTCCCGTGCCCCCTCTTCGAGCACCGCCTCCGACGCCTCGCGGTAGCGACCGACCAGCCAGTCCGTGAGCCCGAACACCCGGACCTCCTTGGCCGCGCCGGGCGTCAGCGCGAGGTCGCGGAGGTACTCCCCCCTGCGCAGGGCCGGCGCCTTGACCCCGATCGTCGTGACGCCTCGGGCGTGCCAGCGACGAGCGACGCGACAACGCCAGGTCCACGTGCCGAACACGAGGACGGCGAGCCACCACTTGTAGGTGGCGAGGACCCCAGCCGCGCCGAACCCCTGAATCCACGCGCTGAGGCGGGTGGCGAGGGCCGGGACGGCATCGCAGGGGCGGTAGCCCCCGAACACAACGTCACGCGCCGCCGAGATGCGGTCGAGCGAGGCCGGGTCTTCGAGGTGGGCGATGTCGGTCGGGGCGGCGACCGCCACCATGACCCGCTCCTCCAGATGACGGTTCAGCTGCCAACCGAGCGCCGAGCCGGCGGCGGCACGGGCGGCGCTGAGGACCTGGAGGGTGATGAAGCACCCGCCCAGGACGACAAGGCCGCCCAGCGCGCGCCGACCCGCGGGCCCGTCGAGACCCTGGCCCAGCGCGTCGGGGATGGCGCCCACCACGGAGCCGGTCGCCACAATGATGGCGACGGGCAGGACGCCGGTGACCGCCACCAGGGCCGCGACCCCGACCGTGAGCCGGCGGTTGACAACAGGCAGCAAGCGGGCCAGCGCCCATTTCCGGGAGGTACGTACTGCGTCGAACCGCCGCTTTAGCTCGTCCATGTGTCGGCTGGCAGTATCGTCGGCGAGACGGCCCGGCGCGCCGAGTTTCCGCCGGCCCCATGGGTGATCGACAGGCAGCTACCTGGCGCCGGCGCCGTACCAGATCCAGCCGTCCGGGCGGTTCACGTTCACCGCGGTGCAGGTCCCCTCGCTGCTCCCGCTCTGCATGAACGTCTCGTCCAACGGCCGGCCGGCGATGAAGGTCGTCGGGTTCCGGACAAGGAAGTCGGCCGTAGGGTAGGCCGCGCAGGTCGCCGCCGGCGGGCCGGAGGAGAACAGGCCGGTGACCGTCGTCGGTGCGATCCTCCCCCACGCCGGCGGTACCCCGACGAAGCCGACCACGGTCCAGGCATTGGCGCTCAGGTCGTAGACGAGGGCCCCCCACATGTCAGGGCCGTACTGGTGCACGAAGATGAAGTAGACGCCGTTGGCCCGCCAGTTGAACGGGATGCTGTACGTCTGCGGGGCGCGCCCCGGCCCACTGACGCTCAGCACGGCTGACTTGCCCCCGGGGCCGGTTCCCAGCCCGACGACGCCTCGTGCCGAGCTCGCCGTGAAGCCGAAGCTCAACCCGTAGAGGTATTCGGGCGCGACCTGACCGGCCGCCGCCGTCGGGTCGTTGAGCGGGACCAGCCACGTGCCGACGCCGTCCAGCCCCGCCGGCGCACCCTGCGACCAGACCGAGAACGGCGCCCTCGCCGTCACCGGGGCCGGCCGCGTCGTCGTCGTCGTGGTGGTCGGGGGGACGGTCGTCGTCGTCGTCGTGGGCGGGACCGTGGTGGTGGTCGTCGTCGGCGCCACGAGCACGGTGATCGAGACGGTCGCGCCACTCACGCCGCCGTGGCCGTCGGTGATGCTGTAGGTGAAGGAGTCCGCGCCGGTGTAGCCGGCGCTGGGTCGGTACGTGATCGTCCGCTCGGGATTGGCCACGGCGGTTCCGTGCCCGGGCGCCGAGACGGCGGTGATCTGCAGCGTGTCGCCGTCGGGATCGCTGTCGTTGCCCAGGACCGAGAGGATGGTCAGGCTGTCCTGGATCACCTGGCCGGCGTCGTTGACCGCCCTCGGCGGATCCTCGACAGCCGACACGGCGATCGTCACGCTCGCCTGGTCGGAACCGCCCAGGCCGTCGACGACCGAGTACGCGAAGGTGTCCGAGCCGTTGAAGTCGGGGTACGGCGTGTACCGGATGTCACCGCCCGGGACCACCACTGCCGTCCCGTGCGCCGGCAGCGAGACGCCGTAGACGGCGAGCACGCCGGCCTGAGGGTTGAGGTCGTTGGCGAGCACGTGCACGTTCACCGGTGTGTCCTCGGCGGTAGCCGCGGTGTCGTCGGTCGCCAGCGGCGCGACGACGACCGAGACAGAGGCACGGTCGGCGCCTCCCCGCCTGTCGGCGAGGTCGTAGGTGAAGACCTCGGTCCCGGCGAACCCGAAGTCCGGCACGTAGGCGATGGTGCCGTCACCCCGAACCTCGGCGTAGCCGTGGGCCGGGTCGGAGACGGCGGTGATGTCGACCCGATCCCCGTCAGGATCGCGGTCATTGGTCAGGACCGGTATCGCCACGTTCCGATTGGCGACGGTGACGGCGTTGTCGTCCACCGCGTCCGGTGCGGTGTTGCCGGCCGCGCCCGCCACCTCGAACCGCATCGCCGTCGAGGTCCCCAACAAGGACGGCTGGTTGTAGGAGTACGACAACCCGATGGTGCCGGTCTCGTTCTCGACGCCGATCGTCGCCGAGGACCCCCTGACGAGCGGGAGGTCGAAGAGCCGGCGGTACTGCATCGAGATCCCGCCCCGCTGGTCGAGGATGACTTCGAAGTCGAGCCGGGCCGAGTTGGCCAGAAACTGGATGTTGCGCCACTCGATCACGAACCGCCGGTTCGGCTCGGTGCCGATGGACGACGTCCGCACGGACGAGGCGCCGTCGACGTACATGTCGTCCCAGAACGCATAGATGGTGCCGTTGGGAAGGGTCGCACTCGGGATGGAACCGTTCGTGTAGGCATAGCTCCCCCCGGACAGGCCGACCAGGCCGTTGGTGGAGACCTGGGCCGTGGAATAGACCCTGCCGTAGTAGCTGAACGGGAATGGCAAGGCGACGGGGACGACGTAGTCGTCACCCGTCAGGGGCAGCACGGTGTCGGCTTCGACGTACGCCGGGGATTCCGGCCGGCAGAAATAGCCGAACGCGTCGCGCCTGGCCGCGAGCGCGAAGTCCAAGGTCGCATCCGCGTCGAGTACGAGGCTCCTGCCGGCGCCGGCCAGACACGCGCCGCCGGTCACTGCTACCTCGTAGGTGCCGTCGGGGACGGCCGCGTACCCGAATCGTCCTGTCGCGTCGGTGACGGCTGGTTCCAGCGGTGTCCCGACGATCGAGATCGATGCCGACTGAACCGGTATCCCTGTGTCGTCGACGACCACGCCGCTGACCGCGTGGCTCGGGGCCCGGACCAGCGAGAGGTCGCCGGCCGTGGTCCCGTTCTCGACGATGACCACGTCGGCCGTTGCCGCGCCGTACCCGTAGATGGTCACGTCCACGTGGATCGTGCCGACGGGAATGGTCTGGGAGTACGTGCCGGTCGTGCTCGTCCGGGAGATCCTCGGGAACCCGTCCGCACCCACGGAGCGGACCTGGGCGCCGGCAATCGGCGCGCCCGTCGACCGGTCGGAAATCAACCCGGACAACGTGCCGACCGGGCCACGGGGCGACCGCAGCACGGCGGCGAGCGCGTCGAGCTTCCCCTCGCCCCAGACCCCGTTGTCGGCGTTGGTGCCGCCGCAGGTGAGGTCGGCCACGTCGATGGCGGTCTCGTCGAGAAGCTCCCTCGTCCGCGCCACGTCGGAGACCAGGCTCGGGGCGGCTGACCACATCAGGGCGACGACCCCGGCGACGTGCGGCGTCGCCATCGATGTCCCGCTGAGCACGGCGTACCCGTTGCCGGGGACGCTGCTGCGGACGCTCTCCCCCGGCGCGGCGATGTCCGGCTTCCTCACGCCCGTGGAGGAGCCTCGGCTGGAGAAGGAGGAGATGGCTCCAGCGCTGTTGTACGCGCCCACGGCGTAGCTCTCGGGATAGTCCGCCGGGGAGCCGGCGGTGCCACAGCCCGGCCCGGAGTTGCCGTTGGCGAACACGGGGAAGATGCCGGCGGCCACCCATGCGGTGACGATGCTCTGGAAGAAGGTGTTCCCGCCGCCTCCTCCCCAGGAGTTGTTCACCACGTTGGGCCGCAGCTCGGGCCGCGGGTTCTGCCCGTTGAGGTCCCTCGGCGCAAGCAGCCACTGTCCACCGCCCAGCAGTGCGGCGGTGGAGCAGGAGTCGTACTCGCATCCCTTGACCGCGATCCACTTTGCGCCCGGAGCGACGCCGACCTGATTCTGCCCGGTGGCATCGGCTCCCACCATCGAGCCCATGGTGTGGGTGCCGTGCCGGTTGTTGTCGCAGGGGACAACCGAGGGGTTCCCGCAGACACTCGACGGGTCGTACCAGTTGTAGTTGTGGTCGAAGGAGCCCCCAAGGTTGCCCCGGTACTGGTTCACCAGGGCGGGGTGGTCGAACTGCACCCCGGTGTCGAGGTTGGCGACGACGATGCCCTCGCCCCTCACCCCCAGGCCGTCCCAGACGGCCGGCGCCCCCACGGCTCCGATGTTCCACTCGACGGTGGCCGGCGCCACGTCGGTCGCCGGCGCCGGGTCCGGGAGGTCGAACGTCCGGTCAGCCACCACGGCGGCCACCTCGGGCCTGGCCGCCAGCTGGCGCATGAGGCTCTTGGGCCCGGCGACCTTCCCGGTGTTTGCGATCCAGTAGCTGTCGAACTTGATGCCCCGGGCCGCCAGCATGGCGGCGACCCCGGCCTGACTGCTCTTTGCCGTGCGCTCCAGGCCGTCGACGACCGCCTGCCCGCGGTTCTTCCAGTCGCGCGTCCCGGCCGCCGGGCCGAGCTGGGCCTTGGCCGTGAAGGTGACCCAGAAATCGACGACCTTGTCGTCCGGGAGGGCCAGCAGGCCGGCGTCGATCTTCGCGTCCGAAGCCGCCGCCGCGCCGGCCGGGGACGCCACGCCCGGGAGCTGGATCATCACCGCGGCAAGGGTCAGGACGACGATCCGGACAGCCATCCGTGGCCACCACCGGGCGGTCCGTGCCCCTGCCCTCGGTACGCGATCCAGTGACGCCGCTTCCGCCTCAGTCTCATCCACGGTCGGCCTATCGACGGATCGACGGCTGCGCTACATGGTCATTTCGCGTCATTTCGGCCAGGCCGCGGAGTCCCCGGCCGTAGGTGCGCTGCGCCACTAGTGACAGACCGGCTCGGCCATGCGAACCTGACGCGGCTACGACGTGTGTACAAGGGGGCTCATGACACCTCGTCGATTGACCGTATTTGCCACGCTGGCGGCCGGGCTGCTCCTGATGCCGGCGATGACGGCTTCGGCGAAGCCGTTCGTCGACCCGGAAAGGGACGCCGCCGTCCAGGTCACGCAGGACACCGGCGCGGCGCGCGGCCACGCCACGCCGGCGCTGGCCGTCCACCCGGATGACCCGCAGACGCTGGTCATCGCCGAGAGCGACGCCTACTCGGCGCGTTGCATGGTCCACGTCTCCCGCAACGGGGGCTTGAGCTGGGCTCCTGCCACGCAGCCCACGGTGCCCCCGGACTGGCAGGGCTGCGGGTTCGCGGTCACCGGCGCCATGGCCGACCTGGAGTTCGACGCCGACGGGACCCTCTACTACACGTGGAGCGCCGTCCAACAGACGACCTACCAACAGCGGATCTACCTGGCCAAGTCCACGGATCTCGGCTTGCATTGGGACGTGGCCGCGCTGCCGCGCATCGGACCCGACCCGGCCAAGCGGATCTACGGCGCCGACACCATGCCGTCACTCGTCGTCGACCGAGGCGCCCCCAACCGGATCTACGTCGCCTGGTGGTCGAACAACGGCATCTGGAACCAGCCCGGCCTCATCACGAGCTCTGAGTCGTCGACGTGGTGCCGGCTGACCGACAACCGGGCGCTCGCCCGGCCGTTCGTCGCGACATCGGTCGACGGCGGGCGGACATGGGGCGAGCCCGTCGACATGGCCCCGGGCGTCGAGCACTGCACCACCGAGCCGTACCTGACCCAGGCGAAGGACGGCCGGCTGCTCGCCTTCTTCGGCCAGTCCACCCGTTCCGTCGACGAAGGCAAGTCGCCGCCGGCCCACCTGTTCTTCAGCGAGACCACCGACCAGGGCAAGACGTTCAAGGTCAAGCCCATCTACGAGCAGGACGGGAACCCGGCCACGCCCACGTCCACCTCGGACTGGCTCGGCGACGCCGCCCCCGGCGTCGACCTCACGACCGGCAACATCTACGTCGCCTGGGAGCACATGGGCGCGGGCACTCCGAACGTGCTGTTCATGCGGTCCACCGACAACGGCGCGACGTGGAGCACGCCGTTGAAGGTCAACGACGCCGACACCAAGCGGGACTGGGACTTCCCCGAGACGTTCCCGAGCCTCGCCGTCGCCCCCAATGGCCGCATCGACGTGGCCTGGTACGACTACCGCAACGACGCCGGGTTCAAGGACGGCGACCGCCGCGCCGTCTTCCAGGACGTCTACTACGCGTCGTCGACCGACGGCGGCAAGACCTTCGCCAAGAACGTGAGGGTCAACGACCGGGCCATCGACCGACGTTTCGGCCCGAAGCTGGGGTCGATCAACGGCCCGATCGGCCTGGCTTCGACCGACAAGGTGGCGTTCATCGCGTGGGACGACACCCGCAACGGAAACACCACCACCGCCAGCCAGGACATCTACTTCAGCCGGTTGCGGTACGCGCCGGCGGGTGAGGCCTTCGGTGGCGGCGAGGACACGGGCACGTCGCCGTGGGCCGCCGGCTTCCTCGGCGCAGCCGTCGCCCTCGCGCTCGGCGGGCTCGTCCTCGTCATCGGCATGCAGGCGTCCCGCCGAAAGGCGCCGACGACTTCGGAAACCGCAACGCCTTCGACCAGGGAACCGATGGTCACCTGAGACATCGTCCAACGGAACCAGCTGTTCTTGGAGGACCTGGTGGCGGCCGTCCGGTGTGCGGCCCTCGGCGCCGGCAGCGAATAGGGTCGCCTGATGGCTATGGCGGTGGAAGCGCAGCAGCTCGTCAAGAAGTTCACCGGACGCGGCGGTGAGGTGGAGGCGGTCCGGGGGGTCGATCTGCACGTCGCCGAGGGCGAGGTGTTCGGCTTCCTCGGGCCCAACGGAGCAGGCAAGTCAACGACGGTACGCATGCTCACGACCCTCACGACGATCACCTCGGGAAAGGCCAGCGTTGCCGGTGTCGACGTCGCCTCAGACCCGGACGCCGCCCGACGGTGCATAGGAGTGGCCCTGCAGGAGGCCGGCCTGGACGGGCGCCAGACCGGGCGTGAGCTGTTGGTCCTGCAAGCCAAGATGTTCGGTTCCACGGCGGCCGAGGCCTCCGTACGGGCCCAGGAGCTGCTCGAACTGGTGGACCTCGTAGAGGCGGCGGACCGTCGGATCAAGGGCTACTCCGGAGGGATGAAGCGGCGGCTGGACTTGGCCTCGGCCCTGGTCCACCGGCCCCAGGTGCTCTTCCTCGACGAGCCGACGACCGGCCTTGACCCCGCCAGTCGCCTCACCGTCTGGGACGAGATGCGCCGGATCAACGCCGAGGGCACGACGGTGTTCCTGACCACGCAGTACCTCGAAGAGGCGGACCAGCTGTGCAACCGGCTGGCGATCATCGACGATGGGCTCATCGTCCGGGAAGGGACGCCGCAGGAGCTGAAGGACGAGCTGCGCCGGCGGACCTCCCTCGACCGCGAGCCGACTCTCGACGAGGTCTTCCTCGACGCCACCGGGCGCGTCCGTGAGGTCGTCGCCGGATCCGTGCAGGAGGTGCGATGAGCCAGTTCTGGGCGCTCAGCGGTCGTGCCATTCGGGAGATGCTGCGGGTGCCCGAGCAACTCATCCCCACGGTGTTCATCCCGCTCTTCTTCCTGGTCGTGAACGTCGGCCAGGCGGCCAAGATCTTCCCTTCCGGAGGGACGCCGTTCTTGGGCGGGCAGAACTACGCCGCGTTCCAACTGCCGAGCGCGATCCTGCTCGCCGCGTCGTTCGGCAGCGCCGCGCTGTATCTCGTGGAGGACATCGAGGGCGGCTACTTCGACAAACTTCGCGCCTCGCCGGTGTCCAGGACCGCGATCGTGCTTGCCCGTCTGGTCGCCGAGGGGGCCAAGACCGGCGCCATCGCCATCCTGATCGTGATCGTCGCCCTTCCCTTCGGCATCTCCGTCGCCAGCGGATTCCTCGGTTTCATCCTGCTGGTCGTGCTGGCGGCGGCGTGGGCGATGGTGTTCTCCGGCTTCATGCAGCTCATCGCTCTCAAGTCCCGCAGCGCGGCCGCCACGCAGTCCGGCTCCCTGATCTTCTTCCCCCTGCTCTTCCTGACGCCGAACTTCGTCCCCCGTCCGCTGCTCACCCGGCCGATGGAGATCGCCGCGACGTACAACCCGGTGACCTACATCATGGAGGCGCTGCGCTCGTTCATCCTCGACGCCTCGAACTGGACTGTGGTTGGCCGCGGTTTCGCGGTGGTGGCGGCGGCCGGCGTCCTCATGGTCTTCCTGAACGTCCGGACGATCCGTTCGTACGACTGATCGGCTAGACGATCGGTCAGAGCGGCTCGTAGCAGTTGTACCTCGCGACCGGGTCGGCCCAGGGCGTCATTCCGACTTGGGAACGACCAGGAGGTGCCACGTCGCGGGACAGACGATGCCGTCCGCGACGAGTCCGAACATCGCTCACGGCTCGACGTTCATGGTGCTCCCTTCCTCGCCTCGGGGGCACTCGCTCAGCGACTGCCGGCCTCGCCATCGGAACTGCGACGGCGGAGGAGGCCGACACGGTCCCCGACGACGATCAGCACGACGGCGGCGGCAATAGCCACGAGGGAACCGAGGACGTTGAGCTCGAAGACGTCACCCGTACCGAGGGCGTTCGCCACCACGCCTCCCACCACGGAGCCGACCAGCCCCAGACCGACGGTCATCGCCAGGCTGAGGTGTTGGCGGCCCGGAACCAACAGGCGGGCGATCACACCGACGACGAGCCCGAACACGATGAATCCGATCATGGCGGTCCTCCACCTGGAGTGTCCCGCCATTGTCCCATCCTCCTGCGGCACCCGGGACGTCGTTCCGGGCCGTGGTGGGATGACTAGGATCCGGAGCATCCGAGACGTCGTGTTCCTCCCGGGAATCATCGCGCCGGCTGCTGTCCGCTACGGGCCTCTGATCGCTCGCCTCGTGGACGTCAACCCGCTGGTCAAGGACCTTGAGGTCTACTCGTCGGACGTCCCGCCGCCCGGCTACTCGATTGCAATGGAGGTTGGCGGCGTCGACCGCGCCGCCGACGCCGCGGGAATCGACCGGTTCCATTTGTACGGCCACTCCGGTGGCGGCGCCGTGGCCCTCGCCTACGCTGCCGCGCATCCCGAGCGCGTTCTCAGCCTCGCGGTTGACGAACCGGCGTACGACTTCACCGAGGAAGCACGGGCCGACATGGAGGAGTTCGCTCCGCTCGCGGTGTTGCCGATTGATCGGAGGATGCGGGCGTTCATGCAACTCCAGGTCTCAGCATCGGTGCAGCTTCCGCCGCCCCCCGAGGGTCCGCCGCCGCCGTGGATGGCGAACCGGCCAGCCGGCATCGATGCGTTCATCGACGCGCTCGACCGACACGAGCGCCTTGGCGATCGGTACCGAGCGGTACGCGCACCAGTGCTCTACACCTCGGGAAGCCGAACCCACCCGCGTTGGGATGCGATGGCGGAGCGGTTGGGGACACTGTTCTCGGACTTCACTGCCGAACAGTTCGAGGGCCTGCACCACCTGAACACGTCCCACCAAGCCGCGCCCGATCGAGTCAGCGAGTTGCTTGCGGGACTCTGGGCCAGGGCCGAGCTCGCTCCCTGAGAAGCGGCCCGAAAAACGTAGGCGTGTGTTCCTCAGCGTCAGCGTTGCGGAGCGGGCAACGGGAGGGCGGTATGGGCCAACGTCGGGGACACGTGCGTCCCAGGGCGAGCGCGGTCGTTCTGGTGCTCCTCAGCGTCTTGGCGACGGGCTCGTCCCCGGTGCCGCCCAGGGCGCGCCGCCGCAGTCCGGGGGCAGCCTGGACATGTACCGAGCGACGGTCGACGTCACCAAGGCGCGCCTGCTGCGAGCCCGGGGTGTCGACGTGACCGCGGAGCGCCAGCCCGGCGGTCGGCAAGGCCACGGAGCGGGCGGCGCTCGCGGCCCAGGGCGTCGACGCGTCGCTCGCGCGGCTGGGGAACGGCGGGACCGCCGGCGAGTTCGCCGGCGCCCAGGCGGCGCCGGGTACAACGTCTGGCGTGACAACGACGGGCCGAGCGGCTTCGACGCCACCGCCCGCCAGCTCGCCCAAGCCAACCCGCAGCTCCTGAAGCTGGTCACGCTGGGCACCGCCCCCACCAATGGAGGCCAGGCCAACACCGCGGCGACGAAGTCAGGGCAGTGCGCCGGACTCTAAGCCGCGTTCGGTAGCGCTCCGCGCGCGCCCCTCATCTTCAGCCGGCGGCAGGAGTCCTACTTCGGTAGGCTTCGAGTATGACCACAACGAAGCGGAAGGTCTCGGTATCGCTGGACGAGGATCTGGTCGCCGAGCTTGAGGCCGGCGGCGAGGCGTTGTCCTCGCAGGTCAACGACGCGGTTCGACTCGAGCTGACTCGCCGGCGCCGGCACCGCCTTCTGGGCGAGATGCTCGACCAGTTCGAGGCAACCACGGGTCCCGTCGACGAGAAACTGGTCGAGAAGTACATGGAGCTCCTGAGTTGAGCCTCGTGCTCGTTCTCGATGCCGAGGCGCTCTCCCGCCTGGCTCACGGGCGCGGCCCGCGCTTCCGCGAGATCCGCGCCGCCCTTGAGGCCGCCCGACGCCTCCGGCGTGAGGTCGTCACGCCGGCGCTCATCCTGGCCGAGCTCTACCGGGGGCCGGGCCACAACCGGATTGTCGATGCCTGCCTGAGCCGTGAGACGGGCATCGGCGTACGCGCCACCGACCGGCCCTTCGCCAGGCTCGTCGGCGGCGTCCTCGCTGCGGCCCGGGCCGGGTCCGCCGACATTGCCGACGCCCACGCGGTCGCCGCAGCAGTCGAAGCTGGCGGCGGGGTGATCCTCACAGGCGACGGGAGCGACCTGGAACGCCTCGCCGCTCCGTACCCCAGCGTGCTCGTCAAGGCGATATGACCGCCTCCTCAAGTTCTCACAGGGGCGTCAGCCGAGCCCGCCGCGGTTTCGCCGGGGGCGGGAGTCGCCCGTCGAATCCTCGCGACGGCGACCCAGATCATCAGGCCGGCGCCAAAGACGGCGCCGGCGAGCACGCCGAAGACAATGTCTTGGGACCGATAGCCGCCCGGAGCGGGGACATCCCAGTCGACGACGTTGGTGGCGATGTCCTGGGTGGCGCTGTCGGCGTTGCCATAGCGGGTGTCGGACCAGGCGACGATGGTCCGTCCGGAGACGGACCCGACGGCGAGCGGGACCTGCACCTGGAAGTTGATTCCGGCCGTCCCGATCGTGCGGTCGTTGGGCACATCGCTGACTTGGATGTTCCTCGACCAGGAGTCGCCGCCGTCCTCGGACGAGGTCATGTAGACGGCATCGAACTTGCCGATGTTCGTCGTGAGCGCGAGGAACGGCGCCGTTGCGGTCGGCGACAGGGTCGGCGCCGGGAACGAGTCGTGGCGGAAGTCGTACCAGGCCACGTCGATGCGGCCCCCCGGGACGACGGAGATCTTGGGATAGAACTGGCCGACCCGTGCCCCCTTCGGGTCGTCGTTCAGCTGGCGGGGTTCGCTCCACTTCACGCCATCGGCTGACTTGGAGAAGAAGATGTCGAGGTCCTGGTTCCGGTTGTCGTGCCAGACGACGTAGAAGCGGCGAGCGGTTCGAGAGAGTGCGGCTGCAAAGCGGTTCTTGGCCGAGCGTGATGAGGCCCGTCGGCTCCTTCGGCGGAAGCTGCAGTGGGCGAGGGATTCGAACGCCGTCGGTCTTGATGCGCAGGAGCTGCTCGCCCTCGTCGCGGAGCTCTACGCCGAGCTCAGCAACCTCCGGACGGACCTCTCCAGCTTGCGGGCGGGGGCGCTTCAGGGACGGGCGGCGGCGACCGGCGTCCTTCAGGCTCCCAGACGACTCTCCTTAGGCGCGAAGTTACCGTACAATTGCCGTACACCTAAGGAGGAACCATGGCGCGGACTGCCCGCATCGAACTTCGAGCCGAGCCCGAGCGAGAGGAGAGGATCCGGGAGGCGGCTCGGCTCGCCAATCAGTCGGTGAGCTCGTTCGTGCTCGATGCGGCTTCCGAGCGAGCCGAGGAGGTGCTTCGGGCGGCGACGAGCACCACCGTGCCGGCCGACTACTTCGACGAGCTTCACCGGGCCCTCGACGAGCCGCCGGCACCGAATCCGGCGCTTCAGCGCGCGGCTCGGCGAGCGCGCCGCGTCGTCCAAGCCTGATCCCACTTGGCATTCACCTCCGAGGCGCTTCGGGAGCATCACGACAAGACGAGCTTCGACTCGGGCAACGTCGACCTCAATCTCTGGCTGCGTGATCACGCACTGCACGCGAGCGCAATGAACACGGGACGCACGTTCGTCTGGCACGCGGGCGACGGAGTCGTCGTCGCCTACTTCACCCTTGCCGCACACCTGGTCGCGAGGGAGTCGCTGACCAAGCGCATCGGTCGCGGCAGTCCGAACGTCATCCCGGCGATCCTCCTGGCCCGACTCGCCCTTGACCTGTCGCTGCAAGGGCAAGGACTTGGGGCGGAGTTGCTTTGGGACGCCCTCAGTCGAGCGGTGGCCGCCAATCGTCACGCGGCGGCACGGCTCGTCGTGGTGGATGCGGTCGACAAGCGTGTTGCGTCGTTCTACGAGCACTTCGGGTTTGAACCGATCCCCAGCAACCCAACCCGGCTGGTTCAGAAGGTGAGCAGCATCGAGGCGGCGCTGGAAACCTGAGCTGCACGCGCGCGGCGCGCGCTTTTGGCAACACCTGTGGCAACGTGCTGCGCTCAGACTCGGCGGCATGATGCCGACCAAGCCTGTCCTGTCGATCGCCGAGGCCGCCGAGGTCCTGGGCGTGTCGGACGATCTGATCTACGAACTCACGGCGCGCGGCGACCTGCCGTGCTTGCGGCTCGGGCGGCGAAAGGTCATCCCGACCGTTGCGATCCAGGCAGTCATCGACGGATGCCTCGACGGGTTCTCGATCAGTCCTCGGCCGTAGGTGGCGGCGCCGGCGGACGGACGAGACTGGCGAGGAGATCGGCGGCGGCGGCGGGGTCCGGCGCGGCGCCGCGAACGAAGTGGCAGTAGATGGCCAGGGTGGTCTCGCCGCCGCTGCCGTGGCCGAGACGGCCGGCGACGGTGGCCAGGTCGGTGCCGGACGCGAGCAGGGTCGTGGCGACGAAGTGCCGGAGGTCATGGAGGCGCACGGTGTCCAGACCGACCTCGGCCCGCAGTCGGGTGAACCGGCGCGTCCACGTCTCCGGGCGGATCGGGCGGGAGCCGTCGACGTCGGCGGCGAACACGAAGCTGTTCAACGGGAGGGTGATGCCGCATGCCTCAGCACGGGCGACCTGCTGGGCGCGCAGTTCGGCGACGAGCAGCGCGGCCGGCGCGGACAGGGCGATCGTCCGGACCGAGCGGCGGTTCTTCGGCCTCGGCTTCTCGATCACTGCGGTAGGCCTCTCGCCCCGCCGGACGGCGGCAAGCCAGTAATGGCCGGCGTAGCGGCGCTGGTTCTCCTCACTGTCGATGCCAATCACCAGGCTGCGTGAGATCGACACGGTGCCCTCGCCGAAGTCGGAGAAGCGGAGCGCGGCAAGCTCGCTCCGACGGGCGCCGGTCTCCGCCTCCAGAGCGACGAACGTCAGGAGCTCGTGGTCCTTCTCGAAGGCGGCGTCGAACAGGCGGCGGACGTCGTCGGCGGAGGGCGGCTGAATCTCCGCCGAGTCGTACCGGCCGGGGTTGGCCCGCTCGGCCGGGTTGTCGGGCCGCCAGCCCCACACGACGGCCTGCTTGAGGGCGAGCCGGACGA
Source organism: Acidimicrobiia bacterium (assembly GCA_023265025.1). Taxonomy (GTDB): domain Bacteria; phylum Actinomycetota; class Acidimicrobiia; order Acidimicrobiales; family AC-14; genus CADCTB01. The sequence continues at coordinate 17,829 of JAHFUP010000028.1, read as the reverse complement.
TGACGTGCGTGCGGGCCACCGTCGAGCCGGCCAGCGGCCGGCCACCCCGTCCGCCCCGCTCGCGAAGGGCGGCGTAGAACCGGTCGAGATCCTCGACGCCGATCGAAGCCACCTTGCGTTCCGCCAAACCCTTCAGGTTGCCGTTGATGACCCACCGGGTCTGCTGCGCCGTCGACGGCGACCAGTCCCCCGACCTTGCCTCGAACCAGCGTTCCAACAGCTCGCCGAAGGTCCTCGACGGCGCCGGCGCCTGAGCGGAGGACTGCTCCGTGACGAAGGCGGCCAGCGCCCGGTCGGCCTCCCGCTTCGTGCCTCGGAACGTCCGCGACCTCCAGACTTTCTTGCCCGTCAGGGGGTCGCGGCCGGCGTACACCCGAAGGACCCACACTCCCGAGGGCTTGAGGTACATGCTCCCCGCCATGCACTTCATGGAATCCCACACGGCGAATGGATGTAACGGGACGTAATTGGGGAGTAACGTCTGGTTCGTGAAAAGAGAAGAGGCCCTCCGGAGAGGGCCTCTGACCTGCACTTTTGTGGAGCGGACGACGGGATTCGAACCCGCGACCCCAACCTTGGCAAGGTTGTGCTCTACCACTGAGCCACGTCCGCGTGCTGCGCCTCCTAGGTTAGCAAGCGGTCAGCCGGCAGTCGCATCCCCTGCCCAAAATCAGCGGCCGGTGTGGCCGAAGCCGCCTGGGCCCCGATCGGACGCCGCCAGCTCGTCCACCACCGTGAGCGCCACCTGCGCCACGGCCACGATGACCAACTGGGCGATCCGGTCGCCTCGGTGCACGACGTAGTCCTGCATCGGATCGGTGTTGAGCAGGACGACGTTGAGCTCGCCGCGGTAGCCGGCGTCGACCAGCCCGGGCGCGTTCACCACCGTCACGCCGTGGCGCAGCGCAAGGCCGCTGCGGGGCAGGACGAGGCCGGCGTAGCCCTCGGGGATGGCCACCGCCACGCCGGTCGGCACCATGGCCCGGCCCCCGCCGGCTGCGAGGATCACGTCCTCCCGAGCCAACAGGTCGGCGCCGGCGTCGCCAGTGCGAGCGTAGGCCGGCAGCGGCAGTTCCGGGTCGAGGCGGACGACGGGCAGGTCGAGCATCAGGGGCCAGCCTACGATCGCCGGCATGCTCGCCTGGATCGACCTGGAGATGACCGGCCTCGACGCTGACCGGGACGTCATCATCGAGATCGCCGTGCTGGTGACCGACGACGACCTGGCGATCGTCGCCGAGGGGCCCGACCTCGTGGTGTCCGCGCCGGCAGCGGCCCTCGACGCCATGGACCCCGTCGTCGTCAAGATGCACGGCGACAGTGGGCTGACCAAGGCCGTCGGCGAGACGACGCTGTCGGTGGAGCAGGCCGGCGTCGCCGTGCTCGAGTTCCTGCGCCAGCACATCCCCACCGCCGGCACCGTCCCGTTGTGCGGCAACTCCATCGCCACCGACCGCCGCTTCCTCGTCAAATACCTCCCGGAGGTGGACGCCTGGTTCCATTACCGGTCGATCGACGTGTCGACGGTGAAGGAGCTGTGCCGGCGCTGGTACCCGGAGGCCTACAAGGCCGCGCCCACCAAGGCCGGCGGGCACCGGGCGCTCGACGACATCCGCGAGAGCGTGGCCGAACTGGCCCACTACCGCTCGACGATTTTCGCCCCGCCCGCAGCATTGCCCGCCGAGTGACCGCTCACTGGGCGTACCTCGACCATCCCGGGCCGATCCCCTTCGCCCACCGGGGCGGTGCCTCCGAACACCCCGAGAACACCATGCCCGCCTTCGCGCACGCGGTCGACCTCGGCTACCGATACCTCGAGACCGACGCCCACGCCACCGCCGACGGTGTCCTGGTCGCCTTCCACGACGGGGCTCTCGATCGGGTCACCGACCGGTCAGGGGTGATCGCCTCGCTCCCGTGGGAGTCGGTCCGCCAGGCGCGGCTGCCGGGCGACGTCGGCATCCCCCTGATGGAGGAGCTCCTCACCGCGTGGCCCGATGTCCGGGTCAACATCGACCTGAAGCACGAGGCGTCGGTCGCCCCTCTCGCCGAGGTGATCGAGCGGACCGCCGCCCACGACCGCGTGTGCGTGGCGTCGTTCTCCGGCAAGCGCCTCGACCGGTTCCGGCGGCTCACGGCAGGCAGGGTGTGCACCGCCATCGGGCCCTTCGACATCGCCCGCCTGCGCGGCGCCGGCTTCGGCCTGCCCGCCAAGGGCTTCGCCGGCGGGTGCGCCCAGGTGCCCGTCCGCCAGGGCCCCGTGCGCATCCTCGACAAGAGATTCATGGCCGGCGCCCATCGCGTCGGGCTGCCGGTCCACGTCTGGACAATCGACGACCCCGTCGAGATGGAGCGCCTTCTTGACCTCGGCGTCGACGGGATCATGACCGACCGCCCGAGCGTCTTGAAGGAGGTGCTCCTCCGCCGGGGCCTGTGGTACTAAGGCGATTCAGTGGTACTGAGCGCTGTCGCAGGGGGTGGGTACTGTCGGTTCCGTGGAATTGACGGCGGCCCAGCGTCTGATCGTGGAGCACGCCGGCGGCGCGTTGCGGGTCACCGGTGTGCCCGGCTCCGGCAAGACGACTGCGTTGCTGGCGCGCTACCGCCGGCTGATCGGCGACGGTCACCGGGCGTCCAGGGTGCTCGTCGTATGCCACGACCGCGCCGCGGCGATCCGGTTCCGCGACGTCGTGCTGCCGGCGCTGTCTGGCGGGTTCGACGCCCTGCCCATCACCACCTGGTTCGGGGTGGCGTTCGACCTTGTCACCCGGGCGCGGGGGCCGGTCCGCCTGCTTTCGACGGCGGACCAGCGCGGGTTGGTGCGCCGCCTCCTCGCCGGCGAGTCGCCCGCCGACTGGCCTGACCTCGGCCTGCACCTCGGTCGGGACGCGTTCGCCGGCGAAGTGGCCGAGGCGCTGACCGACGTCGCTGGGGGGGCGCACGCCGAGCTCGACCGGTTCCGTGCGCGGTACGACGCCGTGCTTGCCGAGCGGCGCGAGGTCGACCGCACCGGTCTGCTCGCTGCCGCGGCGGCGCTGGCCGACCGCCAGCGGTACGACCACGTCCTGGTCGACGACCACGACGCCGGCTCCACCGCCCTCCAGGCGCTGCTGGCCGCGATCACCGGTCCGGGGACGGACACCGTGGCCGTCTCAGGGGCGGCGCTGCCGTGGGCGGCCGACGACGTCGCCCTCACCGAGTCGTTCCGGCACCCGGCGGCGCCGGTGGTCGTCACCTGCCGCCACCCGTCGACCGAGCCGGAGACCGTCGCCGGCGAGCTGCTGGCCGCCCGGTCCGAAGGCGTGGCGTGGTCGAGCATGGCGGTCCTCGTGCGCAGCCCCCACCGCCAGGGCCGGTCCATCGCCCGCGCCCTCAGCCGCCACGGCATCCCGGTTGCCGCCGGCCCCGGCCTGGGCATCGGCACCGGCGACCCGGCCGTCGCCGCCATCGTCGACGTGCTGCGGTGGGTGGCGGGCGACGATGGTGCGTCGACCCGGCTGGCCATGTCGCCGCTGTCCGGACTGGGCCCGGAGGCGCTCGCCGCGCTGCACGACGACCTGGCGGCGCGGGCAGGCACCACGTCGCCAGCCGCGTTGGCGTTCGCCGTGTGGGAGCGGGGGCTCGGTCACCTCGTCGCTGGCGCCACCGGTGACGACGCCTCGCTCGACACCGTCGTCGCCTTCCTCGACCGACTGGAGCGCAGGGCCGAGGAGGACCCGTCCGAGCGCCTGGCGGACCTGGTCGCCGCCCTCGACGACGGCGACGTCGGCCCCGACCCGTGGCGGACCGGTGCCGCCGGCGCCGACGCCGCCGCGGTGACGGTCACCTCGATCGCTGCGGCCAGGGGTCGTGAATGGCACACCGTCGTCGTCGCCGGCTGCGTGGAAGGGCGGCTGCCCCGCATCCGGGGCCGGGCGTCGTTGTTCGACCCGTCGCCGGCCTCGCCGGCCGAGCGCCGGCAGGCCTCTCTCGCCGCCGAGCGCGACGTGTTCCGGACCGCGTGCTCACGAGCCACCGCCCGCCTGATCGCGACGGCCGCGCCCGAGCCCGGCGTGCTCCTCAGCCGCTTCGTCGAGGATTGGAACAGCCAAGAGCCCCGCCCGCCGGCGTTCCGGGGGCCGGCGCCGGCCTCACGGCGGCTGACCGAGAACCCCGTCGAGGTCTTTCCCGGCGGCCGCCTGGTGTTGTCGGCGTCCCAGCTGTCGTCCTACGACGACTGCCCGCTCCAGTACGCGTACAAGTACGGCCTGCGGGTCCGTGACGACGCCGGCACGCCGGCCGCACTCGGGTCGCTCGTGCACGAGGTCCTCGCCGACTTCCTCCGCCCCGGCCATGCGCACGACCACTCCAGGGAGGCGCTGCTGGCGATCGCCGTGGATCACTGGACCGACGACATCGCCCGCTACCGGCCCCAGGTCGAGGAGTGCCGGCGGGACTACTACGCCATGCTCGACCTGTGGTGGGAGGTCGAGGGCCAGCACCTCGACCCGGCCCAGGTCCTGGCCGTCGAGCACGAGTTCGAGATCGAGGTGGGCGACGTCCGCCTCGTCGGCGCCATCGACCGGGTCGACCTGGCGACCGACGGCGAGGGCATCCGGATCATCGACTACAAGACCGGTCGCACGGAGCCGCGTCCCCCGGCCCTGCCCGACGACATCCAGCTCGCCGTCTACCACCTCGCCGCCACGCTCGATCCTGTGCTGACCGCGTTCGGCCCGCCCCGGCAGCTCCAGCTCCTCTACGTGCGGTCGATGCACGCGTTCGAGCAGCCCATCCTGACCGACCACGCGGCGAACACCGCGGCCCGGGTGCTGGCGGCGGCGGCCGACATCCGCATGGAGCGGTTCGAGCCGTCGGTCGACGCCGCCTGCCGCAACTGCTCGTTCCACCGCCTGTGCCCCCTCCAACGGGAAGGCCGTGAGGTGGGCGCGGCATGACGTTCATCCTGACAACCGAACAACGCGCCGCGGCCGAGGCCGACCTCGGCGGCCAGCTCCTCGTGGCCGGCGCCGGCACGGGCAAGACCACCGTGATGGCCCAGCGGATCCTGTACCTGGTGTCGACCGGCGCGGTGCGCGCTGACCAGGTCCTCGGCCTCACCTTCACCAACAAGGCGGCGGCCCACCTCAAGGCCAAGGTCCGCGACGCGCTCGGGGCCGACGCCGACGTCACCGTCGGCACATACCACTCCTTCGGCGCGTCACTGGTCGCCGACCACGCCCTCGAGCTCGACCTCCACCCCGAGACCCGCATCCTCAACCGGGCTCAGGCGTGGCAGCTGCTCTACGGCGTGTTCGACGAGTTCCGCTTCGAGCACCGCAGGACGATGTACCCGCAGATCCTCCTCGACCAGGCCCTTACGCTGGCGTCGCGCTGCGCCGACCACCTCGTGCCGATCGACGCGGTGCTTGAGGACTGCGAGGCGATCGTCGCGGGCCCCGGCACCGCGAAGATCCGCGAGGCGGCCGCCATGCGGGGGGAGCTGTGCCAGGTCGTCGCCGCCTACGGCCGGCGCAAGCGCGAGCGCCGCCTGCTCGACTTCGGCGACCAGATCGCCCTGGCCGTGCGCCTCCTCACCGAGCGGCCGGACCTGGCTGAGGCGCTCCACGCGCAGCACCCCGTCGTCCTCCTCGACGAGTACCAGGACACCAACTTCGCCCAGCGCCGGCTCCTGCAACTCGTGTACCCGACCGGGGCCGGTGTCACCGCCGTAGGCGACGACATGCAGTCGATCTACGGGTTCCGGGGCGCCCACCTGGCCAACATCCTCCGCTTCGGCGAGCACTTCCCGCCGGTGACCACGCGCCCCCTCCAGACGACCTTCCGCTTCGGACCGAGGCTGGTGACCCTCGCCAACCGCATCCAGGGCAACGTCGCGGAGTCGCTGCCCAAGGTGCTGTCCGTCCCGCCCGACGCGCCCGACACCACCATCGAGTGCTTCCTCGCCGCCGATGACGCCGAGGAGGCGGGCACCATCGCCGAGGACGTGGCCAAGCGCATGGTCGACGGTGAGCCGTGCGGCGGCACCGCTGTCCTGTGCCGCAAACGCCGGCTGATCCCCACTATCGCCGCCGCCCTCGAGGGCGCCGGCGTGCCGGTCGAGGTGATCGGGGCCAGCGGCTTGCTCGACCGCCCCGAAGTGGTCGACCTGGTGGCCTGGCTGCAGCTGCTCGCCGACGGCGACGCCGCCGTTGCTTTGCTGCGGATACTGCAGGGGCCGCGCTACCGCATCTGCCTGCGCGACCTCGCGGCCGTGACTCGCCACGCCCGGGCCGGCGGGATCACCGTCATGGACGCGCTGGGCGACGTCGAGACGATCACCGACCTGTCGGATGCGGCGCGGCAGCGGCTGCGCGGGTTCCTGTCCGAGCGGGCCGCCCTCTCGGCCGCGGCCAACCGCATGCCGGTGCTCGACCTCACCGAGGCGATCGTGGAGCGGACCGGCCTGTGGGCGGCGTCGGGGACGCTGGGCCGCGAGAACCTCTTGCGGTTCCTCGACGTGGCGGAGGCGTTCACCCCGGTCGAGGGCGACGCCGGCCTGCCGGCGTTCGTCGAGTATCTCCAACTGCTCGACGAGTCCGACGACGACCTGGCCGAGGCCCACCTCACCGACGCCGACGCGGTGAAGGTCATGACCATCCACCAGGCCAAGGGGCTGGAGTTCGACACGGTGTACGTGCCGGGCCTGGCCGGGCGGGGCTCGTCGCGCATCTTCCCCGACGTCCGGGCCGGCGAGAACGCGCTCACCAACTCCTCGGCCCTGCCCTGGTGGCTGCGGGAGGACGACGGCATCCCGCCGTGGCCCGGCACCACGCAAAAGGAGATCGAGGAGGTCATCCGGCGCCGGCGCCTCGACGAGGAGTGGCGGCTGCTCTACGTCGCCTGCACCCGGGCCCGGCGCCGGCTGGTCTGCTCCGCCGCCCACTGGTACCCCGGCCCGCAGGAGCCGCAGGGCCCGTCGGACTTCCACGACTTCGTGTCGGCGCAGACCGACCTGGTCACCGAGCGGTTCCGCCACGACGCCGCCACCGTCAACCCCGACGTGGCGGCCAAGGAGCGCCAGCGGGCGGCAGCCCGCCGGTACGCTGACCAGGTGGCGCCCCGTCCCGCCGCTGCTCCGACCCAGCTGCGGCTCGACGTTGTCGACGCCGGCGTGCCGCCGGCCGCCCGCCTGGCGCCGGCGGCCCTGTCGGTAACCGGGCTCGTCACCTACGCCCGCTGCCCCAAGCAGTTCTACTGGACGGTCGTCCGCCCCCTCCCCCGGCGCTCGTCGGCCGCCGCCCGCCTCGGCACCGAGATCCACCGCTGGATCGAGCAGCGCGCCGGCCGCCAGCTGGCGCTGATCGAGCCGGAGCCCGAGGCCGGCGACGACGACTCCGACGCCATCCCGGGCGGCGCCAACGTCGCCGCCGAGATGCGGGCGTCGTTCCTGGCCGGCCCGTGGGCCGACCTCGATCCGGTGCGGGTCGAAGCGCCCTTCGTGCTCGTCGCCGGCGGCCACCTCGTGCGGGGCCGCATCGACGCCGTCTACGAGCGCGACGGCCGGCTGGAGCTGGTCGACTTCAAGACCGGTCGGCCGGCGGCCGAGGGCGACCGGGCCGCCGGCACCCAGCTCGACCTCTACGGCCTGGCCGCCATCGACGCCTGGGCCGCCGACCCCGACCGCCTCCGCACCACCTACTGCTACCTGCGCGCCGGCGGTCCCCCGACGACCGTCTCCACCGACTGGGACGCCGCCACCGTGTCGGCCGTCCGCTCCCGACTGGCAAAGACACTCGACGCCATGGCCGAGTCCCGCTTCGGCGCCACCCCCGGCCGCTGGTGCCGGGGCTGCGACTTCCTGTCGTTCTGCCCGGCGGGAACCGCCGAAATGGCTGCAGCTACGGGTCTATAGACCCGTAGCTGCAGCCAAATCGAGGGTCACTGCCGGGCCCACGTCCACGGATAAACGTCGTCGGACGCCTCGACGGCCGCCGGCCCGAGGCTGAGCGGCCGGAAGGTGTCGATCATGACCGCCACCTCCTCGGTGCGGTCCTGGTCGGCGGCCCGCTCCATGCTGCCCGGCTGGGGGCCGTGCACGAACCCGTTGGGGTGCAGCGAGATCGATCCCACGCCGATGCCCGAGCCGGCCCGGCTCATGAAGTCGCCGGCCGAGTAGAAGATCACCTCGTCACTGTCGACGTTGGCGTGGTGGTAGGGGACCTTGATGGCGCCGGCGTGGAAGTCGTACGGCCGGGGGACGAAGGAGCACACGACGAAGCCGGGCCCCTCGAAGGTCTGGTGGACGTGCGGTGGCTGGTGGATCGCCCCCACGATCGGCTCGAAGTCGTGGATCGAGAACGCCCAGGGATAGAGGCATCCGGCCCAGCCGGTGACGTCGAACGGTGACGCCGGCAGCGTGTGAACGCTTAGACCGGCACCGGTGCGGACGACGACCTCAGTCGACTCGCCCCCGTCCTCCGCCGGCACCACCAGCTCCGGGCCCCGGACATCCCGCTCGCAATAGGGCGCCTGCTCGAGGAACTGCCCGCCCGGGGAGAGATACCGCTTCGGTGGGCGGACGTGGCCCCGCGACTCCACCACCAACAGGGCCAGCGGTTCGGTGCCGTCGGGCACCCAGCGGTGGGTGGCGGAGCGAGGTACGACGACGTAGTCGCCGGGGCCGACGACCAGATGCCCGAACACCGACTCCACCACCGCCCGGCCCGACTGCACGAAGGCGACCTCGTCGCCCACGGCGTTGCGGTAGTACGCGCTTGTCCGATCGGCCACGACCCAGCCGACGACGACGTCATCGTTGCCCAGCAGCACCCGGCGGTCGAGCACCGCGTCGCCCCCACCGGGCACGTCCGAGGTCCGGATGTGGCGCGGGAGCAGCGGGTGGTTGGGCACCAACCCGGGACGCGGGTCGGGCATCTCCCGCACCGCCAGCAGCGCCGACGGCGAGCCCAGGTGGTAGAGGATCGACGACTCGCCGGAGAAACCCTCCTCGCCCATGACCTCCTCGTAGCGGTCCCCCCGCAGGTGCCGCTTGCGGGGCACGTCTCCCATCGACCGGTAGTACGGCATGTCAGTGCCTCCTCATGTCATCGCCGGCAGCACACGCCCGGCCACCTCGCCCAGTGAAACCTCGCCGGCGATGCCCCGGATCACGACCGTGTCGCCGTCCTCCAGGTACGTCCTCATCGAGCCGTCGTGGAGCCGGAGCCGCCGCCGGCCGCCCGACGTCAGCTCCATGAGGCTGCCCTGCGTCCCCTCGTCGGGGCCGGACACCGTCCCGCACCCGAACAGGTCGCCGGGCCGGGTCGGGGCGCCGTTCAACGTGGCGTGGGCCAGGAGGTCGGCGATCGACCAGTACATCGTCGAGACCGGCGGGCGGCTCACGGTCGTCGCTTGCAACAGCACCTCCAACTCGATGGCCGTCGGGTCGACGGCGTCGAGGCTCACGAGCCAGGGCGACACCGATGTGGCGAACGACTTGGACAGGAACGGGCCGAGCGGGTGCTGCTCGGCGGCCTGGATGTCACGGGCGCTCCAGTCGAGGAGCAGCAGCACGCCGGCCACGTGGTCCCGCATGGCCGGCGCCGGGATCGGCTCGCCCATGCGGTTGCCGGCGCCGATCACGAACGCCAGCTCCGCCTCGATGTCGAGGGCCGCAGTCACGCCCGCCGGCCCGTGCGGGCGCCGGAACGGAGTGCCGGACACGACGACGCTGCCCGCCCGCCCGTGGAACCCGCGGGGGAACCGTTTCCACTCGTCGCCCGGCGGCGGCGAATCCGGACGGAGCAGCCGGGCCATGTTGGTCGCGTGGTGCAGCGACGCCGAGAAGTCCACGAAGTCCCCGACCGCGACGGGGAGGAGCAGCTCGACCGACCCCATCGGTGCCGACGCCGCAGCCAGCCGCTCGTCACCTTGTGCCGCCAGCCCGGCGAGCTCGGACCGGACGCCGGCCCATGCCCCCCGGCCCAGCGCCAGGAACCGGTTGAGCGAGGTGGCGTCGAACACTTCCGCCGGCACGCCGTGCAGCCCGCCGGCGCCGGCGAGGGCGGCCAGGTCGATGACCCGGTCGTCGAGGGCGCTCACACAGCCGGTGCGCCCATCGCCCCAGCGCGCCACCCCATAGGGCAGGTTCTCGACCCCGAACCCGCCGAACCCCCTCACAGGTGCCCGCGCCGGGCCTGCTCGCGCTCGAACGCCTGGAACAGGGCCTGGAAGTTGCCGGCACCGAAGCCCTTGGCGCCGCCCCGCTGGATGATCTCCAGGAACAGCGTCGGGCGGTCGGTCAAGGTCTCGGTGAAGACCTGGAGCAGCCAGCCGTCGGGCTCCTCGTCGACGAGGATGCCCAGCCGGGCCACGTCGTCCCACGGCAGGTCGAGGTGGCCGAGGCGGGCGCGGGCGTCCTCGTAGTAGCTGGCCGGCGCCTCGAGGAAACGGACCCCGCGCTGGCGGAGGGCCGACACCGCGCCGACGATGTTCTCGGTGCGGAGGGCGATGTGCTGCACGCCGGGACCCCGGTAGGTCTCGAGGTACTCCTGGATCTGGCTCTTGCGCCGACCCTCGGCCGGCTCGTTGAGCGGGAGGACGATGGAGCTGCCGTCCCATACCACCGTGGACATGAGCGCCGAGTACTCGGTGGAGATCTGCGAGTCGTCGAAATGGCGCAGCCGCTCGAACCCCAGGACGGAGCGGTAGAAGTCGACCCAGCGTTCCAGCGATCCCTGCTCGACATTGCCCACCACGTGGTCGATGACGTCGAGGCCGGTCGGCGGGCCGAGCACTGGCTCGGGCGGCAGCTTCTCGCCCTCGAAGCCCGGCCGGTAGACGCCGGCGTACGACGACCGGTCGACGAACGTGTGGCGCGTCTCGCCGTACGTGGCGATGGTGGCCAACCGCAGCACGCCGTACGCGTCCTTCACCTCGTGCGGTTCCTCGACGCCGGGGGCGCCGTGGGACACGGCGCGCTCGTATGCGGCAGCCGCGTCGCTCACCGCGAACGCCACGTCGCGCACGCCGTCGCCGTGCTCGCGCACGTGGGCGGCGATGGGCGAGTCGGGCACCAGGGCAGCCGTGACGACGAACCGGATGCGACCCTGTTCGAGGACGTACGACGCGGTGTCGGGACACCCCGTCTCGGGACCGGCGTACGCGGTCACATGGAACCCGAAACCGGCCGAGAGAAACGCGGCCACGGCGCGGGCGTTGCCGACCCACAGCTCGACGGCGTCCCAGCCCAGCAGTTGGGTGGACAGGGGTACGGCGGTGAGGGCCATCAGGCGGCCTCCTCCTGGTAGCTCGAATAGAAGTCGGAGACCGCGTCGACGAGATGGGTCATCGAGCGGGCGGCGAACAGGACCGGCTGGTAGCGCGTGATGTCGTACGCCTGCCGCCCCATCGCCGCGAAATCCAGGGGCCGGATGTCGGCGCCGCCGTAGGCGGCTGTCTCCCCGCAGGACGACAGGATGCCGGCGCCGTACGCCTTGGGCTCCCCGTCCTCCCACACCACGCCGAACTCCATGGTGAACCAGAAGATCCGGGAGAGGTAACGCAGACCGGCCTCGGACCGGGTGCGGGAGACGGCCGCACCCACCATCCGGTAGATCGCCGCCAGCTCCGGGACCGCCAGCTGGTTGGCATGCCCCACCACCTCGTGGACGATGTCGGGCTCCGGCGTGTAGAGCGGGAGCGACGGGTGACGCAGGTACTGGGTCGAATAGAACAGGCCGTGGTCGAAGGCGCCATAGAAGTCCCGCAGCGGCGCCAGCCCGGCCACCGGCAGGTAGCTGAAGCCGCTCAGGGGCTGGAGCCGCGCCGTGACCTCGGACAGCTGCGGCACGTGGTCGCCCGGCAGGCCCAGCTCTTCCTTGGCGTCGAGGTAGGTACGGCAGGCGTGCCGGCGGTGCAGCGGGGCCAGCTCCCGGTCGATCGTCTGCCACACGCGGTGCTCGACATCGCTGTAGGTGGGCTCGGGCACGGGGTCGCCTCGACGCCAGTCGAGCGCCAGCGCGGCCAGGGCGTTGCGCCGGGCGCGGTAGGCAGGGTCGGAGAAGCCGGGATGGTCGGCGCCGAGCACGACCTCGATGTCGCCCTGGCCGTCACGCACCACCGGCGCGTACAGATCGGCCACGGCGAGCACCTCCTTTCCTCTCCGCGTCAGTGTCGGCCTACCGGATCATCTTGTCCAGCAGTCCGCCGGAAAACGAGACAGAATGACGCAGAGGTGCCTTTGTCTGAACAACCTGTCCGGATCGACCCGGTGGATCGCCGCCTCATCGACGCGCTACGCGCCGACGGCCGCCAGTCCGTCAACGAGCTGGCGTCGCAGGTCAACGTGTCGCGCGCCACCGCGTACCAGCGCCTGGCCCGCCTGCGTGAGGAAGGCGTCATCCGCCGCTTCACCGTCGACGTCGACCACCGCAAACTCGGCCTGCCGATCGCCGCCCTCGTCCTGGTGAGCGTGGTGCAGCACGCCTGGCGGGGGGTCGGCGAGCGCCTGCGCCACCTGCCCGGCGTCGAGTGGCTGGCGCTGAGCACCGGCTCCTACGACTACATCCTCCTCGTGCGGGCGCCCGACATCGACCACCTGCGCGACGTCATCCTCGAGGGCCTGCAAGCCATTCCCGACGTGGCGTCCACCCAGACCCTCCTGCTCCTCGACGAGCTGTCCCTCCCGTGACGGTCCTCCACACGCCGCAGCCGCGCGACGTCGAGCGGGCACATATCACCCGGTACCTGGCGTGGCTGCGGTCGAACCGAGCGCTCGACTTCGCCTCCTACGACGAGCTGTGGCGCTGGTCAGTCACCGACCTCGAGGGGTTCTGGACGTCCATCGTCGACTTCTTCGACGTCCGGTTCACACGAGCGCCTGACCGGATCCTCTCCAGCCGGTCCATGCCCGGCGCCCGCTGGTTCGAAGGCGCAGCGCTCAACTACGTCGACCACGTCTTCCGGTGGCCGGACGAGCGCCTGGCCGTGCTGGCGTGCGGCGAGGACGGCCCGGTTCACACCATCACCTACGGCGAGCTGCGCCTGCGGACCGCGGCCATGGCCGAAGGTCTGCGCCGGCTTGGCGTGGGCCGGGGCGACCGGGTGGCGGCGTTCGTGCCGAACGTGGCCGACGCCCTCGTCGCCGTCCTGGCCACGGCCAGCCTCGGTGCGGTCTGGTCGGCGTGCTCCCCCGACTTCGGTGCCACCGCGGTGCTCGACCGCTTCCGGCAGATCGAGCCGGCGGTGCTCCTGGTCGTCGACGGCTACCGGTTCAAGGGCGAATGGCACGACCGGCGGGCCGTGGTGGCGGAGCTGGCCGCCGGCCTGCCCGGTACCACCGTGGTGGCCCTGGCCGACGTCGCCCGGCCCGCCGCCGGCCTCCGGATCGAGCCGGTGCCGTTCGAGCACCCGCTCTGGGTCCTGTACTCGTCGGGCACGACGGGACTGCCCAAGGCGCTCGTGCACGGGCACGGCGGCATCCTGCTGGAGCACATGAAGCAGATCTCGCTGCATCTCGACATCGGGCCCGACGACCGCTTCTTCTGGTACAGCTCGACGGGCTGGATGATGTGGAACCTGCTCGCCGGCGGGCTGCTGGTGGGGGCGACGATCGTCCTCTACGACGGCAGCCCGGCCTTCCCCGATCCCGGCGCCATGTGGCGGCTGGCGGCGCGGCTGGAGATGACCTATTTCGGCGTCAGCGCGCCGTACATCCTGGCGGGCATGAAGGCCGGCGTGGTGCCCAGCCGGGAGGCCGACCTGTCGAGGCTGCGGGGCGTCGGGTCCACGGGCGCCCCGCTGCCCCCGGACGGGTTCGGTTGGGTCTACGAGAACGTGCACGCCGACCTCCTGCTCGGGTCGGTGAGCGGCGGCACCGACGTGTGCTCCGGCTTCGTGGCGTCCTGCCCGCTCCTGCCCGTGCACGCCGGCGAGATCCAGTGCCGGTGCCTGGGCGTGAAGGTGGAAGCATTCGACGAGACGGGTGCGTCGGTGGTCGGGCGGGTGGGCGAGCTCGTCGTCACCGCGCCGATGCCGTCGATGCCGCTGTTCCTCTGGGACGACCCCGGCGGCGCCCGCTACCGCGCCAGCTACTTCGAGACCTACCCGGGCGTCTGGCGCCACGGCGACTGGATCACCATCACCGATCGCGGCACCTGTGTGATCTCCGGCCGGTCCGACGCCACGCTGAACAGGGGCGGCGTCCGCATGGGTACCTCGGAGCTGTACCGGGTGGTGGAAGCGCGACCCGAGGTGCTCGACAGCCTGGTCGTCGACACCGGCAAGCTGTCGCTGTTCGTCGTCCTGGCCGCCGGCTCCTCGCTCGACGACGCCCTCCGCCGGCGCATCGCGGAGGCCCTGCGCGCCGAGCTGTCGCCCCGCCACGTCCCCGACGAGATCGTGGCCATCGAGGAGGTTCCCCGGACCATCAACGGGAAGAAGATGGAGGTGCCGGTCAAGCGGCTGCTCCTGGGCGAGCCGATGGAGGCGGTCGTCAGCCCCGACGCCATGGCCAACCCGGCGTCGCTGGCGCCGTTCATTCGCGGCGTGGAGGAATGACGAGGTTCCGCGTACGGGCCGGCGCCACGTTGGTGGTGACGGGATTGGTGCTGCTCGTCGGCGCCGGCCTCGTCGCCCGCACCGGGCGAGTCGGCGGCGTCGAGCGGTCGGTCTTCCACGCCATCAACGGCCTGCCCGACTGGCTCTACCGGCCGCTATGGATCTTCCAGCAGCTGGGCAACATCGTCGTGGCCCTGCTGGTCGGCCTGCTGGTGGCCGCCATCCTGCGCGGGCCGGTCTCTGCCGACGGCCTCAGCTTCGTCTCCGGTCATGCGGTGATCACCGTCGCGTTGGCGACCGCGCTCACCGCCGTCGTCGCCGACCGGCGCTGGCGGGTGCTGATCTGGGTGCTCGTCCTCCTCAACGGCTTCACCCGCATCTACGTCGGCGCCCACAACCCGCTCGACATCGTCGGCGGCGCCGGCCTCGGGCTGGTCATCGGCGGCCCGCTCTACGCCTGGCTGGCCACGCGGCCGCCGCTGGGAATTGCCGTGCCGATCTGAGTCACCGCGTCGGTAGAGTGGGCCGTCGTGGCTACGGGCGATTTCATCCGCGACATCATCGAGGACGACCTCCGCACCGGGAAGCACGCCGGCCGGGTGAAGACCCGCTTCCCGCCGGAGCCGAACGGCTACCTCCACATCGGCCACGCCAAGTCGATCTGCCTCAACTTCGGCATCGGTGACCAGTACGGGTCGCGCACCAATCTCCGCTTCGACGACACCAACCCGGCCAAGGAGGACGTCGAGTACGTCGAGTCCATCCAGCACGACGTCCGCTGGCTGGGGTTCGACTTCGGTGAGCAGGCGCTCTACGCGTCCGACTACTTCGACGAGATGTACGAGCTGGCCGAGGACCTCGTCCGTGCCGGCAAGGCCTACGTCGACCACTGCAGCGAGGACGAGATCCGCGACTACCGCGGCAGCCTGCGCGAGCCGGGACGGCCGTCGCCCTACCGCGACCGCGCCGTCGAGGAGAACTTGACCCTGCTGCGCCGGATGCGGGACGGCGACCTCCCCGACGGCACCTGCGTGCTCCGGGCCCGGATCGACATGAGCGCATCGAACATGAAGCTGCGCGACCCGCTCCTCTACCGGATCCGCCACGAGCACCACGACCGCACCGGCGACGCCTGGCCCATCTATCCCTTGTACGACTACGCCCACCCTCTCTCCGACGCCATCGAGGGCATCACCCACTCGATCTGCACGCTGGAGTTCGAGAACAACCGCCCGCTGTACGACTGGGTCATCGAGCACACCGGCGTGTCGGAGCGCCACGGCTTCAGCCGTCCGCAGCAGATCGAGTTCGCCCGGCTGAAGCTCGACTACACGGTGATGAGCAAGCGCAAGCTGCTGCTGCTGGTCGAGGACGGCCACGTCTCGGGCTGGGACGACCCCCGCATGCCCACCATCGCCGGCATGCGCCGGCGGGGCTACCGGCCTGAGGCCATCCGGGCCTTCGCCGACCTGATCGGCGTGGCCAAGGTCAACTCCACCGTCGACATCGGCAAGCTGGAGTTCTGCGTGCGCGACGACCTCAACCAGGTCGCGCCCCGGGTGCTCGGCGTGCTGCGCCCGCTGAAAGTCACGCTGACGTCATGGCCCGAGGGCGAGGTCGAGGAGCTGACCGGCCCGTACTTCCCGGCCGACATCGGCAAGCCCGGTGAGCGCACGATCCCGTTCGGCCGAGAGATCCTGATCGACCGCGACGACTTCTCGCTCGACCCGCCGGCGGGCTACCAGCGGCTGGCGCCGGGACGTACCGTGCGGCTGCGCCACGGCTACGCCATCACCTGCGACGAGGTCGTCGAGGAGGACGGCGAGGTCGTTGCGCTGCGGGCCTCCCACGTCCCGGACTCGGTCGGGAAGACGCCGGCCGGCGTCGACATCTCCGGCGTCGTCCACTGGGTGTCGGCCGCCCACGCGGTGCCGGCGGAGGTTCGCCTCTACGACCGCCTGTTCAGCGTGCCCCGCCCCGAGGAGGGCGCCGGCGACATCACCGAGACCCTCAACCCCGACTCGCTTGAGGTGGTCGGCGGGGCGATGGTCGAGCCGAGCCTGGACGGCGCCAAACCGGGGAGCCACTGGCAGCTGGAACGGGTCGGCTACTTCGTGGTCGACGCCGTCGACTCGGAGCCGGGCCGGCTGGTACTGAACCGGACGGTGACGCTGCGGGACTCATGGACCGGCACGGCCGAGGCGCCAGCGCCCCAAGTGCAGGAGAAGTCGGCCAAGGCCAAGACCCGGCCGCCCAAGAAGAGCCGGGTGGAGTACCGGGCCGAGGCCCGGCTACGTGACCCGGTGCTGGCCGACCGGCTGGCGGCGTGGCCGTCCGCCTACGGGCTCTCCGAGGAGGACGCCGACCTGCTGACGGGCGACCGTCCCACCGGCGACCTGTTCGTCGAGGCGATCGGCGCGGCCACGCCGGCGGCCGTGGCCCGCTGGATCGTCAACGAGCTGCCGCCGGCGCTGGGCGATCGGGAACTGGCGGACACGGCGTTGACGGGGCCGGCGCTCGGCGCGCTGGTCGCGGCGATGGAGGCCGGCGAGATCACCGGCCCGGTGGCCAAAGACGTGTTCGCAGAGATGGTGGAGACCGGCGCCGACCCCCGGACGGTCATCGCCGAGCGGGGGCTGGCACAGGTCAGCGACGACGCGGCGATCGCGGCGATCGTCGACGGCGTGCTGGCGGCGAACGCCGGCAAGGTCGACGAGTACAGCGCCGGCAAGACGGCCCTGTTCGGCTTCTTCGTCGGTCAGGTCATCAAGGGGTCGCAGGGCAAGGCGAACCCTCAGGTGGTCCAGCGCCTGGTCAGGGACCGCCTCAGCTAGACGCGGCGTCGCCGGCGATGTTGACGAGCCACGAGATGCCGAAGCGGTCCGTGCACATGCCAAACACGTCGCCCCACATCTGCTTCTCGAGGGGCATCATCACGATGCCGCCGTCGCTCAGCTTCTCCCAGTAGCCGGTGAGGAGCTCGTTCTCGTCGCCGCTGAGGCTCACGGCCATGTTGTTGCCCGTGGTGAGCTCCATGCCCGGCGGGTTGTCGGCGCCCATGATCGTGAACCCATTGGCGGACTCGAGCATGCCGTGCATGACCTTCTCGGAGCCGTCGCCCTCCATGCCGTACTCCCCGAACGTGTTCACATGCAGCTCGCCGCCGAAGACGCCGGCGTAGAACTCCATGGCCTCGCGGGCGGTGCCGGGGAAGCTGATGTAGGGGTTGAGTCGAGCGGACATGCTGTCCTCCTTGATACGGGACGGTCATTCTTGCTCAGGCCGACG
>JAHFUP010000114.1 GCA_023265025.1 Acidimicrobiia bacterium | reverse complement strand
GACGGTGACTACGAAACCCTCCGCCGGAACATGGTCGGTCTCTTGGAGCACCTCGGCATCACCACCCGAGCCGCCGCGGCATAGACAACATCTTGTCGATCGAAGGCGCCAAGCGCCTAGTTGCGGTCGGCCGCCATTGCCGCCACGGCGGTGGAGACGTCCTTGGCCCTCGCCGGGTCGTTGTCGGCGGCCCGCACGAACAGGATCTGCCCGCCGGCGTCGACGTAGAGCGTCCGGCTGGTAGCCAGCCACTTCCCCGCCCGCCAGGGGCCCGGGACGTCCTCGCCCTGCGCCGGCAGGGTCGCCGGCGCCCGGCCGGTCTGGAACTCGAGCTGGAGCAGCCGGCGCTCGTCGCCCAGGGCCCACTCGCACCCCGGGTTGCCGTTCGGGCCGAGCATCTGGAGCAGCTCCACGGTGGCGCCGCCGGTGGCGCGGCGCACGTCGTCGGTGGACAGGAACGCGCAGGACCCTGCGCCGGTCGCCCGCACCGCGCCCGATGGCGTAGTTGAGGCCGTGGGCGCGGGGGCCGCCGTGGTGCCCGTCGCCGCGGAGGGCGCGTCACCGTCGCCGCCCGACGACGCCACGACGAGGCCCACGACGACGACCGCCAGCAGGAGCACGGCCCCCACGACCACGTTCCGGCGCAGCGCACGGGTGGCATTCACCCGCCCATCCTGGCGCGTGTCAGCGTGCGGCGAGGACCGCCGCCCGTTGCTCCGGAGAGAGCCGCTTGACCGCCTCCCCCAACGTCACGCCCGACGCCCGGCCGGCGCGGGGCAGCAGCCACTCGTACACCAGCTCAGGGCGCCGGCGGGCCGTGTCCCTCAGCACCCACCCGATCGCCTGCGCACGAAGAACTCCTTCTCCTCCAGCATGGCGTCGGCGTAGCGGGTAAACCGTTCGAAGTCACCCGCCCCTCGGCGCAGGCTCCGCAACAGCGCCAGCAAGGCCGACCGGCGGATCCAGAAGTCGTCGTCAATGGCCCAGCGATCGAGCACGGCACCAAGCTCCGGTTCCCGGTCGACCAGCGCGCCGACAACCGTCGCGGACAACCCGTCCACCAACGCCCACGTCCCGGACTCCCGCAGGAGCCGTTCGAGGAGCGGCATGTCGCCCGAGCCCAGCCGGCCGGCGTACCTGTCGAGCAGCTCCACGACCGCCATGCGGCACTCATGGACCGGTCTGGCCCACAGCGACTCGACCAGGGCGACGACCCCGTCGTGGTCGAGGTCAGGGTGGTTCCGGTGCACCGCCTCCACCACCGCCCTGACGGCCGGCACGGACGTGCCGTAGTGCTGGAGCTCGCTCTTCAGGTACGCCTTCTCGTGGTCGGCACGATCGGGTCGGCCCAGGGAACGCAGGTCGGCATCGACCTCGGCGGCGAGACGCCCGATCATGGTGACGGATGGTACGGCGGGGTGACGCGGCGCAACGGCCGGCCACGAGGACCGGCCGCTGCGTTGACGCACGGACTATCGATCAGTTGATCTCGATCTGGCGAGTGAGCACCGTGTTCGTCGCCGGGTCCCTGAGCCCCTTCCACTGGACCTTCATGCCCACGGTCACGAAGCTGCCGGCGGGGAGTGACGTCGTCGCGATCGTCACCGCCGGCGCCACGGTGAGGCTGTCGAGGATGCACCCGCTCGGGTCAGCGGTTCCGGTGTAGCTGACGATGAGGCCGGTCTGGTGCCAGTTCACCAGCGCGCCCAGGAACCTGGTGTTGGTGGCGTTGAGGTTCGTCGTCCACAGATGGTCGAGCAGGTCGAGCCCGCCGTCGACCACGATGTAGCCCGGGTCGCGGGCGACGTAGGAGGTCACCACCGCGCCGATCCGGCACGCCGCCGCGGTGGGGCCGGCCTCGGCCTCGAGATCAGCCGCCGCATCGTCGAGGCCCACGATGGGCGCATCGACGTCTCCAGTCAGTCGGGCGTCGGCTCGACGTTCACCATCCGTCTCGACGCCGTTCAGGACGCGAAGTCCGGCCTCCCCGACCGCGCCGCGTCGCTGCGGCCCTGGGGCTCCTCCCACTCCTCCTGGCGGCCGAGGGCGGTGAGGTCGAGGAAGTAATAGGAGCCACCGGTCGACTCCAGGCTCCGGGCGTACTGGGAGTAGGTGTGGAACACCCGGCCGTCGACGTGGAGGAAGCAGCTGCGGCCGGGCATCTCGAACGGCTGGTCATAGGTGAAGAGGTCCGACCCCATCGCCTCCCACTCCGCCTTGGTGCGGAAGTTGTGCTCGCCGGGGGTGACGGACTCGTCGATCGTGACGCCGAAGTCGTAGTTGAAGTCGGTTCCGTTGGACGAGTACCACGGGACGTCCCAGCCCTTCTTCGCCTTCCAGCGCTCGAGCTTGGCCAGCGGCGCCCGCGACACCATGGCGTAGCTCGTGTCCCGGGTGTGGAGGTGCTCGAAGAACCCCGGTGACAGCTCGTCGGTGCCGGCGCTGCAGCTCGGGCAGCCGTCCTCCCACGACGGGTCGAACATGAAGTGGTAGACGATCAGCTGCGGGCGGCCCTCGAACAGGTCGACGAGGCCGACCCGGCCATCCGGTCCCTCGAAGGTGTACTCCTTCCCGATCTCGACCATCGGCAGGTTGCGGCGCTCGGTGTTCAGCGCGTCCCGCTGCTTGGTCAGCTCCTTCTCCTTGGCCAGCAGCGCCTTGCGGGCGGCCAGCCACTCGTCTCTGGTGGCGATCTTCGGCAGGCTCATGGAGGACTCCTACCCTCGGTCCCCGAATCAGCTCTCGGCGATCTCCTTGATCCGGGCCACGCTCTGGCGCACGTTCTCCTCCATGTCGGCCCGCCGGTCCTTCACGCCGGTCGTCACCCGGGTGAGGAACCGGCTGGCCGCGCCCAGCGGCTTGACGAGCTCGAAGGACTCCGTGACCCGCGTCTCCCCCTCGCCCGCCGGCTCCAGGACGTAGCGCCAGCGGGTCTCCGGCTTCGCCGGGTTGCCGACCACGAACTCGAACTCCCGCCCCGGCACCGCGGTGATCACCTGGCAGGTCGACGACCACTTCGTCTTGCCGCGGCGGTTCGTGCCCCTGAACCGGGCGCCGACGACGGGCCCGGTCGCGTCGTCCAACCAGACGGCGCCGGTGTTCTCCGGGCTCCACTCACCGGTGCGGGTGACATCGGTCACCAGGGCCCACAGCTCCTCCGCCGAGGCGTGGACGACCACGCTCGCCTCGCCGCCCTCGCCGGTCACCTCGGATCTCGGCCGGTGAGGCAGAGCAGCGCGGCCTGCCGATCGCCGCCGGCGGGCGCCTCGACCTGCGGGCCGAACACGCCGGCGCTGCGCCAGCCGTCGACCTGGGGCGCCAGGAACTCGTACGCGAATTCGACCAGCTCGGGGTCGAGCGTCTCGTCGGCGCCGATGGCCCGGGCCAGGTCCCAGCCGTGGATGAGGTGGTCGCAGGTGAGCTGGGACACGTACTCCCGGCCCGAGATGTCGCCGAAGGAGACGTGCACGGTGCGTTCGAGGGCTCCCTCGGCCCGCACCGAGGCCACCGACGCCGCCGCGGCAGCCGCCCAGGCGGCGGCCGGGTCGTCGCCGAGCTGGTCGCCGTCGAAGCGGTCGCCGACCTCGGCGATCGTCATCCCGTCGAGCAGCGGGGGCGCCCACAGGTTCTCACCGAGGACGTGGTTGACGAGGGCCCGTACGTCCCACTCGGTGTCCGGCGTCGGCGCCTGCCACTGGTCGCCGACCGCCGCCACCCGGGGCCCGAACTGGTCGACCGCCCGGGCGTAGAGCTCGACGAGGTCCGCCATCAGCGGCTGTAGAGCATGGGGTTCGGCAGGTCGATGAACCGCTCGACCGTCATGAGCGAGTTGAGGCGCTCGCCGGCGGCGCGGTCCTCCTCGCTGGCGGGGTCGGCGCTCTCCGCGGTGCGGGCCTCGCCCTCGCTTGTGAAGTACACGGTCTGGACGAACGACCCGTCGCCGGGCCAGCCCACGGTGCCGCCGATGACGTCGGGCCGAATCCGCGCCAGGATGGCGGACAGCTCCTCGGCGAGGGGCGCGATCTCGCTGCGATCGCCCCGGCCGGTCATGATCTGGACGAAGCCGGCGTCGTCGGAACCGCCGGCGCCGAAGGTGTCGACGTCGGGGCAGTCGGTGAAGCTGACGTCGCCGTCGAAGGTCGCCGCGGTCGCCGCCCACCACTCGCCCTGCTCGGGCCGCTCGGCGTTGGCCTTCGCCGCCGCCTCCGACTCGAACCGCACGATTCCCACGAACGTACCGTCGGCAGTGAACCCGGACGTCGTCCCCAGCCAGCCATCGGCTTTGGGCTGCTGGTCGCTCCTCCACGCCTCCAACTGGGCGCGCAGGCCCGCTTCGTCGGCAACCTTGCCCTCGATCATCTGAATGAACATCGTTCCTCCTCGGTTGCGGATTCCCCCTACTGTCCGCCGGCCATGGTCGGCGTTACGCCTGTAACGCATCCCCGTCGCGCCGGACGGAACGGGCATGAACATTCTCACAACCCGTGTCCGTATGGCGTCCCTGGCGCTGTGCATCGCCGGCGGCCTCCTGACCTCTCTCGCCCAACCGGCGATGGCCGCCGCACCCGACCCGGCGGACGGGATAGCGGTCTACGAACGAGACGTCTACGAGATCGTCGGGTCGACGCTGCGCAACCCGACGGATGCGACCGACCCGTCCGCCCCGCTCTTCAACGTGGCCGGCGCCAACCTGGACCTGACGTGGGGCCAGTGGTCGGCGGGGACAGCGACGTCGACCGCGTCGGTGGCCGGCGGGCGCAAGCACCCCCGCACCGACTTCGACATCGCCCTCTCCGGCCTTGTCCCCGGCGGCGTGTACTCGATCTTCTACGGCACGCTCGGCCCGGATTCCGAGCACCCCCTGTGCCCGGGCGTCGAGCGAACCCTGCCCCTCGACGCGGTGAAGCCCGCGGCCGGCGCCCCCGATGCCAACTCCTTCGTCGCCGGCGCCGCGGGCACGGCCTCCTACCACGGCCGCGCCGACGGGGCGTTGCTCGACGCCATGCAGGTGTACGTGTCCGTCGTGTACCACGCCTCCGGCGGGACGGCCTACCCGTTCCCGAACCTGGGCGAGCTTCAGACCCAGGGGGAGAACTGCCGCAGCAGCTTCGGCGACGACGCCATGCGCCAGTTCCTCATCCTGCAGAAGTGGTAACCGGGCGCCACACCTCCACTCTGACCGGCGACGGGAACGTCACGGTGTCGGCCAGGCTCCACGCCGTCTTCTTGTAGGTGTCCGGAAAGACGCGCAGGCCGGCGCCGATGGTCACCGGGAAGACCATCATGCGGAGCTCGTCGACCAGGTCGTTGTCCAGCAGCGTATGGACGAGGGTGGCGCTCCCGTTGACGAAGACGGGCCCACCGTCCTGGTCCTTCAGCGCGGTCACCCCGGCGACGGCGTCGTCGCCCGGGATGACCGTGGTGTTGTTCCACTCGGGGTCGGTCAGCGTGCGGGAGACCACGAACTTCGGCATGGAGTTCATCCGGTCGGCGAAGGCGCCCTCGTAGCCGGGCCAGGCGCCGGCGAAGGACTCATACGTCGTCCGCCCGATGAGCAGGGCGCCGGCGTCGACCATCTCGGCGAACTTGTACGCCTCCAGCTCGGGCCCGAACCAGTCGCTGACCCAACCGGTGTGGGGATGGGTCGGCTCGCCGCCGGGGGCCTCCATCACGCCGTCCAGGGTCACGAACTCGGTCACGATCAGTTGTCTCATGCCGCTCTGACCTCCGTGTCGGGCGAGACTCATCGCTCGGGGCGATGATGGTCGCATGGCGGGTGACCCGATGCAGCCCACCCCCGCGGAGCTGGCCTTCGACAGCAACGCCGGCCGGTGGGTCGTCGCCGTCGCCGTGCTCGGCTCGGGGCTGGCCTTCCTCGACGCAACGGTGGTCAATGTCGCCCTGCCGGAGATCGGTCGCGACCTCGGGGCGTCGACCGGCGCGCTGCAATGGATCCTCAACGGGTACCTGCTCAGCCTGGCGTCGCTGATCCTGCTCGGCGGCTCGCTCGGCGACCGGTACGGCCGGCGGCGCATCTTCGTCCTCGGCGCCGGCCTGTTCACCGGCGCCTCGCTCCTGTGCGCGGTCGCCCCGACCGTCCAGGCTCTGGTGGCGGCCCGCTTCCTCCAGGGCGTCGCCGGCGCCCTGCTGACGCCAGGCAGCCTGGCCATGATCGAGTCGAGCTTCCGGGCCGAGGACCGGGCCCGTGCGATCGGCGCCTGGTCGGGGCTTGGCGGCGTCGCCACCGCCCTGGGGCCGCTGCTCGGCGGCTACCTGGTCGACGCGGTGTCGTGGCGGGCGATCTTCCTGATCAACCTCCCGATCGGCGTGTTCGTCGTGACGACGGCCCGGCGTCACGTCCCGGAGACCCGCGACCCCTCCGCCGGTGGCCACCTCGACGGGCGGGGCGCCGCGCTGGCCGCCCTCGGGCTGGCCGGCACGACCTATGCCCTCATCGACCGCTCCGTGATCGCCGGGGTCGTCGGCGTGGCCGCCCTCGTCGGGTTCCTGCTCGCCGAGCGGGAGAGCCCCGACCCGATGATGCCGCTGGGCATCTTCGCGTCGCGGCAGTTCACCGCGGCCAACCTGGTGACGTTCGTGGTCTACGGCGCCCTGAGCGGGTTCTTCTTCCTACTCGTCGCCTTCCTCCAGATCTCCCTCCGGTACTCACCCATCGCCGCCGGCGCGGCGTCGATGCCGGTCACCGGGCTGATGCTGGCGTTGTCGGCCCGGTCGGGTGCCCTGGCCCAGCGCATCGGGCCCCGCATCCCGCTCACCGCCGGCCCCATCGTGATCGCGGTCGGCATGCTGCTCATGACCCGCATCGACCCCGGTGACGCCTATGTCTCCACCGTCCTGCCGGCGGTGCTGGTCTTCGGGCTCGGGCTGGTGCTGGTCGTGGCGCCGGTGACGTCGACCGTCCTGGCTGCGGCCGACGCCCGTCACGCCGGCGTGGCGTCGGGCGTCAACAACGCCGTCTCCCGGGTCGCCGGCCTCCTGGCCGTGGCCGTGCTGCCGGCGGTGGCCGGCCTCGGCGGCTCCCGCTTCTACGACCCGGCGGCGATGGAGGACGGGTTCCGGACGGCGATGGTCGTCTGCGCGGCGCTGGCCGCCGCCGGCGGGGTGCTGGCGTGGCTGACGATCCGCGGCGACGTCCTGGAGCCGGCGCCGGCCGAGACCCATTTCTCCTGCGACGTGGCCGGCACGCCGCTCAGGCCGGCGAGCCGGTCCCGGGCGTAGGGTTCGCGGCATGGACGACGTCGAGATCGTGCAGCGGATCGGGCAACTGGCGGACGAGGAGCACACCCTGGAGCGGTCGTCACAGGCCGGCGTCGGGCTGTCCGACGACGAACTGGCCCGACTCCGGAAGGTCGAGGTCGCCCTCGACCAGTGCTGGGACCTGCTGCGCCAGCGGCGAGCCCGGCGGGCCGCCGGCCGGGACGTCGACGACGCCGCCGTCCGCCCCGAGAACGTGGTCGAGGGCTACAAGCAGTAGTCAGTCAGAGCGCTTCGAACGGCGCGGCGTACCGGAAACGGCCCCGCAGCTCGGGCGTCCACGTCGCCAGCGGCCGGGCCTGGAAGTGGTCGCCCCACGCGGGATCGGGCGCCAGCACGCCCAGGGTCGCCGCCGGCCGGAACCCGAACTGCGGGTAGTAGTCGAGGTGGCCGAGGAGCACGGCCAGCGGGTACCCGAGGGCGTCGGCAGCGGCCAGCACGGCGTGCATCAGGGCCCGGCCCACGCCGGCCCGCTGGACCTCGGGCAGCACGCCGATCGGCCCGAGGCCCACGACGGGCGTGCCCTCGAGCGAGCCCTCGGTGCAGACCACGTGGCCGACGACCTGCCCGCCGGCGTCCTCGGCGACCAGTGACAGCGCCGGCACCCAGCCGGCGTCGACCCTGAGAGCGTGCACCAACCCCACCTCGATCGGCTCGGCGCCGCCGGCGCCGGCCGCGAACGCGGCACGGTGCACCCGGTCGATCGCCTCGACGTCGGCTGCGACCTCGCGCCGGATCAGCACGTCACGCGGGGACGAGAGCGCCCGTTTCCTGCTCCAGCGACTTCCAGCTGGTCAGCCCGCCGCCGGGACTCCCGCTGTAGGTGCCGTGGGTCGGGGCGACGTCGGCGTAGTCGCGGCCGACGGCGATGGTGAGGTAGGTGCAACCGGCCCGCCGGTCGTTCGTGGGGTCGAAGGCGACGGCCTCCAGCACGCCGGGCTGCCCCACCGACGGCAGGAGCACCTCGACCCAGGCGTGGCTGCCGCCCTCGCCCACCAGGTGGCCGGAGACGTAGCGGGCGGGCAGCCCGCACAGCCGGCTGACGGCGAGCATCACGTGGGCGTAGTCCTGGCAGACGCCGTGGCCGATGGCGAGGGCCTCGGCCGCGGTGGTGCTCACCGTGGTCACGTCGTGGCGGTACCGCATGGTGGACGCCACCCAGGCGTTGATCCGGTCGGCCAGGGCCCAGCCGGCGTCGCCGGCGGCCAGCAGGTTGCGGGCCGCACCGGCCAGTGCGGCGTCGGGCTGCGTCAGTGGCGTGGGGTCGAGCATCGGTCCGACCTCGGCCGCGGGGCCGGCGCCGCCCTCGCGCTCGACCGCCACCTTCACGACGAACTCGACGGCCGCCTGCACCCGGGCGGCGGTCACCTCGACGGCGACGTTGCCGAAGCAGTCGACCGACTCCACCATCGCCACCTTGGCGCCGGTGACCTCGACCGAGGCGGAGATCCGCCGCTGGTCGCCGTGTCGGGCCGGCGGCGTGACCATCAGGTGGTGGCGCAGCCGGCGAATCTGCGACGGGTAGTCGTATCGCAGCGTCTGCTCCAGGACCAGTCGCGTCATTGGGCCTGCTCCGCCCAGACCTGCATCGTCTCCAGGACGGCGCCGCCGTAGGAGGTCACCATGGCCACGTCGAGGGCGTCGCGCCCCCGGCCGATGACGACCCGGCCGGTGCGAGGCTCGTTGTTGCGGGGGTCGAACGTCCACCACCGGTCGCCCAGGTAGACCTCGTACCAGGCACAGAAGTCCATGGGCTCCGACGGCGGCGGGACACCGATGTCGGGCAGGTAGCCGAAGACGTATCGGGCAGGGATGTTCATGCTTCGGCAGAAGGTCAGGCCGAGTTGCGCGAAATCCCGGCACACGCCGATCCGCTTGTCCCAGATGTCGACCGCGGTGGTCGTGGGCGTGCTGGCGCCGGCCTGGAAGGTCACGTTGGCATGCACCCAGTCGGCGATGGCCTGGGCCCGCGACCACCCGGGCTCGGTCACCCCGAACAGATCCCAGGCCTGGTCGTGAAGGAGGTCGGAGAGGCAGAACCGGCTCGGCAGGAGGTAGACGAGCGCCTCGTTCGGCAGGTCCTCGATCAGGAGCTGGGGGGCGTCCTTGTCGGCGGGGTCGACGTCGGCCGGCACCTCCACCATGGCGTCGTAGCGCAGGAGGTTCTCGCCCTCGACCAGGCTGAGACGGTCGCAGACGTTGCCGTAGGCGTCGAGATACGTGGACACCGGCAGCGCCGGCGTGGTGCTCCAACTGTGGGACACCAGCCAGTGCGGACCCTCGGGTCGCGGCCGCACCTGCCAAATCGTCGGCGTGGGGGCCGGCGCCCGGTAGCGGAACTCACATCCGACCCGCACGTGCATGGTCGAATCTTGCCCGCGTTTTATGAACGCAGTGTGTCGGCAGGGTTCACTGTCTTGTGAAGAAGTGGCTCAGCCGGCGGCGCCGGCGCCAAGGAGCTGGCGCTGAGCCTCGGCCAGGTGAGCGGCGCAGGGCGACTCGTGGGCGTGCGGCTCGGCCCGGAGGCAGAGCTGGCTGGCCCGCCGGACCAGCTCCGGGGTCGCCGTGGGAACGTCCGACTGTTGCGCGCTCATCGTGCACCCTCTCGTGCGAAGCCTGGACGGCAGCTTACGGGTCTGGACACTCATGCATAAAGCTGACGGATCTTGGGGAGCTGTATCGGGCGACCCGCTCAGCGGGTCCATGAGCCTTGGCCGGCGCCGTCCTCGGGGTGATTGGTCAAGCGGGTCTGGCCGGTCCCGTCGGGGTTCATGACATACAACTCGAGCCGACCCTCGCGGTCGCTGTCGAAGAGGATGTGCTGGTCGTCGGGGGACCAGACAGGCGCGTAGTTGGCGGACACGTCGTTCGTGAGGCGGGTCAGACCCTTGCCGTCGATCCCGACGACGTAGATGTCGTGGGCCCCGCTGGACGGAGGTAGCAGGACGGCGCCCGGCGAGCTGTAGGTCTCCTTCCCGTACGTCGAGTCCTCCTTGCCACTCCGATTGCTGGAGAAGGCGACGCGACGCCCGTCGTGGGACACCGCGGGGGTCTGGGTGACCGTCCCGCCAGGCGCCAAAGGCGTCGAACGGCCGCCGGTCGCCGGAACGAGCTGGAGCTGGTTGTTGGCCTCGTAGACGATGGTGCGACCGTCCGGCGTCCAGGCCGGGCTCCGCTTGTTGCTCGTGTCATCGGTGATCCGGACCTCACCCGAACCGTCCACGCCGATGACATAGATGTTGTCCGGACCAAGGCTCACCTCGCTCCGGGTGAAGGCAAGACGCCGGCCGTCAGGTGACCATGCCGGGTACGCCGGGTAGCCCGGTTGGTGGGTCACGGCCCGCAGCCCGGTCCCGTCCGCCTCGAGAATGCACAGCTCCGGCTTCGGCGTCTCACCGCACGGACCGCCGAAGGCGATCTGGCGGCCGTCCGGGGACCACTGGGGCGACGACACGTAGAGCGGCGGCCCGGTGATCCGTCGCCGGTCGCTGCCGTCGGCGTTCATCACGAGGATGCCACTGCAGGCCGCCGCGCCACCACCGGAGGAGGTGTACAGGATGCGGCCGGTCAAGCCGGGCACGGTCACGCCGGAGGGCTTCACCGCCGGGCACTTGGTGATGTCGTCCGAGTCGCCAGACCCGGCGCAGGCGGCGAGTGGGAGGAGCGCGGCCAGCAGCACGGGGGCGAGGGCCGGCCTCATCACTCCATGGTGCCGCGCACCGCCCACGCTCGGGCGGTGAGGTGGATCGCGCCGTCGTTGGCCGCCGGCAGGTCGAGCCGGAGCCGGTCCCTGAGCCGGTCCCGCCGGCGGTCGTCGAGGCCGGCGACGTAGCCGGGCGCCGGCCCCTGGCCGCCGAGGAAGGGCGTCCAGTAGTCGTCGAAGTCACCAAAGACGGTCGGGACGTCGATCGGGGCGGTGGCGCCGTCGACCAGGCCGGCGTCGCGCCAGATCGTGCGCAGGCGGTCGGGCCGGCAGATCGGGAACCTCGTCGCCTCGTCGAGCTCGGCCGCGTCGGGGTCGAGGGCGATGGCGGCGTCCCAGAACCGGCGGAGCAGCTCCATGCCGCCGGCGTAGTCCCAGACGTACGCGGCGACGGTGCTCCCCCGGTCGCGCATGGCGCGGACGGCGGCGCCGGCGTCGGGCATGAAGTTCAGGGCGAGGCCCGACACCACCACGTCGACCGGGTCGGAGGGGAGGTGGTCGGCGTCGCCCACGACGAAGCGGGCGCCGGCGACGTTCGCCGCGGCCCACGCCACGTGCTGCTCCGACGGATCGACGCCGACGACGCCGGCCGGCGCAGCACGGGCGACGATGGCGGCGGTAAGGGCGCCGGTACCGCACCCGACGTCGAGCCAGCGCCGGCCGGGGCCGGCGTCGAGCCAGTCGAGGAAGGGGCCGGCGACCAGGCGGCTCCGCCGTCCGATGTAGGCCTCGTAGGCGTCGCCGCCGGCCCAGACCTCGCGCACGGCCCTATTCTGACCGACTCCTAGAATGGCTCCCGTGCCCGAGCTGCCGGAGATGCAGGCGCTGGCCGAGCGGCTGGAGGCGGCCGTCGGTGGCGCCGAGTTCGAGGCGGCCGTCCCGATCTCATTCTCAGGGCTGAAGACGTACTCGCCGGCGCCGGAGAGCCTGGCCGGGCGCACGCTGACCTCCGTCGGCCGGCAGGGGAAGTACGTGGTGCTCGACTTCGACGGTCCCCGCATCGTGTTCCACCTGTCGCAGGGCGGGCGGGTCGACGTCGAGAGCCCGCCGAAGAGCAGCCGGCCCAAGTTCGGGGTGGTGCGGTTCCTCTTCGACGGCCGACCGTCCGTGCTGGTCAAGGAGTTCGGGACCGAGAAGAAGGCGGGGTGGTGGGTCCTGGAGGAGGGCAACGACGGGCCCATGGCCGGACTCGGGCCCGAGCCGTTCTCCGACGAGTTCGCCGAGCTGATCCTCAACGGCAGCGACGGCCGGCGGGTCCACACGCTGCTGCGCCAGCAGTCCACTGTCGCCGGCATCGGGCGGGGCTACACCGACGACAGCCTGCACCGGGCGGGGGTGTCGCCCTACGCGTCGCTGACGTCGCTCAAGCCGCCCGAGCGCCAGGCGCTGCTCCACGCCATCCGATCGGTGCTGACCGAGGGGCTGGTCGCCGAGCGCCGGCGGACCGGCGGGCTGCCGACCAAGGTGGGCGACCACTGGGTCGTCCACAACCGCCACGGCACGCCCTGCCCCACATGCGGCGACGGCCTGCGGCGGGTGTCGTACGAGTCCTACGAGGTCACGTACTGCCCGGCATGCCAGACCGGCGGGAAAATCCTCGCCGACCGCCGGATGTCACGCCTGGTTCGCTGACGCCCCGGCGCCCTCGAAGATGGCGGCCTTGACGCCCCGTTCGGCGAGGGCGGCGAGGAACGGGCCCGGGTCGGCGAGCGACGCCAGCCCGCCGGCGCCGGTACGGGTGAGGCGGCCGTCGACCGCCCACCGGGCGGCAAGGGCGAGCACGGCGCCGGCGGCGACCGCGGGCCGGTCGACCGCCCCGAGCACCCGGTCGGCGGTGGCCTGACCCTGCCGGCCGCGGACCTCCACCCGCACGCCGCCGAGGCTGCCCTCCGGGTGGGGCCGGCGCAGCATGGGGAGGTGGGCGGTGAGGCGATCGCGGCGGTTGGCGCCGACCCGGGCGGTGATCCGATCGGCGGTCGGGAAGGCGGGGGCGAGGAGCAGCGGCTCCGGCAGGGCGGCGCGGTAGCAGTCGACCCCGCACACCGGGTCGGGGAACCAGACGAGCGACCGACCGGACTGGCCCCGGCGCCGCTGCCAGGTGCCGGCGCCGGCCTCGACCGCCGGGCCCTGGAGGGCGATGTGGTGCTGGCGGGCGCACGCCGGGCCGCCGGCGCCGACCTTGGCCACGTGGATCTCGTCGACCCGCTCGAAGCTCCGCGCGGCCAGGGCGGCCAGCAGGCAGGACAGTCCGGGCGAGAAGCCGGCGCCGACCACCACGTGCACGCCCCGCTCCCTCGCCTCGGCGTCGAGGGCGAGCAGGTCACGGACATCGTCGACGTCGTCGGAGACCGAGACCACCGAGACGCCGTTGTCGAGGGCGGCCTCGGCCGCGGCCCGGTGGCCGGCGGGGCCGGCGAGGAGCACGACGTCGGCCCGGTCGACGACGGCGTACAGGTCGTCGGCCGCGAACGCCGGCTCGCCGAGCGAGTCGACGACGGCCTGCTGGCGACCGGCCTTGGGCTCGACGATGGCGAGGCTGTCAACCTCGCCGAGGAACAGGAGTTGGCGGGCGGCGCGCACCCCCACCGCGCCGGCGCCCACCACCACGGCGCGCACCACTACTTGAGTTCCGGTCCGCTGAGCTCCCGCCAACCGCCCTGCTGCAACGGCACGGGGCCGCCGCGCTTGAACCGCACGCCGGCGGCGGCCAGGCCCGCGAGGACCAGCGCGAGCGCGCCACGGCGGAGGGCCTTCACCACACCCTCCCGGGGCGTGGGGCTAGCTGGAATCGAACCAGCGACCTCACCCTTATCAGGGGTGCGCTCTAACCGACTGAGCTATAGCCCC